>DFHU01000001.1 GCA_002373045.1 Pseudoselenomonas ruminantium | reverse complement strand
GTCTGAGCCAAGGGCTCAAAGGAGGTCTCTACATGAATCTAAAGGAAGTTCTGCAGCAGTCTGATCCGGAAATTGCCAAGTATGTCAATGGTGAGCTGAATCGCCAGCGGGAGAAACTGGAGCTTATCGCTTCGGAAAACATTGTCAGTCCCGCTGTGCTCGCTGCCCAGGGCAGTGTGCTCACCAATAAGTATGCCGAAGGCTATCCCGGCAAACGTTATTATGGCGGCTGCGAATTCGTGGATGAAGTAGAGACGCTGGCCATTGAACGGGCGAAAAAACTCTTTGGTGCCGAATATGCCAATGTGCAGCCGCACTCCGGTGCACAGGCCAACATGGCGGTGTTCTTTGCCCTTTTACAGCCCGGTGATACGGTGATGGGCATGAACCTCAATGATGGCGGCCATCTGACCCATGGCTCGCCGGTCAATATGTCCGGCAAGTACTTCAACATTGTGCCGTATGGCGTGGACAAGGAGACGGAAACCATCGACTATGATGCACTGGAGGCAAAGGCTAAGGAATGCAAGCCCAAACTCATTGTAGCCGGGGCCTCTGCTTATGCCCGCACGCTTGATTTCCCGCGTCTGGCGGAAATCGCGCATGGTGTCGGCGCGTATTTGATGGTGGATATCGCTCATATTGCCGGCCTGGTGGCGGCAGGTGAGCATCCCAGTCCGCTTCCGTATGCCGATGTGGTTACGACAACGACGCATAAGACTCTGCGCGGCCCGCGCGGCGGCATGATTCTTTGCCGTGACGCCGAATTTGGCAAGCAGTTCAACAAGGCCGTATTCCCCGGCATTCAGGGCGGGCCCTTGATGCATGTGATTGCGGCCAAGGCTGTGGCTTTGGGAGAGGCGCTAAGGCCGGAGTTCAAGGAATATGCCAAGCAGGTGGTCAAGAATGCGGCGGTGCTTTCCAAGACTTTGCAGGAGGAAGGCTTCCGCATTGTGTCTGGCGGTACGGACAATCATCTGATGCTTGTAGACCTTACGAATAAGGGCATTACGGGCAAGACGGCACAGACGGTGCTCGATGAAGTGAATATCACCGCTAATCGTAATACCATTCCGTTCGAGCCATTGTCACCCTTTGTGACCAGCGGCCTGCGCCTGGGCACACCTACGCTCACTACCCGGGGCTTTAAGGAAGCTGACTTGCAGGAAGTCGGCAAAATCATCGCTCTTGTCCTGAGCGATACAGAAAATGAGGAAAAGAAAGCCGAAGCACGTAAGCGGGTTGCCGCCCTGTGCAAGAAATATCCGCTCTATGCAGAGATGTAAAGGAGAATGAACATGTCTGACAAGCTTAATGTAAATGTAATTGACCATCCCCTGATTCAGCACAAACTCACCATGATGCGCCAGAAGGATACGGGTACGAAGGATTTTCGCGAGCTCCTCGAAGAAATCGCCATGCTCATGACTTATGAAATCACCCGGGATTTCCCGCTCAAGGATATTGAAATCGAAACCCCGGTAGCAAAATGCACGGCTAAAGTGCTAGCCGGCAAGAAAGTGGGCGTTGTGCCCATTCTGCGTGCAGGTTTGGGCATGCTCAACGGTGTGGTCAACATGATTCCTGCTGCCCGCGTTGGTCATGTAGGCATGTACCGCGACCCCAAGACGCTGAAACCGGTGGAATACTACTGCAAGCTGCCCGGTGATGTGGAAGAACGCGCCCTGATTGTGGTTGACCCCATGCTGGCAACGGGGGGCAGTGCCTCCGCAGCGTTGACCCTCTTAAAGGAAAAAGGTGCAACGAGCCTTACGCTGATGTGTCTGGTGGCTGCGCCTGAGGGCATTAAAGTGATTAACGAAGAACATCCCGACGTACCGGTTTATGTAGCTGCCATTGATGAAAAGCTCAATGAAAAAGGCTATATCGTACCGGGCCTCGGCGATGCCGGCGACCGTATTTTCGGCACGCTGTAATGATGATGAGGTGTTTTAGAAATTGAGTAATTTAGAAGTCGGCATTGTGGGCCTGCCTAACGTAGGCAAGAGCACCCTCTTTAATGCCATCACCAAGGCCGGAGCAGAAGCGGCCAACTTCCCCTTCTGCACCATTGAACCCAATGTAGGCGTAGTGGCCGTGCCTGATGAACGCTTGAACGTTCTGCACAAGATGTATGATTCCAAGAAGACCACGCCGGCATCCGTCCGCTTCGTGGACATTGCAGGGCTCGTTAAGGGCGCTGCTAACGGTGAAGGCCTGGGCAACAAGTTCCTCGAGCACATTCGCCAGGTAGATGCTGTGGCGCATGTGGTGCGTTGCTTTGATGATGCCAACATCACCCATGTGGAAGGCGGCGTTGACCCGCTGCGCGATATCGATATTATTCAGACGGAATTATGCCTTGCCGACCTCGAAGTGGTGGAGAAGCGCATCATGCGTCTGGCTAAGATTGCCAAATCCGGCAACAAGGAGGCCAAGGTCGAAGATGAAATCCTGCGCCGCATTAAGGAAAGCCTCGATAATGGCAAACCGGCCCGTCAGGTGGAACTCACTGCTGACGAGCTCGAAATGATTAAGGACATCAACCTGCTGACCTTGAAGCCGACCCTCTATGTTACGAATGTGGCTGAAGATGAAGTGGCTACGGCTTATGAGGAAAACGCCTATGTGCAGAAGGTCAAGGAATTTGCCAAGGCCGAAAATGCGGAAGTCGTGGCAATCTCTGCCAAGGTGGAAGCCGAAATCGCAGAGCTCGATGCCGAAGAAGCCAAGGCATTCCTTGAGGATTTGGGCGAAACGGAAAGCGGCCTTGACCGCCTGATTAAAGCCGCCTTTGAACTCTTGGGGCTGCAGACCTTCCTGACCGCCGGCCCTGATGAATGCCGTGCCTGGACGATTACCAAGGGCACCACGGCACCGAAGGCTGCCGGCAAGATTCATACGGACTTTGAACGCGGCTTTATTCGCGCCGAAATCGTCAACTACGATGACCTTGTAGCTAACGGCAGTGTAGCCGCTGCCCGCGAAAAAGGCCAGGTGCGTGTGGAAGGCAAGGACTACGTCATGCAGGACGGCGATGTGGTAAACTTCCGGTTTAATGTATAAGATTTCATAGCAAAAAACTCCCTTAATTGGGAGTTTTTTTATAAAGTGCCGGACGCCGGTCACCGAATACATTCATGGTATCTTTTATCTGGGCTTGTACGGCCAGCCGCAGGTTGCCTTGCAAGATGGTTTCTTCTTCGTCGGCAGTGGCGAGGATTTCGCCCCATGGGTCAATGATGGCCGAATGTCCGGCAAGTTTTTGGTTGCTGCCATCTGTTCCGGCGGCGTTGCAGGCCACTACGAATAACTGGTTTTCGATGGCTCTGGCCCGGATAAGGGTTTGCCAGTGAATCAGCCGTTTAAGCGGCCATGCTGAAGGGACAAAGAGTACGGAGATGCCATCAAGGGCGAGCCTGCGTGCCGCTTCGGGGAAACGTACATCATAGCAGACCAATATGCCGCATTTTATGCCGTCCAGTGTAAAGGTCACGAGACTGTCTCCGGCGGTGAAATCATCAGCTTCGCCGCTGGGCGAGAACAGGTGGGCCTTATGGTAGGTGGCAACAAGGTGTCCCAAACGGTCAAAGATATAGCTGGTGTTAAAGACCTTGTCTCCAATGGCGTTGGCTACCGTGCCGCCCACGACATTGACCTGATACTTCCGGGCGATGTCGGCAAGAACTGCGCGGGTTTCATGTCCGTCGGCATCGGCATAGGAGAGAACAGGGCGGGGATAAAAGCCCTGCCGCCAGAGTTCCGGCAGCAGCAGCACATCCGGCTGTGCTTCCATTGCCTGGTCGGCTAGATGGTGGAGGTTTTCGATATTTTGTTCCGGCTGGCCGCAAGCCACCTGCATTTGTAAAACGGCAACTTCCATAAAAACACCTCACTGCAGAAAGGATAACATCATGGAAAAGGTAAACTACGAACTGGGCGATATTGTCCGCTTAAAAAAGAAACACCCCTGCGGCAGTTTTAACTGGGAAATCCTGCGTGTGGGCATGGACTTCCGTCTAAAGTGCCAGGGGTGTGGTCATCTCATTCTCATTCCCCGCACAAAATTTGAAAAAATGGTCAAGGGAAAAGTAGAGGAGGATTAGCCGAAGAACTGATAGTAGAGATTGATGAGGAAAAGGGCTACAGCCAGACCGATAGAACCAAGGCTGGCGGCGTTGACATAGGCTTTGACATTGTCGGAAAAACCTGCATGACGATAGAGATAAGTAAGCGTCAGGGACAGCGTCAGCAAAAAGTACATGGCCCGGTTGGTGTTATCGAAATGCTCCCAGCCGACAAAGGTCAGTACGAAGGTAATCGCAATCATCGTGAGCAGCAGGTAGTCTTTGCCCACTTTTTCCTTTGGTTCCTGTTTTACCGCCTTAGGGTGCAGCTTGTTTTGCAATTTCTTGTATTGTTTGGACATAGTGATAGCTCCTATCTGATGAAATAATAAATAAAACCTGCTCTTAGTATACCATAGAGCAGGTTTTTTGGCTATTGTGGCGAAGTAAGAAAACATAGTGGCACGAATGTAGAGTGATGAAATTTGGATTGTTGCAGGAAGGAAAGAGGACAATGGAAAAGAAGATACTCCTGATTCACAAGGGCAAATCCTTCATGTTGAATACGATTGTAAAAAATCTGGCTGATGATGGTTATTCGGTGGTGGAAACCGAACCGACCATGGAAGATATTGCTGCGCACAAAGGGGAAACAGAACTATTTCTCATGTACCTGGGGGATTATGTGGATGATATTGCCGGAACATTGGTGTACCTGAAGGATATCTGCACCGAGGAGGACAAACTTCTGGTACTGGTGGGAACTGCTGCGGAAATCGAGACGGTAAATCATTCGATTCCGGCGGCGCTCGTTGCTGCTACGGTGGAGCGTCCTTTTGATATGAAGAAACTGGTGGAACAGCTGGACTGGCTGCTCTCCGCCAACGACGATTTAGCCAGACGGAAAAACATTCTGCTGGTGGATGATGACAGCACCTTCCTCAAGATGGTCAAGGACTGGCTGTCGGCCAAATACCGGGTGACTATCGTGACTTCCGGGGCGCAGGCACTCATGTATATTGCCGATAATACGCCGGATTTAATCCTGCTCGATTATGAAATGCCCGTGACCTCCGGCCCGCAGGTGCTGGAGATGATTCGGAGTGAGTCCAAGGTGGATTCCATTCCCGTGATTTTCCTCACCGGCAAGGGCGACCGGGAAAGCGTCATGAAGGTGCTGGCCTTGAAGCCGGACGGCTATCTCTTAAAATCCATGGAACGGCCCAAGCTGATTGCCGCCATAGATGATTTCTTTGAAAAGCAGAAGTACCAGAAACTTCACGATAACAACATTCAGTAAGGAACTGATTTATTTCGTAACAGTTCCTAAGCTGTATTGCTTTTCCGGGGAGATGCAGGATAGTGCTGCAAAAAAACTACGCCATAACCCTGCCTGTAGACAGGCAGGAAGATATTCTGACGGAAATCCTGCCGCAGCTGCAGGAGATACAGGAACGCTTTAACAGGCTTCATGCCAGTTGTCTTTATCTGCATCTGGTCTTCAGCGGCTTTAAGCCGGAACTGGGGAAGGAGATTCATGCGCTGATTCGGGAAAAACTTCCCCAGGCGGTGCTCACGGGCATGACGGAAACGCTCTTTGTGCAGACATTGGAAACGGTAAAATTGCAGATAAATGCCAATTTCTGGGAATCCGGCAGAGTGGAGGTTTTGGAATATCCGGGCTGTCCGGATGATTATGAAGCAGAAGGCCGTAAGTGGGGCAAAAAACTCAGCGTCATTCCGGATATCAAGGCCATCGGGATATACTGCGCGGGTATGGGAACGCGGTTTACGCATTTTTTGCAGGGGCTGGCGGCGGAAAATCCGCATACGGTGGTCTTTGGTACGGTAGTCAGTATGATGGAGGATATTACCTCTGCGCCTTTGGAATGCCGGAATCTGTTTAATTTATTGAAGGATAAGGTAAGATACGGCAATTTAATTACGGGCAGTAAGTTCTATGAAAGCGGCATTCTCATGGCGGCCTTTTGCGGGGAAGATTTGCAGGTAATGGGCGATTATGTGCTGGGCTGGAAGCCGATAGGCAAGGAGCTCGAAGTCACGGAAATGGTGGGCGATACCTGTGTGGCAAAGATCAACGGCATGCCGGCTACGAATATTTATGAGCATTATCTGCAGGTCACGCCGGATGATAATTTTGTTTACAATATTTCCGAATTTCCGCTGTCTGTGGAGCGCAACGGCTGCCTGATTGCCAGAGTGCCGCCGGTTTATGATGATGAAGGGCGGATTTATTTCAGCGGTGATGTGCATTTGGGGGAGAAGATGCGGCTGACCTATGCCGTGCCGGCCAATCTGCTGCAGGAAACGGACATGGCCAGTGAAAAACTCTGCTGTTTTGCGCCGGAATCCGTTATATTGACCCTGTGCGGCAACCGCACGTTCTTTTTGAAAGAGCTGGCCGGCAAGGAGCAGGATTTTTACCGGCGGTTTGCTCCCCAGCTGATTGCCAACTACGGCACCTCGGAAATTTATTGCTATGAGGGGCAGGGCGGTATCTTAAACAGCGCGCTGGTCAGTGTGGGGTTCCGGGAAGGGCCGATAAAAGTCCTGCCGGAATGTTATGAGGAAATGGCAGCCGAGGAAAAGCATTACGTCATTCCTCTGGCTGTGCGCATGGCGGCTTTTCTGGATGCCGTGACCAAGGAACTGGCTGACTCCAATAAGGAGCTTTTGGAAATGGCGCATGCCGCCAAGGCCGCCAGCATTGCCAAGAGTCAGTTTCTCTCCTCGATGAGCCATGAAATCCGCACACCCATCAATGCGGTGCTGGGCATGGACGAGATGATTCTGCGGGAAACTCAGGAGGAACAAACGCGGGAATATGCCCAGAACATTCGTACGGCAGGCACAACCCTTTTGGGACTGGTCAATGATATTCTGGACTTTTCCAAGATTGAAGCGGGCAAGATGGAGATTATTCCCGTGGAATATGCCGTAAGCTCCCTACTGAATGATTTGGTGAATATGATTCGTCAGCGGGCGGAGAAGAAGGGGCTGAAATTCCATGTGGAAATCCCCGATGATATGCCCAGTATTCTGAAAGGGGACGAAATTCGTCTGCGGCAGGTGGCGGTAAATATCCTGACCAATGCCGTAAAGTATACGGAAGAAGGCAGCGTCACCCTGCGGCTGTCCTATAAAAAGATTGGCGAAAACCGCATTGCGATGACAACTGCCGTCAAGGATACGGGGATTGGCATCAAAAAGGAAGATATCGAAAAGCTCTATCATGCCTTTGAGCGCATTGAAGAAGAACGCAACCGCACCATTGAGGGTACGGGGCTGGGCATGAATATCACCAAAAAGCTGCTGGAAATGATGGACAGTCATTTGGAAGTCGAAAGCGTCTATGGGCAGGGTTCGGAGTTTTTCTATACCGTAGAGCAGGAAGTGCTCAACTGGTCGCCTATGGGCAACTACGAGGAGGCCTATCGCCGCATGATGGCCTCGCAGACGGTTTACAAGGAAAGCTTTGTGGCACCCGATGCCAGAATTCTTGTGGTGGATGATACTGCCATGAATCTTACCGTGGTGAAGGGGCTGCTGAAACAGACGCAGGTACAGGTCGATACGGCCATGAGCGGTTTTGAGTGTCTGAAACTGGCAGGCGAGACGGCCTATGATGTGATTTTCCTCGACCACCGCATGCCGGGCATTGACGGCGTGGAAACCCTGCAGCGTTTGCAAAAAATGAGTGAGGCGGCAGATTTCCCCAATAAGCATACGCCCGTGGTGGCCCTTACCGCCAATGCCGTCAGCGGTGCACGGGAGGAATACATGGCGGCAGGTTTTGACGATTATCTGACCAAGCCCATTGACAGCCATAAATTAGAGGAAATGCTGCATAGATTACTGCCGCAGGAGAAAGTGCGGGCGGAGGGGGTACTGCCGCAGGTGCAGGAGGAAAAACTGCCCGACTGGCTGGAATATGTGGTGGGGCTGGAGCCGCATAAGGGGGTAGAGCATTGCGGCTCGGTGGCGGCCTATATGGATGCCTTGAAGGTTTTTGCGCAGTCCATCGAAAGCAATGCCGATGAAATTCAGCGTTACTACGATACGGATGATTGGGATAACTATACGACCAAGGTACATGCCCTCAAGAGTACGGCGCGGGTTATCGGTGCAATGGAGCTTTCGGAGAAAGCCCGCCGTCTGGAAGATGCGGGCAACAATTGTTACTGTGATGAGATAGAAGCAGGCACCGCGCCGCTTTTGGAACTCTATCGCAGCTATACGGGCAGTCTGTCCATGCTGCTTCCGGCTGAAGATACGGCGCAGGAAAAAGCGCCCATAAGTTCTGCGGAGCTGGCAGAAGCCTGGCAGGCGCTGGCTGAGATTGTGGCAAGTTTTGACTATGACAGCCTGATGTATATGTTAGGGGAACTATCGGGTTATCAGCTGCCCGCTGCTGATGCGGAAAAACTGGCCAAAGTCAAAAAGGCCGCGGCAGTTCCCGACTGGGCGGCATTACAAAAGATTCTTGGCTAATTGGACTGTGGATAAATTGTACACATTGTAATATTTAGATAATTATGTTAGAATAAGCGAGGCAGTATATACTGCCTCGTATTTTTTATAGGGAGTGAATATTATGAGTAATTGGTTTACCAAGCTGCAAAGCATTGGCAAGGCCCTTATGCTACCGATTGCGGTTCTGCCGGCAGCGGCGTTGCTGCTGCGTCTCGGTGCGCCGGATGTGCTGAACATCCCGTTTATCACCAAGGCCGGTGGAGCGGTCTTTGATAATCTGGCACTGATTTTTTCGATTGGTATTGGCGTAGGATTGGCCAAGGATAACAATGGTGCGGCAGGTCTTGCGGGGGCTATCGGCTATTTGATTTTGACCTCGGCACTCAAGACGATTGATGAAACGCTCAATATGAGTGTTTTGGCTGGTATTGTCAGCGGTCTTGAAGCCGGTATTCTCTACAACCGCTATCATACAGTGAAACTGCCGGAATATCTGGGATTCTTTGGCGGACGCCGCTTTGTCCTGATTATCACGGCAGCGGTGTCCATCGTCCTGGCGGCTGTCTTTGGCGTAATCTGGGGCCCCTGTCAGGCCGTTATCCATGCCGTAGGCGAATGGATTATCGGTGCTGGCGCATTGGGAACCTTTGTCTATGGTGTGCTCAACCGCCTGTTGATTCCGGTGGGGTTGCACCATATCCTCAACAGCTTTATCTGGTTTGTGTTCGGTGAGTATACCAATCCCGTGACTGGAGCAGTGGCTACTGGCGACCTCAACCGCTTCTTTGCAGGTGACCCCACGGCAGGTATGTTCATGGCGGGCTTCTTCCCGATGATGATGTTTGGTATGCCGGCAGTGGCCTTGGCCATGTACCATGCGGCTAAGCCGGAGAACCGCGCTAAAATCGGCGGTATGCTGGCCTCTGTGGCCTTCACGGCATTCCTCACGGGTATTACGGAACCCATTGAGTTCATGTTCATGTTCCTGGCGCCAGCACTCTATGCGGTGCATGCCGTGCTCACCGGCCTTTCGCTGGCGGTAACGTATTCGCTGGGCGTACTGGACGGCTTTGGTTTCTCTGCCGGTTTTATCGACTATGTGATTGACTGGGGCCTGGCAACGAAGCCGGAACTGATTATCGCCATTGGGATTGGCGTGTTCATCCTGTATTACGGTATTTTCAGCTGGGCTATCCGTCAGTTCGACATTCCGACCATTGGCCGCTATGATGAAGATATGCCGGCAAGCAGTGAAGAACTTACCATGAGTGAGCTTTCCAAGCAGGTACTCTCCGCTCTTGGCGGCAAGGAAAATCTGGAGGAAATCTCCAACTGTGCTACGCGTCTGCGCTGCACGGTAAAGGACGTCAACAAGATGGATTTGGAGCGCGTTAAAAAAGTTAACGGCGTGCGCGGTGCTTTTGCTACGGGCAATGCGGTGCAGGTTGTCATCGGCACCAATGCTGAGCATGTGGCCAACGAGATTATCGCGCAGTAATAATGGCAAGAAAAAACCTTCCCGCGAAATAAGGGAAGGTTTTTCTTATACCGTAGCAATATCCATACGGCCGAGTGCGGCCAGAATTTTTTCGTAGCTTTCGCAGCAAATGGGGCGTTTGCCTTGTTCGAATTCGATAATCAGGGAAGGACGCATACCGCACATGAGGGCCAGGCGGCTGCAGGACAGGCCCTGGTCTAAACGGGCATTGCGCACAAGGGAAATGGACTTAAATGATTTAACCATACACACACTCCTGGATAAAAATAAAATAACCGGACAATCGTGAGATTATCCGGTTACGAGGTGCTGCTTATTCAGCAGCGGCAACAACTTCCTTGCCGTCATAGTAGCCGCATTCAGGGCATACATGATGAGGCATCTTCGGTTCGTGGCACTGGGGGCAGGAAACAAAGCCCGGTGCTTCTAACTTCCAATTAGCACGGCGCTGGTCGCGGCGGGCCTTGGACATTTTTCTCTTTGGTACTGCCATTTGGTTTCACCTCCGGAACAATCCGACTTACTGTTTAGTGAAATCCATACGTAGCTAGGGTTGATGCTGAATGGATTCATTTCACAATTGATATGTGCATTGACACATGATAGTATTTTACCTTTTTTGGACGAATAATGCAAGCATTTTTTGCGCAAATTTGCTTAAAAGCAGTATAATGGAAGAAAGATTCAGGTAGGGAGGATTTTTGTGGGCGATAGATTAAAAGGCAATATAATGTTGCTTATGACGGCGATGATTTGGGGCGGCGGCTTTGTAGCGCAGAGTGCGGGTATGGATTATATCGGCCCGTTTACCTTTTGTGCGGCCCGTTATGTGCTGGCAATGCTCGCGCTGATTCCAGTGATTTTCCTGTTCAGCGTGCAGGCGTGGAAAAATCCGCAGGCTGGCTTGTGGGAAAAATTTGCGCCCGACCGGCCAACGCTTTGGGGCGGCTTGTACTGCGGGCTGACCTTGGGGGTGGCCGATGCCTTGCAGCAGGTGGGCATCTGTTATACCACGGCAGGCAAGGCCGGTTTTATCACAGCGCTGTACATCATCATGGTGCCGTTGATGGAGCGAGTGCTGGGCAAGCGGATTCCGAAAGTGTTGGCGTTTTGCGTGCTGCTGGCCATTGTGGGCTTTTATTTTCTCTGCGTCAATGAGGAATTGTCCGTGGGCTATGGCGATTTTCTGACGCTTTGTTGTGCAGTGTTCTTTTCGCTGCACATTCTCGTCATTGACCATTTTATGAAGAAAAAGGCGGATGGAATCAAGCTGTCATGGGTGCAGTTTGCGGTGTCCTTTGTCTTTGCCAGCGTGTTGACGGCGGCTTTTGAGACCATAACCTGGGAAATGCTGTGGGCGGCGCGCTATCCGCTGCTCTTTGCAGGGATAATTTCGAGCGGCATTGCCTATACCCTGCAGATTTTGGGGCAGAAGTATACCGACCCCACCATTGCGACTTTGCTGATGAGTCTGGAATCCGTGTTTGCGGTGCTGGCCGGCTGGGCTGTGCTGGGCGAAGTGATGAGTGGGCGCGAGATTTTTGGCTGCGGGCTGGTGTTTGTGGCGGTGCTGTTGGCGCAGCTGCCGTTGCCGGCGTTGAAAAGGTAGGATGCGAAGAAATTTTGCAGGAAATTTGCTTTGCGGAGCGAAGTCTTTCTATGTTTGGAGTTATCTGTGGAAAGGAAGATGAATATGGGCATTAAGAATATCGGCTTTATTGGTACGGGTATTATGGGGGCGGCTATGGCTGGGCATTTGTTGGATGCAGGGTTCAAGGTTAGCGTTTATAACCGCACTAAGGCCAAGGCGGAAGGGCTGCTCGCCAAGGGGGCGCAGTGGTGTGAGAGCCCTGGTGCCTGTGCCAAGGGGCAGGATGTGGTCATTACGATTGTGGGCTATCCAAAAGATGTGGAGGAAGTTTATCTCGGCGAAGATGGGATTTTGGCCAATGCCAAGGCTGGTGCCTATGTGGTGGATATGACGACTTCTTCCCCGATACTGGCGGAGAAAATCTTTGCCTGTGCGCAGGAGCGGGGGATTCATGCGGTAGATGCGCCTGTGACCGGTGGGGATACCGGGGCGAAGAATGCCACCTTATCCATTTTAGTGGGCGGGGAGGAAAGTTCCTTTGCTGCCTTAAAGCCGGTTTTTTCGGCCATGGGGACAAATCTGGTCTACATGGGGACGGCAGGCGCCGGGCAGAAGGCCAAAGCCTGCAATCAAATTGCCATTGCCGGCGCTTTGGCCGGGGCTTGTGAGGCTTATGCCTATGCCAAGGCTTCGGGGATTGATTTGGAGAAAACCTATCAGGCGATTTCAGCGGGGGCTGCAGGCAGTTTCCAAATGAGCAATGTCGTGCGCCGTGGTTTGGATGGAGACTTTGAGCCGGGCTTTATGCTGAAACATTTTGGTAAGGATTTGGCCATCGGTACCGAGACTTCGGCGGCTTATGGTACAGCATTGCCGGTTTTGGCGCAGGTGCTCGGCGAGGTGCGGCAGATGGAGCGGCTGGGCGAAGGCAATAAGGGCACGCAGGCACTGTTGCAGTATTATGGGGTGGAATAAAAAATCAGTATGTTTAATATGGTTGAGTTAGCTAATTATGATAGAAGATTGGTTGCGGATAGATAATGAATCATGCTATAATATTAGAAGAAAATTAAAAGATATTAAAAGTCAACGAAAAAAATATTTTTGAAGCAGATGTATTGTTTTGATAGGACTTGGCTGATTGTTTCTGTTGGTGAGAATGTAGATTTTGCAATGTGTTTGAATATTTTTAGAAGGACATTAATTGCATTATTAGCCTTGACAGTAGTCTGTTGAGGCTTTTTTTATTGTAAAAATCAGTGGGTTCAAACTATGATGCTCTGCGAAGCAGAGCTGAGTGGTTGGATATCGTGCTGGTATTATAGATAAATGGCAGAGATATTAGGCGTTTGATACTGGCTTGGGCGTGAAAGGCGGGATATTTTGAGAAAAAAAATGCATAGTTTGTTGGTTCTTCTAATGGTACTCATGGGACTAATTATTTCTGGGTGCGGCAATGAAAAAATTTCAGTCATAGAGATACCTAAAGAAGTGGGACAATCGGAAACAGTAGGACAATCGGCACCGATAGTGGATATTTATTGGGATGCTACAGAGTCAATGCGGGGATATACTGCTCTGCAGACGGGGTTGTACAGAACCTTGCCGGATAATTTGGGGGAGATTGCTTCTTCGATGGGGGAAACGCATTTTTTCCGCTTCGGTGAAGCAGTTACACCGATGGAAGGTCGTTCTTATCGTTCTTTTAGTAGTCCGGATGCTTATACGGAATTGGTTACATCTTTTGGTCGTGTAATAGATGAAGCTAACGCTGATCATCTTTCCATTGTAGTTACGGATTTGTTTGAAAGTGATGCAGATTGGAGTAATGTTACTCAGAAACTTCGTGAGAAATACTTTGCAAAGCATCTTGGCGTGGCCGTCATAGGCGTGAAAAATCCATTTCAGGGAGATATCTATGATGTGGGAGTGAATGCGGCTAAGTTCAGCTGGGATAGCGGAAATGAAACAGCTAAGTTTCGGCCCTTTTATCTGTTCATAATGGGACCGGAGCAGGACATTAAGGACTTTTTGCAGCGCTGGCAGGAACATTTTGCCGGAGAGGCGGGCGTCGTAGAGATGCAGTATGCTGTATTTTTAGAAAACTTGGGCGCAGAGCAAACTTCTTTTCCTGATTTGCAGGTGACGGATAGTAAAAATCTCTATAGCAATGAAAGTTTGGAAATTAAGGACAAACGAGTTAGAGAATTTGGCTATGACAGCAGCAGTAATGAGACTGGTCTGACGGTAACCTGTAAATATCGGCCAATGAATGGTGCCTGCTTAGCGAATATGCAGAAGTTGGAAAAGGTTATGCAGGTTTTTGCATTGGATGAAGAAAGTGGAGAATGGAAGAAAGTAGATGCTGGTCAGGATGCGCCTCAAATAGAAGTTGGCCCCGTGGACGGGGAAGGAAACTATAATGCGACATTGACATTTGTACCAGATCAGGCGATTTCCATGGGACATGTGAATTTCATTCATGCCAGATTGGCTCCGGAACCACGCAGCTTGAAACTGCCACCTTGGGTAAAAGACTGGAATATGGCTAATATTGATTTGGATCCGAATGCTTTTGACGGTTCGAAAACGGCCAACCTTCAGCATATCCTGGAGTCACTTAGGGATACCATGTTAAGCGCAGCGCAGCCGGCGCTGGTGAATATAAATCTAGTCATAAATGCGCGTTGAAGGGAGATTTTGTAATGAGCAGAAATGCAAGAATGGCCTTGTATATGTTGGGGATAATTGTCTGGATGGGGATTTTGGGGCTGATTGCTTATGAGGCTGGCTCTTTGGCAGCCCATTCATTTATTGGTACGGGAGTGAATGCTTCTTTGCAGAAATGGCAGGGGCTTTATAAACCTTTAGTTTTTATTATGGCTTCTATTTCGGCGCTAATTACCGTTTTTTGGTGTGCCCTTACCGAATGGGGATTTTCGGTGCAGAGCCCTTGGGGCGTGGGAAAGCGTACAGTTTGGTCTCTTATGGGAGCCGCTTTGGCTGTGTTATCTTTTGTTGTGCCTTATGTCTATGTCATGCAGAAAAGTGCGTTGATCATGAGTCCGATAATTCCGGTGATTTTTTTGCTTTTGTTTGTGCTGGCAGGCTACTGGATTTCTACTATTTTTGCTACTAGTGCTGCCTATAAATACACACCGCTTTTTAGTAGCCAAATTCGCAGGCGCAAGGGAGGTAAAAACTAATGAGTTATTATTTCATATCTATTGGTGGTTCCGGGGCAAAGGTCATGGAGTCTTTGACTCATCTTTGTGCTGCAGGTCTTATGCCCAATAAGGAGAAATTGTCGGATCTCTATGTTATGGCTATTGACCCCGATATTGGCAATGGTAACCTAAAACGTAGCAGTACAGCACTTCACTGTTTAAATGAGTTTCAGTCTTTGGATATTGGACGGGGAACATCACTTTTCAAAACCAATGTAAAACTATCTCGCCCTTTTATCTGGAGCCCGACAGAAGCGGATATGAACCTGGATGACATCATGTCTTATCAGGCTTACCGAGGAACTTCCATCGGTAACCTTTATGAGGTACTATACACGCAGGAAGAACGTTCTACTATGCTGAACGAGGGCTTCCGAGGGCGCCCGGCGATTGGTGCTGCTGTTATGGCCAAAAAGGCAGGATTGGACAAGTCCAACAAACTGAATATTGCCAATGACCAGGCTTGGGATAATCTTATTCATGCTATTCAGCAGGATGTGAAAAATGGTCAAGAGGCCAAAATTTTCCTTGCAGGATCTGTTTTTGGTGGTACTGGTGCAGCGGGGGTACCAACGGTGGCCAGACTTTTGCGCTCCATGCTGAAGGAATACATAGATGCGGGCACGGCCCGCATTGGTGGCGCACTTATCCTGCCGTTTTTCAGCTTTACACCTACGGAACAGGATAAGGCGGCGGGCATGTATGCTTCGTCTGAAAACTTCCTGACGAATACGAAAGCCGCGCTTAAATACTATGCGATGAAGGATAGCGGTTATGATGCAATGTATTTTATCGGTGACAGTCAGCTGACTGCGGTGGATAAATTCAGTATCGGTGCTGCCAGTCAGAACAACGATGCCCATATCGTAGACTTCTATGGGGCGTTGGCCGCACTGGACTTTTACAGTGAGAAGGCTGACAGTGGCCAGCAGTGCGCTTATATTTCTCATATGGCGGATGATCGTTTTAGTTGGAATGATTTGCCGGATATTAAACTGGAGGATGGTGGCGAAGTACGGATAAAGGACGCCATTGCTCAGTTTGCACGTTTTATCTTTGCGTATGTACATCTGGTAAAGCCGGTGTTGTCCGATTTGGCTTCCGGAAAAATCAAGGATTATAAATATCCTTGGTTTAGAGACTTTTTGGCAGGCCTTTCCATTGATACTACTGAAGTACGCAGCTTTGAGGCTTATGCGGAAAGTTTTGCTACCTGGCTTGATCAGTTGGAGCATTCCGGGAACAATCGTCGTGTAGAGTTCATCAATCCTAATGCGTTCACATCGCAGCCTGCTGATGTGGTTCCTGAGCACTTTGCAACTTTGGCAGTAGATGAGGACAGCAAGGTAACCATGAATGAGTTGTGGCACCGTCTGTGTGAAGGAAAGCTGCAAGATGAAGAATATACCCGTGGCTTTGGCCGATTCTTGCGTTTGCTGTACGATAGCTGCGCCAAGGTTTGAGGAGGTAAGTAGATAGATGGCTAATAAGTTTTTTCCCATGCTGCCGAAGTTAAATGAGGATGCAGCAATTAATCCGGATAAAGCTAGTGTCTGGGAAAAGGATGCTGGCACACGTGATTTTCTGTTGGCCTTGGTGAAAAGTCTGAAAGCTAGTGGCTCTGCCCAAAATATGAGCAGTATCGATTCCATTCCTGATGTATGGGCAAGGCCATTGCTTTTTCAGATGGCGCTTTATGATGACCAGAGAAGCAGTGCGCAGGAGTTTGTTCAGGGGCTTCACGACAAGGTGAAAGGGGAATGGCGTGCCCTCCTGGCGATGCTGGCATTGAAGAATGTACGTCACTTGATACTGAGAGCAGAGCCTGTACATTTAGGGACTGGTAATAGTGGCTTGGAGCAAGTGCTTGCTGGTCTTGCTCCTACGGAGTCTATCAATAGTACCACTAACTGGAGTGATATCTATATCCTTCACTACCAGGATAAGCCGTTGGCACTTACATCACCTACTACCTTGGTAGCTCCGGCAGCGGACTATCAGCGAAGCATGTCTGGTATATTGTCTCAGCCTTGGAGCGCTGATGGGGTGACGCTTTGTGACCCTATTCCCTATTTGACGACGGATGAACTGGGGGCACTTTACAGCTGGCTGCAGCAGGTAGAGCAGGATATTAGACAGGCAATTCCTACGGCAGAACAGGATAACAATCAGGTTTGCTTAAGTCTCTTTGGTGCTTTGGAGGCTTATCAGGAAGATATTCGTCGCCGTTCAGCAAATTTGCCGGGGCAAAGAATTGTGACTGCTGATTTGGGGTTGAATATTGGTATTTTCCGTTGCTTGAATCAGACTGTGGAAACTAAGGTAGCAGATGTAGGCGATTCTGCTGTACGTCTTATCCCTTCGCCTGGTCGTGGCAAGGCCGGAGACATCTTGCTGGTATCTCCGCAGATGGTACGAGAGTATGCTGCACAAGAAGGTGTGCCTGCTGCACAGTTGGTTGTGTGGCCAGGCCTGTCTGCCAACGATGTGGTTGAAGAAAGCCTGTTAGAAGACCATAGCCGCATTGGCAGTGTTTCCTTGGGGAAGGCTTCTTTCCGCAGACCGGAAGACTTCTTCACGGATACAATGACGATTATGGAATCCAGCAACGCATTTGCAGGTACCATGAAGGTGGCAGGCGTGGAGCTTATGAATAGTGATAGTATGAGTCCTATTCTGCCTTTGCGTGATGAAATTCTGGAGTATTTCACGCCGCAGGAGATTGCTCAGCGTACGCGTATTGAAGCGCTTAGGGATCGTATAAATGTGCAGTTCTCTTTCCCGCTGTCAGGGGTCAATGGAAACTCTGAATTCAAGTATACCAAATCCTATCCTAATGACAAAATTAACTATCTCCAAAGCCGAGTGCCGGTACTGGAACTGTGGCCTAATATCAAGCGTGAGGGCTGGAATAAATACTATCTGTACTATGAGAACAGTGAAGGACAGAATGTAACTTCTCAGGAATTGGCTCGTGATTTATTTTATGTTTATCCGTTGAAATATGGAGAAGACATAGGGGCGGATGTGCCGGAGAAGGGACTTTCCAATCAGTTCACGGCTAAGCTCACAGGATTCCCTGAAGCGTTACGCTGTACGGTAAACGTGGACATGGAAAATAGCGTTTATGCACAGCAAAAAGAAGGCGGTATTTTGCTGCTGAATGAGCCGCCCATGGTTCAGGCTATTCCTCGTCTGGAGTGGCAGGTGGGGATTGACTTTGGTACGTCCAGTACCATGCTCTATTATAAAGAGGGAACTAAGACAGCTGCTCCGCTGGCGTTTGACTCTCACCTTTTGCCAATAACTGATAGCGAGATGGTTTTAAGGGGAGGACGAACCTTTGAGAACTTTATAGCTTCAGATACTTTTGACCAACAGGATGGATCTTTTCTTAGTATCTTCCATATGCTGGATAGCAGTCGGATGAAGACCGAAATCCGTCCTCTTCAGGACGGGCATGTTTTCTGGCTCTTAAATAGAACATCTGGTGTTTACAAGCGTAATATTCAGCAGATAGATGCTAATCTAAAATGGAAAAATGATGATGTGGGGCGCCGTAAGGTAGCAGCTTATGTCAAGCAGATTTGCCTCCAGAGTTTGGTAGAGGCGGCTGCGGCTGGTGCAGAAACCGTGAAATGGAATTTCTCCTATCCGACGGCTTTTTCTGCTGAACAGAAGTTTGCCTTCAAGGCTACTTGTCAGGAGGCACTGCAGGAGTCATATGATGGTACGGGCTTGATACAGGGCTCTGCTGATGATATGGTTTATTGGCCCGAGAGTAAGGCGGCAGCGTATCATTTTAATAAACTGGGGACTAAAGCTACTAATTTTGGTGAAGGGGCTATTTGTTTGGATATTGGTGCTGGTACGACGGATATTTCGATTATCAGTGGCCAGCCGGCACGTATTGTCTACCATACATCCATCCAGTATGCAGGTCGTTATCTTTTTAAGCCTATTTATCGGAATTATGAGCTTTTCAAAGGCGAAACGTTGGATATTGGTGATATGGATGAGGAGCATAGCAATGCTATAATTGATGCAGATATGCGGGAAAACAGTGAACTTTATCTGAAAAACCTTAAGAACATGACTGGCCGTAAGGAAATCAAGCAGGTGCTGCAGGAAGTCCAGTTAGGCATGGCAGGGATTTTCTGTTATCTTGGGTCTATCTTAAAGGTATTGTCTGAGAAAGGCCTTTACAAGGAGAAACAGCTGCCGGATATTTATGTGGGCGGCAATGGCTCTCGTGTATTCTACTGGCTCTGTGGGGGCAGCTTTGATGAAGAAGCACCATTCCTGGATGTCTTTAAAGAAATGCTGGCGGTGTACTCTGGCTTGGAGAAGGGCTATGGTCCGCGAATTCACCTTAGTGTTCATCCCAAGGTAGAAGTAGCTGGCGGCATGATTGAGCAGCGGCCCCATAATGATGCGGAGTTCTTTGATGAAGAACGTCAAGTAGAGGAACTTTTTGGTGAAGATGGCCGAGATGAATATATCGCTGCATCGCAGCTCGCTGGTGATACCTTTGCCGTGAAAGGTGAAACACGCAACAACCAGGACTTTATATCTGCCTATGATATTGCCAATGGTGTTGAAGTGGAGAATGTGGAAGCTTTGGAGAAGTTCCTGGATGAATTCAATAAGAACCGCTATATTTGGTTCGAAGGTTTCAGTCTGGATGAAGGGAGATTCCACGATATTGCCCGCCATGTCAAGAGTCACTATGTGAACCAGCTTGGTATGGAGCCCAAGAAGGTCTTTGTAGAACCCGTATTTATTCTGGAAATGAAAGAATGCATGGAGATGTTGGCGAATGTATAAATATAGCTGGAAGGCAACTTTGATGACTTTGGGTATGATGGGAGTAGGGAAGATTGCTTTAGCTGATGAGAAAAGTAAAGCGAATGATTCAGTGCAGATAACTTCAGGCATGACGGAATCGAGCAATGCGGGAAAATTGACCGATAGTCCTATCGATATAAATGATCTTTCATCTAAGGTGAAAGCTATTGAAGATCAATTAAATCAATTTCAAAATATACCATTTGAATTAATAGGGATTATTATCGGATTGGCAATTTTTGCTTTGATGTTGGTCTTCATGTTTGTTTTGATGCAAAAACGTTTTGCTCGGGCGAACAGAACGATAAAGAGTTTACGAGGAGAACTGGATCATCATCAAAGATTATTGGAGTCCTTAAATTCCCGCATGGATGATATGCCTGAGGTCCCGGTACAATCAACTTTTGTTAGGGGGCAATACGCAGAAGCGTCAGTTAAGCAGACTATTTCACCGCTTATGCAGTCCAAGTCTATGGTTGTTCAAGCGCCAACCATCTCTGAGTCTAAAACTAATCCAGGTGGAATGGATAGAGAAAAAATGTTGGAATTTGCCCAGGAATACAATCGTATTCAAATGATTACAGGTAGGGAGGCACTGTCTGCCAAAAAGGATTTCCAGCGTAAGTATAATTTGAATGGTTTTGTGTGTGTAAATGCCACCGAGCGTATTAATCATCCTGAAAAAAAGCCTCAATTTCAGTTGAGTGAGTCTTTAGTGGATTCTGCTATTTGGGGATTTAAAATAGGAGACTTTTATGTTGTGGCACCTAATCCACGCCAATATGTAGGGGACGATCATGATTATGGCGGCATGAAAGAATTGTTCGATTCCAATTTCCAGCCTGGACGTACTTACAATAAAATCAAAATTAACAATGTGGCCATAATGACACATGATTTGCAGATTCGTAAACAGGGAAGTCTGCAGTTGTCCTAAGATTAATGTTGTGGAGGTTTTTATGGCAGGTTTTTGCACCAATTGTGGTGCTCCTTTGGAAGAGAAAGCCAAATTTTGTGTGGAATGTGGGGCTACGGTGCCCAAGGAAATGCCAGCGGCAAATCCTGTATCCGAGCCTCAGCCGCCAATCAGACAGCAAGCAGTACCGCAGATGATTATCAGAGAAGACAATAGTGATAATAAGGGTGTTATTGCGCTGTTATTGATTATTATCGTTCTGTTGGTGGTTGGGGGCGGATATCTTTTTCTGGATAATAGACAGCAGCCTGCAGTCAATGTCGTTCATCAGGACAAGAGTCCGAATACGAAACAGGACAAGAACGCAAATATGAAGCCGGATGGTGAGCGGGAATACGTCAGTGCTGCTGCGGCGGCTTTCAGGGAGAATGAAGAGTCGTTGGCCTCACTAGCTGCTGCCATCAACAGTGGCAGTTACAGCAAGGAAAACTTGTTGAATATGGTTAGCAGCACGGTCAAAAAAATGAATACCAACATATCTAAATTGCAAAAGTCTGCGTCGGCAGATGCCGCTGTCAGCAGGGAAATTAACGAACTGTTTGAAATTGAGACCAAGCGGGCGGAGTGTATGCGCCAGGGGATTCAGGGTAATGTGGATCAGTACCGTGTAGGCGGGGAGTATTATGATCAGTTCCAAATTAGATTTAAATCCTTAAAGAGTAAGTATAATCTTTAAGGATGACAAAAATGTGGCATATAACGTATTTTGTTGGGCAAACTTGAAAACAACAGGAGGGGTTATGATGGTTGGGAATTTTTGTTCGAAATGTGGCGCTCCTTTGGAGCAGGATTCAAAGTTCTGTGGTAGTTGTGGCGCCAAATTGGAGCATGTAGAACAGCAGGCTCCTGTAGCGCAAAATGAAGGCATTCAGCAAATTAAGCAGGAATTTACCACAATGACGAATAATGTTACAGAGCAATTTAGCAATGCTACGCATGATGGTGGTCTTCAGAAATTCAGAGAAAATTCGTTCTTTCAAAATACAAAAGAAAAATATTTCACCACGCATGGCAGGCTTAATCGTTGGGCTTATTTTGTTAAAGGGGTAAAGTTGTTTTTTATGTCCTTAATCCCTTATATATTGATGGGCATTAGCGTTGCTATGATGGAGGCTAGATCGGATTTTGCTAATGTTTTAGGTCTGATTTTGATATTGCCGAGTATTGCTTTAGTTTTGCCTTTTGTAGTGGCATCTATTATGCTGGAGATACGTCGCTGCCATGATTTAGGGCACTCTGGTTGGTTAATCTTGATCGGTTTTATTCCGTATATCAATTTAATTTTTTTCCTTTACATCTTATTCTGTCCTGGCACTAAAGGAGACAATCAGTATGGTCCCGACCCTTTGCAGTGATATATGTCCGCAGGAAAAATGAAAAAACGTATTTGCTAGAATGAGATAGAGAGGTTTATTTATGTTGAAAAGAGCATTGATTGTTTCTGCATTAGGTGTTTCTTTGTCCTTTATGTCCGGCATATTACCACAAAATGAGTGGGGAGATGTGCAGGCTGTAGCAGAAGCCAAGACACAACCCCAGGACATTGCCTTAGGCGGGATTCAGTTAGGTGCTAATATGGAAAGGGTAAGATCTATCTATGGAGAGCCTGACCATAAAACACAGTCACCTAATAATGGTCCTTTTGGGCGAGTTATAACATGGACTTATGGTAGCTCATTTAAGATTGAGTTCGATGGAGATTCGCATACTGTAATCGGTGCAGAGACTACTGCCAATAATGGCATAAAGCTTCCATCGGGAATTGGTGTAGGAGATAATATTAATGCGGCTAAATGGCACTATGATTCAATGAAGCAGAGTGCGAAAAACCAGTATCGTTTTGATTACAATTGGTATCTTGGTGTTTTGCTGAAAACCAATAATAACGGAGTAATTCAGTCTATAAATATGTACATGGTTCCATAATGTAATAGCATAAATAATCGTCAGATATGTAGTCAAATGCTAGGAGAAAGTTGGTATAGCGATACCGAAGATGAATATATCTGGCGATTATTATATTGTTACACTAAATGGTAAACATGTTTTATTGAATTTTTAAGAAGGGTGTTTTTATGGCGCAGGAAGAGAATCATATACAAGTGGTGCTGGCTGAGTTGCTAGCTGAAGATCGTCAATTATTGGGGCGGAAGGATGAGCTTATCGAAAAGCTTAGTGAAAAGATAGGTGTGGAGTATAAACGTGATTTTACCCCTCTTCGCAACGCTTTGAGAGACAATGATATTGGTGAATGGCTGCTGGTGGCGGATAATGGGACGCCTGAAGATAAAGAGGCAGCTGAGGCCAAGGTACTGGCAAGTCTCAGCAATATACAGGAATCCAGGGCAAAATTTGTGGTGGAGACACTCATAGGTGCTATGGGCTGGAATGAAGATCCCTCGTCTGAACCGGAACCTGAATCTGTAGAGTTAGACGAGGAGATTGAAGATACAGAAGAGCAGGCATCAACTGATGTAAATACAAGCTGGGACTGCGTATGTGGTTGCAAAAATAACACGAAAAATTTCTGCAAGAATTGTGGAAAATCCAAAGAAGCAGGAACGCTCAATGCAGATTCTTCGGATGATAATACCTGGATTTGCAGCAAGTGTGGAAAATCCGATAATAAGGGGAATTTCTGTAGAAGCTGTGGCAGTCCTAAAGATGGGCATATTATGGAAGGGAGCGCCGTAGCGCAGGAGGCAGCACCCCAAGATACGACTCCAGATGAACCGACGATAGCGATGGCAAGAGCGGACATTCAGTCCGTAATGACGCCACCGCAAGTGCAGGCACCTCCAGCAGCACAGCCTGTTAGTCAGTCTGTTAGCCAGCAGTCTACGCCTGTGCAAGTCGTTTCTACTAGCGGAAATGGTGGCAGCACTCAGCATCTTATTATCGGCGTGATTGCATTACTGGTTTGTGTACTGGGATTTATGGCCTATAAGGAATTTTCCGCATCTTCGGAACCGGCAGCTTCTGCCGGATATCATTCGCTGTCCAAGAGTGCACCCGATAAGAGTAGGGAAAAGAGTCAGCCTACAGCTAAAAGTGAATTATCATTAGGAGGCTTAGATCTGGATATCAGCTTGGAAGATATGCACTCCAGATTAGGACAGGAAAAAAGCTATAAAGATGGTAATGATGGTTACACATATTACTTTTATGATGAACTAAAAGTTGGGGGAAAAGACGGATTAATAAAAGCTTTGGTATCGGATGGACCTGCTTGTACGACCAAGAAAGGCATACATGAGGGTTCTACCTTGCAGGAGGTTTTAGATGCCTACGGCAATGATGCTATGAAGACTAATTATGAGGGCTTAGTACTCTATGAGTATAATTTTAAATCGTTGGCAGGTAATGAGGGCATTTTGCGTTTTGCTATTAATGGGCAAAACAAAGTGGACTACATTAGTGTGCGAATACCGGATGCTCCTAAAGTTGATACCACTGCAGTTGGCAATGCAGCCAAGGAAGCGATAGCTACTTATCACAAATATATAACGAATAAGGATTATAAGGCGGCTTACAATTTACTGACTCCAGATATGCAGAACACAATGGGACTCTATGAGAACTGGGCTCAGGGATTTAGAAATACGATTGAAAGCCGTGCCACGGACTTGCAGGTGTCAAATGTTCAGGCAGATAGTGCAGAGGTCAGCTTTATTTTGGTGGCCAGGGATCGGCATCCGGGCGGTTATGAGGAAAACAGGTTCCGCAGTACTGCCACTGTTGTCAAGACTAGTGGTGGTTGGAAGATAGCCGCCGTGAATAACAAAAAGATTTAAGGAGAGGTAATGGATAAAAAGGTAAAGCGCAGGGTTATTGCCTTAGGGGTGTTGGCGTTTCTGCTGGCAGTGCTAGGGGGCGGCATTTATGCTTCAAAAATAATCTCGAAATCATCAACGGAAAGCGGGGCAGGACAGAACGCAGTGGTGCGTCAGGAAGAGAAGCATCACCTAACTTTAGATGAGCAGGTTGATGAGATTGTTTCATCGATGTCCACCACGGAAAAAATTGGTCAGCTCTTGATGATTGGTGTTCAGGGGACAACAGCAAATGAAGATTCCCTCTATGTGTTACATCAATTTCATTATGGCGGAATTATTCTCTTTGACCGGAATTTGGAGAGTAAGGAGCAGACCAAAGCTTTGGTGAAGGACCTGCAGGCAGGCGCGGATGAGAAGCTGCCTTTGTTCATTGCGATTGATGAAGAAGGCGGACTGGTGGTACGGGGCAAGAATTTTATTGCGGCACCGCCATCGCAAGAAAAAATAGGACGTACGGGTGAGCCAAAACGTGCATATCAGCAGGCTAAAGATACGGCAGCAGAGCTTAAGGAATTGGGGATTAATGTGAACTTTGCTCCTGTAGCGGATGTTGGCTCTGGTGATGAACGTTCGTACAGTAAGGAAGCCTATGAAACCCTGAAATTTGTCAAGGCCGCAGGAGATGGGTATAAAGAAGGCGGGATTTTCTATGCGCTTAAGCATTTCCCAGGTATCGGGCAGGGGCGTGTAGATTCCCATAAGGAAATATCGTCTATAGAGGCTAGCGAAAGTGAGCTGCGTAGGAAAGATTTGGTACCCTTCCGAGAAATGTTCAATGACACGGACAAGGGTAAGAATTTAGATTATATGGTTATGGTTGGACATTTAAACTATCCTGCTCTTGACGCTGAGCATCCTGCCAGCTTGTCCAAGAAAATTATCACGGAACTCTTGCGGCAGAATCTGGGGTATGAGGGGATTATCATTACCGATGATATGGAGATGGGCGCAATTTCTAATCATCAGACCTTCCGACAGGCCGGTGCTGCTGCTATTTTGGCAGGCGCTGATATTGTGTTGGTTTGCCATGAGTATAAGCACGCCGAAGAGGCATATATGGGCATCTATGAGGCTGTGAAAAGCGGCGAGATTAGTGAGGCGCGATTAGCGGCCTCGGTGAAACGTATTGTGAAGGCAAAGCTCATGCATGGATTGACCCAACAGGGAAGCAAAAAAGAAAGGATTTGAATTAAATGCAGATAAATGCAGATCAGCAGAGAACGGATTTTGCGGCTGCAGGTTCGGGAAATATTCCTCAAAAGAAACCACTGACCATGTATTTGGGAATACTGGCAGGTGTGTTGGTTTTGACTGTGGCGGGGTTTTTCTTTTACTTGCATCAGCAGGCGGCTCGTTTTGAGGCACAATGCCAGGCTGGAGAGCAGATGGCTTTGGAGATCAAATATATGATGGGGGAGCTTAAAGACCTGCCGGGAGAAAAAGATAATGAGAGTGTCAAGGATTGGCTGGCTCGCTTGGATACGGCTAAATCCAATATGGATAAGTTGTGCAATGATTTGCAGGGCGCACGTCCCAGTAGTAAATACCAACAAGCCCGGAGCAACCTTCTGGCAGCAGCCCAATTAGAGAGAGCGCTTTTGGATGATGTGGAGTCAGTGGTGAAAGAACCATTGGAAGGATCTGCTCAGGAAAAAATCAACAGCATTGAGAGACCGGTAACGGAGCTTCATGACTTGGCCGGCACCGTAGTGGTGGGGAATGCAGACTTTGCTACTGCGATGGACATGAGCGAGGTTAAAAATAATTTGGCTGCTTTTGTTGGGAAGGCCAAGGAGGCAGAGCGTCGCAGGTTGGAAGAAGAGGCGCGTATTGCTCAGGAAAAAGAAAAGCAACGGCTGGCAGATATACAATCCCGCCAGAAAAATCATAATGACTCGATTATGGCCAATACGCATAAAGTGGAGTGGCTGGCTACAGGTGTAAGATATGTAAATTCTCAGCGATTGGATTTGCAGGGGTTCTTTTATAATGGCACGAATAATCCTGTGGTAAAAATTGATAATATGTGTTTATCGATTACCTTATATAAGCGTGGAGAAATGGTATATCAGGAGAATAATTTTTATTTTAATTCGCCTATTGACTTCTATGGAGCAGTAGCACCTGGGACAAAGAAATATAATGATTTGTATGTGACTTGCCCCACAGAATTTCCTCAGGATTTCGATGAGTTTAAGGTTACCACGGAAAATATAAATTGGACGTATGTAAGGTGATGCTGAATAAGGAAGCTATATAAGATAGACGCAAGTTTTAATGATGAAAAACGCAGCTTGGCAGAATGGAAAGCTGTGGAATGAAAAAGACCGTCAAGCAAGATTGATACTTGCTTGACGGTCTTTTGCTGTTTTAATCCCGACGGATAAAATCGGCGATGGATTTTCGAACGGGTCTATCCGGCTGTGCAGCAGACTGGCTCTGTCCGATGGCTTCGGCCAGCCCTGGGATGTGCTTGGCGGGTTCCGCATGGCGCATGGGCGTGGCGTCAGCGGCGTTGATGGTGCCAAGTGTGGGCACGCCGTGCACAGCTGTAGGCGTAGCAGATGGCGCTGCGGCACTTGGCGCAGCGGCGGGCATTCCCGCTGTGCCGCTGGGCATAGCGGAGAGTGACGGCGTGATGGGTACATCTCGGCTGCTGAGTTTTACCTCCAGGGTATCGCCGTTTTTCACCGGGTCGGTGAAGTCTACGGGCATACCGTTGACCAAAATGGTGAAGTTCACACGGCTCGTGGCAGCGGGCGGCTGGAAGTTCACGGCCAGCAGGGCATCGCTGACGGTGGTGGTCATGCGCTCGCTGGTATGGTAGGTTACTTCGCAGCCATCATCAATGATGGTGCCGGGGCTGGCCGTACGGCCATTGACCATCAGCTCCACATTGGCAGATGGGATGGCAAACTCTTTATTTTCGTAATAAATCAATACGTTGGTATCGGCGTTTTTGATGTTCAGAATATCGCCGAGTTTCGGGTCTTCGTCCGCGATGTATTCCACATGGTCGCCTTCGTGAATGGGCATGGAAATGCTGGCAGGGGCATCATTTAAGAGAATTTCCGGTGTGCAGCTGTAGGTGGTTTCCTTGCCGTTGAGGGTGTAGTGAATCTTGCGCCCGGTGGGCGGGTAGCCGGCAGCCAGCAGGGCTTCGCCAAGGCTCTTGAACTCGCGGCTTTCGATGATATCGCCGTCTGCCAAAAGCTGGTCGGCATCGGCTTCTTTGCCGTTAATCGTAACGCGCTGGCGGATGTGTTTTTCCCGGCCGTTGATGTAGATGGTGTATTCCTGACCGGCCGTTACCAAATCGCCCAGCCGTACTGTCGGCGTGGTGCCGTTTTCGCCAGGGATAACGGTAATTCTGGAACCATCACGAATCACGGTATCGAGGCTGGCTTCTTCGTCGCCCAACATGATTTTGGCAAAGGTGCCCAAAGTGCCGGGGAAGAATTTTTTCTCGGTGCCGATATTGACCATAAGGCCCAAGCCGGGATGACCGTTGTATTTGCGCATATTGATGCCTGCGTTTAAGAGGGCGTCGGCAACGGTGAGCTCCCGGAAGTTAAAGAGGCTGTATTCTTCGTCGTTGACATAGACGGAGAGAAAGTGCAGGGTGTTCAGCGAGGCAATTTTGAGGATACCCAGCGGCGTTACGGCATCGGGATAGTGCAGTTCGGCAGGGATATCGACAATGCCATCCACCATATCCGGCTTGCGTACGGCGACGCGCGCCTCCGGCATGCCCAGCGCATCTGCTACGAAATGGGCAAGGCCGGGCGTCTGGGAGCCGCCGCCAACCAGCATAACGGCCTGCGGCGTATCGCCGTTGAGCTCGAAAATCTGCTTGGCAATGGCATTGGCCAGGTTTTCAATATTGGGCATAACCGGGTCGAGAATTTCGGCAGCCGACAGATTGTATTCCGTGCCCAGAATATCGGTAAATTTTACATCCTGTCCGGCAGCAGCTTCGCGTTTGATGCGTTCAGCAATGTTAAAGTCGAGCAGGAAGCGCTGACTGATGGCTTCGGTTACTTCGTCACCGGCCAGCGGCACCATGCCGTAGGCGATGACGGAGCCGTTCTTGGTGATGGCCACGTCGGAGGTGCCGGCGCCGATATCGACCAGCACCAGATTGAGGTGGCGCATGGTGGGCGGAATCAGCACGTTGATGGCGGCAATCGGCTCCAGGGTCAGGGCGCGCATTTCCAAATTGGTTGCATGGAGGGCGCTCTGCATGGAGTCAATGACCTGTCGGGGCAGGAAGGTGGCAATGACGACGGCTTTGGCCTTTTTGCCCCGCTGGCCAATCAGCATTTTTAACTGGATATCGTCCAGCACATAGCGGATGGTGCTGTAGCCCACGCAGTAATAGCGGCTGGGGTCGTCCACCGTATGGCTTTCGGCCAAAGCTGCCTGTGCAGCCTGTACGCCGGCAAAGTCCAGATTGCGTTGCTGTTCGGCGGTGATTAGTCCGTTTACTTCCATTTCTGCTTCGGCAGTCATGGTGTAGAGCGCACGGCCGGCGGCAGCTACAGCGGCGGTTTTGATGGGGCCGGTCTTTTCAATCAGGGAATTTTTGACCTTTTCCACGATGGCGGCTACCTGTGGCACATCGTGAATTTGGCCGTCGAGCATGGCACGGGTCTTGTGTTCCAAGCGGTCAGTGGCGATAACGTGCAGATTTTCATCATCGCCTTCCTCGGCAACGATGCCGATAACGCTGCGGGTGCCGATGTCCAGCGCAAAAATCCGCTCATGCTCCTTGACAGCTTTGGGCGGTGGTGTTTTAATGACATTGATGGCTTCCACCACTTCGGGGCGCAGTTCTTCCATAGGTTCTTTAGCCGGTTTGGTTTTCCGCGTGGTGCGGGCGGCTGGCTTTTTGGGAGCAGCGGCTTTTTCCGCTGGTGCTATATTAGTGGTGTTTTTCTTGATTGTTGGCATAAAAAAACTCCTCACTTTGCATAAAATAAAAGGTTATTTGTATTATTTCGCGAAATATACATTATAATCCTGTTTTTACGAGGAAAATCTTATAATTAGGCGTTACAGAAATGAGTGTGATACTATGACAGGAAATCGTGAAGTTATTACAGGCAGTGATTTTAAGCGCATGGTTGCCGGTGCTTACAGCGAATTTTTGTTGGAATATGAGGAGATAAACCGGATGTCCGGTGCCGGGACGATGCCGGGAACCCATGTCCTGCGGACGATAGGGGCAGCGGTTATGGCCCTTAAAGATACCAAGGAAGACAGCATTGGTGGTCTTTCCCGCCGGGTGGCGGCCGGTGCGATTTTTGGCGCCCGCGGCAGCGCAGGTGTGGTTTTGGCACAGATGTTCCGCGGCTTGGGCAAGGGCCTTTTGGGCAAGCATAATGCGACTTCTTCGGAGTTTGGCAAGGCCTTTCAGTATGGTATTCTCTATGCCCAGCGAGTGATTCCGGAAAAGCCGGAGCGTCCGATTATCACGATGGCCAAGGAAGTAGCTAAGGGGGCTTATCATGCGGTGCGCGCCAATAAGCCGATTTCGGAGATTTTGGAAACGGCCATTGCTGCCGGGGAAAAAGCTTTTGTAAAAATCGGTGAGGAAGATGCCGGTGCACGGATTATGTTTGCGTTCCTGCAGGGCTGCCTGAAGGGGTTGGATGGCAACTTTGTATCGCCTGCCGTTAGTTTGTCCTTAGGACTGGAGGCTCAGCAGGCAGGTCTGCCTGACCCGCGCAATGATGTTGTCCGTCCCTACTGCGTGCGTTTTTCCGTGAAAAATGTGCAGGTGGATATGAAAGAACTGGAAGCGCATTTGCGGGAGTTTTCCACCTTTGCACTCGTGGAGCGGGCTGCAACGGGCGTAGATGTGCATTTGCATACCGACCATCCCGGCAAGGTTATCGAGCAGGCTATCGGCTGGGGGCCGCTTAAGGGAATCCATGTAACGAATATGAGTGAGCCGCATACGTTGTCGGCACATGATGCGATTATGAAGGTCGCACTTCTGGCCGTAGCAGAAAACAAGGTGCAGGCTAAGGAAATGCAGGACCAGGGCGTGCAGATTCTGGTTACGGGCAGTGCCATGGAAAGTCCTTCCGTTGCTGAACTGATTAATGCTGCGCATAGCGATTTGGCTGATGCTTATGTACTGGTTGCTTGGAATCGTGATTTCTGGCAGGCATTCCGGCAGGTTAAGCGGCTGCTGGGTGAGCGCATTGAACTGGTGCTCTGCGAGAACAAACAGCAGCAGGCTGCGGCTATTCGCGCGTTTGATGCGAATCTGACGGCGGTGGAGAATGCCATCGTTATGCGGGAAGCGGCGGAAGAAGCAAAATAAGCAAAATAAGCGTTATCGTTCGAGGTAAAAGGCGCGGGCCACAGGATAATACTTTTTCTTCGCTGAGACAAGCTTGTCAAACGCTGCGAAAAAGCATTATCCTGTGGCTCGCTTAGTGTGCGTTTATATGCGTGCTTGACGATGGGGGAAGTTCGCTATATAAAGACGCCGGGGGTACTGGTAATATTTTCCTTCGCTGAGACAGGCTTGTCAAACGCTGCGGAAAACATCACCAGTACCCCCGGCTTAGTGCTTACATTACAGCGATATGCCAAGACGCCCGCGGGACTGGTAATATTTTTCCTTCGCCATAGACAGGCTTGTCAAAAGCTGCGGAAAAACATCACCAGCCCCGCGGGCTTAGTTTTGCATTACAGTTATGTACTAAAGGTGCCGGGGGCTTAGTGTGTATGTTACAACGATATATTAAGGCGCGCGGTGGCTGGCAATACCTTTCCTTCGCCATAGACAAGCTTGTCAAAAGCTGCGGAAAGGCATTACCAGTCACCGCGCTTAGTGCATATTAAAGTGATATTGAATTTATGGGAGCAGGTAACGCACATAGACGTAGACGGTGGAGGTGATGATGGTCAGAATCATCAGGGGGAAGCCGATTTTGAGGTAGTTGATGAAGGTGATTTTTACCCCGCGTTCGGCGGCCATGCCGGCTACAATCAGGTTGGCGGAGGCGCCGACGAGGGTGCCGTTGCCGCCGAGGCAGGCGCCTAAGGCCAGGCTCCACCAGATGGGTTCAAGGTTGTCGATGCCCATGGCGCCCATGTTCTGAATCAGGGGAATCATGGTGGCGACAAACGGAATGTTATCCAGTACCGCTGATACAATGGCGCTGAGCCAGAGTACCAGGAGGGATGTGGCAGTTACATCTCCGCCGGTCAGTTCTACGGCTTTGCCGGCCAAACTGCCGATGATGCCGGTTTCGATAAGGCCGCCAACGGCGATAAAGAGACCGATGAAGAAGAAAATCGTAGCCCATTCCACGGCTTTCATGGAGCTTTCCACCAGATGATGGCTGCCGCCGGCCAAGAGCAGCAGCAGGAAGCCGCCGGCCAAGGCAATCATGGAGGATTCAATATGGGTGATAGCATGGGTGAAGAAGCCGAGAATGACAAGCGTCAGCACAAACAGGGATTTTTTCAGCAGATTGTGGTCTTTCAAGGATTTTTTCTCGTTCATGGCCATGAGTTCTGCCTGCAGTTCCGGGGTGGTGTGAAGACCCTTTTTGTAGATGACTTCCATAATCAGAATGACCAGTATCAGATTCAAAATGGCGATGGGGGCCAGATTGTCGATAAAGGCGACAAAGGTCAGTTCCTTTACGGCACTGCCAATCATGATGTTTGGCGGGTCGCCGATTAAGGTAGCGGTGCCGCCGATATTCGACGCAATAATCTGCGTCAGCAGGAAGGGCATGACCTTTAAGTGTAGTTTCTGCGTGATACTGAAGGTTACGGGCACCATCAGGAGTACCGTGGTCACGTTGTCCAAAAATGCAGAGAACACGGCAGTAATGAGTGCCAGATAAATGAGTATCCGTTTGGGTTCGGCCTTGGCTACTTTGGCAGCCTTGATGGCCACATAGTCAAAGAGTCCGGTGTGGCTCGTGACCCCGACCAGCACCATCATGCCGACCAGCAGCCCCAAGGTGTTGAAATCCACATGGTGCAGAGCGGTTTCCTGCGAGAGAATGCCCAACAGTACCATGGATACGGCACCGAGCATAGCGGCTACAGTGCGGTGGATTTTCTCCGACACGATGACCATGTACATGAAGATAAAGATAATTCCAGCGATAACGTCCATTGTAAGACCTCCTTCATTAATATAGCAAAAAAGCACAGAAAAAGCCTTAAGCTGAACAGACTCCTCCTGTGCTTACGAATATCCCATAAGCGATTTGCTATTAACCTGATTCCATGATAGCATAAAAAAATAGGGATTGACAAGTCAATTTTTGGAAAATGTGTTGACTGTATATTTACACTGTGTTGTAGAGGTGGAAGTTTATGCGAAAAAGAATACATATTTTGGCAATGGGCGGCACGATTGCGGGCAAAGCGGGCGATAGTGCGGCGACAACGGGCTATCAGGCAGGGGCTGTAGACGTGGAGGAACTTATCGCGGCAGTGCCTCAGATAAAAGATGTGGCAGAAGTTACCGGCGAGTCAATCGCGGCCATTGACAGCAAGGATATCACGGCGGCAGAGCAGCTGAGGCTGGCAGGCCGGGTGCGGGAACTGTTGCTCAAAGGCGATGTGGATGGCATCGTCGTTACGCATGGCACGGACACGATGGAAGAAAGCGCCTATCTTTTGGATTTGTTGCATTTTGCTGATAAACCGGTGGTGTTTACGGGGGCTATGCGTCCGGCGACGGCACTAAGCGCGGATGGCCCATTGAATCTTTTGGACGCTGTGCGGGTAGCGGCAAGTGCTCAGGCGCGTGACCGGGGCGTACTCGTGGTGCTCAATAATGCGATTCACAGTGCCCGACTCGTGACGAAAATTTCCACCACGGCGGTGGAAACCTTTCAATCACCAAATGGCGGGGCAATTGGTGCCGTAAATGATGGCGTGGTGGTGTTCTATCATAGTGCGGAGCTGCATCATCTGCCCAATGCATTGCGTGTCAGTGAACAGTTGACCGGTCAAGGTGAATTGCCCTATGTGCCGATTCTCTACGGTCATAGTGATGATGATGGACGACTCGTTGAATCTGTTGTCGAAAATGGAGCCAAGGGCATCGTTTATGCCGGCATGGGCAATGGCAGTATTCCTGCGCGCGTCGAAAAGGAACTGGCGGCTGCTGTGCAGAAGGGGCTTTGGGTAATTCGTGCCAGCAGCAGTGCCTGCGGCATGGTGACCAGGGCGGAAGATTCCTATGAGCAGGCTGGTTTTATCGCCAGCGGCCTCATAAATCCCCGCAAGGCGCGGCTGTTGTTGCAGGTTGCAGTAAGTGCTGCTATGCCTGCAGGAGAATGGCAAAAAATTCTTGCGTAAGCAAACAGGAAAATTTTTCTTCGTGGCGAATAATACAAGCAAATAATGATAGTTTGAAATCCCTTGCGTTTCCCGTAAGGGATTTTTTGCCACAAGGACGAACCGTTAAGTAGTCG
>DFHU01000042.1:7493-7789 GCA_002373045.1 Pseudoselenomonas ruminantium | reverse complement strand
TGACAGTGCGAGCTTTATCTTTTTTGTTACAGCTCAGTGGGGGCGGAGGTGGTAATACTTTTCGCCGTTGCACTAAATGACCCACAAGCTGGTGTATGGGCTTTTTAGTTACCTGCGCTGGGCAAGACCGGCGGCGCGTATGTTCAGCCCAGTATCTAGTCTCTGCCGTTTGTGGGCCAGTCCTCACTGCGTTCGGACAGTCGTTCCACGGCGAAAAGCATCACCACCTCCGCCCTAAGCGATGTCCGTATAAAACGTCATTTTCACAGTGACAAGCGGCAAGTACATCGATGTTC
>DFHU01000042.1:0-7331 GCA_002373045.1 Pseudoselenomonas ruminantium | reverse complement strand
CTGTAGGGAGCGACTGCCTGAACGCAGTGAAGGCCGGCCCCGGTAAGAAAATGCTAAGAAAATACGCTGAAAGAAGCGCCGTTGGCCTGCCCGGCGCAGGTAACTGGACAGCTCGTCTTTACGAGGGGGTCGTTTAGCGGAAAACAGAAAAATTACTCCCCGTTCACCCCGAACAACGCATGGACGGGATACCTTCAGCACAAACTGCCCGATAAACTGCAATTTATACCAAAAAGGAGCTATGAAAACTCATAGCTCCTGTATACTCATATGGTGACACCTACGGGATTCGAACCCGTGAACCCGGCGTGAGAGGCCGGTGTCTTAACCGCTTGACGAAGGTGCCGCTTGGTGACGCCTACGGGATTCGAACCCGTGAACCTGGCGTGAGAGGCCAGTGTCTTAACCGCTTGACGAAGGCGCCAAAAGCAACTCTATTATTGCTGACTCAAATAATTATAGCACTACGCCGTAAGGTTGGCAAGGCTTTTTTGCAGGCGGGCCAAAGAATTTTTCTTGCCCAAAATGGACAGGATTTCCGTAGCACCGCCCGGAGTTACGGACTTGCCAGCTACACCGATACGCAGTACCCACATCACGAGGCCCTTCTTGAGTTCCTGGGCAGCGATGTATTCTTCGAGTTTAGCATACAGGCTGTCGTTGTGCCAATCTGCCTCGCTGACGCCTTCCAAGAGTTCCACCAGTTTCGGCATGAGTTCAGCGGCCTTTTCCGGATTGACCTTATTGCGCTTGTTGTTATAGAGGTCAGCGTCAAATTCCGGCAGCGTAATCAAGAAGTCGATTTCCTCTTTCACATCGCTGAAACGCTGTACGCGGGTCTTCAAGAGCGCGGCCACCATCTGCCAGTTCTTTTCGAGATAATCCGGCAAATCGCCTGCAAATTCACGGGCACGCTTAGCAAATTCTTCATCGCTCATGGCCTTGAAGTATTCGCCGTTAATCCAGCCCAGCTTGTCATAGTCAAAGACCGCCGGAGACTTGGACAGTCCATCCAGCTCGAAGTGCGCAATCAGTTCTTCCATGGAGAAGATTTCCTGATTGGTGGTCTTGGGGTTCCAGCCGAGGAGTGCCACATAGTTGGTGATGGCTTCCGGCAGATAGCCCAGTTTCACCAAATCGTCAAAGCTCGTTGCCCCATGACGCTTGGACAGCTTGGATACCGAGCCGTCCTCATTCTTGCCCATAACCGGCGCCAGATGAATAAAGGTCGGTACTTCCCAGCCATAAGCTTCATAAAGCAGGATGTACTTCGGCGTGGACGTGATGAATTCGGCACCGCGCATGATATGGCTGATACCCATCAGATGGTCGTCAATTACGTTGGCAAAGTTATAGGTCGGCATCCCGTCGCGCTTTAAGAGCACCTGGTCTTCCAATTCGGAATTCGGAATGGTGATGTTGCCATGCAGCACGTCAAAGAAGGTGGTCGAACCATCGAGCGGCATCTTCTGACGGATAACATACGGGTCGCCATTTTTCAGATGCTGCTCGATTACTGCGGCATCCAAATCGCGGCAGGTGCGGTCATAACCGCCAAACTCACCGGCAGAATGGTCTTCGTCCGGGTCGCAGAAACAGTAATAAGCATGACCGTTCTTTACCAGTTCTTCGGCATACTTCTTGTAAATGTCCATGCGTTCGCTCTGAACGTACGGGCCGCAGTCACCGCCGATATCGGGGCCTTCATCCGGCACGATATGCGCCATTTCGAGGGTGCGGTTGATGAAATCTACCGCATCGGCCACATAACGGGTGCGGTCGGTATCTTCAATACGCAGGATAAAATCGCCCTTCTGCGCCTTGGCGTAGAGATAACCATAGAGCGCCGTACGCAGATTGCCAATATGCATATAACCCGTGGGGCTTGGTGCGAAACGGGTACGAACCTTCTGACTCAATGAAACTTCCTCCTAAAAACTAACTATCTAAAGCTTAGCGCTTCAAGAACTGATACAGAGCGCGGTACATCAGCATCGTGCTGACTGCACCGGGGTCTTCCACACCGATGCTGCGTTCGCCCACCAGGCTGGAACGGCCTTTTTTCGCTGGGATTTCCTTGGTGTAGTTCACACCATCACCAGCTGCTTTGGATGCTTCCTGCAATACATCATAGAGATTCTTGCCTTCCACATTCTCCGGCAGGAAACATTCGTAAATGGGAATCAGCGCATCCAAAATGGTCTTATCGCCCCGCTCTGCGCGGCCTCTGGTCTGAATCGCTTCAACAGCAGCCCCCAAAAGCTTTTCAAAGCTCTTGACATTCATGCGGGTTTCTTCATCACAGGCCTCACCGGCTTTAACAAAAGCCGCACCATAGAGCGGACCGGCAGCGCCGCCCACATTCTGAATCAGGGCCTTGCCGATTTTCTTAAGCACCGGGCCCGGCTGGCTCGTGTCTTCCATTTCATCGACGATTTCCTGCGCGGCCCTAAACCCACGAGCCATATTAAAGCCATGGTCACCGTCACCGGCTTTAGCATCAATATTCGACAAATAATCCTTCTGAGCGATGATGGCCGCAGCTACGGCATCAAAAGCGTCTTTAATTCTCGACATTTCAAAACTCCTTGCTTTGCAGTAAAGTAAAAAACGAAAAAACTCATTGATGGGGATACAATGAGCCTATGGGGAAAATACATACCTATCCATTATAACACGCCTATTTCAAAGCGCAAGTGTGAATTGACAGAAATATAGGAATGAAGGTAAAACAACTTATAAATCGCAGCTGCCCATATTGTAGCGCAATTCTTGATTCTTCACACTGACACGGGTTTCCGGTGGCACCGAATGCGTCAAAAATACATTGCCGCCAATCAGTGAGCCCTTGCCAATCACCGTGTCACCGCCTAAGATAGACGCCCCAGAATAAATGGTCACATTGTCCTCAATGGTCGGATGACGTTTTTTATTGAACAGTTTCCGCCCGCCGGAGGTAGATAAAGCCCCCAAGGTCACGCCCTGATAGATTTTCACATGTTCACCGATTTCCGTGGTTTCCCCAATAACGATGCCCGTGCCATGGTCAATCATAAAATACTTGCCGATGGTCGCGCCGGGATTGATGTCAATGCCCGTCTTGCTGTGCGCCAGCTCCGTCATAATGCGGGGAATCACCGGCACATTGAGTTTGTAGAGTTCATGGGCAAAGCGGAATACCGTCACGGCATATAGTCCGGGATAGGCAAAGATGATTTCATCCGCACTTTCCGCTGCGGGGTCACCATCAAAGAGCGCTTCCACATCCGTCGCCAAAAATTCACGAATCTTGGGAATCTGCCGCAAAAAGGCCAGCGTGATACGCTGTGATTCAGCTCTGGTCGCAGCCAGCGTTTCTTCATCCAGCTTCATGCCATAGCGCAAAGCAATGGCAATCTGCTTGTTCAGTCGGAAAGCAATATCTTCAATCACCATCGACAGATTATTGCGGATATCATAGATGCGGTAATGCGGGTCCTTTACATAACCGGGATAGGCAACCCGCGTAAGTTCCCCAATCAACTCATAAATAACCTTGGTATCCGGCTGATTAAATACGTCCAGCTTGTCTATATGGCGCGCCTTATCGTAATCGGCTAATATATCCTGCGTAATGTTTTTTATATCCTGACCAATCAAGTCCTGCATAGAGTTCTCCTCACTAACTTAATACACGAAGATGGTTTCGGCAGGACTTAGCCCGCCGAAACCATCACTGTTACTTACTTATTTTATGTTAGCATTGCGTTTTTTTTCTGTCAAGGCAGTTAAATCTTAAACCGTTCCACGGAGGATTCCATGCTTTCCGCCATTTCGGTCAGGCGGCGGCTGGCACCGGCAATCTCATTCATCGTCGCGGTCTGCTCCTCAGTAGCTGCCGAAACCGACTCTGCTTCAGAGGCTACATTGCGGCTCATTTCACTAATCTTATTGATGGCATCGGCAATGGTGCCGGTATTTTTCGCCAGACTGACCACCGTGCGCTGCATTTCTGCCGTTTCATCCACTACCTGCTCTACCATACCGGCGATATCCTTGAAGCTGTTACCGGCTCCATTAACGGCACCTACACCATTCTGCACCTGTGATACGCCCTCATGCATAACCGCTACCGCATTGCGGGCCTTTTCCTGAATAGAACCAATCAGGCTGGAGATTTCCCCTGCCGAAGAACTGGACTGTTCCGCAAGCTTACGGACTTCATCGGCTACTACAGCAAAGCCACGGCCATGCTCACCGGCCCGTGCCGCTTCAATCGCCGCATTCAGCGCCAAAAGATTCGTCTGTTCGGCAATCTGGGAAATCGCATCCACAATCGTGCCAATTTTATCGGATTCCTTGCCCAGTTCTTCAATAACCTGTGCCGACTGACTTACCGACTGCTCAATGAGTTCCATCTGTTTCACCGCACCGGTGACTTCCTTTTCGCCGCTGTCTGCCTGACCTTTGGCTTCAGCTACCACACTACCTGCATGTTCAATGGTTGTCTTGAACCGTTCCATGCTCTGCGACAGACTTTCAATATTGCTGCTGGCATTTTCCACTTCCGTGAACTGCTCACTGCAGGAACCGGCCACGTTGACGATGGAATTGGCCACCGTGCCGCTGACTTCTGCGGATTGTTCCGAGCTGTCGGTCAGCTGCTGGCAGGAAGATGCCACCTGCTGGCTCGACTCGATAATCTGCCTCATCATATTGCTGACTTCCATCTGCACCTTATGCAAAGCCCGGCTCATTTCGCCGATTTCATCGGTACGATGGAATACCTCCTCTAAGGAACTATCCTCCCGCAAATCGCCGGTAGCCATGACCCCCAGACGGTCGGTTACAATATGCAGCGGGCCTACTATAGTATTTGCTGCCCACAGACCCAAAGCAGCGAATATCGCCAACAATACAATATTAATGATAACCGTGTTTATAAGCGTGGACTTAAACGCTTCATCCGCAGCCGCCTGTTCTGCGGCGACCCGGCTGTCAATATAATCAATCCAGACACCGGTTCCGAGCACCCATTTATAGGGCTCAAAAGATGCCGTATAATTGCGCTTGGGCAGCGGCGTAGTCTCATTGGGTTTTGCAAACATCAAATCCGTATAGCCGCCGCCGTCCTTGCGTCCGTTTTCTATCATTTCCTTAATGAATTGCTTGCCGGAAGGGTCAGTAAGACTGATACGGGATTTCCCCTCCGTATCGCGCCCCAAAAGCACGACATTTACGCCATCATAGGTATCCACCCAAAAATATCCTTTACCATCATCGTAGCGCAAATCACGCACCAAATCAGCCGCCTGCTTCTTGGCCTGCTCCTCCGTTAATTCACCTTTCTGCTGACGGTCGTAAACCTGCTTGATAATCGATATCGCCGTTTCGGTTTCGATTTTAAGCTCCCGTTCCACATCCTCAACCATGGTCTGCTTTACCGCAGCCACCTGCCGCTCCGATTCAGATTTCAAGTTGACGATAAACACCGCACTGACACAAATGGTGGTCAGCACAGCAATGCCGATAACCATCACCAAAAATCGCCCTTTTAGTGGCATACCTATCCCTCCAAAAATACCTCATATTCCCTTTTACATCTATTACGAATCTTACTTCTAGTGTGACTATTCGACATGGAAAAAACTTTTCCTGCCTGCAAATTAATTTATCCCCGCCAAAATTTTCCGATACAAAAAGGATATCCCTGCCCACTTGCTAAAACACCTGGTAATTGTGTTATACTGATAAGGAGATTCAAAGTTGAAGGAGGTTATTAACATGCGCCTTGTTCGCACTATCGTTCCCGCGTTGACCCTTGGCTGCCTGCTGCTGCCGGTTGCCGGCTGTGCTGCCCCCGTTAAAGATACTCCTGTTGCCCAGCGTACCATTGAAGGCCGTCCCGCCTTCCCGGATAAAATGCCTGGAGAAATCAACAAACGAGCGATTTCCTCTGTGCATTTTCGCTGTGAACCAGCTTTTGACATTCCCATGATGGAGGTAACGGAAAATCCGGAAACCATCACCATTCTGGGAAATGCCGAAGCCAGTCCGGAACAGATGGTCACATTCATCAAAAAACGCAACGCGACTCCTAAGCTTAACTGCTCAGTTGAAGAAATTGTTGATTACTATTATAAGGAAGCCGCCATTGAAGGTATACGCCCCGATGTGGCACTCTGTCAGGCGTTGAAAGAAACCGGCTTCTTTGCCTACGGCGGTGATGTTTCACCCAAACAAAATAACTTCTGTGGTTTGGGTGCCACTGGCCACCACGAGCCGGGCTATAGTTTTAACACACCGCAGTTAGGTGTCCGCGCCCATATCCAGCACCTTATCGCCTATACCAAGTATAAGCCCCCTGTGCAGGCACTCGTTGACCCACGCTACCAGCACGTCGTAAAAAACCGTCCTGACCTGCATGGCAAGGTGCTGACCTGGACAAAACTCAACGGCGCCTGGGCCGTCCCCGGCAAAAACTATGGTCAGGAAATCCTCATGCTTTGGCGAGAGGCACAGGCCCCTAACGGCTCCGAAGCCTCCCTGCAGGCAGCCCAGAAAAAAATCAGTCAGGCACCTGACGAAGCAGCCAATTTAATCTATCGCGGTATTGTCTATTATAATCGCGGAGACTATCAAAATGCACAAACCGATTTTGCCGCTGCACAGAAATTAAATCCACAGTCTGGCGAAGCTCTTTTCAATCTGGCCATCACCGCAGAAAAACTCGGCGACAAAAAAGCCGCACGAAAAGCCTACGACCAGCTGATTACCCTGCAGCCGAACACCAATCAAGCCTGGTACAACCGCGCATTGCTCCGCTACCGTGACCGCGACTATGATGGAGCCATTGCCGACCTACAAAAACTCCTGCAAATCGAAGCCCGCTCTGCTGACGCACAGAATCTCATTGGTCTTTGCCATATCGGACAGAAAAAATACAACGAAGCCTGGGAAGACTTCGCAGCCGCTGGCAAGATTAACTCAGCCAATATGAACGTACTAGCTAATCAGTTCATTATTCAAGCCTGCTTAAAATAATATCCAAATAGACGAATAAGCCCAGTTATGCTGGGCTTATTCATTTGCGCAAAATTTATATACGAAAAAAGCACCCCGTAGGGTGCTTATCACTTAACTGGCAACGCCCTATCCTCCCAGTCCGTCTCCAGACAAGTACTTTCGGCGTATGAGTGCTTAACTACTGTGTTCGGTATGGGAACAGGTGGAACCACTCAGCTATCGTCACCAGATATTCTTTTGAGTATATATGCTACACTCAAAACTATACAGAAGAAATATGTATTGAACATTTTATTTTTCGTTGAAAGATAAGCCCTCGATTTATT
>DFHU01000040.1 GCA_002373045.1 Pseudoselenomonas ruminantium | reverse complement strand
TTCTCGTGGAAGCAGGAAGCTCCCGCCTCTATAGGCGGGGGGACGTTCACTCAGCGATGGCTATCAGGCCATCTTCATTGGTACGGGGACTTGGCGGGCACGTCGTTTAGGCGTACCTGGGGAGAGCCTGGGCAATGTCCATTATGCCATTGATTATCTGCAGAATCCCGGCGCTTATGCGCTAGGCGAGCGGGTGGCGGTGATTGGCGCCGGCAATTCGGCCATGGATGCGGCTCGTACGGCCTTGCGGCAGGGCAGCCGTTTCGTCACCATCTACGCGCGCAGCAATCATGTCACGGCCAGCCAGCGGGAAGTGGATTATGCCATTGCCGATGGCGCTGAAGTGCTCTATGGCATGGCGGTGGAGAAGATTACGGAACAGGGCCCGGTCTTTGTCAAACGGGAATTTTCTGAGGGCGGCGAAACTTTTCAGCCGGTGATGTCGTCACCGGTCCGTGGAACGTGGTGCAGGCAGCCAAAGCCGCCAAGGAAGTGGCAGGACAAATGGATGCTTATTTGCAATCTATAAGTTGAGTGATTATATCTCTATCAATGAATTTTGAGTGCTATCTGTGATTCGTGCCGGTTTTCGACTGAAAAAAGGTGCTGTGATGAAATGCGAAAGCATTTCATCACAGCACCTTTTGTTTTTACTGCAATTCAAGCTGAATGAGCAGGGGGTCATGGTCGCTTACACGGCCATGTTCTTCCATGAAGGAGGAATTAACGTGTACGATATCGAATTCGTAATGTCCCTTCAGATTGTTGCTGACAATGATATTGTCGAGAATCTGATTGTTGCCCTGATAGTAATAAGCGTAGCGGTCACCTAAGTTGTAGTCTTTGATTACGCTGTGCATATTGCTGCCTTCAAACGTCTTGATTACCGGACTGAATTCAAAGTCATTGAAATCGCCCGTAAGCAGCACGTTGAGGTTCGGATTCTGGGCCATGCCTGCATCGACAAATTTTTTGATGTCAGCAGCCATCTTCAGGCGTTTGGTTTCGGATTTGAAGGTCACCGGCTGTTTCTTGCCGTACAGGCTGTCATCGCCGCGCTTGGAATTGAGATGGTTGGCGACAATCAGCACATCCTTGCCCTTGAAGGTGAACTCAGCGGCCAGCGATTTGCGCGTGTGATCGTACAACGTATCGGTGGGGTTAATGCGACCCGGATTCAAGGAAAGATGGCCATTTTCCCATTTGTTGGCATCATTGGCCTTGCCGACCTTGCCGGATTTTAACTGCACGCGGTCAGGACGATAGAAATAAGCAACCCGGATATTGGCACCCGGCTGGCCGCCGTCCTCATTGTAGTTCGGATTGATATTTACACATTCATACTGGACACCGGACTGGGCGAGAATCTCGTCCGTAAGTCTCTTGGCACTCTTGGAAGCATCGGCATCGCCGCTGTCCGTGGGGCCGTCATTGTCCTGCAATTCCAGCACGGTGATGATATCCGGCTTTTTGAGGTCATTGATGATGGACTGGGCAAGACGTTTTACCTTGCTGTCCGGCGTCTTGGTGGGATTAGCGGAGAAATTTTCGATATTATAGGAGGCAACCAAAAGTTTATTGGGGTCGGGATTGATGGTGGTCTTTTCCGGCTGCAGGCCGCCATCTACGAGAGGCGGGAGCTGATTCATGCGGGTCAGCACCTTGAAAATGCCGAAACCATAGGTGACAACACCCGTCACATTGCCGTTCAGGCGGTCACCGGATTTGCAGACAAAATTTTTGGCATTACCGCCCTGCAGAGCGAGGCAGATATGTTCCGGGTGCATATTGTCAGCCGTGATGGACAGGCCGCCGGAATTGTTGAACGGCCCTTCATGCGTGCCCGGAACCACAAAAATCTCACCATAGCGCTGTGGGCCAAGAATTTTCGGCTGCTCAACTTCTACGCGCATACCTTCCAAGGATTCCCAGAAATCAATCGCATCCTTATCGGGATTAAAAACGGAAAGTCCGTCACTATCGATAACTTTGCGGGGAATCATACGGTCTTTATCCAAAATAATCGGTTTGGGCAAATCTTTGCGGCCGAGCTGTTTTACCTTGCTGGCTTTGATTTCGGTAATTGTTAAATCGGTTTCTTCCTTGCCTTTATAACCTGCTCCGTAATATTCGATTACTTCTCCGTCCACGGACACATAATCGCCAATTCCGGCACTGGTATTTGGTGCATAAACCATAATCCCGTCAGAGGTTTTTTCGTTGCCGTCGCCTTCATCCTGAATAAAGAAAACACTATCGCTTTGACGGAAGGTGATTACGCCGCGAATGTCTTTTACCTTCTTGCCATTATATGGTGAAATGTGATTTTCTCCCTGAATATCGCCGATATGCAGAGCGGTTTCCTGCTGAGCCGCATAGGCAAGTGGTGCCTGCCAGGGCATTTCCGGTGCCGTGTACAGCCCTGCTCCTGTCAGCATCATAGCGGCTAAAGCTGCGCGCATTAAAGTTTTCTTTTTGGTCATAAACCCGAATCTCCTCTCAAAAAAAGCGTTATGTTTTGTATTGTTATTGTAAAAGTTGAAAATAGTAATGTCAATATTAAAATTCTGACAAAACGTTTTTTAGTTATCGTTTTCTATCGAGAGTTAAAATGAAATTAAAAAAAACAATAAAAAGTAGTACATATCTATGTACTAAAAAGGACATATGACCTTTTATCGATGGCGCATATAGGCTATAATTGATTTGTAAGTCGAAAACGTCTGAAAACTCGTAAGAAATAGAACCATTAAATACAGATTAATAAGCAAATGTCAAAGTTTACGATTGCAGTCAGGAAACAGGGAAACTGGCTGATTAATGCGAAAAAAATGACAGATTCTGAATTAATTTGTGTTTTATGCGTGGTATGGACAGCGGGTTTTTGGGGCAGAAGTTAAAACTATTTAAGGGGATGTTTTGATGAACTTCTTGAGCAAGAAAAAGAGCCTTTTGATTGCTGCTGCTATGAGCGTATCTTTCATGACGGCTCCGCTCACCACCAGCCACGCTGCTGATGTTCCGGCAAATTACACGCAGGAACAGCTGAACAACGAGCTGGGCATGGCCGTAGCTTGGTTCCAGAACTCTGCTGAGTACCGCGAACTTTGCTATCAGGCTTACAACACGGCACTTGACCGCGTAGCTTACGCCGTTGCCCATCACAAGAAGGGTGACAAACCGCTGGCTATCGTTCTGGATGCCGATGAAACGGTACTCGACAACAGTGCATTTGAAGCGGGCCTCGTTGGTACGGGCAACAGCTACAGCAATGCAACTTGGGATGAATGGTGCGCAGCTGCCAAAGCCACGGCTATGCCGGGTGCAGCAGAATATCTGCAGGCGGTTGACAAGCTGGGTGTGGAAATCTTCTATGTCACCAACCGCAGCATGAAAACCCAGTACGAAGGTTCTGCAAAGAACATGAAAGCGATCGGCTTCCCGCAGGTTGATAAGAAGCATATGCTTTTGAAGACCGACAAGAGCGACAAGATGGAACGCTTCCAGCAGGTTATGAAAGACTATGACGTAGTAGTCTTCATGGGTGACAACACGGGCGATATGCCGATTGGCTCCTACCACAAGAGTCAGGAAGAACGCAACGCGCTCGTAGATGCTCATCAGAAAGAATTTGGCAAACGTTTCATCGTTCTGCCGAACCCGACCTATGGTGACTGGGAACCGGCTCTGGACAAGAGCGGCAACTACTGGAAACAGACTCCGGCAGGCAAGAGTGAAATCCGCCGCAAGTCTCTCCGTACCTGGAGACCCATGAAGAATGCTCAGGACAAGGCAAACACCAAGCCGGGCACGGAACAGTAAGAGAACGATTAGAGAATAGGGGATTATTATAATGAAGAAATCAGTTAAACTTTCGATAGCTATGGCCCTGATGATGGGCGCTACGGCTGGCATCAATACAGTTGCACCTTCTACGGCAAGTGCAGAAATTTCCGATAAGTTCCGTATGGAGCTGAACGGTGTTATATCAAATTATTCGGATAAAGATAATTTGAATGGTTATACGCCTACTTCCAAAGATGGTCACTACAAGCGCAATCATTGGAATAACTATACTCGTTTGCAGTTGGATTACTTCATTGACAAGGATACAAAAGTAACTGCACGTTTGCATAGTGATTTTGATGGTTTGTCTGACAATGTAAAAAATACAAATGGTAAGCATGCGTATTTTGACCAAACCTTTGTTCAGCATAAATTTAAAAAGGCTAATATAACTACAATTGTAGGTAAAAAAGGAGCTTACTTGGGACAGGGAATGATTTTTAATTCCTCCGGTAATTTGACTGGTGCGCAGGTTTCTTTTGGTAACTGGTATGACCCACAGTGCTTGCAGCTTATTTATGGTGACCGTGATAGTGGTGACCGTATACTCGCTGTGAATGCAACAAAAGATGTCGTAAAGAATTGGCAGATGTCTGCAACCTATTTAAGAGCTACAAATGAATATGCTGCTAATAAGTATAATGAATATAGAATTTGGTCGGTGGGAACAAAAGTTAAATTCCCCGGTATAACTATCCAAGGTGAATATGCTCGTAATACGTCCGATAAAATGCGTGCCGCAGATGCTGTGAGTGCTGCTCGTAAGGGTTGGTATATAGAGGCGTTTACTGGTCCTACCAGTGATACGACTTCCGGATTACCTTTGCAGAAACCGGGAACGCAAATTTGGTCTTTGAAATATCAGGACTTGGGCAAGGGGGCACAATATGTTCATAATCCGACTTTCTATGATGATGCTAGAGGTTGGAGACTGACTTATGGTTATACCATTAAGAAGGGCTTGTCTTGTGACTTTGCATTAGCTCGTATGCAGGATAAGGGGTTGAGTGATTATAAAGATCCGGCTAATGGAAAATGGAAGACGGCTTTCCTTGCTGAATTGGTATTCAAATTACGTTAATCCGTTTCCCCTAAAAATTACCATATAAAATGGCTGTGAAAAAGCCTGCCCCGTTGGGCAATGCCCGTAAGGGCAGGCTTTTTCGTCATAGTCATGCTATTAAAAATGGGAGGTAAATCCTAATGAAATTTAGTAAAAAATCTCAATTAATGATTATTCCCGCTATGCTGGCATCCTTTGGTGCACTCAGTTTTTCTCCGGCTCCGGCAGAAGCTTGGACGGACCAGACCCATATGGCTATTGAACGTGCCGCAGGTCTGATGAGCTATCAGAACGCTCCGTCTCCGGACGTTTCCAAGACTGTATCGGCCATCAACAAACTCAAGAAGAACGATGGTCAGGGCCATTTCTTTGATGCTTCCAAACCGCCTACGCGTAAGGACGTTGAAGAACAGCTGGAAATGATTGGCCAGGGCCGTGATGATTCCCCAGATGGCTGGATTCTCGGCGGTATCATCAACGCTACCCGCAAGGCAAAAGCTTGGACGGAACAGGGCAAGTTTGATGATTATAACTATGCTATTCTCGGTCATTATTGCGGTGACCTTTCCATGCCGCTGCATATGTCCGTTTATGATGACTTCAACCGCAAACATCATCTGAACATTGACCAGACGCTCAATCACAGCGAAGTGAAATGGGATGTTGATGGTGTACCTCTTATCACCAAGGAAATGACGGTTGATGACAGCGTTCGTTTCAACAATGAAGACGAAATCATTGACCATATGCTGATGATTGCCAATGAATCCTTCGAACTGGCTCAGAAACTGCGCAAAGAAAACCGCGAACTGACTCATGACGAAGCTATTCAGCGCGTCAACCGCAGCGCAACCTTCTTCCGCGCTCTGATGCGTTACTGCGGCAAGACTCCGATTCAGACGGATGAATATGTAAAATACGTTAATGCTAAATAAATAACTTAGTGTGTACATAACATATGTATACTAAGGCGCCCGTGGGGCTGGTTATATTTTTCCTTCGCCATAGACAAGCTTGTCAAAAGCTGCGGAAAAATATCACCAGCCCCACGGGCTTAGTGCGTGTATTGGTATGAGGCATGGGGAAAATTTTTATTTTACATAATCAATATACTTATTTTGACTGGCGTATGTAAAAATGGTATAATACACTTACAGAGGGGGGGATCAGTATGGTAGATTTGATAAAAGAAACTTTTGGACTCAATAAACCAATATATATCAAAGATATAGAATTAACTTTGGGCGTATCCAATATCTACGCAAAAAAGCTTCTGAAAAAATGGGTAGATACAAGAGAGATAAGACGCTTTAGCCAGGGAATTTACTATTTTCCTGAAAAATCGACACTTTTTGGAGAAAAACCTTTCGATGTGGATGAAGTAATAAAAGATAGGTATCTTGGTAGAAAAAATAATCCCCAAGGGTACTATTCTGGATTGACTTTGGCAAACATAGCAAAAATAACTACGCAAGTTCCTGCTATTAGGTCTATTGTTACAAATATGGAAAAGGGAAATGGTCGTAATATCATTTTAGGGAAAATTAAAGTTAGAGTATCTAAACCAAAGCAAAACATAAATAAAGAAAATGTAGCAGCTCTGTCGTTATTGGATTTGGTAAGTACAGCCAAAAAATATTCTGAGTTTTCTCGGGATAAAACGATGTCTATGATTCAAGCATATGCGAGAAAAATGCAGATTAGCAAGCAAAGTGTACGAAATAGCTTGGAAGCGTACCCCGCAAAAACAAGTCAGGAATTAATTATGATGGGGGTTTATGATGTACTTGCATGATAACAAAGATGTATTTGCTGAAATAATTCAGCAGGCACGTACAGAATATGGTTATGAACGAGAAATAACCGAAAAAGATTACTATGTTTCCATGTTTTTGAAGGAAATATGCAAAACGGATATAGATTTCGTATTTAAGGGCGGTACATCTTTATCGAAGTGCTACCAAGTAATCAACAGGTTCTCTGAGGATATAGATTTAACGGTATTGCACCGCCCATCTAGAAAACAAAAGAAAGATATCAAACAGGCGATTAAAGACTGCGCTGGTAAAATTGGCTTACTACTTGTTAACGAAGAGATGACTCGAAGTGGCCGGGATTTTAATAGATACGAACTGGAGTATGACTCCATATTTTCTGATAACAAAATTCGACCAGTCATTTATATAGAAGTGTCTGTTGCTATAGAACCATTTCCTATCGATGTTCAAAGCGTAAACTCGTATATTGAAAAAACGCTGAATAGTCATGGACTGCGTGAGGTTATAGAAGAATATGAATTGCAAAGTTTTTTGATCAATGTTCAGGATATCAAACGAACGGCAGTGGATAAAGTTTTTGCACTATGTGATTATTTTATGCAGGGAAAGAGTGAAAGATATTCTCGTCATATATATGACCTGTATAAGATAGATTCTCGTATTGGCATAACTAACATTAGCAAAGAACTGGTACAGAGTGTAAGACAGGAACGCTTGCATAATCCTAATTGCTTATCTGCTCAAGCACAAGAAAACCCCACGAATATTTTAAAGGAGATAGTTAAGAGAAAATATTTTGCAGCGGACTATTCAAATATAACTGAAAATCTGTTGTATGATGATATCGTTTATGACCAGGCAATAACAGTAATTCAAAAAATAATAGATAGTAACTTATTTACACCAAATCATTGATGAAGTTGTCATTGATTATTGCGTTGAATACATTCCAGAAATTCCTGCCCATACTTACGCAGTTTCTGTTCGCCAACCCCTTTGACATCCAGCATTTCATCAAGTGTAGCGGGCTGGACGCGGCACATATCTCTGAGGGTGGCATCGGAGAAAACCACATAGGGCGGGACGTGTTCGCGGGTGGCAATTTCCTTGCGCAGATGGCGCAGATGGTCGAAAAGTTCCGGGGCGGCAGGTTCTTTTTCCTTTTCCGGTTTGGGCACGGCCTGCCAGACTTTTTCCTGTCCTTTGAGGACGGGGTAGGCGGCAGGTTTCAGCGTGACCACGGGGAATTTGCTCTCGGTAATTCCTAAGTAATCCGTGGCGATAAAGCGCTGAATCAGGAGCTTGATGTCGGCCAGCGTGCGTTCTTTCATCAGGCCGAAGGTGGAGAGCTTATCGAAGTGCAGTTCTTTTACGCGCTTGTCGCTGGAGCCTTTGAGCACCTGGGCGACAAGAGTCAGGCCAAAGCGCTGCTGCATGCGGTAGACGCAGGAGAAGACCTTTTGGGCATCGATGGTGACATCGATTTTTTCGAGGCCTGCCTTGCAGTTGCCGCAGTTATCGCAGATGACTTCGGAACTGGTATCGCCGAAATAGTTGATGATGAAATGCCGCAAACATTCCGGTGTGTGGCAGTAGTCGACCATCTTTTGCAGGGTGCCGAGGTTATGGGCCTTGCGTTCTTCGTCCTCGATGGATACGTCAATCAGGTATTTTTGCGTCATGACGTCCTGCGGGGAGTAGAGCAGGATGCAGCTGCCCGGTTCACCGTCGCGGCCCGCGCGGCCTGCTTCCTGATAGTAGGCTTCAATATTTTTGGGCATATTGTAGTGAATCACATAGCGCACATTTGACTTGTCAATTCCCATACCGAAGGCGTTGGTAGCCACAATGACCTGCACATTATCGTAGAGAAAATCGTCCTGCGCCTTATTGCGTTGTTTGTCGGACAGGCCCGCATGGTAGCGGCCTACGGCAAACTTTTTCTTTTTGAGGTGTTCGTAAAGGCTGTCCACTTCCTTACGGGTGGCCGCGTAGATGATGCCGGATTCATCGGCATGGTTCTTTAGATAGCGCTCGATAAATTTCTTCTTGTCCTCGCCCCGGCGCACTTCAAAGTAGAGGTTGGGGCGGTCGAAGCCCGTGACATGAATCCGCGGGTTTTGCAGGTGCAGAAGATTAATGATATCGTCTTTGACCTCCGGCGTAGCCGTGGCTGTAAAGGCGCTGACGAGCGGGCGGCGGGGGAGTCCGGCGATAAAGGGCGCAATCTGCCGGTAACTCGGGCGAAAGTCATGACCCCACTGGGACAGGCAGTGCGCTTCGTCGACGGCCACCATGGAGATTTCCTGCCGCTCGATGATGTAGCGGAAGTAGTCGGTATCGAGCCGCTCGGGGGCGACGTAGACGAGTTTATACCGCCCATCGGCAATGGCGTTAAAGCGGAGATTGCTTTCCTCTAGGGTCAGCTGGCTGTTGATATAGGTAGCCGGCACGCCCTGTTCACCGAGGGCGTCAACCTGGTCTTTCATCAGGGAAATCAGCGGCGAAATGACAAGGGTTATACCGGGAAACACCAACGCGGGCAGCTGAAAGCAGATGCTCTTGCCTGCGCCGGTGGGCATGATGGCAAGCGTATCAGAGCCCTGCAGGAGACTTTCGACCACAGGCTTTTGCGCCGGGCGGAAGTCCGGGTAGCCGTAAAACTTGCGCAGGAGATTCTGCGCCTCGGCAAAATATGGATTATCCATCGAAAAAACACCTATTTCTAATGCAAATTTAATCTATTTCTCATCGAATTACAACGAATCTATTTTATCATATAATACAACATTTTGCGCCATGAAAAGCGTGGTTGTGGTAAAATAAAAAGGTGTAAAAGGAAAATAAACTGGGGAGGATTCTTCATGGAATTAAAGCGTTGGATAAAGGCTGGCGTGCCGTTTATGGCGCTGCTGATGGCCAGTCCTATGGCGCAGGCGGCGGATTTGAGCCTGCAGGAGGCCATCAATTTGGCGTTGGCTCAGAATACCAGTCTCAAAGTTACGCAAAAGGGCGAGGACACGGCAAAATATGCGCTGGAACAGGCCAAAGGCAACAATGGTGTCAGCGTGGGGCTGAGCGACAGCCTGACGACTAATAAAACGAAGGATACGGACCGTCAGGACAGCAATAATGTCAGCTTGAGCGGTAAACTGCCTCTTTATAGCGGCGGCAAGAATCAGGCCAATATCAAAAAGGCCAAAATTGGTGTGGAATCGGCCAGCCTCACAACTCAGCGGGCGCAGGAAGACTTGAAACTCAATGTTATCAAGGCCTATTATGATGCTTTGGAGTCGAAGAAAACCGTTGGGGTGCGCCAGGAAACTGTGGACAAGTACCAGGAGCACTATACCAACGTGAGCCAGCTCTATGCGGCAGGTTCCAAGGCGAAGATTGATGTTATCCGTTCGCAGGTGGAACTCAGCGATGCCCGGCAGAATCTCATCAAGGCCGAGAACAGCTATGAGGTGGATTTGGCCGAGCTGCGCAATTACCTGAATATTGACCGCAGTGAACCGCTGAATCTGACGACGGATTTTTCCTATCTTGCCTTTGACCAGGATATGAACGCTTGTTTAGACTATGCCTATGCCAACCGCAAGGATTTGCAGGTGGACAAGAACAAACTTGCGCAGCAGGAACAGGCGATTAAGGCGGCAAAGGCAGGTTATCTGCCCACGCTCAATTTGTCCGTGGGGCTTAGCGAAAGTCAGCGTTTTAATCCCAGCAGCCAGAACAGCCATAGTGCGTCGGCAACTTTAGGGCTGGATTGGAATATCTTTGACAGCGGCGTGACCCGGGCGCAGGTCAAATCGGCCGAAACGGACCGGGATATTGCCAAGCTGACCTATCAGAAGGATAAGGAAAGTATTGATTTGGCTGTGCGGGAGGCCTATTACAATATGCGCGAGGCCGAAAAGCGCTTTAACTCCACGCAGGATGCCGTGCATCAGGCTGAAGAAGATGCCTTTATTGCGCGGGAAAAATACCGTGCCGGTGAAGGGCTGATGCTCGATATCATCGACGCGCAGGAGGCACTTTCTACGGCGAAGTTAAACCATATCAGCGCACAGTATGACTATGCCCGCTACAAGGCCACGGTGGAAAATGCCATGGGGGTAGAGCTGACGCCGGAAGAAAAAGAAGCTGCCGCCCAGCTCGATACCGATGCCGATACGGCGCTTATGCAGGAAAATTTAGGCAGCAACAGTGATACCACGGCGGATAATACCCGCCAAGTGGCAGAAGAACTGGCTGGAAATGAGGGAAATAAATGAAATTTGATTGGAAAATAAAGACCGCCATTGCCCTGGTGGTATTGATTGCCGCCGGTGTCTATGGCTATCAATACTATCAGGGCCAACAGGAGGCAAAGAAGGCGGCAGCGGTGGAAACAACCCCGGTTGTGCGTATGAACTTGAAGTCTACCGTATCGGCAACGGGCACCATTAAGCCGGTGAACAGTGTCGAGGTCAGTTCCAAGGTTACGGCACGAATTAAAGATGTGCTGGTCAAGGAAAACGACACCGTAACGGCGGGACAGACCGTAGCCACGCTCGATGCCACGGATTACACAGAAAAACGCAATCAGGCCCAGTACAAGGTGGCCAATACCAAGGCCAAATACGAACGCGCCCAATATCTCTACAGCATTGGTGCGGATACTCAGGAGCAGTTGGAAGATGCCAAAATGAATTACGATACGGCGGTATCTTCGCTGGCCGAATCCCAGTCCAACATGAATGAAATGACCATTGTCGCGCCTATGTCCGGCGTAGTGGTGGGCGAGCCGCAGACCCCGGGTACCATGGCCGTGCAGGGCACCAGCAATCCTACGGTCATCATGCGCATTGCGGATATGTCCAGCAAGCAGATTTTGGCCAAGGTCGATGAAACGGATATCGGCAGCGTGAAGGTTGGTCAGTCCGCGACCTTTACGGTGGACAGCTTCAACGGCAAGACCTTTACGGCGCGGGTATCCAAGATTTCCCGGACGGATACCAGCAACAGCTGGAATATCAATACGTCGAGCAGTTCCTCTTCAAGCAGTTCGTCTTCGGCCAGTGTTATCTATTACTATGTGACCCTGGATGTGGATGACCCGGAAAATCTCCTGTTGCCGGCCATGACGGCACGCGTGGAAATCAATACTGCTGAAAAAAATGATGCGCTGGTCGTGCCCATCTCTACGTTGAAAACCGATGTCAACGGTTCCTATGTCATCGTGAAGAACGCGGATGGCACGCAGGAAAACCGCTATGTGTCCACAGGCATTTACAGCGATGAATATGTGGAGATTTTGGACGGTCTGTCCGAGGGCGAACAGGTGGTCAGCACCTATGTGGCCAAATCCGCGGAAAATGCAAAAAAAAACAGCAGCAATCGCGGGGGGCCACCTCCAATGTAAGAAGGGCGGTAAAAATGCGATGACCAATAAAGAAACACGCACAGCCACCATCCAGCTCAAGGACATCAAAAAACTCTACAAAATCGGTGGCGAAACCGTGGCGGCGTTAGACGGCATTACCACGAATATCTATCAGGGCGAATTTGCCGCCCTGATGGGGCCGTCCGGCTCCGGTAAGTCCACGCTGATGAATATTTTGGGCTGCCTTGACCGGCCGACAACAGGCTCTTATAAGCTGGACGGACAGGAGGTAGCCGGTCTGAGTGATGACAAGCTGGCCGTGACCCGCAATAAGAAAATCGGCTTTGTCTTCCAGAACTTCAATCTGCTCTCCCGCATTTCGGCACTCGAAAACGTAGCTTTGCCGCTGGTTTACTCCGGCGTAGGCCGCAAGGAGCGGTTGGAAAAGGCCATGCACTTTTTAGAGGCGGTGGGCCTTGCTGACCGGGCGGGCCATCAGCCCAATGAACTATCGGGCGGTCAGCGGCAGAGAGTCGCGATTGCGCGGGCGCTCGTCAATGACCCGCACATCATCATGGCCGATGAGCCGACCGGCAACCTCGATACCAAATCCACCAAAGAAATCATGGAGATTTTCCAGAAGATGCACGGCATGGGCCGCACGATTATCCTCGTCACCCATGAACCGGAAATCGCCGCCTGCGCGAGCCGTCAGCTTTTGGTACGTGATGGCAAAATCACCAAGGATGCAGGAAGGGGCGTGGTCATGGATGTTATTTAGTGAAAGTTTCCAGATGGCGCTGACCTCCCTTTACGCCAACAAAATGCGCAGTTTGCTCACCATGCTGGGCATCATCATCGGCGTGGGGGCGGTTATTGCCCTCGTCTCTGTCGGTATGGGCGTGCGCAGCAATGTTACGAGTTCCATTGCCAGCTTAGGCTCCAATATGCTGATTGTTTCGCCCGGTTCCTCCAACCGCGGCGGCGTACGCGGGGCGGCAGGCTCCATGCAGACCTTGAAATACGACGATGCCAAGGCCATCAAGGATAAAATCAAGAACATTGATTTTGTATCACCATCCGTGTCCTCGTCCTATCAGATTGTCTATGGCAATAACAACTGGAAAACCAGCGTACAGGGCGTGACGCCAGAGTTTATGTCCATTCGTTCGCTGACCATTGGCTATGGCTCCTTTGTCTCAACGGATGATATGAATAAACGCAACCGCGTTGCCGTAATCGGCACCACGGTTGCGTCCAATCTCTTTGCCAAGGATAATCCTGTGGGCAAGAATATTCGTATCAATAATCAGCCTTACAAGGTAATCGGGCTGTTGGAATCCAAGGGGCAGTCCTCCGTGGGACAGGACCAGGATGATGTGATTTACATCCCGCTGACTACTGCACAGGAACGCATGCTGGGCATTACCTATGTGCAGTCCATCAATGTGCAGGTTTCCAGTCAGGAGAAGATGGAGCAGGTGCAGGCTGAAATCGAAAATCTCCTGCGTTCCCGCCATCATATCGTTGCGGGCAAGGATGATGATTTCCATGTGCGCAACCTCACCAGCCTGATGGAAACGGTGAGCCAATCCACCTCCATGCTGACCATGCTTTTGGGCGCGATTGCGGGAATTTCCCTGATTGTCGGCGGTATCGGCATCATGAACATCATGATGGTGTCCGTCACCGAGCGCACACGGGAAATCGGTATCCGCAAGGCACTGGGAGCCACCTTTATGAACATCATGACTCAGTTTTTGATTGAGTCTATGGTTATCGGCATTATCGGCGGCATCATCGGCATCGTGTTCGGCTGTGCCGCGTCGAAAATCATTGCCCAACTGGGCGATTTTACCACGGTAATCACCATCACACCGATAATCGTATCCTTTATCTTCTCCGTAGGCATTGGCCTGTTCTTTGGCATCTATCCGGCCAGAAAAGCCGCCAAGCTTGACCCCATAGAGGCATTGCGATACGAATAATCATTTTAGAAACAGCTGCAAGAGCGCAGCCAGCGTAAAATAAGGACCGTAGGCAAACTTATCGGTCCTTTTTTTGTGCTTGAATACCAATAAAACAAAGGCCGCAATTCCGCCAGCGATAAATCCAAAAGCCACGACGTCGATAAGTGCCGTTGTCCCGAGCCATAAGCCCAAGGCAGCGATTAACTTGATATCGCCGCCGCCAATGCCGCCGCGGGTCAGTATCGCCAGCACGAGAAAGATTACGCCGCCCCCCAGCGCGGCCGTCAGATGATTGAGTAGGGGAATGTCGCTGAATAGGCAGAAGGCCAGGCCGCAAAGGGCGAAGGGGAGCTGCATTATGTCAAAAATAACCTGCTGTTCAAAATCCGTTATGGTAAAGAGTACAAGGAAGTAGATAAAAATCAGGTTGAATATATTGTCCGGGATTGTGGCCGTATGGGACAAGAGAAAATAGGCAAAGAGCATGCCCAAAAGTGGCGGCAGAAATTGCCGTCGTCGCTGTGTTTGGTTGGAAATTTTATGGGGGAAAGTCAAGATGTCATTTTTTTCTCGATACAATTTTTCTATCCAAAGATTGCCGGCAATGGCTCCGGCAACCGCACAAATAATGGCTGCGCTTATATTCAGAAATAACAGCATTGTAATTCACCTCATGTACAGTTTAGCGTGTATAACCTGAAAATGCAAATAATGAGGAGTTAAGTCCTAATTCAAATTAGGCGCATGTATGCTGAATGTGTATTATTTGACAATGGTTTACAAAAAAACCGTAAATGAGGTTGACTAATAGGGTGAAAAAGTGATATGCTGTTAACAATTTATTGGAAAAGGATTAAAATATCCTTCTATAATATAAAAGTAGAGAAATATAAAAGTAGAGACTAAAAGTCCTAGAACAGTGAGCTATTTCAAGGATGGGGATACATGAAAAAGTGGTTACTGGAGTTAAAACTTACTTATAAGCAATGGGTAGCTTTGGCGGCTTTGGCCAGTTGCCTGTTGGGCTTGTTGGTGTATATGTCGCTTTCAGGAACGGAAAGCGCAGCTAATGAGGGGCCCAAGACGCAAATGGTGAAAGTCGTGGTGGCTAAGCAGGATATTCCTGAGCGGACGGTCATCAAAGACAATATGCTGAAAGTGGTGGATATGCCGGCGGATGTTGTGCCGCCTGAGGCAATACAGGATATCAGCGAAGTGGCGGGGAGTCCTGCCAGTATCGCAATCCGGCAGGGGGATATCCTGACCACGAAAAAGATTTATACGGATGTTCGCATGGCGGGCTTTACGGGAATGATTCCGCCGAACTGCCGTGCTGTATCGGTAGCTATCACTGATATTACCGGCGTTTCCGGCTTTGCCAAACCAGGTGATTACGTGGATGTAATGGTGGTTTCCGGCTCAAAAGACTCGGGACTGCGGGGCGAAGTTATCCTGCAAAATGTACAGCTGCTGGCCATCAATAAAAAGGGCGGCCCTGCAGCAGAAGATACGGAAAAGGATTCCGCTGACAGCAAGAAGAATGCGGAAGAAACCGTGATTAAGGGCGAAAGCGACCAAATGGCTACCGCCACATTGGCTTTGCCATTGGATGAGGCTTTGAAAGTGGCTACAGCCTCACAGAAGGGTACGATATATCTTGTTCTCCGTCCAGTCTCTCCCACAGATATTTTTACCGTCAATACGGATTATGTGATTCCCGCTGAGCGCAATGCGGATACGGCTCCGAAAGCCAATAATCCGGCACCAGTTCCAGCACCTGCACCTGCTCCTGCCCCAGTGAGGGCACAGGCTCCGGCTGTCAGTCCGCAGGCAGCTCCACAGCAGGCTGAACAGGGAAGTCACATGAAGATAATTCGCGGTACGAAGAATAACTAGGGAGGATTAACTTGAATACAGGTACGAAAATTGCGCTAGGCATGGCAGCAATTACCGCAATTACGGCACCGGCTCCCGCTTATGCCTATGCTCAGCCGATGTGGCTCGGGATTAATCAATCTTATTATCTGAGCACCAATAGTGCTATAACCAAGGTCGCTGTGGGGAACCCGCAGATTGCTGATGTACAGGAATTGAGCGATTTTGCAATTAATATCGTGGCGGTCAAACAGGGAACGACAACGATAAATGTATGGACAGCCGATGGCATGCGGCAGGATTTCACGGTCAGCGTCAACAACGAGGACACGGGAATGGCAGCGGCTATTGAACAAGCCATCCGGCTGCCAGGCGTCAGGGTGCAGATGGTGGGCGGCAGAGTGCTTCTGCGCGGAACGGTCCGCAACCAGTATGAAAAAGATTTAGCCTTTAAGGTTGCCTGCCTTTATGTAGGGGAAGACCCTACCGAAACCAAAAGCAATACGGTGAAGTTAGGCAATAGCGGCAGCAGCGCAGTTAAGACAACGGTGACGACAGAGGAGCAGAAAGACAGCAGTGCGCGGGTTATTAACCTTTTGGATATGGAGAATCCTGACCAAATAAATATGGAAGCATTGGTCATAGAGATTAACTCTGACGATGCAAAAAAACTCGGCATTACCTATTCTTCGCCTACTACAGATGGCAGTACTGGTATAACCATGAATGAGCCGGGAACCTTCTATGCCGGCGAAACTTACGGTGCCCAGCGTGATAAGGGGAGTCATTGGTATAGTCGCAACTGGCTTTTTACCCATTTTTCGCAGATAAATGCGCAGCTGCGTTTATTGATTGAACAGGGAAAGGCCCGCGTGGTTTCCCGTCCCAATATCACAACCATGAGCGGAAAGTCGGCAGGGATTCTGGTCGGCGGGCAGATTCCCTATCCTGTGGCCTCGTCTTCAAGTAATAACATCACCGTAGAATATAAGCCCTATGGCATTTCGTTGAACCTGATCAATCCGACTGTGGACAGACAGGGAAATGTGCAGGCAAAGATCAATGCGGAGGTCAGCCGTTTGGACTGGTCAAACAGCGTTACAACCAACGGGTATAAAATGCCGGGACTGTCAACGCGTTCTGCGCAGACGGAGGTAACAATCCCTTCGGGGATGACCATGGCAATCGGTGGCCTGCTCAATTCTGAGGATAGCAAGAGTATTCAGAAACTGCCTTTGTTAGGTGATATTCCGATTTTGGGTGAGTTATTCAAATATCATAATGACAGCCGTCAGAAATCGGAAATTATGATTTTGCTTACGCCGCGGGTGGTTAATGAACGCACAGAGGTCAAGATGTCTACCAAGATGGCGGAGACCTTCAACGACAGCCGTCGGGAAGTGCGGGATATGCAAAGCGTTGATGTGAATGGCCCTATTCCTGAGAAACCGCAGAAAAAAGCAGCCGTTCAGGAAGAAGTCAGCACCTTGGATAACATCATGCCGATAAGCGGCAGCGAGAGTAAATAAGGAGACATCATGGGGGTATTTACACAGGAAATAAATGGTGTTGTCATCACCTTTTTCAGCACAGCTTCGGCAGTGGGCAAGACCCTTATCAGCACGAACATGGCTTCGGAGCTGGCACGTCAGGGGAAAAAAGTCTGCTTAGTGGACTTTGACCTGCAGTTTGGGGATGTGAGCAATTATTTACAGCTTTTGCCACAGCGTACGGCCTATGACTTACAGCAGGCCATGAGCCGGCAGCAGGGCGTTGCTGTACACGCCGAGGAATTCCTCACACCTTATGAATACCACAATGTAGTATTTTATGTATTGGCTGCTCCGACAAAACTCGAAGAATCCTATAATATTGACGCGGATAAGGCCATGGACATGGTGCGTCAGCTGCAAAAGGTCTTTGATTATGTACTGGTGGATACGACTTCCACATTCAGCAAGTTGAATCTGGCTTTGTTGGACTTATCCACCATTGTCAGTTTCCTGGGAATTGTGGATTTTATTCCCACCATCAAGAATATGAAAATCGGTTCGGAAACCCTGAAGAAGATGAACTACGACAAGAACAAAATTCGGCTGATTCTGAACCGCAGCAACGCCAAGACCCGCATAAGTATTGAGGATGTGGAAAATCTCTTGGGTGAACCCTTTTATCACATCCTGCCCAATGATTTTCACGCAGCCAGTCAGTCGATTAAGGACGGCGTACCATTGGTACTTCGTTCTGGCGGCAGTGAACTGGGCGAGGCTTTGCGGGATTTGGTTGCTCGTTATACCAACCGCGTCTATGATGACGCCGGGGATGAACGCGGGTCAGAATCCTGGCTGGCGCGGATTTTTGGCTGAAAGGAGATAAACCGTGGATTACCGTGTACTATTAATGGAGTCTGACCGGTTGATGCTCGAACGGCTCAGTCAAGTAATCAATGATACGCCGAACTTTTCCCTGGCGGCTCGCTTCCAAAACGTCAGTGACGCACTGGGGCAAGGGGCGGTCTTTAACCCAAATCTCATCCTGCTCGATATTGAGCAGCCCGATGGCATGGGCTTGATTGACCAGTTTAAGCGGGCCTATCCTGGGGCGGCGATTCTCTGCATGGGAGAAAAGTGGCAGGCTGAAAATGCCAGTCAGAGCGTGAAGGCTGGGGCAAAGGGCTATATCATAAAGCCCTTCACCGGCATGGAATTGCAGGAAACCGTAGAGACGTTTTCCCGTCTGGGCGGCGATGCCGGTGCAGAAACCTTGGTCTTTTTCAGTCCCAAGGGCAAGAGTGGCAAAACGACGTTGATTGCGAATCTGGCGATGTCCTTGGCCCGCAAGACACGGGAACCGGTGGGCATCATTGATGCGGATTTGCAGTTCGGCGATATGGCGGTGTTCTTCAATCTGGCTCCACAGACTACGATTGTGGAGGCTGTGCGGGATGTCCGCTTCCTGTCACCGGCATCGCTGCGCTCGTACTTTATGCCGGTGGCACCGAATGTCAGTGTGCTTTGCGGCACACCGACTCCTAATATGATGGATAAAATCGCCATTGACAGGTTGGAAAATCTCATTGCCATGAGCCGCAGCCTGTTCCGCTATGTTCTCATTGATGTACCGTCTGGGTTTAATCCGACTTCGATTGCAGCGGCGGAAGCATCGAGTACCACCTTTATGGTGACGATGATAAACGGCGCTTACGAAATCGACCATACCAAACGGGCCTTGGATGTTTTTCGGGACTGGAAAGATGTGGAAGAACGGCTCAAGGTCATCTTCACCCGCGTAGAGCCATGTGATTCCCGTTCCAAAATGGAATTAGCGCAGAAGCTTGGCTATCCCGTTACGGAGATTATTCCTAATGAATATACCATTGTTTCCGATGCGGCGGACAAGGGGAAGATGGCAACGGATATCCGTCCGGACAGCCCCCTGTCGCGTCAGGTTGACCGGCTTGCCGACCACATTATCGGCAGACGCCATCGTATAAGGTGGGCGGCAGTATGAGCATTGTATTAGCTTTAGCGGTAACTTTGCTGACATTCGCTTTGCTCTTTATGGTTATCCGCATAAAGGCGCGTCAGCATAACGATTTGGTCAACCGCATGGAATATTTTTCCGGGGCGGCTGTGCAGCTTCGCCAACAGCGGCTGCGAGGTGTCAAGCCTACAGAAATTGCCAAAGACCGCCTGCGCAACTGGCTGCGGCGGGCAGGGGGCTGGCTGCGGCAGATTCAGCATAGCAACCGTATGGACTTAAAGATGCAGCAGGCCGATTGGCCGCTGCTCGGTTCAGAATATGAGGTTATGCTGGGGCTGTTCGGCGGCCTGTGTGCCCTCATTATGCTCGCCGCTACCTTGGAACCGCTGTTTGCATTGCTATCTTTTATCGGCGGCGTGCTGGCAGGACTGGCGTTTTTGAATATCTACATCAAGCGCCGCCAAAAGGCATTTACCACCCAGCTGGGGGATATGCTCATCATGGTCGCCAATGCCCTGCGGGCAGGGTTCAGCTTTATGCAGGCATTTGAGCTGATTGCCAAAGAAATGGACGCGCCCATTGGCCGGGAAGTGCAGAAGGTCGTCAACGAGGTCAATATCGGCGTTGATGTGGAAACGGCACTGGACAATATGCAAAAACGCGTCAACAGCCCTGACTTTGAGCTGGTGGTCACCGCCGTGGTCATTCAGCGACAGGTGGGCGGCAACCTTGCCCAGATTCTCGATACCATCAGCGATACGATTAATAACCGCGTCCGTATGCGGCGTGAGATTATGACGCTGACGGCACAGGGCCGGGCTTCCGGCGTTGTGCTGGCTTTGATGCCGGTAGGTGTAGGCTTTATTATGTCTTTGGTCAATCCCGCATATCTGCGTCCTTTATTTGAGGAGCCTGTGGGACAGGCCTGTGTTGCTGGTGCGATTGTGATGGAAATCATTGGCTTTTTGGTCATAAGACGTATCGTCAACATAAAATTTTAATGGTTGATAATCCTTTGGGGATTTTCATAAATATATTTATTTTATTTAGGGAGGATTTTTATCATGGTAGAAATCATTAATTATCTGAAGGCACGTTATCTAAGCGAAAAGGCACAGGGCATTGTGGAGTATGCTTTGGTGCTGGCATTCGTAGCTGTTGTTGCAACTGCTCTGGGGACGAATGGCGAACTGACGACGAAGGTTAAGGAAGCCTTTAATTCCATAACGAATGCATTCGCAGCAAAAGGCTAAAGAATAGTAAAGCGGGGGTAAGCTATGCAAAACAAACAAAAGGGACAATCCATTATTGAATTTGCATTGGTCTTGCCCCTGTTTTTATTATTGGTTTTCGGTTTATTTTATATCGGCATGTTTTTTGCCGATTATTTGACATTAAGCAGTATTGCCCGCAGTAGTGCGCGGGAGGCGGCTATTATACCGTCTAAAGATTATTACCAGGATAACTATAAAAAAGTTCGCGATAAATATAAAGATGAAAAGTTGCCTATGGACATTTTTGAGTGGCAGGCAACCTCAACAGACCATTTTAACATTAACTACGATAAAGACAGCCATAATGTACAAGTTATCATGAAGGCTGATTTAAATACAAGGGGTTCACAATTGGGGAATATCGTCAGTCAGTTGGCAGGGGGCATGAAACTGGCCAAGATTGATATAACCTATAGTATGTACAGTGAATACAAGCCAGAATAAGCGGGAGGAAGTCAGATGTCATTATTGACGCGTTTGGGGCGTAAGGATGGCCAAAATCAGCAGGTGAAGATATTTGCTCTGCAGGATGATGCCCAGGATTTAGCTGAGGAGCTTTCCTATCAGTCCATCAAGCACCATATTCATCAGCATATCCTGAATGAAATGACTCCGGCTGAACAGGCAGCAGTGTCCGCCTTGAATCAGGACCCGCGCAAGGTAGAGGCCGTTATCAATAAATACTGCCAGCGCGCTTTTGACACGGCGCCTTTTGCTATTCCCCGCGGGGAGAAAAGCCGTCTGATTGCCGATATCTGTGATGAAATGCTTGGGCTAGGCCCACTCGAACCGCTTTTGCGGGATGACAGCATTACCGAAATCATGGTGAACGGCCCGCAAAAGGTGTTTGTGGAGCGTTTGGGCAAGCTGGAACGGACGGATATCAAGTTCCATGACAATGAGCATATTATGAATATAGCCGAGCGGATTCTCACGCCATTGGGGCGTCGCATTGACGAATCCTCGCCGTTGGTGGATGCTCGCCTGGAAGATGGTTCCCGTGTCAATATCATCATTCCGCCGCTGTCTCTGACTGGCCCCGCCATCACTATCCGCAAGTTCTCCCGCAAGCCGTTGACCGTGGATAATCTCATTAACTATGGCACGTTGGATGAAAGGATTGCGGAGTTTTTGCGTGCCTGTGTCCGGGCGAGAATAAATATTTTGGTGTCCGGCGGTACAGGTTCCGGTAAGACCACGACGTTGAATGTGATTTCTTCCTTTATACCTGAAACTGAGCGCATTGTCACCATTGAAGATGCGGCAGAATTGCGTTTGCAGCAGGATAATGTCATCACGTTGGAAGCGCGTCCAGCCAATATCGAGGGGCAGGGTCAGATTACCATTCGCGACTTGGTGCGCAACGCCCTGCGTATGCGCCCCGATAGGATTATCGTCGGCGAGGTGCGTTCCGGTGAGGCGCTCGATATGCTGCAGGCGATGAATACCGGCCATGATGGTTCGTTGACTACGGCACATGCCAACTCACCGCGCGATGCCTTATCTCGTTTGGAAACCATGGTGCTGATGTCGGGCTTGGAACTGCCGGTGCGCGCAATCCGGGAGCAGATTTCCTCCGCGATTGACCTCGTTATTCAGCAATCCCGTATGCGGGATGGCAGCCGTAAGATTACGCATATCACGGAAGTCCAGCATTTGGAGGAAAATACCATCACCATGCAGGACATTTTCTATTATCAGCAATCTGGCTATGATGAAAATGGAAAACCGTTGGGACGTTTTGTGTCCACAGGGCTAAAACCCAATTTTATGGAGAAATTCGCGGTAAACGGTGTGGATATTGCAGAGGATTTTTTTGCCGTAGACAGGGCAGATAGGAGGGAATATCGCTGATGTTACTGGCAGCTTTTGCACTAGCTTTATCCTTGACGACTTTTTTGCTTATGTTTGCCTTTATCCGCAAGGTGATTTTGCCGGAAAACAGTGTGCGGCAGAGAATTTTCGCTTTGGATGCCGATAAACAGCTCTTGGCAGAAAAGCAGACAGGCCGTCGCAAACTAAGGGATATTCCCTTTATGGAGCGTGTGGTAAAGCCTGCAGGTGAACAATTAGCCGAGTCAATTCAGCGCTTTACGCCCAAACAAGTGTTGGCACTTGTGGAAAAACGCCTGATTATGGCAGGCAGGATTGACGAATGTACGGCGCCGCAATTCATCGCGGTTTGTTTTCTTGGGGCATTGACCATGTGGCTGTTGATGTTCTACTTGGTAAGCGACAGTCATTATTTGCTGATTCAAAAGGCTGTTTACATCTTGTTAGGCGGCATTTTAGGCGGTTTGATGCCAGTGGTGTGCTTGAATACTATGGCACAAAAACGGCAGGAGCAGATTGCCTGTCAGTTGCCCGAAGTTTTAGACCTCCTGTGCGTCAGTGTGCAGGCGGGGCTGTCCTTTGATGCAGCGCTGAGCAAGATTACCGCCAGAATGAAGGGCGAGCTTATCCGTGAATGCAAGCATATGCAGGAAGATATCCGTATGGGCATGGTACGCCGTACGGCGATGAAAAATATGGCTGACCGCTGTGATGTGCAGGACGTATCCTTATTCATGACGTCTGTTATTCAGGCAGAACGGTTAGGAACCAGTATGGGCAAGACCTTGAAGAATCAGGCCGATAATATCCGGGAACGGCACCGCCAGTACATCAAGGCGGAGGCCATGCGTGCACCGGTAAAGATAGTCTTCCCCTTGGTCATTTTTATCTTTCCGGCACTCTTTGTTGTAACTTTAGTACCAACGCTGCTATTCTTGATAAAAAACATGTTGTAATCAGGAGTGACATCTATGTACCAATATATGCAGTTATTAACGAAAAAATGGCGCCAACAGGGCGCCATTATAGCATTTACAGCCTTGCTCTTGCCGATGCTTATTGTGGGTACTGGTTTGGCGGTGGATTTAGGCCATGTTTATGTGCATTACAGCCGTTTGCAAAATGCTGCTGATGCGGCGGCTCTTGCTGGTGCACATGAATATGCGGTCCAAGGGGAAAAGGAAAACAATCATCCCAAGGCAGATAAGATGGCAGAACAGTATGTGCAAGGAGAATACCACAACCTTAACCCTTCTGAATCTATAATAGAAAGGAAATACCAAGCAAAAAGCAAAGATAAGATAACGTATTACCGCGTGAAACTGACTAAGGAAGTCCCGTTGTATTTCCTGGGTGGGATTTACAAAAAATTTAAGAAGAAGGAAACCTTTACCGTACCTGTGTATAGTGTGGCAGTTGTACCTAAGCGGGCTGGTGGTGGTTTCTTTAACAATATGTTTATCTTTAAAGAGAAATTTGATGCCGTTAACTCCTTGGAAAATCCGGACAAATTATCCAATAACAGTTATAGTACCGATTCGAAGAATATGATTACGACTACATTTGATGGTCGGATTGTATATACCAAGGGGGATGGCGTAAATAATCCTAACTATAAATATGAATCACTTTCTTATAGTACACAAACGCCTAAGTTAGACCGTTTTTTTACTTCTGCGGCTAGGGAAAAAAATGCAAGCAATAATATCAATACCCTAATGGAAGGCAAAGATGAGGATAAGGCTAAATTTGATGAAAATGGGACATTAAAAAGCGGTTATTGGAGCAAGGCGGAATATTATAATTATAATTTCCAAACATTTTATGATTACATGGAAAAAAAGACAGCCCAAACAGAAAATAAGGCTACTGACCAAACGGTAAAAACATCCAGTAATTTATTTGACAGCGATATTATTCGTGTACCCAAAACAAACAGTATTCCCAATTTAACTATTGAGGTAGATAAAAAATTAGGTAATAATGATAATCCTGTATATATCTATGTGGAAGCAGGTATGGGAGTAATCAATATTAACCTTAATGCCGATACAGGACGTCCATTGATTATTTGTATTGCAGGCAGCGATACTCAGCGTCCACAGGTTCATTTTAATTTGAATGGCCATACATTTAAAGGTGTAGTGTATGCTCCGTATTGTAACAAAGGTGAAGGCGTCCTGGTTAATGCCGACAATAGTACCTTTATGGGAACTATCGTAGGCACTTCGATTAGTCTGCGGGGAAACCGGAGCCATTATGTATATAAAGACTATATCGGTGATGGTGGTAGTTCTGGAAGTGGTGGAACTGCTGGAACGGAAGGGATTACGCTTATTACCCCGCCGGAAGGAATAAATTGGGATTAAAAAGAATTTGTCAACGATGGGGGCGGATAAGGTGTATTTTCCGGAATTGTGCCGTTATGCTGTGGTCGGAGCAGTTTCTTTTTTGCTAGATTTTGTGATATTAATGTTAGCCCATAATGCATTAATGGCCTGTTTCGCAGGTAGCCTATATCTAGCAACCGCTTTAGGCTTTTTAGGTGGCATTATGTTGAATACCTATCTATCGGTAAAATATGTGTTCATTGATAAAGAAGGAGGGAAGGATAAGCAGAGCTTAGTTATACATGACTATATTAAAATTATTATGATAGGGATAACCGGGTTAGGATTAACCGAGTTGGGAATGTTTATCGGTGTAGATTTTATCGGTATCTATTATTTATGGTCGAAAATCGTAGTAACAGCAATTGTATTTTTGTGGAATTACTGGGCGAGAAAAGTATTTGTATTTTAAGTAGGAGTATTTTGAACTAGATGAAGAAAGCAATAATTATTGGAGCAGGCCCGGCAGGATTGACGGCAGCGTATTGTTTGTTAAAGGAAACGGATATACATCCCATTATAATCGAAAAAGAGGATTTTGTAGGTGGTATAGCACGTACTGTAGAATACAAAGGCAATCGAATGGATATTGGCGGCCATCGCTTTTTCTCGAAGAATCAGGAGATTGTTGATTTATGGGAGAAACTTCTGCCTGTACAGGGGAAAAAGGCCATGGATGATAAACTGCTAAAACGGAATTGTCAGTTGCAGGATAATGGTCCTGACCCTGAGACAGCGGATGAGGTTATGCTTAACCGGCATCGTATATCACGGATTTTGTATATGAGGCGTTTTTTTGATTATCCGATTTCGTTGGGGATAAATACGATTGTTAATCTTGGCCTTGTGCGTTTAATGCTGGTCATAGTAAGTTACATAAAGGCTGTGTTTGTCAAACTTCCCGAAAACAATTTGGAAAATTTTATGATTAACCGCTTTGGGAAAAAATTATATAAAATGTTTTTTAAAGACTATACCCATAAGGTATGGGGCCGCTATCCGGCTGAAATTGATGCTTCCTGGGGAAGCCAGCGGATAAAGGGGGTGTCCGTATATAAGATGCTCGCGCATTTTGTGGCGCAAGTACTGCATATCCGTTCGCATAAAGTAGAAACATCCTTGATTGATCATTTTTATTATCCTAAGTACGGCCCTGGACAGTTATGGCAAAAAATGAAGGTCGAAATCGAAAAGCAAGGCGGCGAAATTTATCTGAACTGTGCAGTGCAGGAACTAATTCGAGAAAAAGGCCGAATAGTCGGGGTGAAAACACAGCAGGATAGGGAGATAGAAGTTTGGCATGCGGATTATATAATATCCAGTATGCCCATTAAGGATTTAGTTCGTGATATACAGGATGATAATCTTCCTGCTGAGGTAAAGGATGTAGCAGATGGTTTGTTATACCGCGACTTTATTACAGTTGGGGTTTTGGTGGATAAATTAAAGTTAAAAAATACGACGAAAATCAAAACTTTGGGTAATATCGTTCCGGATTGCTGGATTTATATTCAGGAGCCGGATGTAAAAATTGGACGTCTGCAGATATTTAATAATTGGTCGCCCTATTTGGTGCAGGACCCGGCGCATAAAGTCTGGCTGGGGCTGGAATACTTTTGCCAGGAAAATGATGATAAATGGACAATGCCTAATGAGGAATTTATCCAATTTGCAATTGGGGAGTTGGAACGTATAGGCGTTATCTCTGCTGAGGATGTGGAGGATAGTGTCTGTATTCATGTGCCGAAGGCTTATCCGGCCTATTTTGGGCGGTATAAAGACTTCGCTGTTGTTAGAAAATATCTGGATTCTATAGAAAATCTATACTGTATAGGGCGTAATGGACAGCATCGGTATAATAATATGGACCATTCGATGATGACCGCTATCGAGGCGGTAAACGTGCTCAAAGATAGGAATTATAGCAAAAAGAATATATGGAATGTAAATACGGAAAAGGAATATCATGAAAATTAAACAACTGGAAAACAATATCATATTTTATGCCTGTATGTTCGCAGGTCTGCTTCTTCTGAGCAGCACCCTGGATAATGATTGTTGGTTTTTGCTTAATCATGGCCGCTATGTGATGGAACACGGCATTCCGCATATTGAACCATTCACCATACATGAAAATTTTTCTTTTGTCATGCAGCAATGGCTTACGGGAGTTATCTTTTGGGAAATATATAAATGTTTTGGCGTTGATGGATTGATGCTATTACTATATCCTGTGGCAATAATGAATATTTATGCTGTTTATCGCCTTGGTATGCTAGTATCGAATGATAATAAAGATGCAGCAATGGTTTTGTCAAGTATTGCTGGAGTATTTATATGTTTTCTATTTATAACAAATCGTCCGCAGATATTTTCGACATTGATATTTATCATTGAAATTATTGGATTGGAGTATATGCGGAAGAGTAGTGATAAAATCTGCTTGCTATTATTTCCCTTTTTATCGATTTTACTGATTAATCTTCATGCTGCTATGTGGCCGATGATGATTGTTTTTTTACTGCCGTTTTTTACTGAACACTTGGCTCGATATGATATAAAAGGGTATTTTGCTAAAGAAAAAAAGGTGGATTTATATTATCTTTGTGCAATTTTTGTTTTGATTGTACTAGCTGGTTTTGCTAATCCTTACGGGCTGGAGGCTATGACCTATGTTTTTCGGTCCTATGGTTATGATATGATTTCTAATATTGTAAGTGAAATGAGACCAATAACCCTTAGGTCAGGCTTGGGGATAGTCGTACATCTGTTATTTTTATTTGTGATTGCCATATATGTGCGGCACAAACTGATGATAAGCCATATGTTGCTCACTGTGGGTACGATGGTGATGGCACTGTCGTCAAATAGAAGCTTGTATTTATTCTTAGCCGTAGGGCTTTATCCTTTGGCTTATGTATATCGGAATTGGCAGGGATTTAGTTGGGAAAATACCGCTTCTCATGATTTGCGCTTACGAAAATTGCTCATTCTTATGATTAGTGGCGTTTTTGTTTGGGCCATTGTCAAAAGGTGGGAATATATCTGTACGGCATTTGACTCTTTGGGGATAATAATCGTTTCTGTTGTATTTATTTCGTTGCTCGTGTTTTTGACTGCAGAATGGAAATATGGAAGACTGCATTTTGTAAAGGATGTATTTCTGCGCTGTGGGTATGTTACAATAACCTTTATCCTATGTTTTTTTATCCTAATTTCTGTAGGACATAAATCATTGGATTTTAAAGAGCCTTCAAACTCGGCAAAAGCTGTAGATTACATATTGGAACATGAAGATAGCAGAAATGTTCGGTTATGGACAGGGTATAATGATGGCCCATATCCGGAATTCCGAGGATTACGTTGTTTCCTTGATACAAGAGCAGAAGTTTTTTTACCAAGTAATAATAAACAAAGAGATGTATTCTATGAATATTACTCGTTAGAAACGGGAAAGACGGATTACCGGACATTTTTATCCTGGTATGATTTCAATTATATTTTAGTAAGTGAAAATAGTATTATGTATACCTATTTGCCAAGTGATGAAAATTATGAATTGGTACTGCATTATCAAACAAAAGATGAGCAGGAATTTTGCTTGTATCATGTGAAGGAATGAGGGAGCAGGCTGCCTGTCTGTAAATCTTTAGCCTCTCCCGCGCTGACTTCAACCACGCCCCAGGCTTTCCAGCACCACGCCACCCCAATCCACGGTTTTACATTGCGGGCAATTTTCAGCACCCTGTAGTCTTTGTCAATGAAAATCGCGTCAATGGCAAAGCGCATAAAGCACATATGGATGCTGTTGCAAGGGGCAATTAAGAGGCCGTGGCCTGCAGGAAGCCGTTTGCGCAGCATCAGGCCGCGGAAGCGGGCGAAGAATGTATCGGCTGTTTCGATTTGTAATTGCATGATATCACCGTTTTCATAAAAGTTGTCGTGTATGTTCATTATACATGACAGCTTTTTTCATTAAAAGGAAAAATTATCATTTACGGCGAATACAAAATAAGATAAGATATTATCCGGGAGTGTAAAGTATGTTAAAAGAATGGAAGTTAAGTGCCGCTGCACCGGAAGCGGCTGATTTTGCCAGAGAATTGGGCGTGACCAAGAGTCTGGCCAATATATTATGGAATCGCGGAATATGCACCAAGGAGGCAGCAGAAGTATTTTTGCAGCCGGAAAAGCAGCCTTTTTATGACCCTTTTATGATGAAGGATATGGATAAGGCTGTAGCGCGGATAACAGCAGCCATAGATAATGAAGAAAATATCATGGTCTATGGGGACTATGATGTGGACGGCATGACGGCCACAACTTTGCTCGTGCATAATCTCCGGGCTTTGGGCGCAAAGGTGGATTTTTATATTCCCCATCGGGAAAAGGAAGGGTATGGCTTTAACCTGCCTGCGCTGCAGAGCATTGCCGAAAATGGCGCAAAGCTGTTGGTGTCTGTGGACTGCGGTATTGCTTCGGTAGATGATGTGGCAGCTATGGCTGGGAAATTGGATATCGTTGTAACCGACCATCATTTGCCGGGCGAAAAATTGCCCCCTGCTTTGGCGGTGCTCAATCCCCATCGGGAGGACTGCCCTTATCCGGATAAAAACCTAGCCGGAGTAGGCGTGGCCTTTAAGCTCTGTCAGGCTTTATGGCAGGAAATACATGGTCAAAGTTATGCGCAGGATTTGGAAATCGTGGCGCTGGGGACTGTGGCCGATATTGTACCGCTTATTGGTGAGAACCGCAAGATTGTGGCGGCAGGCCTCAAAAAGATGCGGCATTCTTCTTTTGCGGGAATGCGGGCCTTGGTGGAGGTTTCCGATATTCGCGACGAGGAGTTAAATACCGGTCATGTGGGCTTTCGGCTGGCGCCCCGGCTGAATGCGGCCGGGCGTATCGGTTCGGCCCGCAAGGGAGTAGAGCTGCTCCTGACTAAGGATCATGCCGTGGCTGAATCTTTGGCAATGGAGCTGGATATGCTCAACAGCCAGCGGCAGACGATTGAGCAGGATATTCTCGCCAAGGCAGAAGCGGAGCTTGCCGGTGTGGATGTGAATAATCTGCCGGCCATTGTCGTGGCCGGGGAAAAGTGGAATCCCGGCGTTATCGGCATTGTAGCTTCACGGCTTGTGGATAAGTATTATAAGCCGACGATTGTCTTCAGCCGGCAGGACGATGGCATTTGCAAAGGTTCCTGCCGTAGTATCGAGGGGCTGCATATGTATGAGGCACTAAGTGCCTGTAAAGATCATATCCTGCAGTTTGGCGGTCATTCGCAGGCGGCAGGTTTGTCGGTGCGGGAAGAAGACTTGGAGGATTTTCAGCATGCCTTTGCTGAAGTTGCGGCAAGCACGCTGACTCCGGCTGACTATGTGCCCAAGGTCAAGGTAGAGATGGAACTTCCGCCTGAGGAGATTACTTTTGAACTGGTGGAGGAACTGGCAAAGTTAGAGCCGTTTGGCATGGCTAATCCCAAGCCGCTTTTCGGGGTGCGCGGGATTCGGGGCAGGGCGCCGCAGGCCATTGGCCGTGAGGGTCAGCATCTGCGCTTTCAGGTGGGGGCGGAAAATGCCCCGGTCACGGCACTCTTGTGGAACCGTAGCGATTATGTGGGCATCGTGAACAGCGAAGTCATTGATATGGTATATAGTCCTGCTGTTAATGAATGGCAGGGAAATTGCAGTCTGCAATGTATGGTGGACAGTATTGCCCCCGCTGATGGGGAACGGATTTTCCCGGAGCGTGAGCAGTTGGTGGATATTTATAAATTCCTCTATCAGATTCAGCAGCATGAGGATTATATTCCCTATACCGCCGAGGAACTTACGGTGGATTTCTGCAAGCGGGGCAGTCATATTTCCCTTTATACCATGAGCTTGGGCTTGCGGATTTTTCAGGAATTAAATCTTTTGCGTATGGACTTGCAGGAAAATTGCTATTATCTGCCCAAGGCCAGCGGGCGTATGGATTTGGAGAGTTCACCTACTTATCGAAATGGGCGGCACCGCTAAGGAATTTACATGGGAAGGAGTCGGGAAGATATGAATGATAAAGATAAAGCACCAGTTACGATAGAGTCAATACTTGCGGCGGTGCGCGCCTATGAGCCGAAAGCCGATGTTGCCCTGATTCGCAAGGCGTATGATTTGGCTGCGGATGCACATAAAGGGCAGGTGCGGGTGTCGGGGGAAGAATACATCATTCATCCTCTGCATGTGGCAGAAATCCTCACGGAACTGCATATTGATGATGTGACCATCAGCGCGGCGCTCCTGCATGATGTGGTAGAGGATACCATCTACACCAAGGAGCAGATTGCGGAGATGTTCGGCGAAGAAGTCGCCATGATTGTGGATGGTGTGACGAAACTGGGCCGCATCAAGTACAAGTCCAAGGAAGAAGTCCAGTTGGAAAACTACCGCAAGATGTTTTTGGCCATGGCCAAAGACATCCGCGTCATCATGGTAAAGCTGGCTGACCGCCTGCATAATATGCGCACGCTCAAATATATGCGCGAAGACAAGCAGAAGCGCATTGCCAAGGAAACCATCGAAATCTATGCGCCGCTCGCGAATCGTCTGGGTATTTCCAACATCAAGTGGGAACTCGAGGACCTTTGCCTGCGCTATCTGGAACCGGAAAAATATTATGATTTGGTCGAGAACGTCAAGCAAAAGCGCAAGGAACGGCAGGCGTTTATTGATACGGCTATTGAGCAGATTGAGCAGAAAATCAGCGAGGCGGGCATCAAGGCAGAAATCAAGGGGCGTGCCAAGCATTTTTACAGCATTTACAAGAAAATGCTGCGCGACAAAAAGGATATCAGCGAAATCTATGATTTGTCGGCTATCCGCGTACTGGTGGAAACCGTGCGTGACTGCTACGGGATATTGGGCGTTATCCATGCCATGTGGAAGCCGATTCCGGGCCGGTTCAAGGATTATATTGCCATGCCGAAATCCAATGGCTATCAGTCGCTGCATACCACGGTGATGACACGCGGCTATCCGCTGGAAATTCAGATTCGTACCTTCCATATGCATGAGGTGTCGGAGTTCGGTGTCGCGGCCCATTGGAAGTACAAGGAAAACGGCAAGGGCTCGACGGCGGGCGGCGCCATGGACCAGAAGATGAACTGGCTGCGGCAGATGGTGAGTCTCCAGCAGGAACTAAGCGACCCCAAGGAATACTTTGAAGCCCTGAAAGTGGATATTTTCTCGGATGAAGTCTTTGTCTTTACGCCCAAAGGTGATGTGGTGGATTTGCCTAAAGGCTCGATTCCCATTGACTTTGCTTACCGCATTCATACGGAAGTGGGGCATCACTGCGTAGGGGCCAAGGTCAACGGCAAACTGGTACCGCTGGAACACAAGCTCAAAAACGGCGATATCGTATCCATTGTCACCAACAAGGCCAATAACGGCCCGTCCCGTGACTGGCTCAATATCGTGGCCTCCTCGGAAACCCGCAGCAAAATCCGCTCATGGTTCAAGAAGGAACGGCGCGAGGAAAATATCGAGCGGGGTATGGAGCTTATCCGCGAGGAGGCCAAGCGTTTGGGCTATGCGCCCAAGGAACTATTAAAGGATGGGCGCCTGCTCGAAGTAGCTAAGAAGCTCAATATCCTGAGCGAAGATGACTTGCTGGCGGCTGTGGGCTATGGCGGCATTGCGGTGCATGGCATACTCACCCGTCTGGTGGAATTCCATAAGGAAGAAATCAAGGAAAAGACGCCGCTGGATGTCACACAGATGCTGTCGGCTTTGAAGCGACCGGCCAACAAAGGTAAGAGTAAATCCAGCCATGGCGTATTGGTTGAAGGCGAAAGCGGTCTGATGGTGCGGCTCGCTCGTTGCTGCAACCCCATCCCCGGCGACCCCATTACGGGCTATGTGACCCGCGGGCGCGGCGTATCCGTTCATCGGACCGACTGCCCCAATGTGCTGGCCGATACCGACATCACGCGCATGATTGAAGTCAGCTGGGATGTGGGGCTTGACAAGCAGTACAAGGTGGAACTGGAAATCGTCTGCAACGATCGCAGCGGCATTTTGGCTAATGTCCTGGCTGTACCCACGGAAATGAAAATCAACATTCACAGCATCAACGCCAACCCCAACCGCAATACCAAGACCTCGACCATCCTGTTGGGATTGGACGTAAACAGCTCCACGCAGGTGAAGCAGATTATCACGCGTCTGCGCCGGGTAAAAGATGTTTACAGCGTTGTGCGAAAAATGGGCAGTAATGCCAATATGTAGTTTGTCATATAGGTAATTATCTGCTATAATGGGTTTATTTGATTAATCTAGTTAAGATGTGTGTTATAAGACGGAGAAAACGTACTATTCGGCTATAGAAAGGATTGGTTTTATGGCACAGACATTTACAATGGACGATTTGCGGCAGCGCTTGCAGGCACGGCAGCACAAGATGACTCCCCAGCGCCAGACGGTGCTGCAGGTCTTCCTCGACCATCCCGGCGAGCATCTTTCTGCTGAGGATGTGCATGGCATTTTGCGGCAGGGCAAGTCGGAAATTGGTCTGGCTACTGTTTACCGCAGCTTGGAACTGCTGTCGGAATTGGAACTTTTACAAAAGATGGAATTTGGTGATGGCTGCAGCCGTTACGAGGTCAATACGACTGACCCTTCCGAGCATCATCATCATCATCTGATTTGTACCACCTGCGGCGCGGTGACGGAGTTTGAAGATGATTTGCTCGATGATTTGGAAGCAGACATTCAGCAGAAGATGGGCTTTCATGTGCTCAATCATCAGGTGAAATTCTACGGTACATGCAAGGAGTGCCAGAGTAAAAATTGAAGGTAAGAACATTTACCCTGAATTCAAAAAAAGAAATCATCTCCAAAATCACCCGCGAAGTGCTGACGCTTTTTAAGGTGGAAATCGTTGGCCGGGAAGGTGAGGCGGACTTTGCGCAAGCATCGGTGGTCAACCGCCGTCAGGACGTTCCCGCAGGTGCCCGTGAGGGCGCAAAGGTCTGCATGGAAACCACATTGATGCTCTTTGGCGAAGATGGTACGCTGAAAAGTTACACACGCAAGGCGCAGGGCAAGGAGGACGAGCTGGAGCGGGCGGCGGTAAACCGCACGATTAAGCTCAATCTCTATCGCATTTTCTGTGAGGAACTGGGCTATGCGCCTGCGCCGTGGGGTATATTGCACGGCGTAAGACCGACCAAGATTGTTCATCGCTGGATTACATACGGCATGGATGAGGAGTCCATTGTCCAGCGTTTGCTGACCGATTTTGCCTGCAGCGAGGAAAAGACACGGATTATCACGCCGATGGCGTTCCGTCAGTTGCCTTTCCTCAGGACTTCGGATGAAAAGACCATCAGCATCTATGTGGGGATTCCCTTCTGCCTGACCCGCTGCCTGTACTGTTCCTTCCCGGCTAATGTTCTGCCGGGGCCGAAGAAGCTGGCCGAGTTTATGGCGGTGCTTAAAAAGGATATCGAAGGCGCACGCGCAGCGGTGGCGGCGCATGGCTTAAAGGTACAGAATATCTATGTGGGGGGCGGTACGCCGACAGCCTTGCCGGACGCGGAATTCCGTACCATGCTGGGCTGGGTCTGCGATGCGTTCTACCACGATAACTTAGCCGAGTTTACGGTAGAAGCAGGGCGTCCCGACAGCATCACGCCGGAAAAGATTGCGGCTATGCGCGATTACAAGGTCACGCGCGTCAGCGTCAATCCGCAGACCATGCAGCAGCGGACGCTCAAGGTCATTGGCCGTCAGCATACGCCGGAGGCCGTGGTGGAGATGTTCCATGCCCTGCGGGCGGCAGGTATACCTCATATCAATATGGATTTGATTTTGGGTCTGCCCGGCGAAACGGCGGCAGATGTGGACGATACACTGGCCAAGGTCACGGCGCTGAATCCGGATGATATTACCCTGCACGCTTTGGCGTTAAAACGCGGCTCCCGCCTCAAGCTCATTATGGAAGAACGCCATGTGGACTTGCCCGGAGCAGAGGAAACCCGCAAAATGGCCGAAACAGCCATGGGCTATATGGAGCGTTTCGGCTATGTGCCGTATTATCTCTATCGTCAGGGCTATATGGCCGGCGATTTGGAAAATATCGGCTGTGCCCGCAAAGGTGCCGAGGGGATGTATAACATCCAGATTATGGAAGAACATCAAACCATTATCGGCATTGGCGGTGCCGCCACGAGTAAAGTGGTTGACTTTAAGAACAAGCGCATGAAGTCCTCGTTCAACGCCAAGGATTTAGTGACCTACTTGCGCGATATTGATAGTTATATCGAAAAACGGCGGGCTCTTTTGGATGAAGCCTGCGCAAATTAATTAGGGGGAGTAAGACGAATGTTAACCAATGCCCCAAGAGGGACAAAGGATATATTGCCCGATACCGTCGGACAATGGACCTATGTGGAAGAAAAAATCCGTGACCTGTGCGCCCGTTACGGCTACAAAGAAATCCGTACGCCGATGTTCGAGCATACGGAACTGTTCCATCGCGGTATCGGCGAAGGTACGGATGTGGTGGACAAGGAAATGTATACCTTCACCGACCGTGGTGACCGCAGCATTACCCTGCGTCCGGAAAACACGGCTTCGGCGGTTCGTGCCTATCTGCAGAATAAGCTCTACGGTGAAAGCAGTCTGGTAAAACTCTTTTACATCGGCTCCATGTTCCGCTATGACAGACCGCAGGCAGGCCGCATGCGCGAATTCCATCAGTTCGGTGTCGAGGCTCTGGGCGAATCCAATCCGGCAGTGGATGCCGAAATCATCATGCTGGCTATGGATTTATTAGGCGGTCTGGGACTCAAAGACCTCAAGCTGTCCTTGAATTCCGTGGGCTGTCCGAAATGCCGTCCGGTGTACCGCAAGGTTCTGCAGGATTTCTTCCGCGACAAGCTCGAAGATTTGTGCGATGACTGCAAAGACCGCTTTGAGCGCAGCCCGTTGCGTATCCTCGACTGCAAGGCCGATGCCGACAAGCCTTATATGGCTGATGCACCGAAGATTACGGACTGCCTCTGCGAAGAATGTCAGGACCACTTCCACAAGGTACAGCATTTCCTGACGGAAGCTGGCGTGGAATTTGAACTCGATGCCCGTCTCGTGCGCGGTTTGGATTACTACACCAAGACGGCGTTCGAGATTAAATATCCGCCCCTCGGTGCGCAGAGTGCCGTTGCAGGCGGCGGCCGCTACGATGGACTCATTGAGGAAATTGGCGGCAACCCGACTCCGGCTGTGGGCTTTGCCACAGGCTTGGAGCGTGTGCTGTTGGCACTGGAGAAACAGAATCTCCTGCCGGAAATGGACACGCAGACCGATGCGTTTGTGGTTGCTCTGGGCGAAGAAGCGCAGGGCGCAGCCTTTAAGCTCCTGACGAAACTGCGTCAGGCGGGGCTTAAAGCCGGTATGGACTATGCGGGCCGGAGTATGAAGGCCCAGATGAAGCAGGCAAACAAGGCCAATGCCCGTTTTGCCTTAATCATCGGTGAAGATGAAGTCAAGGAAGCTTGCGTACAGCTCAAGGATATGGCAAAGAGCGAGCAGGAGAAAGTTTCTTTTGATAATATAATTGAAAAGCTATGTGCTGAGGTGAAAGGTTAATGGAAACATTGCAAGGCATGAAGCGCGACCATCATTGTGGCGAGCTTCGCAAGGAAAATGTAGGCACGGATGTCGTGCTGTGCGGCTGGGTTGCCCGCCGTCGTGACCATGGTGGACTCATATTCGTGGATATGCGTGACCGTTCCGGTTTTGTGCAGGTTGTCTTTGATGAAGCCAGCATGGAAGGTGGCACGTTCCACAAGGCAGAATCCCTGCGTAACGAGTTCTGTATCGCTGTTCGCGGTACGGTACGCGCCCGCAGCGAAGAAACGGTGAACAGCAACATCGAAACCGGTGAAATCGAAGTGGTTTGCACCGAGTTGCGCATTCTGAACAAGGCTAAGACGCCGCCGTTCTACATTCAGGATGGTATTGACGTAGACGAAATGCTGCGCCTGAAGTATCGCTATCTCGACCTGCGCCGCCCGGAAATGCAGAAGAACATCATTCTGCGTCACCGCGTGACGAAGATTATGCGCGATTACTTTGACCGCAATGGTTTCCTTGAAATCGAAACCCCGATGCTCTGCAAGAGCACGCCGGAAGGCGCACGCGACTTCCTCGTGCCGAGCCGTGTAAATCCGGGCGAGTTCTACGCTCTGCCGCAGTCCCCGCAGATTTTCAAGCAGATTCTGCAGGTTGCCGGCTTTGAAAAATACTTCCAGATTGTGCGCTGCTTCCGCGATGAAGACCTGCGTGCTGACCGTCAGCCGGAATTCACCCAGCTCGATATCGAAATGTCCTTCAAGAGCCAGGAAGAAATCCTGACCATTATGGAAGAAATGGTTAAGGAACTCTTTGAAAAGGCTATCGGTGCCAAGGTGGAAACGCCGTTTGAACGCATGGATTGGGATACGGCTATGGATAAGTACGGTTCCGATAAACCGGATCTGCGCTTTGATATGCCGCTCATGGACATCTCCGAATACGTTAAGGGTTCGGACTTCAAGGTGTTCAATGCCGTTATCGAAAACGGCGGCATGGTTAAGTGCATCAAGGTGGACGGCTATGCTGACATTCCTCGCCGTCGTCTGGATGAACTCGTTAAGTTCGTACAGATTTACGGTGCAAAGGGTCTTGCTTGGATTCAGTACAGCGAAGAAGGCGTTAAGAGCCCCTTCAAGAAGTTCTACAGCGATGAAACCTTCGCCAAGATTGCGGAAGCTACCGGCGCCAAGACCGGCGACCTGCTGCTCGTTGTGGCTGACAAGCGCCTCGTTGTTGACACGGCTCTCGGCCAGCTCCGTCTCGAAATGGGCAAGGAACGCAACCTCATTGACCCGGATAAACTCCGTTTCCTCTGGGTTGTTGACTTCCCGATGTACGAATGGAGCGATGAAGAAAAACGTTGGAAAGCCATGCATCATCCGTTCACGGCTCCGCGTGACGAAGATATCGAATTCCTCGCCACTGACCCGGGCCGCGTAAAGGCCAATGCCTACGACATGGTTCTGAACGGTGTCGAAATCGGCGGCGGCTCACTGCGTATCTACAACGCAGACCTGCAGGAAAAGGTATTCGAATCCCTGGGCCTCACGCAGGAAGAAGCACATGCTAAGTTCGGCTTCATGATGGATGCCTTCCAGTATGGTACGCCTCCTCATGGCGGCCTCGCTTTCGGCCTTGACCGTCTGGTTATGATCATGGCTAAGCGTGCTTCCATCCGTGACGTAATCGCCTTCCCGAAGACGCAGAGTGCCCGTGACGTGATGTCCAACGCTCCGTCCAAAGTTGACGACAAACAGCTCCGTGAGCTGTCCATCCGTACGGCAGTGAAGAAAAAAGAAGCTAAGCAGGAAGAAAATGCTTAACTGATTCATAGAGTCCTGTTTTGGGGGATAGCTCCCTAACAGTGAAAAAGTCCGCTGACACTTTTGTCAGCGGGCTTTTTCGTTAAATTGCAGTTTGCCAGTACGTGCTAATTTTTTTTTGTTACAGCTCAGTTTGGGCGGAGGTGGTAATACTTTTCGCCGTTGCACTGAATGCCCCACAAGCAAGTGTATGAGCTTTTTAGTTACCTGCGCCGGGCAAGACCGGCGGCGCGTATGTTCAGCCCAGTATTTAGTCTGTGCCGTTTGTGGGCCAGTCCTCACTGCATTCGGACAGTCGTTCCACGGCGAAAAGCATCACCACCTCCGCCCTAAGCGATTTCCGTATAAGACGGCATTTTCGCAGTGATAAGCAACAAGTTCATCGATGTTCTTGTTACGGAAGCAACGAGTACGTGGCAATGGGCTAATCCGTAACTTGGGGCGAACGGGGAGTGCTTTTTCTGTTAGGAGCGACTGCCTGAACGTAGTGAAGGCCGGCCCCTGTAAAAGGTAGCTAAGCAAATACGCTGAAAGCAGCGCCGTTGGCCTGCCCGGCGCAGGTAACTGGACAGCTCGTCTTTACGAGGGGGTCGTTTAGCGGAAAACAGAAAAATTACTCCCCGTTCACCCCGAACAACGCATGAACGGGATACCTTCAGCACAAACTGCCCGATAAACTGCAATTTTTCCCCTTAACTTCCGTGACTTTTCTTCGATATAAACTATAGATGGTTTTGCTAATAAAATTGGAGGTGACGGTATGACGGTGGAGGCCTTGCAAGGCTTGACAGTCTGGACGGAGCCGGGCAAAGATACGGTGAGCAGGGATAAGACAACAGCGGCGAAGGGACAGTTCAGCACCATGCTGCGTCAGCTCGAAACAGGTGGTGGAATCACCGATACCGGGGAGAGCAGCGGCGAGGATACCACTACGGTGATTCAGGTCATGTCGGACGGCTCTGTGCTGATTACGGTGTATGAGGGTGATAAGCTCGTATCCCAGACCAAGACCCATGCCGCGCACCCGGAAGAAAACCACACGATTCTCAGCACGCAGGTGGAAAAATCTGCGCCGGATAAGGCCGAAGAACAGCTGTCAGCCAGTGAACAGGCTGTGCAAATGCTGAATATGCTTATGCAAAAATAAAAGCCGACGAGACATAAATCTTGCAGGCAAGGAATAGTTGTGCTATACTTTGGTTGTAGAAAGGTGCTCAGGCAAGGAGCACTGAAACTTATAGGCGTATGTTCAATGTGCAACAAAAAGGAACCCCACGATAGAGCGGCTAAACAACTATCGTGGGGTTCTTGCGTATTTGCGGCTACGCCAGACCGAGCCTGATTACCCGAAGATTAATGTGATTAACCAGTCCAGGCATTTGGTAATGTAATTGGCAAGTACACTACCCATAACGGCAATCACAAAGGCTCGTATGTGCAACGTGCACCCCTCCTTCCCGTTACAGGACTTCCAAACGGAGGTTTGGGCAACGTGTCCATTATAGCATAATCCTATATAGTATAAAAGCTCTTGAACTTGATGGTTTGGGGGCTTTAGCATTATAAGCAGGAGGAAACTTAAGTAATTGATTTTATAGACAAAGGTGTATATTAGTGGTAT
>DFHU01000039.1:31913-37023 GCA_002373045.1 Pseudoselenomonas ruminantium | reverse complement strand
ATTTCTCACTCATGCAACAGCCCCGTAAACTTTTCATATGGAGCGGGCAATGGGAGTCGAACCCACCTCTAAAGCTTGGGAAGCTTTCATTCTACCGATGAACTATGCCCGCAAGAACTCCTTTAGTATAGCATTATTGTTATTTATTTGCAAGGGGGAATTTACACAAGCTATGGCGAAATTATCATGTTTATAGAGAAAGTGTTGTATTTTCCAAAGGAGGTAAGATTATGGGACTTTTACAAGCAGGTATGGGCGCTGTTGGTGGTGTGTTGGGCGACCAGTGGAAGGAATATATTTACTGTGACAGCCTGCCCCCCAATGTACTGATGGCGAAAGGGCACCGCAAGACCGGCAGTGGCAGCTCCAACAAGGGGGATGACAATATCATTTCCCAGGGTTCAAGGGTAGCAGTCAACAACGGCCAGTGCCTGATCATTGTGGAAAATGGTGAGGTTGTGGATATCTGTGCTGAACCGGGCGAGTATACTTATGATAGGGGAACGGAACCCTCTTTGTTTACCGGCGATTTATCCAATACCATTCCAAAAGTATTTGCGGAAATTGGCCGCCGTTTCTCCTTTGGCGGGGACACGGGCCGTGACCAGCGGGTGTATTACATCAACACCAAGGAAATCTACGGCAACAAGTTTGGCACACCGTCACCGATTGCCTTCAAGGTGCGGGACGATACGCTGAACTATGAGCAGACCATTCAGATTCGCTGCTTTGGCGAGTACAGCTATCGCATTACGAATCCGATTCTGTTTTATACGAATATTGCCAGCAATGTCAGCGATACCTTCAGCCGTGAGGAAATCGACAGCCAGCTGAAATCCGAACTCATGATGGCGCTCAAACCGGCTATGGCGAAAATCTCGGCTATGCGCGTGGGCTATGATGAGCTGGAGGCGCATTCTGCCGATATTGCCGATGCCCTCAATGAAAGCCTGAGTCAGAAATGGGGCAATCTGCGCGGTATTGAGGTCGTATCTGTGGCGGTGGCCAGTGTCAGCCTTACCGATGAGAGTCAGGCTGTGCTCGAAAAATTGCAGAAGATGCAGGAAGCTGCCGTGCTGGGCCGGGACCCGTCCCTTATGGCAGGCTTTTACGGTGCTGCCCAGGCCGACGCCCTGCGTGATGCGGCGAAGAATGAAGGTGGTGCGGCTGTGGGTTTTATGGGCATGAATATGGCCGGACAGGCTGGCGGCGTGAATGTGGCTGATATGATGGCACAGGGACAGGCACAGAGAGCCGCGCAGGCACAACAGGCTGCTGCGCAGCAGGCACCTTCTGCGGGCGGCTGGACTTGTGCCTGCGGCCATAGCGGCAACACGGGCAAGTTCTGTTCGGATTGCGGCAAGCCCAAACCGGATGATGGCTGGACCTGTGAATGCGGTGCCAAGAATACCGGCAAATTCTGCTCGGAATGCGGCAAGCCACGCCCGGCAGGTGACTGGATTTGTAAATGCGGTGCGAAAAACAGCGGCAAGTTCTGCGCAGAATGCGGGAGCCCGCGTCCGTAAATGAACGAAAAATAAGGAGGTGGCGATATGGCAAGTTCTTCCGTAGCTTATAAATGCCCGAATTGCAGTGCGCCGCTGGATTTTAAGCCCGGCACCCAGAAGATAACCTGCGAATACTGCGGGACGGAACTGGATGCGGCGGCCATTGAAGATTTATTCAAGGCGAAAGAAGCGATGGCGGCTGAAGCCGCCGAAAAGCAGGATGAAAAATGGGATACCGCCGTGGCTGGTGGCGAGTGGACCGCCGAAGAAGCAGAGTCGTTTAAGTCCTATACCTGTGAGTCCTGCGGTGCTGAAATCGTGGCCGATGGCAATACCATGGCAACAGAGTGCTGCTACTGTGGTCATGCGGTCATGCTGCCCAGCCGGTTTGAGGGAATGTTGAAACCCGATTACATCATCCCGTTCAAGAAGACCAAGGAAGATGCCAAGGCGGCACTCAAGGCTTTTTGCGAGGACAAGTGGCTGCTGCCCAGTCTCTTCAAGTCCCAAAACCGCATCGAGGCCATACAGGCTATCTATGTGCCTTTTTGGCTCTTTGATTCCGAGGTGAATGCCTATGCGCATTTCCGGGCGGAGAAGGTGCATATCTATGAAAGCAGTGACGAGGAAGTCACGGAAACCAGCCATTATGAATGCCTGCGCTCCGGCAGCATGGCCTTTGCGCGTATTCCCGTGGACGGCAGTCAAAAGATGGACGACACCTATATGGAGAGCATTGAACCTTTCGATTACAGTGAAATGGTGCCTTTTTCCAATGCCTATATGACGGGCTTTCTCGCGGATAAATACGATGTGGATGCCGAGGCGTCTGTGCCGCGGGCAGACAAGCGGGTACAGCAGAGTGCGCTTGATGTCCTGCGGGACACGGTGGAAGGATATGACAGCGTTTCCTGTACCGAATCCGATGTGAAGAAACAGGCAGGTGCAGTTGCCTACTGTATGGCGCCGGTGTGGATTGTCACCACGCGCTATCAGGATAAGCCCTACACCTTTATGATGAACGGCCAGTCCGGCAAAGTAGTGGGCAGTCTCCCCTACGATATGAAAAAAGCCGTAGCCTATGGCCTGCTCGCATTTGCGATTATCCTGCCTATTGTGTACTTTGTGGCTAAATGGCTGCTGGCGGATTGAGGAGGGGATGGCGATGAAAAAAATCTTAGCAATCGTGCAAGGCATCTGCCTTATGCTCCTGCTTATCGGTCAGTCAATAGCTTTTGCGGCTGTGCCGGTGGTCGACCAGGCAAAACTTTTGAGTACCAGCCAGCGTGAAGCCCTGACGGCTAAAATCCAGCAGGTGGAGGCCGCGCATAAAGTAAAAATCGGTATCTGCACCATGCAGGATTTGCCGGGGGGCATGAGTGCCGGCAAATATGCCAATAATATTTTGGATAAAAACTATGCCAATGGGGAAAAGGGCAGTATTGTGCTCGTATTGGCGATGGGCAGCCGGGACTGGTATATCTCGACCGATAACAATATGCGGGCAAAAATCACCGATGACGTGGGCATAAATGGGCTCAAAAATCTCTTTTTAGACGATTTATCCAACGGTGATTACAGCGACGGCTTTAATCATTTCGTGGACGGTGTAGACAAGTATCTGAGCTACTATGAGACAGAGGGCGTGCCCTATGACCCTGCTGACGAATTTGATATGTTTGCGGCGATTATCGCGGTCATGGTTGCCGCTGCGGGCGGTTTTGGCTTTGCCTACTATCTTATCTGCGGCATGAGTAATGTGGCTCCCGCAGTAGAAGCGGCTGCGTATTTGAAACAGGACAGTGTAGATATCTTCCAAAGGCAGGACAGATACCTTTATACCACAGTGACCCGCCGCAAGAAATCCAAGTCCAGTGATAGCTCTAGTTCCGCAAGTGACAGCAGTCATGGCGGTGGCGGTGGAAAATTCTAGTTCGCAGGCCGTCTTATATGGCAATTTTGGCGCAACTGCTGTATAATACTGTTTTAGATGATTTTTTGCCCTTGAGGCTTTGGGGCTCTTGGGGATATGAGATATGGAGAGTGAGTATTTTGTTAGACATTAAATTTGTCCGTGAGCATCTCGATGAAGTACGGCAGATGCTGGCCAACCGCCATAATCCGCTGAATCTGGATGATTTTTCCGCGCTCGAACAGCAGCGCCGCAGCCTGCTGCAGGAGACGGAAACCTTGAAGGCTGAACGCAATGAGGTTTCCAAGGTCATCAGTCAGATGAAGAAAAACAAGGAAAATGCGGATGACAAGATTGCCGAAATGCGTGCTGTAGGCGAAAAGATTTCGTCTTTGGATGCCCAGCTCAAAGAAGTCGAGGAAAAGCTGCGGGACATCCTGTTGCACATCCCCAATATGCCCAAGGCTGATGTGCCCATCGGCAAGGACGATACGGAAAATCCGGAAGTGCGCAAATGGGGCACGCCGAAAGAATTCTCCTTCGAGCCGAAGGCACACTGGGATATCGGTACGGATTTGGACATTCTCGATGCTGACCGTGCCGCTAAAGTTACCGGTGCACGCTTTATGTTCTACAAGGGCTTGGGCGCCCGTCTGGAGCGTGCCTGCATCAACTTTATGATGGACCTCCATGCCACGAAGCATGGCTATACGGAAATGCTTGCGCCTTACATTGCCAACAAAGACAGCATGACGGGCACGGGCCAGCTGCCGAAGTTTGCCGAAGATATGTTCAAGCTCGAAGGCATGGACTATTATCTGGTGCCGACAGCGGAAGTGCCGACCACGAACTACCATCGTGATGAAATTCTCGATGGCGATAAGCTGCCGGAATACTACAGCGCTTACACGGCTTGCTTCCGTGCCGAGGCAGGCAGTGCCGGCCGCGACACCCGTGGTCTTATCCGCCAGCATCAGTTCAACAAGGTCGAGCTGATTAAATTCGTTAAGCCGGAAACGAGTTGGGACGAACTCGAATCCATGGTGGATGCTGCTGAAGATGTTCTGCGCATTCTGGAGCTGCCGTACCATGTGGTGCAGCTTTGCACGGGTGATATGAGTTTCACTTCTGCCAAGACTTATGATATCGAAGTTTGGTTCCCGTCGCAGGGCAAGTACCGTGAGATTTCTTCCTGCTCGAACTGCCTGGATTATCAGGCACGCCGTGCCAATATCAAATTCCGCCGCGATGCCAAGTCCAAGCCGGAATTTGTACACACGCTGAATGGTTCCGGTCTGGCTGTTGGCCGTACGGTGGCCGCAATTCTGGAAAACTATCAGCAGGAAGACGGTTCGGTTATCGTACCGAAAGCGCTTGTTCCGTACATGGGCGGCGTAGAGGTAATTCGCTAAGCTAGTGGCGTTACTTTTCTTTGGTGCAAAGAAAAGTAACCAAAAGAAACAGCGGACTGAAATCACATCACGTGATTTACGTCCGCGAGCGCCCTTCCTTGGGCGCTGGGCGTGAATTGATATCGCATACGTTGTGGGCGGATGTACAATTATACAGTTATTGGTTGCTGATGTGTCGCTTACGACTGGACAAAATTCGCTCTTTGCGGTAAGATAGATAGGTGTATTTATCTGTTTTTATCGCAGGGAGCGAAATTTTTTTGTAAGAAGGTGTAATT
>DFHU01000039.1:28754-31779 GCA_002373045.1 Pseudoselenomonas ruminantium | reverse complement strand
GGTTTAGGTAATGTGTGGCGTTTCCCCTATATTACCGGTCAGTATGGCGGCGCGTCCTTCGTGCTGATTTACCTGCTGTTTTTGGCAATCTTGGGCCTGCCGATTATGGTGGCCGAATTTGCCGTAGGCCGTGCCAGTGTCCGCAGTGCGGCGATGTCCTTTGATGTATTGGAGCCGAAAGGAACCAAGTGGCACTGGCATAAGTATACGGCTATCGGCGGCAATATGATACTCATGATGTTCTATACTACCGTGGCCGGCTGGATGCTATATTATTTGTATAAAACTGCGACAGGTGCTTTTGACGGTCTGGATGCTGCCGGTATTGGCGCTGTTTTTGGCGACCTCCTGCAAAACCCCGTTACTATGGGCGGCTATATGGCAGCTATTGTACTTTTGTGCGGCGGCGTGTGCTATTTAGGCGTGGAGGCCGGCGTGGAGCGTATTACCAAGTGGATGATGACCTGCCTGCTGCTGCTCATGGTGATTCTAGGCATTAACTCGGTGCTCCTGCCGGGCGCAGGTGAAGGCCTCAAGTATTATCTTTATCCGGACTTTGGCCGTCTGATGGAACACGGCTTAAAGGAAGTTATCTTTGCGGCTATGGGCCAGGCATTCTTTACGCTGTCCATCGGCATGGGCTCCTTGGCTGTATTCGGTTCCTATATCGGCAAGAGCAAACGCCTTACGGGGGAAGCAGTCTGGATTATCGTTCTCGATACGTTTGTAGCTATTATGGCGGGGCTGATCATTTTCCCCGCGTGCTTCAGCTATGGGGTAAGTCCATCGAGCGGGCCGAATCTCTTGTTCGTGACACTGCCAAATGTATTTAACGCCATGCCGTTTGGACGGCTTTGGGGAACATTGTTCTTCCTCTTTATGACCTTTGCGGCAATGTCCACGGTTATTGCCGTTTTTGAAAATCTGGTTGTCTGCTTCTTTGATTTACTGCGCATTGACCGTCACAAGATTATCTGCGCGGGTATGCCTATCGTTATTCTGCTCTCCCTGCCCTGTGTATTGGGCTTTAACGAGTGGAGCTGGATTCAGCCACTAGGCAAAGGTTCCGGCGTTTTGGATTTGGAGGACTTTTTGGTTTCCAATAATATCCTGCCTTTGGGCAGCCTCGTGTATATGGCGTTTTGCACCAGTCGTTACGGCTGGGGCTGGGATAACTTCATCAAGGAAGCCGATACCGGGCGCGGCATGGAATTTCCGAAGTGGATTCGCTTCTATGTGACCTATATTCTGCCGCTTATCGTGCTCGTTATTTTTGTTAACGGATATTACGCCTTGTTCTTTAGTAGGTAAATCGTGTATAATAGGCTGAGGATGGAGCTTATTAACTTTTATTGTATGATGGGAGTGAATGCCTGTGATTAAGTTTTCTAAAGTGGAGAAAACTTATGCCAGTCCGGCAGGGCCGGTGCCGGCATTAAAGGGCATTGATTTGGATATTGCCAAAGGCGAGATTTATGGCATTATTGGTTTGAGTGGTGCGGGCAAGTCCACGCTGGTACGCTGCATCAATATGCTGGAACGGCCTACGGGCGGCAAGGTCATTGTGGATGGCAAGGATATGACGGCCCTTACGGACAGCGAGCTTAGAGAGGCCCGCAAGGATATCGGCATGATTTTCCAGCACTTTAACCTGCTGTCCTCGGCCACGGTCTATGAAAATATCGCTTTTCCCTTGAAGCTGGCGGGCAAGTCTGACCGCGAAATCAAGGCAAAGGTGGAGCCGCTCTTAAAGCTGGTGGGACTGGAGGCGAAAGCCGGCCAGTACCCTTCGCAGCTTTCCGGCGGGCAGAAACAGCGCGTGGGCATCGCAAGGGCACTCGCCAGTGAGCCGAAGGTGCTGCTCTGTGACGAGGCCACGAGCGCCCTTGACCCGCAGACGACCAAGGCGATTTTGGAACTGATTCGTGACATCAACAAGAAATTGCAGCTCACGGTGGTGGTTATCACCCATGAAATGCAGGTAATCAAGGATATCTGCGACAAGGTGGCGGTTATCGACAAGGGCGTTATCGCCGAACAGGGAACGGTGCTCGAAGTGTTCACCAATCCGCAGCAGCCCATTACGAGGGAGTTTATCAGCGTATTGCTGTCCAACGATTTGCCGGCGGCTTTCCGCGGCGGCAAAATCAGCCCCGAACCGGCAGAGGATGCTTACCTGCTGCTGCGGCTGACCTTTATCGGTGAATCGGCAGATGACCCGGTGATTGCCGATATGATTCGGAAATTCCCCGAAGTGGAAACGACCCTGCTGTTCGGCAATCTTGACCATATCAAAGCCACGCCCTTTGGCCGCATGATTATCGGCCTGCGGGGCGAAAATTCCCAAGTGCAGGCGGCGCTTGATTACCTCAAAAGCCGTGACTTAAAAGAGGAGGTGATTGGTTATGTCAAACGACATGATTCCTCTGCTGGCTAAGGCTTTGGGCGAGACCGTCTACATGGTAGCCGTTTCCATGGCCATCGCCTCGGCTTTGGGCATACCTTTAGGCGTGCTCCTTTATGCCACGGATAAAGGGCAGATTTTGGAGTCGCCGGTGCTCAATAAAGTAATCGGTACGGTGGTCAACGCCATTCGCTCCATTCCCTTTATCATCTTGATGGTGGCCATTATCCCGCTGACCCGCTTGTTGGTTGGTTCGGCTATTGGCACGACGGCAGCTATGGTGCCGCTGGTTATCGCCTCCATCCCCTTTATCGGGCGGCAGGTGGAAACCAGCCTCAAGGAAGTGCCTTATGGCCTGATTGAAGCGGCACTGTCCATGGGCGCTACGCCCATGCAGATTATCAGCCGCGTGCTGTTGCCGGAATCCATGCCCAGCATTGTGGCGCAGCTCACGACTGTGGTCATCAGCCTGGTCGGCGAATCGGCGATGGCAGGCGCCATTGGCGGCGGCGGCCTGGGGGATTTGGCCATCCGCTACGGCTATCAGCGCTTCCGCCCGGAAGTGATGATTGCCACGGTTATCATTCTGATTGTTCTCGTGCAGGCGGTACAGTTTGTAGG
>DFHU01000039.1:0-28653 GCA_002373045.1 Pseudoselenomonas ruminantium | reverse complement strand
TTATAAGGGAGGTACCTCTATGAAAAAAGTTTTAGCACTTATCGGTACGCTGCTGATTGCGGCGATGGCCTTTGCCGGCTGCGGCAGTGAACAGGCAGCCAAGACGGACAGCAAGGCGTTGAAGGTCGGCGCTACGGCCGTGCCTCATGCAGAGATTCTGGAAATCGTGAAGCCGCTGCTGGAAAAGGACGGCATCAAGCTGGAAATCGTGGAATTCAACGATTATGTACAGCCGAATCTGGCACTCAACGACAAGGAACTGGACGCCAACTTCTTCCAGCATGAACCGTATCTGGTGAACTTCATGGAAGAACATAAGGAAGTCAAGCTGAAAAATGCGTTTGGCGTGCATATCGAGCCCATGGGGGTATACTCCAAGAAGGTTAAAGACCTGAAGGAACTCAAAGATGGCGCCGCTATTGCCATCCCGAACGACCCGACCAACGGCGGCCGCGCCCTGCTGCTTTTGCAGAAGGCAGGCCTTATCACGCTGAAAGACGGCGTGAAGGAAAAGGCTACGGTGCAGGACGTAACGGGCAATCCGCATAACTTCAAGTTCCAGGAAGTAGAAGCTGCGCAGGTTCCGCGTACGCTTGATGATGTGGATGCAGCGGTAATCAACACCAACTACGCTATGCAGGTCAACCTCGTGCCGACCAAGGATGCGCTCTTTATGGAAGACAGCACTTCTCCGTATGTGAACATCGTTGCGGTTCGCGAAGGGGATGAAAAGCGTCCGGAAATTCAGGCGCTGATTAAGGCTTTGCAGAGCAAAGAGGTTAAAGACTTTATCAACGAAAAATATAAAGGTGCGGTTGTGCCGGCATTCTAATTGCGCACAGAGTTATCCGCCTGACGGCTAAAGAGTCCGCTGACGAAACGTGTCAGCGGGCTCTTATAAATTGCAGTTTGTCAGTGCGTACTGAAAGATTTTTGTTACAGCTCAGTTTGGGCGGAGGTGGTAATACTTTTCGCCGTTGCACGAAATGACCCACAAGTAAATGTATGGGCTTTTTAGTCACCTGCGCCGGGCAAGACCGGCGGCGCGTACGTTCAGCTCAGTATTTAGTCTGTGCCGTTTGTGGGCCAGTCCTCACTGCGTTCGGACAGTCGTTCCACGGCGAAAAGCATCACCACCTCCGCCCTAAGTGATGTCCGTACAAACCATCAATTTCGTAGTGATAAGCAGCAAGTACATCGATGTTCTTGTGACGGGAGCAACGAGTTCGTAGCAATAGTCTAATCCGCAACTTGGGGGCGGACGGGGGAGTGCTTTTTCTGTAGGAGCGACTGCCTGAACGCAGTGAAGGCCGGCCCGACGTAGGCAGTTACCGGAAAGCACGTTGAAAGACGCGCCGCCGGCTTGCCCGGCGCATATACCTAAACAGCGATTTCTTTCAGGGAGGGGCGTTTAGCGGAATCAGAAAAAGTACTCCCCCGTTTGCCCCTAACCACGTATGAACCGGATACCTTTATCACGAACTCCACGACAAACTGCAATTTATATATGTGGATAAACTTGAAATTTGTGTTTCACAACTCTTTTGTTCGTTGTAATTGCATCTTTGTGCATGATTGACGGCAGAGGTTGACACTGGCCCTCCGCTTTGCTATTATAAGAAAGGGAAACTAAAGAACTTTCTCCAAACTCAAAATGAGGCTGAGGCTCGCAGATGGCGGGGCAGTCAATTTGAGTTTTTTTATCGTGTTTTCACTTCCGCGGTGCAGTGACGCCGCAAGAATCCTGAGGAGGAATTCACTAATGATTGAACGTTACACCAACCCGGAGATGGGTCACCTGTGGTCCATCGAGAACGAATGGCAGCAGATTCTGAATGTGGAACTGGCTGCTTGCGACGCCATGGCAGAGCTGGGCGAAATCCCGGCGGAAGCGGCGAAGAATATTCGCGCCAAGGCAAAATTTGATGTGAAACGCATTAAGGAAATTGAATCCGTTACGCATCATGATATCATTGCCTTTCTGACCAATGTCGCCGAAAATGTTGGTGAGGATTCCAAGTATGTGCATAAGGGGTTGACGTCGAGCGACGTTAAGGACACCGCTTACTGCATGATGATGCGGGATGCAGCCGATATCATCTTAGATGATTTGCGCAAATTCCGTGAGGTTCTGCGCCGCCGTGCCGTGGAATTCAAGCATACGCCCTGCATTGGCCGTACCCATGGCATTCACGCTGAGCCGATGACCTTTGGTCTGAAGATGGCTCTGTGGAGTGCGGAAATTGAACGCGATATTGACCGTGTTGAGCATGCCAAGAAGACGGTTTCCGTCTGCAAGCTCTCCGGTGCGGTTGGTACTTATTCCAATATCGACCCGGAAATCGAGCAGCGTGTGGCCAAGAAACTCGGCCTTACGCCGGTTCCGCTGGCTACACAGGTTATTCAGCGTGACCGCCATGCGGAATTTGTGACAACGCTCGCCATTGTGTCCAGCACGCTCGAAAAGATTGCTACGGAAGTCCGTAACCTGCAGCGTACGGATATCCGTGAAGCGGAAGAATATTTCTCCCCGGGCCAGAAGGGGTCTTCGGCTATGCCGCATAAGCGCAACCCCATCAACTGCGAACGCATTTCCGGTATGGCACGTTTGGTGCGCGGCAATGCCGTAGCAGCACTCGAGGACATTACGCTTTGGCATGAGCGCGATATTTCTCATTCCTCGGTAGAACGCGTTATCCTGCCGGACAGCACCATCAATGTGGATTATTGCACGCGGAAGCTGACGAATATCATTGATAAACTGCTGGTTTACCCGGACAAGATGCTGCACGATATGGAGCGTACGGGTGGACTTATCTACAGTCAGCGCATTATGCTGTCCGTAGTGGAGAAGGGCGTACTGCGTGAGGATGCCTATAAATGGGTACAGCGCAACGCCATGAAACGCTGGATGGAAGGACAGGATTTCCGCACGAGCGTGGAAAATGACCCGGATATTACAAAATACCTGACCAAGGAAGAAATCGATGACTGCTTCGATTACCAGTATTTCCTGCGTCATGTAGATATGATTTTTGAGCGTTTTGGACTTTGATTTTACATAGAATCAATGATTTAAGGAGAGAGTCTTATGTCAACAGTAGTAGTAACAGGTACCCAGTGGGGTGACGAAGGTAAGGGCAAAATCGTGGATTATCTGGCCCAGCAGGCCGATACGGTAGTCCGTTTTCAGGGCGGCAGCAATGCCGGTCACACGGTAGTGGTAGATGGCGAGGCATATAAGCTGCGTCTGATGCCCTCCGGAATTTTGTTCAAGGGTGCGCACTGCATTGTGGGCAATGGCGTGGCGTTTGACCCGATGATTATGCTGGAGGAAATGGATGGGCTGGCTGAACGCGGCATCGACCTGTCCGGCATCCGCATTTCCAACCGTGCGCATGTGGTACTGCCTTACCATCGTCTTATGGATGGTATCGGCGATGAAGCCCGTGGCAAGAATAAAATCGGTACGACCAAGCGCGGTATCGGCCCCTGCTATATGGACCGCGATAACCGCATCGGCATCCGCGTTTGCGATTTGATGGACGAGGAAGAATTTGCGAAACGTCTCAAGGAAAACCTCGAAATCAAGAACAAGGAACTGAAACTCCTGTATGACCATGAGCCGCTCTCCTATGACGAAATTCTCAAGGAATACCTGGGCTATGCAGAACGTCTGCGCCCGTATGTCTGCGATACGATTGCGCTCTTGAATGACGAAATCAAGGAAGGCCGCAAGATTCTCTTTGAAGGTGCACAGGCGACCATGCTCGATATCGACTATGGTACTTATCCGTATGTTACGGCATCCCATCCAATTTCCGGCGGTGTAGCTGTTGGTGCCGGTGTGGCGCCCAACAAGATTGACAAGGTTGTGGGTATCGTTAAGGCCTACTGCACCCGTGTCGGCGAAGGCCCCTTCCCCACAGAGCAGCTCAACGCCATCGGTGAAAAAATCCGTGAAGAAGGCCATGAATATGGTGTGGTCACGGGGCGTCCCCGCCGCACGGGCTGGCTCGATGCCTGCGTGGTGCGCTATGCCGGTCTTATCTCCGGTATCGACTACATGGCGGTAACGCGTCTGGACATTCTCGATAAATTCGAGGAAATCAAGATGTGCGTAGCCTACAAGTACAAGGGCGAAATCCTCAACGAAATCCCCGCCAGCCTTAAAGTTCTGGCTGAAGTAGAGCCGGTGTATGAGACTTTTGAGGGCTGGAACACGGATATCAGCAAAATCCGCAAGTACGAGGAACTGCCGGAAAATGCGAAGAAATATCTGGAACGCATGGCAGAAGTAACCGGCATCAAGCTGGGCATTGTCTCCGTTGGCCCGAACCGCGACGAGACGATTGTTCTGGCCAGGGATATATTTTAAGGGTTAAAACAGGAGGGCGGTACAGCGTTTTGTACCGCCCTTATTTGCTTATGGCAGGCAGAAAGGAGAACCAGTCAGATGATGTATGAACAGGAGGCCGTGGTACACCACAACAGCGGCATACATGCCCGTATTGCGGCGATGATTGTCCAGCGGGCGCGGGAACTCAGCGAGAAATATGCAACCCCCCTGTTTTTGCGCAGCCAGCGCAGTGAGCGCTTTGAGATGCGCAGTCTGATGAAACTGGTAGCGCTCAAAATTTGCAAGGGGGATTCGGTCTTTGTCTCTGCCGAAGGCGATGCCGGTAGGCAGGCAGTTTACGAAATGGTGCGCTTTTTGGAAGGCGATTTCGAGATGCGCGAGCCGGGGAAAATCCATGAAATGGATAAACTGCTCCATGAAAATGCCCTGATGCAGGAACGCCTGCAGATGATATTGGAGGCGGTGCAGGATGGAATCTGCGTGGTGGACAGAACCGGGGAAATCACCTACGTCAATCCCTCCTATTTGCGCATTGTCCATAAAACGCCGGAAATGGTCATGGGGCAGAATGTCTTTAAGACCGCGCCGGATGGCAACCGCTGTGCAGTGCTCCGCACAGGCGTGGCGCGTATCGGCAGTATCAGCCGCAAAAAGGACGGAACCACCGTCGTGGCCAATGTCAATCCAATCTTTATTAATGGAGAAATCGCCGGTGTTGTCTCGGTTATCAAGGATATTACGGAATTGCAAAACCTTATGGCGCGGCTGTCACAGGTATCGGCGCGGGCGGAGTATCTGGAACAGGAACTCTTGCGCACGAAAAAAACCGCCAATGCCTTTGCCAACTATATCGGCAAAAGCGGCAAGGTCATTGATGTGCTGGCATTGGCTTCCAAGGCAGCTAATTCTGCGGCAACGGTGCTGATTCGCGGCGAAAGCGGTACCGGCAAGGAGGTCATCGCCGAGGGGATTCACTATGCCAGTGAACGGCGGCGGGGGCCGTTTATCCGTGTGAACTGCGGAGCCATTCCTGGCACCTTGTTGGAATCGGAACTATTCGGCCATGAAAAGGGCGCTTTCACCGGCGCGGTGAAGCGCAAGCTGGGGAAATTTGAACTGGCTGATCACGGCACGATATTTCTCGATGAAATCGGCGAAATGGACAAGAAAATGCAGGTCAAACTCCTGCGGGTGCTGCAGCAGAAGGAATTTGACCGTGTAGGCGGCGAAGAAACCGTCCATGTGGATGTGCGGATTATCGCCGCCACCAACCGTCATTTGGAGGATATGGTCAAGGACGGCACTTTCCGTGATGATTTGTATTACCGTCTGAATGTCATTCCCATTATCCTGCCGCCCCTGCGGGAACGCATTGACGATATTCCGCTGCTGGTGGAGCACTTTATTGATAAAATCAGTGCCGCTACGGGGAAAACCGTCCGCAGCATTACGCCGGAAGCCATGGACATTCTCATGCGCTATAAATGGCTGGGTAATGTGCGGGAACTCGAAAATGTCATTGAGCGGGTGATTACGTTGATGGACAGCGATAACATCACTGTTGCATCCTTGCCATCGTACATCAAAGGCGAGGCCGCTGACCGGGAAGTGCAGCAGCTCGAAACGGAAAGTGCGGTGCTTCCCTGGGAAGAATACGAAAAACGCATCATTGCCAAGGCTTTGAAGCAGTGTGGCACGTTTAATGCTGCGGCTAAGGAACTCAAAATCACGCATAAAACTGTGGCGGCCAAGGCCAGAAAATATGGCCTGTCTTGATTTTGGTAATTTTTACCTATACTGGTAATATTTACCAATAAAACGAATAAAGTTGGTAATATTTACCAAAAACAAGAATTGTTCCCTAGGAAATTTTCACGGGTAAATATTATTTTTCATTTTATGCGATTAGTAATCACAGGATATATGACGATTTTAGGAAATTTTACCAAGTGTTTTAAAAAGTTGGCACGCTGCTTGCATTAATATAGGGCAGTTAAAGATTTTCATGTTCGCTTTAGGAACTGGCAATAAATTTGTTTATGAACAGTTCCTTAGAATATGGTTAAGTGAAGAGGAGAGATTTTCAAATGACTCAGGAAGTTGTAACGATCGAAAACAAAACTGGTATCCATGCCCGCCCGGCATCCATCTTCGTACAGACGGCTACGAAGTTCAAGTCCAAGGTTCAGATTCAGGCTAAGGGCAAGACCGTTGACGCTAAGTCCATTCTCATGATCATGAGCATGGGTCTCGTTAAAGGTACGGAAATCACCATCGTTGCAGACGGCCCGGACGAAGCAGATGCTGTAAAGGCTCTGAAAGATCTCGTTGATTCCAAGTTCGGCGAAGAATAATTTTTAACCCATAGGGTTAGGGCGCCTTCTTTCCAAGGATTGGAGACTTTGGAGGAAGGCGTTTTTTACGAATAAATTATGGTAACTATATCAGGGGGAAAAGAAAAATGGCAGACGCAATCAGAGGTAAAGGCGTTATTTCCGGTATTGCTATCGGTAAAATCATGCTGGCAGGTCAGAATTTGGACGGCTATCTGGTAAACTACCAGCCGGAATCCAAAGAAGTGGAGAGCAAGAAGGCTCAGGACGCGCTGACCGCCGTAGCAGAAACTCTGCGTGAAAACATCGACCGCCTGCAGAAACAGAATATGGTAGAGCAGGCTGCAATCATGGAAGCACATCGCATGATGGTACAGGACCCCATGATGGCACAGAAAATCGAAGAAAAGCTCGAAGAAGACGCCAATGCTCCGCAGGCAGTCCTCAAAGCTGCTGAAGAACAGGCACAGATGTTCGAAATGATGGAAGACGAATATTTCGCAGCCCGCGCCGTTGACCTCCGTGACGTAGGCAAGCGCGTAGCCAAATACATTCTGGGCGTAAAAGAACCGGAACTGGGTGACGAAAAAGTTATCCTCTGCGGCCGTGAAATCGAGCCTTCCGTTATTGCTGGTATGCCGACTGATAAGATTGCCGGCGTTATCCTGGGCTCCGGCTCCACGACGGCTCATGCCGTTATCATCGCCAAGGCTCGTGCTATTCCGACCATTGTTGGCCTCAACAAAGAAGACCGCATCGACAAGATTGCCGATGGCGACCATGTTATCATGGACGGCGAAGAAGGCAAGATTATCGTGAACCCCAGCGAAGAAGAACTGGCTGGTTACAACGAAAAAATCAAGAAGCAGCAGGAACTGGCTGCACATTACGCTCAGCTTAAAGACCTGCCTGCTGTTACGACGGACGGCGTGAAGGTTGACCTCATGGCCAACATCGGCACGCATATGGACGTGGATAACGCCCTCAAGTATGGTGCCAAGGGCGTAGGCCTGTTCCGTTCTGAGTTCGTATTCATGGGCCGTCAGGATATCCCCAATGAAGAAGACCAGTTCAAGGCATACAAAGAAGCTGTTGAAAAGTGTCAGGGCAACCTCTGCGTTATCCGTACCATGGATATCGGCGGTGACAAACCCCTGCCGTACCTCAACATTCCGGAAGAAGAAAACCCGTTCCTGGGCTACCGTGCAGTCCGCATCAGCCTGCAGCGCAAGGACCTCTTCCTGCCGCAGCTGAAAGCTATCCTGCGTGCCGGTGTATACGGCAAAGTTGGTATCATGGTGCCGATGATCATCAACGTAGCAGAATTCAAGAAGGTTAAGGAATTCATCGAAGAAGCTAAGCTGGAACTGGCTCATGAAGGCAAGGCTTACGCTGAAGATGTACAGGTTGGTATCATGGTCGAAACGCCGGCTGCTGCTGTAATGACGCCGGTACTTGCTAAGTACGTAGACTTCTTCTCCATCGGCACCAACGACCTTGTTCAGTACACGCTGGCTTGTGACCGCGGTAACGCCAACATCGCTGAACTCTACAACCACTTCAACCCGGCTGTACTGCAGCTCATTCAGCGCACCATCACCAGCGCCCGTGAAAACGGCATCTGGGCCGGCATGTGCGGTGAAATGGCCAGCGACCCGAACGCTGCGGTAATCCTCATGGCTATGGGCATCAGCGAACTCTCCATGAGCGCTCCGTCCATTCCGCGTGTTAAGGAAAAAATCCGCAACATCAGCTCCACGAAAGCCAAGGAAATCCTCGCTGATGTGATGAAGATGGAAGACGGCGACGAAATCAAGGCTTACCTCAGCAAAGTATTGTAATTTCAAGCTGCATAGTTTTGCTGGCCCGTCACTTTACGTGCTCCGCTGAGACGGCTGGCTAAAACCAATATTTGCATACAAAAATCCCTGTCTAAAGGCTAAACTCGCTTACGCTCAAACAACGCCTTTAGGCAGGGATTTTTGTATGCAAATATTAGTTTCTTAACGCCAGCCGTCATACGCTGCACCCGTAAAGCGACGGGCCGGCAAGGTACGTTGTTGGTATTTTAATTACAGACCGATTTCCTCATGGTGTTCCTGCATGCCTTTGATGCAGTACTCCATGACCTTGCCTAAATCCATGCCAAGATTTTCGATACCGCGATTAATGATTTCTCTGTTGCATTTTGCGGCGAATTTTTTGTCCTTGTATTTTTTCTTGAGGGATTTTACCGCCATGCCGTCCATGCGTTCGGGACGCATTAGGGCATAGGCCTGGATGATGCCGGTGAGCTCGTCCACGGCAAATAAGCTCTTTTCCAAATTCGTGTGCGGTTCAACTTCGTCGGTGGTAATGCCATAGCCATGGGAGATAATGGACTTGATATCATCTTCCTCCACGCCTTCCGCTTCTAAGAGTTCCCGTACATGATGGCAGTGCTCATTCGGATATTTTTCGTAGTCCACATCGTGAAGCCAGCCGATGGCGGCCCAATGCTCTTTATCTTCGCCGTAGGCTTCGGCCATAGCACCCATGGCGGCGCTGACTGCGGCCGCATGGTGGAACAGGTGTTCTTCTGTGGTATGTTGGGCAAGAATTTTTTTTGCCATTTCCAACGTTAATTTGCTCATAAATGCGCCTCCTAAAGTGTAAAGTTGTAACTTTTATTAGTATATGGTGAGCAAAGGCAGTTGTCAAATGGGCTTTTGGTCATAAAAGGCCAGCGACCAACCGTCGCGGCCTTTTTCTTTTACATGGTAAAGTGCCTGGTCGGCGTTGTGCAATAGTTCCTGATAATCCCGTCCGTGGGCAGGATACAGGGCGATGCCGATGCTGGCCGACAGGCGCGGATGCTCGTCGGTTGCCGGTTCTAAATTGTGGGCGGCTTCGCGGATGCGCGTGGTGATGCGTTCGATATTGTGCCGGGGAATGTTGTCGAGTATCAAGATAAATTCATCGCCGCCAAAACGGCCAACGGCATCATCGGCACGGACGATGTGGCTGAGACATATTCCGAAGCGGCGCAAAATGTCATCCCCGCGCTGGTGTCCTAACGTATCATTAGCTTCTTTGAAATGGTCAAGATCTATGATAAAGAGGGCATGACAGCGGTCAGGTGCGGCAGGGGTACATAGAATTTCACTGCCGGCACGTTCAATGGCGGCCTTGTTCAGCAGGCCGGTCAACGCGTCGGTTTCCGCCAGTTCCTGATAATGCCGCTGCTTTTGTTGCGCAGTATTCAGTTCGTTGAGCATGGACTGGAGCTTGCGATTTTTTTCCTGCAAGAGCTTTTGTGCCCTGCGCATGCTCTGCTGATGATGGCTGAGGAAGAACATTCCTGCAATCAGGAACAGGATAATGCCAGCCGTAAGTCCTGACTGCAGGGGGTAGAACGTGATGATATGCTGCAGGGAAAATTCCGGTTTGCTGTCGATGATGTGTTTTTGGGTGATATGCAGGCGTTTTTCGGGATTTATCTGTGTAATGGCCTTGTTCAGAATGCTTTGCAGTATTCGTGGCTGTGTGGGGGAGATAACCAGGCTGGTGGGGACGTTTATCGAAGCATCGGGGATGATATTGAGGTCTGGATAGGGACTCAGGGGACGGTCAATTTCCAGCGTGGAATCGCGGAAGAGCGCAAGGTTGCACTCTTTGCGCTGGACACGGTCGAGTGCATCGCTATAAGAGATTTTGGTTTCCACAAAATTCCAATGGGGGAATTTTTGCCTGAGATAAGACATGAGGGACGGCTCCGGCCAGGGAACGGCCAAGGTAACGGGTTCTGAAGCAGATGGTGTCTGTGCGGTATTGCCGATGAAGGTATAGGGGATTTCCAAAAGCGGATTGGTAAAATAAAATGGCTGGTGTTTTTCGGCACCGGTGAAAATGTCCAGCATAATGTCGGCATCGCCTTTTTCCAACATGGCGATGGCATCCTGATATTGGCTGACATGGACATAGGAGAACTGCAGGCCGGAATTTTCGGCCAAGGCCGCAATGAGGTCGGCATAAATTCCTTTGGCGGTATGGGTGTCTTCATCGTATTCGATATAGGGGGAGGAACCGCCGTAGATGGCAATCCGCAGAGGCGGCAAATTTTGGATATACTGGCTTTCCAGCGGCGTATAGTGAACCAGTTGAAAGTCGAGATTTACAGCCAGATTTTGCGAAAGTAGTGGCTCAAAATGGGGATTTTCCATGTTGAGCCGGGCCAGTGCCTGCTCCATTTCCATGAGGCGTCTGCGCTGTGCATCAATGGCAGCCACGCGCACAGGAATACGGGCGTAAGCCATAAGGAAATGTTCTTCGGCAGTCGTGTTGGTGGCGGTATCTACGACCAAATCAATATCGCCGGCGTTAAGTGCCGTCAGCATTGCCTGCTGATTGACAAATTCCCGCACGGTAAGCGTCAGGCGATTGTTTTGCTGGAATTCTTCAAAGCGGTCATTAATGGGGCGGTGCGCAATAACCCCTACGACTGCGCCGTTGAGTGTATTTAAGTCCTTCGGGTCAAAACGCGTTTCACTTTCCCGCGTGTAAAGACCTTCCACATCATAGCCAAAGTTCATGGCGCTGTAGATAATGCCGTTGTGCATTCCAAGCGAACTGGGATATTCCACGGACAACAGCAAATCGATATCGCCGGCAAATAGTTGGGAAAGGGCATTGCTGGCCTCAATATTCACCAGTTGATAATCCCAGTCGGTCTGCTTGGATAGTTCGTCCAGATAGGTGATGTAATAGCGGCGCAGGACATGACCATTGACCAGACTTTTGTCCGGCTGAATAAAACCTAATTTTACTTGTTGTCCATCTGCTGTTGCCATAGGCCCATATACGGGCAGCATTAGGCAAAGGGCTAGGAGCAGGGCAATAATTGCTTTCATAAGATGTTCTCCTATGGTAAATGCCAACGATATTATTATTGGATTATTTCGTGAAAACACAAAAAAATCCTGCTTGTTGAAAATCAGCAGGATTTTGTGGATAACTTTGGCTTAATACACAGATTATCCCCAAATAATGTGGAAAATGTGGATAAGATTGTGGATAAGTATGTCGGATAGTGGATTATTTTTCCCGATGTGCGGTATCGTAGATGGCATGGATAAATTTTTTCATGTTGATATGCACCTGAGAGGTGGTGGGTTTTTCCTCGTTTTCAAGCAGGCGCATGGTGCTGCGTACGTCGTTGTAGTCAAAGTAGAGCGGGGCATAGTCTTCAAACTTGGGATTGGTATAATCGAGAACACCCATGCTGGCCACATTCACATGACCTTGGAAAATGGTGCGGCGCAAACGCTGTTCCATCGCTTTGGCTTCGCGTGCCGGGTCATCCGCACCGTTTTGCTCGGCCACGGCGGTGAATAAGCCTTTTAGTGCAGGGATTTGTCCACCATTGCGTTCGATATAGGCCATGATGTTTAATAAATCCTGTGCACCGGGAGCGGTGAGGATGCCGAGTTCTTTAAGCTGGCTTTCCGTACGGGAACGAATGGTTTTCTGCGGATTTGGTGCCGGCGTGGCTTGCGGCGTCAGGCTGAGCAGGGAGTTTTGCAGAGTTTGGGCGAAGGATTCTAGACGCAGGTGCTCACTGACGTTTTTCAGTACGCTGACGATTTCATTGCGGTTCAAGGGTTTCATAATATAGTAGTCAATGCCTTGTTCGTAGGCTTTGCCCACTAAATCCTTGCTTTCCACTTGGGAGAGCATGATGATTTTGCCTGCAAAATTCTCTTGGATGCGGTTTACCGCCTGAATGCCGTCAATACCGGGCATCAACATATCAATAATGAGAATATCCGTCCGGCGCTCGGCAAGAAGTTCATTGGTCAGTTCCGTGGCCTCGCCTAGTGAGTCCGTAACGTCACCAAGATTGTAGTCTTCAATGATGTCCTGTAACATCATGCGCACAGCATCGTCATCGTCAATCAGCATTATGTTCATGAGGGGGATTCTCCTTTTGTTTTGTCGGTTTATGCAACTTTTGGCAGGGAAGGTCCAAATAACAGGTTACTTTATCTTTTCCGTCAGAAGTCAGCTCGATGGTGCCGCCGAGCGTTTCCGTTTGGTGCTTGACATAGGTAAGTCCGACGCCGCTGGAAGCCTTGCCGGTGCTGTCGAATTTTGTCGTATACCCCGGCGAAAAGACCTGATTTAAGCGCCGCGGCGGGATAAAGCTGCCGGTGTTTTCCAATGTGATTTTCAAGCGGCCGTCGCCGGTGCCGCCGACAATGGTCAGTGTGATGGTTCCTCGGCTGGGAATGGCTTCCACGGCATTAGCGACCAGATTGTTGAGGATGGAGAGCAGCATAAACGAATGAAGCAGAGGCAGTCCTGCGGGGACTTTCGCTGTGAAAAAGATTTCCTTGCCCAGTGAGCGGGCATATTTTTTTTGCGTATGGACCATGAGCTTGACGATTTTATCCGGCGGCAAATAATCATCTACCCTGCGGTTTTGGGTCAGTTCCTGAAGCCCCGCATATATGCGCTGTTGATTTTTCTTGATATCGTGGCACTGGCCGGCAATGCGCAGGACTTCATTGGCCAAATCCTCGTCTTCTGGTTTTTGGGCGCTGTCCTTCAATCGTGTGTATACATTGTAGCAGTCATGGGTGACATCTTCTGAATTTTGCAGGGAGCATTTTAGCTCAAATACTTCTTCATACAGCCCGGCAATCAGCATGGTGAGCCGGTCTTTCTCCTTGGTCTTGCGGGTCAGCCGCATTTCGGTGTTGTAGAGCTGGAACAGGAAGAAGAAAGAGAGGATGAAGAAACAGCGCAAAATGGCAATCAGAACCAATCGTCCGAGCATGCCTAAGGTAAAGGTTTCCGCTTGCTGGTAGGCGATGGCATTCATGGCTGCCAGTTCACCGACGCTGGCAAAAACCTCGGCGATAATCGCCCAGAAAGCAATCCCCAAAGCCTGCTCGTAGATGGATTTGCGGGATAGCTGCGGCAGGGCAAAGAACAGGGAGTAAATGAAGTAATAGAAGAAGTTGGGGATGTGCTCAATAAGGGCGAGCAGGATATCATCGCCGTAAAATACATCCAGCCCCGTGCGGAACAGCATAACGGCGGCTCCAGCCACAGCACCGGTAAAGAGCCGGGGAAAATTGCTGAGCCAGATAAGGAACAACAGAAAGACTGGTGAGCCGAAACTGACGCGGAAGCTGGCAAAATCCCCGCTGAAGGGATGCATTTTTGGCTCGCCGGCTAGCGGCACCAAGATCATCATAAAGAGTAAAACCAGCCAGTCCTGACGGGTGGGCTTGGCATTATTCATCGAAAAAACTCCTTTGGAAAAGAAAAAACATTTATAAAATAATAATCGTTGCTTATCGGATTATATAGTTTTTTATAGTCATGCATTTATATTATTACCATCAATCATACCATAAGTCAAACAGCAATTATAGTATCGTTTAAGTGCGGCTTATGGTTGTATCGTTATGAGGAGGTAGAAAAAATGTCTGATTCGAAAAATCAGGGATTAAGCCCGCTGATTCGCGGTCTGATGTGTGTGGCCATCGGCGCAATTATCTGGTTTATTCCCGCACCAGCTGGGGTAGGAGCCCAGGCTTGGGGGCTTCTGGCCATCTTTATTGCCACCATCGCAGGTTTTATTCTCCAGCCCATGCCCATCGGTGCTATTGCCCTGATTGCGCTGACGCTCTTGCCAATCCTGGGCATTATGAAAACCGGTGAAGCGCTGGCAGGTTTTTCCAACACCACGATTTGGTTGATCGTATCTGCATTTATGTTTGCTGAAGGTTTCATCAAAACGGGTTTGGGCAAGCGTATTTCCTACATGTTGCTCTCGAAGTTCGGCAGCAGCACCTTGCGTGTAGCTTATGTCATGAGCGCCGCTGACTTCGTTATCGCACCGTTCACGCCGTCCAATACGGCACGCGGTGGCGGCATTATCTTCCCGATTGTCCGCAGTATCACGGCTGCCGTTGGCTCGGATGTAGAGAAAAAGACCAATATGCGCACAGGTGCATTCCTGATGTTCAGTGCCTATGCTGCGGTTATCACGTCCGCTTGTATCTTCCTGACGGGTGCTTCCAACAACGTGCTCTGCAATACGCTGGCACAGCAGATTTTTGGCACCTCGATTGGCTGGGGCGACTGGTTCCTGGCCTGCATTATTCCCGGTCTTATCCTGACCGTGGCTACGCCGTATATCCTCTATAAGCTCATCAACCCGGAACTCAAGAACACGCCGGAAACGCAGGAACTGGCCCGCCGTGAATTGGCCGAAATGGGCCCCATGAGCTCCAAGGAAATCATTCTGAGCTTCATCTTCGTGATTGCTTTGATTATGTGGGCAACGGGTTCCTATCATGGCATTGACTCCGCGTTCGTCGCTTTGCTGGGCCTTTCTGCCATGCTTCTGACGGGCATTCTCGACTGGTCGGATGTGGCACATCAGCATGCTGCTTGGGACGTACTCGTATGGATGGGCGTGCTGGTTAACATGGCCGCCTTCCTCTCCAAGTTCGGTCTGATGAAATGGTTCGCCGATGTAATGGCTGCCCAGTTCGCAGGCATGGAATGGATTATGATGCTGGTAGTTCTCAGCATCATCTATACCTTCGCGCATTATCTGTTGGCCAGCAACTCGGCTCATATCATGGCACTCTTTGCTGCTTTCGCTACGATTCTCGTGGCTGCCGGTGCTCCGGTACTCGGCGTACTGATTCTCTTTGGCGCGCTCTGCAACAGCGCATCCTTCCTTACCCATTATGGCTGCGGCGTTACCCCGATTTTCTTCGGTGCCGGCTTTATGGGACAGGGGGAATGGTGGAAGATTGGTTTCATCATCACGGTACTGCATGTAATTGTCTGGATGGGCGTAGGCCTGCCGGTGATGAAAGTAATTGGTATGCTTTAAGATTTTTGTGAGTATGGAATTTGTCCACGAAAATAAATTCGTGGACAAATTCCTCAAAATGTACTTGCATGTATTTTGTATACATGATACAATATAGGCAAGTCGAGGAACTATAGAAACATAAATGTTACTTATAGTTCGAAACGGGTAAATGAAATGTTAGACTGGGTTATCTTGTTAGAAAGAAAGGAACGTGGAGCAAAATGAGAAAAGAGCATGATTTCCTTGGTGAACTGGAAATTCCTGATGAAGTATACTACGGTGTACAGACTACCCGTGCTATCTCAAATTTCAAGATTACGGGACAGAAGATTGACCCGGACTTCGTTCAGGCTTATGCCAAGGTCAAGAAGGCTACGGTAATGGCCAATATGTCTACGGGCCGTATGCCGAAAGAAGTCGGTGAGCCGCTCATGCAGGCTGCTGATGAAATCATTGCTGGCAAACTCCTGGATCAGTTCCCTGTTGACCCCATTCAAGGCGGCGCAGGTACTTCCGTAAACATGAACGTCAACGAAGTTCTCTGTAACCGGGCTCTGGAAATCATTGGCAAGCCGAAAGGAAGCTATGATATCATCAGCCCCAACAATCATGCCAACATGGCACAATCTACGAATGATACCTTCCCGACCAGCATCAAGGTTTGCTTGTCTCACAAGGGCAAGAAGCTGACGGCTTCCCTTGGCAGACTGGCTGATGAACTGGACAAGAAGGGCGAGGAATTCAAGGATATCCTCAAGATGGGCCGTACGCATCTGCAGGATGCAGTACCCATCACGCTGGGGCAGGAAATGCATTCCTATGCTTCGGCAGTCCGTCGTGGCATTGACCGCATCAACCATGCTATCGACACCATCCATGTCGTAAACATGGGCGGTACGGCAGTAGGCACGGGCCTCAATGCAGAACCGGCTTACATCACGAAAGTTGCTGAAACCCTGTCCGAAGTTACGGGCGAGAAATATGTCACCGCTGATAACATCATCGATGCTACGAATAACACCGATGGTTTCTCCGATGTTTCCAGCGCGATGAAGACTACGGCACTGGTGCTCATCAAGATGGCGAACGACTTCCGTCTGATGGCTTCCGGCCCGCGCTGCGGCCTCAACGAACTCAAGCTGCCGATGCGTCAGCCGGGTTCCTCCATCATGCCGGGCAAAGTAAATCCGGTTATTGCTGAAGTTCTCGACCAGGCTTGCTATCAGGTAGTGGCAAATGACCTTGCGGTTTCGCTGGGCGTAGAAAATGGTCAGTTTGAACTGAACGTTATGGAGCCGGTAATCAGCTTCAATATGTTCAACTCCATGACCTACATGACCAATGCTGTAGATACCTTCGTGGAAAAACTCTTGATTGACCTGCAGCCGAACAAAGAACAGTGCCAGGAATGGCTCGACAAGAGCGTAGGTGTCGTAACGGCTATGCTTCCGCATATCGGCTATGAAAACTCCGCGATGATTGCTAAAGAAGCCTACAACACGGGTAAACCGGTTCGTCAGGTCATCCTCGAAAAAGGTCTTATCTCCAAGGAAAAGATGGAAAAGATTCTTTCCCCGAAGGAAATGACAACTCCGGGTATTGCCGGCTAAGAATCGCATAACCCAAATAACATTTCCATAGAGTAAAGTGCGCGCCCTCAGCGGCGCGCACTTTTATTTTACCTATGGTAAAACATGAACAATGGCGCTATGACGAGATAAAATATCTCGTCGAAGCGCTAATAGGGAGTTTTACCTATGGTAAAACAGGAATAATGGCGCTATAATATAAGGTATTGATTTGTAGACAAAATCCTGATGATAGGAGCGTTTTAATGAATAGACAAAAGCTGGCGGGAGTCATAACTATGGCGCTGCTGCTGCCGTTGTGGAGCAGTCCGGTGGAGGCCGTATATCATGCTGACTCCGATACAGGCATCAATGCATTGGACTATATTGAAAATGAACACCGGCAGGCAAAGGCCAACCGCTTGACCCCGGAGCAGGAAAAACTGCTCTCTGATGCCAAAGCCATGGAAAAGAATCTGCGTTATCCTGTAGATCCGAAAAAGGCCGCTCCTGTAGCCTTTGAAGGAGAAGAACTGACTTATGATGAGCGCGATGGAAGCTTTATGGCCAAGGGCAAGGTGGACATCCTGCAGATGGATGCGCATCGCTTCCAGGGAGAAATGGTTACGGGCAATACCAAGACGCAGGATGTAAGCATACCCGACAAGGCGCATATCCTGCAGATGACTCCGGGGCAGATCCGGGTAACGCTGGATGGTTATAAGGCACATTATAATTACGGGGCAAAGACTGGTTCCTTGGAAAATGCCAAAGGAAAAGCCGGTGCCCACTATATCACGGGCAAGCGCTTTGAATTTTATCCCGACAGGATTGTAATCTATAACGGCACAGATTCGAAATGTGGTGCACAAAAGCCCGATTATCATACGAGCGCAGAGAAGATAACCTATTATCCGAATGATAAAATCGTGATGGAAAAGGTGAAATTCCATCTTCGTGGCAAAGTTATTTTTTCCCGTGATCATTATGAAGCCGGTGTAGGGAGCAATGCCGACAAGACAGATTACCTTCCGAAGATAGGCTATAACGAGGATGATGGTCTATACTTGGATTGGGGTCTGAGTTTCCCCGTGCGCAAAAATGTGAATTTCAATACCAATATTAATGTTGGTACCCAGATTGGTTGGCACAGTAATTACGATATAACCTGGAAAAATCGGGGGATGTCCACCGGTGTCCGTTATGGCCATTATGAAGATGGAGATAATTTCTGGATTAAGAAACAGCCCTCGGCTTTTTGGAATTATAATGCACACTTTGGCAAGAGTCACTTCACTTACGGGTTGAATGCCGAATATGGCCGTTGGTATGGCAATGGCATTCACAGTAATCATGGTGAATATGGAGTTTCTTTGGGGCATGATCCGATAAAATTCCATCGCTATACATTGTATTTGAAGACAGGCTACAGCATCACCAAGGAATCCTATAATCATTCCCGTGTTGCGGGCGTTTCCGGGGATGTGGTCCTGACAAAAGATTTCAATGACCGCTGGGCCGCCTATGCCGGCTATCATTACAGCAAGAAAAATCGGGATAACAGCCTCTTTAAGTTTAATACCGATGATTATTCCAAAAAACTGGAATCGGGTTTCAGCTACCGGATAGATGATTTGAATCGTGTTGCTGTGGGTACGAAGTATGATTTGGACCATAAAAAATGGAAAAATATAGATTATTACTGGTATCATGACCTGCATTGCTCGCAGTTGATTCTCCGTTATAAATCCTTGGAAAATGGATTTAGCATTCGTTGGCAGTTTACACCGTGGTGATTGGATATGAAACAGGAATTAGCAGATATAATTGATGAAATACAGGGACGGAATATTCTGGTTATCGGCGATATGGTGGCGGATATCTATTTGGATGGCCGCATTTCCCGCATTTCCCGGGAAGCGCCGGTGCTGGTGCTGCAGCAGGCCGGAGAAAAGGTCGTGGCTGGCGGCGCTGCCAATGTGGTCAACAACGTGGCTACATTGGGAGGCAATGTCTATGCCGTTGGCCTTTTGGGCTTGGATAGCGCTGCCAAGGGATTGAAAGAAGCCCTGGAAAAAAATGGCGCCCATACCGATGGGCTCTTCTGTGACGAAAAGCGGCCGACCATTTCCAAAACCCGCATTATCGCCGGGGGGCGGGCAACGGTTAGCCAGCAGATTGTCCGCATTGACAAGGAAAGTGACAAGCCCATGCAGAAGGCACACGAAAGTCAAATCAGCCAGTACATCAAGGCGCTTTTGCCGAAAATTGATGGCGTGGTGTTAAGTGACTATGGTTCCGGCACAATTACGGAAAAACTGCAGCAGCAGATTATTTCCTATTGTCGTGAGCATAATATTCCGAGCATGGTAGACAGTCGTTATGATATCCATCGGTTCAAGGATATTGGCTATGTTAAGCAGAATGATGCAGAACTGGCGGCGGCTGTTGGCCGGGAACTTCCTGATGATGAAAGCCTGTTCACGGCTGGACAGGAGCTTTTGGAAGAATTAAACGCTGATGGGGTCTTAGTGACGCGTGGTGAAAAAGGCATGGTGCTTTTGGAAAAGGATGGGGCAATTCATGATATTCCCGTGTCTGACAAGAGTGAGGTATTCGATGTGTCTGGTGCCGGAGATACCTGTGTATCCACAGTGATTTTGGCTTTGGCCGCAGGCATTGAGCCGGTGCGGGCTGCAGAACTCAGCAATATCGCCAGCGGAATTGCTGTGCGCAAGCTGGGAACCGCTACTGTTTCGGCAGAGGAACTGCGCAGAGTTTTGTATTAAAGGAGAAAAGGATGCTAGTTGCACGTAAAGATATAGCCAAATTTTGTGAAATACTCCGTCAGGGCGGACAAAAAGTGGTCTTCACCAATGGCTGCTTTGATATCCTGCATGCCGGTCATGTGACCTATCTGGAGGCAGCCAAAGCACAGGGGGATGTATTGGTCTTAGGCCTCAATACGGATGAATCGGTACGCCGGCTGAAAGGCCCCGAACGTCCCATCAATAGTGAACTGGACAGAGCTAAAGTGGTAGGTGCATTGAAGGCTGTAGACTATGTAGTGTTGTTCGGTGAGCAGACTGCTGAAACCGTTATCGCTGAAGTCAAGCCCGATGTCTATGTTAAAGGCGGCGATTATACGCTGGATACCCTGCCTGAAGCCAAAATCGTACAAAGTTATGGCGGCAAGGTGGCCTTTATCGATATGGTAGAGGGCCGTTCGACCACGAACATCATCAACAAAATCAAGAAGTAAATAGCCTTTCCTATGGGGAAGGTGCCGAACATAGTGAGGCGGATGAGGTTGTAATGAAGAATTACCTTATAGTCAAATTAAGCGCCATTGGCGATGTAATCCACGCGCTACCTGTGGCCTATGCACTAAAGGAAGCATATCCCGATTGTCATATCACCTGGGTGGTGGAACCACCTGCTTTTGACCTGGTCAATATGTGTCCTTATATTGACGAGGTTATCCTTTTTGAGAAGAAGAAATTCAAGTCCCTGGGGGGCTTTTTACATGAATATGGCCCGCTGAAACGCAAAATCCGCCAGCGCCGTTATGACGCAGTGCTCGATTTGCAGGGGCTTTTTAAATCGGCTGCCATTGCCCGCTTGGGGCAGGCGCCGGTGAAATTGGGCATGTGTAATATGCGGGAGCTTAGCGATAAAATCTCCAAGCCGGTAATTGGCCCTAATGCGCATGGGCATATTGTCGAGCGCTATCTGGATGTGGCGCGGGCGTTAGGCTGCCCGGTAAACGAAGTTCGTTTTACCTTGGAGGTACCGGAGCGGGAGGCGGACCTTGCCCAAAGGATTTTTGCCCAGGCTGGTGCCAATATGGTCAATCCCTATGTGGTACTGGCCATTGGTGCCAACTGGCCCAATAAACGCTGGCCGGCGGAAAGTTTTGCCCGTCTTGCGGATAAGCTCTATGACCGCAAATTTATTCCCGTGCTGGTCGGCGGCGGCTTGGTCGATGAACAGCGGGCAGCAGAGATTTGCTCCTATAGCGATATCCCACCGCTGAATCTGGCGGGGCGGACGAATTTTAAGCAGCTCACCTATATTCTGCAAAACGCCCGCCTGACCGTGGGCGGCGATACCGGTCCTGTGCATCTGTCTGCAGGTATGGGCACGAAAACCATTATGCTTATGGGGCCAACCGATGCCAACCGCAATGGCCCTTATGGACAGATGGAGAACGCTATCGAAGTTGACCGTTCTTGTCGTTATTGCTGGAAGCGGGCTTGCCCGAAAAATATCGATTGCTTGCAAAACATTACCGTAGAGCAGGTATGGAAAAAAATTGAGGAGCTTTGCTGACGTGTATCAAAATATACTGGTCATAAATCTCATGCAAATTGGTGACCTAATGCTGACAACGCCGGCTTTGGGTGCCTTGCGCAAGGCCTATCCGCAGGCCCGACTGACACTTTTGGCTGATACCCGCTGGCGGGAATTGGTGGAGGAAAATCCCCATTTGGATGCCTGCCTTTTTATGGACAAAAAAGGAGCCGATAAGGGCCTGGCCAAACTTTGGCAGTTTATTCACAAGGTGCGGGCGCTGAAATTTGATTTGGTCATTAACCTGCACCGCAATGAACGTGCCTCAGCAGTAGCGGCTTTTAGCGGTGCAAAATACATTGCGGGTTACAGTAAGCCGTTATTTTCGCTGTTTTTCGATAAGACCATGCAGAATCCTTCGATTGCCCATCATATTGGCTGGGGGCCGGGCGGTGTTTTTCCGCCACATCATTATGTGCCGGGTTGGGAACATCAGGTGCATGCCCATCTCAATGTCCTGCGGCAGACACTCGGCATTGAGCCGGATGATGGCGGCCTGGAAATGGTTTTAAGCGAGGAAAATCAGAAAAAAGCAAATAATCTTTGGCAGGAACATTTTGCTGTGGAAGACAAAGTGATTGCCTTTAATATTGGCGCCAGCTGGGAAACCAAACGCTGGCCGGACAGCTACTTTGCCAAGTGTGCTGATAAATTGCTCGAAAAGGGCTATAAGATAGCGTTTTTTGGTGGCCCGATGGATTTGGATATTGTGCAGAAATGCATCAGTCAGATGCAGCATAAGGACAGCGAGGCTTTGCATATCTTTACCGGCAAGGTCAGTCTGGCGGTGCTCGCAGGACTTTTGCGCAAATGTTGTCTGTTTCTCACCACAGATTCCGGCCCCATGCATATCGGCGTTGCCATGAACCTGCCGGTGATTACGATGTTCGGCGCTTCGCCTGTGCCGGGTTTTTACCCTTATGATGGGCGTTCTGTTTTGCTGAAATCGCCGGAAAAATGTCATCCCTGCGGTATTCATCAATGCCCACGGGCCGGCACAGAAAAGCTGGCTTGTATGAATAATATTCCCGTGGCGGCGGTTATGCATTTTGCAGAAGAACTGCTGGACAAATTCCAAGGCCGACCTGCTTATGAACTGTCACCCCATAAGGGGGATTATCAATGTCGCGTTATTGACTTGTCCAAAGGAGAATTTTAACAGATGGATAAACAGATAATGTATGATTTTATTGCCGGCCCGGCTTCAAAATGCCATGTGCTTGTGGTTGGCGATGTAATGCTGGACAAGTACTACTATGGGGAAGTGACGCGCATTTCCCCCGAAGCTCCTGTGCCGGTTACCCGTGTGACCGACCAAAAGGAGACTTTGGGCGGGGCGGCCAATGTGGCGCATAACCTTGCCCGTTTGGAATGTCAGATTGGCCTGGCTGGCTATGTAGGTGAGGATTATCACTGTCAGAGCCTTACGGACAAACTGACGGCCCGTGGCATTGATTTTAAGGGACTTATTACCACCAATAGACCAACAACCACGAAATTGCGGGTGATTGGCGGTCATCAGCAGATGATTCGTCTGGATTTTGAAGAAGCAGAGGAAATGACGGGGCCTTATGCTGACCGTCTGCAGAACTTTGTGGCGGCAAGCCTGAATGAAGGCGTAGATGCGGTGATTATCTCCGATTATGGCAAAGGCGCTTGCACCGAGGAAACCTGTCAGCAGATTATCAAGGCAGCCAATGCCCATGGTATTCCGGTACTGGTTGACCCGAAAGGCACGGCCTGGGGCAAATACCGCGGCGCAGATTACATCACGCCGAACTTCAAGGAACTCAGTGCCGTACTGCCGGAAAAAATCAAAAATCAGGACGAGGCTATCGAAAAAGCCGCCCGTTATGTGATGGGCAAGTTCGGCATCAAACAGGTGTTGGCTACCCGTTCGGAATTTGGCATGTCGCTGGTCACGAAAGACAGTGCCTATCATATTCCGACCAAGGCACAGGAAGTTTTCGATGTGTCCGGTGCCGGTGATACGGTAATCGGTGTATTCGCTTTGGGCCTGGCCGGTGGCCTTGCCCCGGAAGTGAGTGCCTATATGGCCAATATGGCCGCCAGCGTAGTTGTGGCAAAACTGGGCACCTACGCAGTAAGCAAAGAAGAACTTTTAGAAGTATTAAGATAAAAAAGGGAGGATTATTCATGATTATTGTTACTGGTGGTGCCGGCTTTATCGGCAGCAACCTCGTAAAGGAACTTAACCGCCGTGGCCGCACGGATATTCTGGTGGTGGATGACCTGAAAGACGGTCAGAACTACAAGAACCTGCGGGGCTTGAAATTTATCGATTATCAGCATAAGGACGATTTCCTGCAGAGCATTGAAAACGGCGACTTTGATGGTACGGACATTGATGCCGTGTTCCATGAAGGTGCCTGCTCCGATACCATGGAATATGATGTTAACTTCATGATGCGGGTAAACTACGAATACTCCAAGTCTGTACTGCACTTCTGCCTGCAGCATCGCATCCCGTTCCTTTATGCGTCTTCGGCATCCACCTATGGCAGTGGCAAAAACGGCTTCCGGGAAGGGGATGAGTGCGAAGATGCGCTGAATCCCTATGCGTTCTCCAAGCTAGCCTTTGACCGTTATGTACGTCAGGTGATGCCCGAGGCGCACAGCCAGATTGTTGGTCTTAAATACTTCAACGTCTATGGCCCGCAGGAACATCATAAGGGCAAGATGGCGTCTATTTTCTACCAGCTTTACAATCAGGTCAACGAAACGGGCAAGGCGCGTCTGTTCCAAGGCTGGGGTGAGATTAACGGCCAGCCGGTCAAAGATGGTGAGCAGCGCCGCGATTTTGTCTATGTCAAGGACGTAGTCAATGTGAACCTGTGGTTCTGGAAAAACAAGGGCAGGAGCGGTATCTACAACTGCGGTACTGGCCATGCGCATACTTACAATGAAGTAGCCGAAGCCGTAATTGAAGCTTTGGGCAAGGGTGAAATCGCCTACCGAGAATTCCCTGAAGTGCTCAAGGGTAAATACCAGAACTTCACCGAAGCCGATACCACGAATCTTCTGGCAGCCGGCTATAACGAAGGTTTCCACGAGATGAAAGATGCGGTCAAGGAATACGTAGATTTCCTCGACAAAGGTGGTTATTTTGATTACAACGACTAAAAACAAAGCGGTCTTTTTTGACCGTGATGGCACACTCAATGTAGACATAGCCTACCTGCATCGTCCTGAAGACTTCATCTGGATAGAAGGGGCTAAAGAGGCCATTAAATACGTCAATGACAAAGGCTATCTGGCCATCCTTGTCACCAACCAGAGCGGGGTGGCCAGAGGATATTATCCTGAAGAAGATATAAAAGCAGTCTATGACTGGATGAACAAAGAACTGGCCAAAATTGGAGCGCACTTAGATGCGCTCTTTTACTGCCCGCATCATCCAACAGGTAAAATCCCTGCCTATACCAAGATATGCAGTTGTCGTAAGCCGGATACGGGCATGGTGGATGAAGCCTGCCTGCGGTTTAATATCGACCGCTCAAAGTCCTATCTTGTGGGAGATAGTGAGCGGGATTTGGAATGTGCGCAAAAAGCAGGTGTACAGGGAATAAGGTTTTCAGGTGGCAATTTGTTGAATTGCATATGCGAAATGATTTAGGTAATGGTGTGAGGTAAGATATGTTTTCGCTATTTTTTACGGGCTTGCAGCAGGATTTTAAATTAATGCTGATTGCGCCGTTTATTTGTGCACTGTTTCGGTTAGCGTTTATACTGACATATGCTCCGGAAAAGAACCCCATGGGACATATACGCAAATGGCTGACGTGTTTTCGCTATGGTTTTTGGTGGGGGCTGGATTTCAATGCCTATGTGTATTTGTTTTCCATGGTATTGGTGTCTCTCCCCGCAGCGTTTATACCTGCTTATTATTCGTGGGGGGATGATGTACGCCGTATCGGCCTGCTCATTTATCTGGCCGCTATTTATACCGCCTTTTTCGGTAAAATGATATTTTACTATCATTTTCATGATACTTACAATGAGATGATTAAACTTGGCGGTCATGCGGACAAAAAAAATCTCTTGGATATCTTTTTCCGGCAAAATTATGGTGTGTTGATTCTGATCGGTTATGTGCCATATTTATGGGTGAGCAGTCTGCTTACGGAATGGGTGCTGTCTTTGCCCAACCTGAATTATGTGGAACTATCCATGCCTTGGCTGCAATACTTATTGAATACAGTGATATTTATTCTAGCCGTCGTGTTTTTTTACTGGCTTCGCTATGGCGGAACATTGAATCATCGTAATAAGCCGGAACTGGATGAAGTTCCGGATGTGGTGAAAAATGATGTATTTTTTACCAAAGCCGTTATGGATGATTTGGTCGCATTTGAAATGGCTTGCAAGAAAAGTGTTGAGTCAGTTCTTAGTCATGATGATAAAACGTCATCCCAAATCATGCAGGTTGTTACGCATAGGGAATTTTCGTCCGAAGAAAATCCCTTGCAATGTTTCACGCGCAAGGCAAAGGGTGCAAAAATCAAACGTCCAAGTCATATTTTCTATTTGTTGGGGGAAAGTCATGCGCAGGCGGGGCTGGACTCTTTATATGCAGACTTGCACTTGATGGATGCCAGCAAAGAATTTCGTCAAAGTCCCCATACGGTGGCGATTGATAATTTTCTGTCTGCGGGCATGAACAGCCGTCCTTCTTTGGTCAGCCTGCTGACGGGGATTTATGATGCCGGGCTGGAACTTAATGAGCGGGAATTGTTTTGGAATAAGTCGGTGGCCTGCTCGTTGCCATTGGAAATGCGGCGCTTGGGGTATCGCACAGAGTTTTGGTATGGCGGCGGCCTGAACCACGGCAGCATGTATCATTTTGTACCGGGGACAGGCTTTGATGCCTGCCATGCGGGACCGGATTTTTGTGGCAAGGATGCTCCGGCAACCTGGTTGGGCGTATATGATCACATATTCCTGGATAAAGCGGCTGAGATTATCGAGTCCGATAAAGATGCGTCACCAGTTTTGCATCTTTTGTATACTACATCTAATCATGGGCCGTGGAATTTACCTTTTGCGGAATATGGTTTTAATGCCGATGAACTTATGCCCGGGATTCCTCAGGCACTAAAAAAAGACGCAAGAACGATGCGGCGTCTGGCCGCTGCTTGGTATGCGGATCGTTGTCTGATACAATTTGTGGAACGCATGAAAAAAGCCTTTCCGGACAGCTTGTTTGTAGTCACAGGTGACCATACAGGGGGGCTGATTCCTTATCAATATGGTTTGATAGAGCGTCGGGAACCTTCGCTGCGGGAGCAGCTGCTTACGACTTTTGCTATCCACCATCCGGAACTTTCCGCAGGTTCACTGGCGGGGAACGTCATCGGTGGGCATATGAATATCTTGCCAACCCTCATTGAGCTTATTGCACCGGAAGGGCATGAATATTGCACGCTTTTCCCCAGCCTGACGGAAAAAATAGACCATGTGGTAACACCAACCTGCTGGATGACGCAGGAAACTTTGGGCGATTACCGGAACGGGCTGTCACAATCCTTGGCGGTAACGGAGAAAATGCTGCCTATAAAACGTGATGAAACAAGATTTGCTGATGAGCGTGATGCTTACTGTGAAATCACAGGCTGGATGGTACGTCATCCTGAACTTTTATTGGCGAAAGATGGACAATAAAAAGGAAATCACCGGCAGCATGACGAATTTTCCAAACATAGATATTGTAATTTGATTAAATAAACAAAGAGGTGGGAATCATGACACTGTTGTTTTTTGCCATTCTCCCTATTCTCTGGCTGATTGTAGCCCTATCCGGTTTAAAAATGGCGGCCTGGAAAGCCTGTCCTGTGGCACTGCTGCTGTCCCTGATTGCCAGTGTGCTGTATTTTGGGATGCCTGTTGATTATATGGCCAGTGCGGTATTGGAAGGGACTGCCCTTGCCTGCTGGCCGATACTGTTGATTATTACGGCTACGATTTACACATACCATCTGTCGGTTCATACCGGTGGTATGGAGATTATCAAGGCCATGCTGACCTCCGTCAGCAGCGATTATCGGGTTCTCATCCTCCTGATTGCCTTTGGTTTTGGCGGCTTTTTGGAAGGCATGGCGGGCTTTGGTACTGCTGTGGCTATCCCCGCTAGTATGCTAGCTGGAATGGGGATAAATCCTGTCAGCGCGGTAGCGGTATGTCTCGTGGCAAACTTTGTGCCATCGGCGTATGGTTCTATCGGTATTCCGCTCGTGACGCTGTCGGGGATTATGGGCACGGATTCTGCGCAGCTGGCTACCTATGTGGCTTTGCAGATTAGCATTTTGGGGCTGTTTTGTCCCTTACTGATGGTGGCTATTGCGGGCGGCAGCTGGCAGGCTGTCAAGGATATGTTGCCCGTATGTATGGCGGCAGGTCTCAGCTATGTGCTGGCGCAATTGGGCGTATCTTATTTCCTTGGCCCTGAACTTGCCGGTGTGGCCGGCGCACTTTGTACGATGGGAGCGATTATCGGTGCGGTAAAATATTTCCCGCCACAGAATTCTGCCTATGTGTTGCAGCGGGATAATGCTCCGCAGGTAAAACAGCACCAGGCATTTATGGCCTGGCTGCCCTTCGTGCTGATTTTTATTCTGCTGCTCCTGACCAGCAAACTGGTGCCGACGATTTACGACTCAATTTCTCAGATTCGTACGTCGATATTGATTTATAAAGGTGAGGGGGGCGCACCCTATACATTCCAGTGGATAGCGACACCCGGCATGGTGATTTTCTTTGCCACCTTTGTCAGCGGTTTTATCAAAAGAACGCCGTTGGGGGATATGTTGACGGTATTGCGCAAGACGATGGCCAGCCTGCGCCCAACATTCATCACCATTATCAGCATCATTGCCACCGCGAAAGTCATGGGCTACAGCGGCATGACCACGACCATTGCCGATAATACCGTAGCAGCTACAGGATTGATGTATCCGGCCATTGCGGCCTTTATCGGTTCGGTGGGCGGCTTTATCACCGGGTCTGCTACCAGTACTTGCATCCTTTTGGGCAAGCTACAGATGGATGCGGCAATCGCCATCGGTGCACCGCTCAATACGCAGATTTGGATTGCTGCGGCTAATGCAACCGGTGCCTGTGCAGGAAAATTGATTGCTCCGC
>DFHU01000038.1 GCA_002373045.1 Pseudoselenomonas ruminantium | reverse complement strand
TGTTCCTTTTGCTCGTCCTTTTCCATGTCGATGAAATCCACGATGATGATGCCGCCAATATCCCGCAGGCGCAGCTGCCGCATGATTTCCTCAGCTGCCTCCAGATTGGCAGCATAGACCGTTTCGCCCAAATTGGTTGTGCCCGTATACTTGCCCGTGTTCACATCAATTACGGTCAACGCCTCGGTCTTATCGATAACCAAAAAGCCGCCGGATTTCAATTCTACGATTCGACCGCCCAGATTATCCAGTTCTTCTTCGATACCATAATGTTTAAAGAGCGGTTCCCGACTGTCATAATAACGGATTTTTTCCGTAAGTTCCGGGGACAAAAGCTGCACAAAATCCCGCACCCGCTGACAGACCGCCCGATTGTCAATCAGCATGGAATCCACATCACGGGTTAAGTTGTCCCGCACCGTGCGGATAATCAAATCCGCATCGCGGTACAGGAGGTTAGCCCCCTTGCTTTTCATCTTAAAACGCGCCATCAACGAGTGCCAGAGCTTAGCGAGATATTCCACATCTTCCCGCAGGGCTTCTTCGGAAACACCAGCCGCGACTGTACGGATGATAAGTCCCATCCCCTCCGGGCAGATTTTCGCGGCGATTTTCTGGAGCCGGCTGCGCTCCGCCTCATCCTCAATCCGCCGGGACATACCGATATAAGCCGCTGTCGGCAAAAGCACCACATTGCGCCCCGGCAGGGTGATATGGGTCGTAGCACGCGGCCCCTTCGAGCCTGTGGCATCCTTGATTATCTGCACCGGCAGCTGCTGGCCGATATGAATCTTCTGCGGCTTGGGCAGAGTCTGCTTGACATCTGCGGGCAGGCCATCACCGATATACATAAAGGCATTCTTGCCCGTGCCAATATCCACAAACGCCGCCTGCATCCCCGGCAGGACATTCTGCACCTGCCCCTTGTAGATATTGCCGACAAGATGCGAATGCGTAGCACGCTCCACCTCAATCGAGGAGAGCTTGTCATTTTCAACAATCGCCACCTTTGTTTCCTCTGGCACCACTGTTACAAGAATAGATTTCATCAATTCACCTCCCCAGCTCAAAATTTTTTCAACGAACTACACAAGTTCAACCAAACGTTTCCCATTCGAAAGCATCGCCGTCCGACAGATTTTCGCCTCAGCTACCTTCGCAGGCATCGCGAATTGCTCAACAAGTGCACCGATTACCTCAATCGGCTTCACGCTGCCGCTGTCCGTAATCGCAATATCGATATCCAGAACCAGCATATCGCCTTCGACAGAAACTTCCACCGGCTTTTTCATATAAGCCTTGAGTTCAATATCCCGTTTCTTCTTCGGCGTAACACGCTGAAACTGAACTTCATCAGCTTCATTGTACTTCTTCACCGCCATGCACGCAAGCGCCAATTCTCCCTGCAATGGCATAACGGCACGATACCGTGCTTCCGTAGCCTGGGCCATCATGGCCTTCTGCTTGGTCTTTACTTCCCGCAGTTCCGTAAGTTCAATGCCCGGCGGCAGCTGGGCTTTTAATTTATCAAAGACCTCCGGCTGACAGACCGGCTTTAAGAGTTCAAACTCCATGTATTCCGCCTGACTCGTTACGCCCAAGGACAAGGCTGACGCAAAGGCGACCTTCATATGGTGGTTGAAGCCCTCGGAATACGCCATCGGCAGGCCGGAGCGCTTGAACGCACGAATGAAGATATTGGCATAATCCAGATGCGACACATAGCGCAAATCTTCGCCCTTGGTGATTTCCGCGCGGTATTTATAGAGCGTGCGCGGACGGCCGGAATCCTTGGGGTCACGATGGACTTTTGCGGGCAGTTCCGGCGACTGATAGCCGCGTTCTGCTTCTTCCTTGGCATAATCCATCACATGCACGCCTAAGTTCGGGCAGATACCGCAGGCCGAGCACTTGCCCCGGCGGCAGTCTTCGGTGAGTGCCGCCTGCATGGCCTTATGCCACTCACGCAGCAGGAACTCCGTATTGACGCCCGGCGAGGTAATCGCCCAAGGCAGTGCCTCATTAAAGTTACGCGTGCGCTGGCTGTAATATTTCCCATCAATGCCGCATTTTTTCATCGCTTTGAGCCATGTTTCATGCTGGTACAAATCCGTCCAGCCATCGAACTTGGCACCGTCCTGCCAGGCCTGATAGAGAACCTTCGAAAGACGGCGGTCGCCACGGGCAAAGACACCTTCGATAACGGACAGGCGGGCATCGTGATAGTTAAAGGTAATTGCCCGGTCGGTGATATGCTCCTTCAGAAGTTCCTGGCGGCGCTGGAATTCTTCAATGGGCAGCTGCCCGAACCACTGGAACGGCGTATAGGGTTTCGGCACGAAGCAGGAAACGGATACCGTGACCTTGACGCCCCGCTTGCCCTTGATTTCCGTATAGAGGTCAACGACTTTTTTCGCGAGCTTGGCAATGCCGATAACATCTTCATCGGTTTCCGTCGGCAAGCCCATCATAAAGTAGAGCTTAACCTGTTTCCAGCCCTGCTTGAAAGCCGAAGCGCAGGCATTCATCAGGTTTTCTTCCGTAACGCCCTTGTTGATGACATCGCGCAGACGCTGCGTGCCTGCTTCGGGCGCAAAGGTCAGACCGGACTTTCTGACCTGCTGCATCTTATGCGCCAAATCAATCGAGAAGCTGTCAATACGCAAGGACGGCAGGGAGAAGCTCACTTCCTCATCCTTAAAGCCGAGCATCAAATCATCCACCAGGCGGCCCAGACAGGAATAATCCGCCGAAGACAGCGAAGTCAGGCTCATTTCATTGTAGCCCGTGCTGTCCACTAAGTTTCTGGCCATCTTCTTGAGCTTTTCTTCCGTGCGTTCACGTGCCGGACGATAGCAGATACCTGCCTGACAGAAACGACAGCCACGGGAACAACCACGGAACAGTTCGAGCATGGCGCGGTTATGGACGATATCCATGGACGGCACCAAAGGATGCTCTACGCTCATGGCCTCATCCATATTTTTGCAGACACGCTTATAGATAAGGGTCTTCGCGTTTTCATGCAGTGGTTCGAGCTTTTCATAGTCGCCATCTGCCGTATATTTCGGCTCGTAGAAGGACGGCACATAGATGCCATCAATAGTCAGCAGGCGTTCGAGGAAACCTCTGCGCCCGCCGGTGCGCCCTGCCTTCTTCCATTCGATAAAGGCCTTGGACACCTCGACAATCACTTCTTCACCTTCGCCGACGATAAAGAAGTCAAAGAAGTCGGCAATCGGCTCTACGTTGTAGACGCAGGGGCCGCCGCCCACGATAAAGGGCATATCTTCGCCACGGTCTTTGCTCCAAAGGGGAATCCCGGCTAAATCCAGCATATTGAGCACGTTGGAGTAAATCATCTCATACTGCAGGGAAAAGCCGAAGAAATCAAACTGGGAAAGCTCGTGCTTCGTTTCCAGCGAAAACAGCGGGATATTGCGCGCCCGCATCTCCGCTTCCATATCCGTCCAAGGCGCATAAACTCGCTCGGCGGCAATGTCCGTTTCCCGATTCAGAATTTCATAGAGAATCGCCAGTCCCAGATTGCTCATGCCCACTTCATACACATCGGGCAGGGCCAGTGCGAAGGTGCAGTCTACCTTATCCCAATCCTTAACCACTGCATTCCATTCGCCCCCCGTATAGCGGGACGGCTTCAGCACCGACTGGAGCACCTCATGATTGAGTTGTACCATTTCGTTAAATTCCTCCATACATCTTTTACACATTCAGTTCCTAATAAGATTTAAGAGAAGGCTCCACAAGGAGCCTTCCCTAGAATTCTAATTTCTTTTTTCTAAGTTGTATATTTAGTAATATCGCTATCGCCATAATATTGGTGGTCAGCGAGCTGACGCCGTAACTCATGAGCGGCAAGGGAATACCCGTAACCGGCATGATGCCTAAGGTCATGCCCACATTGACCAGCACATGGAAGGCCAGCATGGATGTAATGCCCACGGCCAAAAGCCGGCCAAACATATCGCTGGCATCCTGAGCAATCTGCACGCCGCGCCATAGGACCACGAGATACAGCAGCAGCAGAACCACGACACCGATAAAGCCCAGTTCCTCACCCACCACGGCAAAGATAAAGTCCGTGTGGTTTTCCGGCAAAAAGTCCAGCTGGCTCTGCGTGCCCTCGAAAAGACCTTTGCCAAAGAGCATCCCCGAACCAATGGCAATCTTGGACTGGATGATGTGATAACCTGACCCCAAGGGGTCTACGTTCGGGTCCATAAAGACCATGATGCGCATTTTCTGATAGTCCTTCAAAAAATGCCAGAGCAATGGCATCATCGCAATCCCCGCAGCAAATATGCCGCCCAGGAGCCGCAGATTGATACCGCAGACAAAGACCATGCCAAAGAAAATGGCCATAAAGACCAGCGATGTACCTAAATCCGGCTGCTTCAGGACTAACAGGAACGGTACACCCACATAGGCCGCCACGGGCAGCAAATCATGAATATTGTTGAGTTTTCCCACTCGTTCCTCCAGCATGGTCGCCAGTGAAACAATCATGATGATTTTGGAAAACTCCGAGGGCTGGATACTGATGGGACCAATGGAAATCCAACGCTGGGCGCCTAAGGCCGACTGCCCCACCAACATAACCGCCAGCAGCATGATGAGATTGAAGATGTAGAGCTTGTTGCCATAGCCCTGCAACATCTTGTAGTCAAAATTCATCAAAAAAGCCGCCATAGCGATGTTTACCGCCGCAAAGATTCCCTGCCGGGCAACGAACCAATACCGCTCTTCACCGGGCGTATTGATGTGCGTAGCACTGCCGATAATGATGATACTCATCACCAGAATGCCCGCCGTGGCTGCCAGCAAGGTGATGTCCGTACGGCGCAAAATCGATTTTGTCATACCACTCTATCTTCTCTCAGTGCTCCCCCTTGTCATGCTTCATACGGCTGACCGGGATATTGGCCACCAAGGCCACGGAATCATCATCATTAGCCAGAGAGATATCCATATCCTGCTGATTGATTTCCATATAATTGGAAATCACCTTGATGATGTCGTTTTTTAGATTGTCCATAACTTCGGGAGAGATATTGGCGCGGTCATGGATAAGCACTACCTTTAAGCGATCCCGGGCAATTTTGCCGGTTTCTTCTTTCTTGCCAAAAATTTTCATCAATGCCTCCAACATATAGCCCCTCCTCTCATCGTCTGAACATACGTTTAAGGCGTTTCCACCAGCCACCATCTTTGTGGAATTCCATAAACGGAATATCCTCGCCAAGCATACGGCCTACGATATTGCGATAAGCCTGGCCGGCTTCACTATCGCTCATGGTCACACAAGGCTCACCCTTATTGGTGCTGGTAACGACCTTCAAATCATCGGGTACCTGACCGATGCAGTCCAATGAGAGGATATCGTTAATGGCTTCCATATCGAGCATATCACCATCTTCGACCATCTGCGGACGAATACGATTGACGATGAGCTTGATATTGTCCTTGTCAGCGCGGCCGAGTTCACCGATAATCTTATCGGCATCACGCACAGCGGAAATCTCCGGCATCGTTACCACCAGTGCCGTATCAGCAGCAGCGATAGCCGTCTTGAAGCCCTGTTCAATACCTGCCGGGCAGTCAATGAGAATATAGTCAAATTCCTGACGCAAATCACCGCAAAGCTTGACGAGCTGCTCCGGATTTACCGCCATCTTGTCCTTGACCTGCGAAGTCGGCAGCAGGAAAAGATTGTCGTATTTCTTATGACGCACCAAGGCCTTCTTGTAGGCCACCCGGCCTTCCGTTACATCAATGAGGTCATACATGATGCGGTTTTCCAGACCTAACAGAAGGTCGAGATTTCTAAGACCCGTATCGGTATCCACCAGTACAACCTTCTTACCCCGCATTGCAAGTCCCATACCCAGGTTAGCTGTGGTCGTAGTCTTGCCAACACCGCCTTTGCCAGAGGTAATTACATAGATTTCGCTCATATTGTCTTATCCTGCCTTTCTATTGGTTCGATTACGATTTGACCATCCTTGATGGATGCGCGTTCCGCACGGTCATTTTTTTCCATTTCATCCGGTGAACGCGCAATTAAATTAGCTATTCTGATTTGTGTAGGCATTAAGTGGTCGGCAATAATAAATGCCGTACTGTCTCCATAAGCTCCGGCATGTACCAAGCCTCTGCAGGTACCACGGATATCAATGCTGCCCCCGGCGATAATCTGCGCACCGGGATTCACATTGCCGCAGACCAGCACCGATGATTTGGTGCGGATTTCCTGCCCTCCGCGCAAAGTTTTGTTGATGACCACCATTTCCTGCGGCTTTAATTCCTCAGGCTGGCTGCTGGGCTGAACAGGCTCCGGCTGCGCTGCTGGCTGCATCTCACACTTTTCCTCCGGCTTGGATTCCGGTTTCTGCGTACGGCAGATCAGGCCATAATCATGGAAAAGCCGTTGAAGTTCATCGCGCTCACTGCCCATGAAAACATCCCGCGGGATGAGCACCAGCGTGCCCCGCAAAAAGAAGGTCGTGCCGGATTCTAATTTTGCTTTTAGATTCTCCCGCACTGCTTCAAAGGATGCCTCTGGAGCAAAGCTCAGCTGTAAGCCAAGGGATGTTCCCTTGATTTTTACAATATCTTCACTCATGGCTGCCCTCGTTTCTATATAATATAGTCTTGCTTACATCATTGTTTTTTGGCTTCTGCGGCCGGTTCCGGCTTATTTAAACCAAACCAGGCTTCCAGAACCTTGCGGCCAATCGGCACGGCTGACTGCGAACCGAAACCGCCCTGCTCCACGATTACCGCCACGACGATATCGGGATTTGCAAAGGGGCCATAGGCCACAAACCAGCCGTGGTCACGGCCATGCGGGTTCTCTGCTGTACCGGTCTTACCGGCAATCTCAATGGGAAAACCGCGGAAAATGCCTGCCGCCGTACCGTATTTGGTAACGTCATGGAGCCCTGCCTGTACCAGAGAAATTACCTCCGGCCGCACATCGAGCGTACCCAGAAGTTCCGGTTTGAATTCCTTCACCGTGCTGCCATCCGGCGCGACAATGCGATTGACCAAATGCGGCTTATAGCGCTTGCCATCGGCAGCGATTTCGCCCATGACCATCGCCGCCTGCAGCGGCGTTACCAGATTGAAGCCCTGACCGATAGCCGCGTCGAAGGTTTCCGACAAGTACCAGTCGCCATCTTCAAAGTTTTTCTCCTTGTAACGGCGGTTAGCTACCAGACCATCGGACTCATACGGCAGGTCAATGCCGGTAATCTTGCCCAGACCAAACATCCGGGCATATTTTTCCAAACGGTCAATGCCCAGGCGATTGCCCATTTCATAGAAATACACGTTATCGGAATGGGCCATAGCCTGCTGGAAGTTGATGAGACCGAGTGCCTCGCCCTCAGCATTTCCCTTGGGGATAATCCAGTGATGGCCGCTATCCATGATGAGTTCGGAAGGGCTGACCACCCCTTCGGTCAGCGCCGCGGTACCCGTGATGATCTTAAAGGTAGAACCTGGCGGGTACTCACCCGTTATGGCCTTATTATCCATCGGATGATAGGGATTGTTGTTGAGCTTGTTCCAATCCTTCGACGAAATCCCATGGGCAAACAAGTTCGGGTCAAAAGCCGGACGGCTGACCATCGCGAGGATTTCACCGGTCTGCGGATTCATGGCCACCACGGCTGCCGCATTGGCATGAATCTGCTTTAACTGCTCGTCCACGGCCTTTTCGGCTGCCGTCTGCAGGTTCTTGTCAATGGTCAGATAAAGGTCATCGCCGGGTGTTGGCGGTTTATTGCCGATAATCTGTACCGGCTTGCCCGTCACATCCACTTCGACCTGCTGACCACCGTTCTCACCGCGCAGCTCTTTATCGTAGATTTTCTCCAGACCAAACTTGCCGATGATATCGCCGCTCTTGTAGCCCTCATCCTTTTTCTTTTCGAGTTCCATGTCATTTATCTCACTGACATAGCCATAGGTATGCGCCGCTTCTTCCTTGTTCATGTAGTCGCGGATGGGCTGTACTTCGATGATGACACCGGGATAATTATTTTTTTGTTCCTCAATAATCGTGACAATATCGGGGGTAACGTCCGCTTTTATCCGAATAGGGTCAAAACCCGTATGCGCTTCGATTTTCTTGTCGATTTCCTCCACCGGCACCTTTAACAGCTCCGACAGACGGGTAATCACCACCGGATCAATTTTGGTCATTACCGGCATAAGCGACACCGCAAACCCCGGACGATTCTGCACCAGCAATTCACCATTGCGGTCAAAGAATGTCCCTCGTGGTGCCATGGTGGGAATAATGCGGATGCGGTTGCCTTCCGCCAGACGGGCATAATAATCACCCTCATAAATCTGCAAGTAACCAGCCCGGCCGATAAGCACTGCAATCACCAGCACCGACAGCCAGCCCAGGACTTTCAGCCTGCCACCAAATTCGTCATTTTCGACCAAAAAGTATCTCTCCCATAAAATAAGGCACCTCACGGTGCCTTAATCAATTTGTTTCATTCGTGCTGATGTTCTTATCCAATTTATAGGTCAAATAATGCACCGGATAGGCAAACGCCAGCTGGTAAATCAGCATTGGCAGCAGTGTTACCTGCACATTGCTGATTGGATTAAAGCGATAACCTAATAATACCATAAGTAACGCCAAAATAAAATAGTTTAGCGCAGTTACCCCCAGGGAGGCAAACACCGGCCAAAAGAACTGGTCTTTGTAGACACGATTGGCAAAGCGTCCGCATAAGTTCCCCATCAGTAAATAAGTAAACGCATGAATACCAAAAAAAGTTCCTGTAGCCAAATCGGTCAGCAATCCGGTCAAAAAGCCCATAAACGTGCCCTGCTCCATCCCGCGCAAAAAGGCAAAGGATACCGTGAGCAGCAGCATGAAATTCGGGCTGATGCCATGATAGGCCATCAAGGGAAAAAATGAAGTCTGCAAAACATAGAGCGCTATGACAAAAGCAACCAGCTTGGCAAAATTATTCATTTCTGCCCCTCCGCTTTTTGGCCGTCAATCTTCTCCCCAGTCACAGGGTCGGTTTCCGTACCCGGCGTCTGCGTTGGCGGTTTGATGGGCTCCGGCGGTGCTTCACGGGAGGCAGTAATCACCATAACATCCTCGAGTTTCTGAAAGTCTACTGCCGCTTCCAGCACGCCGATTTTCAACAGACCGCCATCATCATTTTTCAGGCTGCTCACCAAACCAACGATAATGCCTTTAGGGTAAACACCGCCGAACCCGGAGGTGACGATGACATCGCCCTCTACCACATCCGCATTTTTGGGAATGTTCACCATCTGCGGCATGGTGGGATTATCCATGTCCCCCTGCACGATGCCGGTAACGCGGGACTGCGCCCGCTGCACAATCGTTCCCACGGAAGAACGCGGGTCGAGTATCAACTGCACTTTGGAAGAGTTCAGACCGGCTTCCACGACACGGCCTACCAGCCCCTGCGGAGTTACGACCGGCATATCGTTGGCGATACCGTTCATCGTTCCCCGGTCAATGACAATCATGCGTGACCAGGTATCCGATTCCCTGCCAATGACCCGGGCAGCCACCAAATCAAACTGACGGGCCGCCTGCTGATAGCCAATCATCTTCCTAAGTCGTTCATTTTCCGCCAGGGCTTCATTCGCCTGCAGGTTTATGCCCCGCAGCTGTTCCACTTCATTGCGGAGCATTTTATTCTGCTCATAGAGCGTAGCCACTTCCCAAACCGCACTGGTGGCATAATGAATCTCATTGGCCACCCAAGCCGTCGCCTGTTGGAATGGTGAAAGCACCAAGGAAACGGCCTGACTGCTCACGGGAGCCTGAAAGCGCCCCCGGGCGGCAAAAAAGATGATGCAAAAGAGACTGACCACGACAAAGGCCATAGCCCAGCCCTTGCGCCCGTCTTCCTTATCTTTTCTTACATGATTACTCATTTTTCAGCTTCTTAACTTCTCAGCTTCTTGCTGATCATGACCACGCGCTTCAAGAGCTCGATATTTTCCAACGAACGGCCCGTGCCTTCACCTACGCAGGAAAGCGCATCTTCCGATACGAGCACCGGCATGCCCGTCTCATGGGAGAGAAGCTTGTCGAGATTTGTGAGGAGTGCACCGCCGCCCGTCATCATAATGCCATGGTCCATAACGTCAGCAGCCAGTTCAGGCGGAGTCTTTTCGAGCGTGCTCTTCACCGCATCAATAATTTTATAGATGGGGTCATTGAGGGCTTCGCGGATTTCCTTAGCCTGAATGGTCAGGTTCTTCGGCAGGCCGGATACCAGGTCGCGGCCGCGGATGTCCATCGTCTTGTCCGCTTCCGGCGTAACGATAGCCGTACCAATGGTCATCTTGATTTCTTCGGCCGTACGCTCACCAATCATGAGGTTGTACATCCGCTTGATGTACTGGATGATGGCATTATCCATTTCATCACCGCCGATGCGGATGGAGCAGCTCGTAACGATACCGCCCAGGGAAATAACGGCGATTTCCGTCGTACCGCCACCGATATCGACAACCATGCTGCCCGTAGCTTCTTCAACCGGCAGACCGGCACCGATAGCTGCTGCCATGGGTTCTTCAATCAGATACGCCTCACGGGCACCAGCCTGCTGAGCTGCATCGATTACCGCACGCTTTTCCACTTCCGTGACACCGGAGGGCACGCCGACAACCACGCGGGGACGAACAAAGGATTTCGTATTCATCGCCTTGCGGATGAAATACTTGAGCATAGCCTGCGTCACATCGAAGTCCGCAATAACGCCATCCTTCATCGGACGGATTGCAATGATGTTGCCCGGGGTACGACCAATCATCTGCTTTGCTTCCTCGCCTACAGCCAGGACTTCGCCCGAGTCACTCTTGATTGCTACTACGGAAGGCTCACGCAGCACAATACCTCTGCCCTTCACATGAACCAGCGTATTCGCCGTTCCCAGGTCAATCCCCATATCGTGTGAAAAACCACCAAACAGACTCCACATTTTGTCCAAAAACTCCCTTCAGAAATAAAACCATATATGTACGCCACATCTTCTGCCGCGCATATGTTCAAAATAAAAAATAACTATCTTATTGTAACACAAGATAGTTATTTTGATAACAGGCAAATGTATTTTTTTCCTACAAATTTACAACAAATTTCATTAATGTATAAGCCCCTTGTCCTTAAAGCTGGCAAACGTCTCTCTGCCCAGCACCACATGGTCAAGAACGGGAATGTCCATCACCTTACCCGCCTTGACCAGCCGGTCCGTTACGGCAATGTCCTCCCGACTGGGCGTAGGGTCTCCGCTGGGATGATTGTGCAGCAGAATCATCGCGGCTGCCGCATAGTCGATAGCTGCCCGAAATACCTCCCGGGGATGCACCACCGATGCCGACAAACTGCCCACTGACACCTCCGGCATGCCGATGATGTGATTCTTGGTATTCAGGAGCATGACCGCGAAATGCTCTTTCTGCTCAAAGCGAAACCGCGGCAGGGCATAGGCTGCCACATCCTCCGGTCCATGAATCACTTCGATTTTGGCCGCCTGCTGTACGGCCAGCCGCCTGCCCAGCTCGATGGCCGCCTGCAAAGTCGCCGCCTTCACCTGTCCCACGCCATCAATCTTAGCCAGTTCCGCTGCCGAGATATGCACCATCGCCGAAAGCCCCTGCTCCTTGATATGGGCCAAAATCTCCTCAGCTATGCGCAGCACCGACTTCTCTTTCGTGCCGCTGCGCAATAAAATGGCCAAAAGCTCTGCATTGCTAAGTGCCCGCGGCCCCTGAGATAAAAGTTTTTCTCTGGGCCGTTCCTCAGGGGGCAAATCCCTCACCATAATCGCCATACAAATTTACGCCTGCCTTTCGCGCAAGCCGTACAACCGCATTGAGTGGCAATCCTACTACATTGGAATACGAGCCATGAATGCCCACGATGAATTCTGCCGCACTGCCCTGAATGGCATAAGCACCGGCCTTGTCCATCGGTTCGCCACTATCCACATAGCGCTCGATTTCCGTATCCGCCATGAGGGCAAACTCCACATCCGTCGTCACCACATCGGTAAACAGATGGCCATTGTACATCCAGGCAATGCCCGTGTGTACCTGATGGGTTCTGCCGGAAAACTTCTTGAGCATCTGCACGGCCTCTTCACGGTTGTTCGGTTTCCCATAGGTATGTCCGTCCAGTGCGACCACCGTATCCGCACCCAGCACTGCCTGATTGGGATAGAGGCGTGCCACAGCCTTAGCCTTGGCGGCAGCATTTTTTACCACGAGCTCCGTCGGCGCAAATTCATCCCCCGAAAATTCCTCTGCGGTACTGATGCGAATGTCAAAACGGACATTGATCTGCTGAAGGAGTTCCTTTCTTCGTGGCGAACCCGATGCCAAAATAAACATAAACGTCAACCTCCTCTTTAGTAACGACGAAACAGAATCAGCGCAATTACAATCCCCAAAATACTCATGAGATTGGGCGCAAAAGCCAGACCTAACGTGAGCTGAATCACATACAGATTAATCGTGAAGGCCGGTGTCTCAAATACCGGAAAGGTATTCACCAAGTAAGGCATTATACCGCTCAAAGCATCCACGCCGCTAAGCAGCTGCCCTAAAATCCCGCCCAAAATCGCGCCAATTACCACAAACAAAATGGCCATGCCATAACCATGTCCACCCAATTTTGCCACAAAAAACTCCTCCTTTAATGTACATTTATACGCTATTACGCCAAAAAGTCCTGCTAAAAAAGACAATATTCATTAATAAAGCCCATGGATTCTTCCCGAATCCACAGGCTTACTTCAATGTACGACCACGTTATTCTTGCCACGAATCAGTTTGGCATCATAAAGCGCCGCATCCGCACGCTTAAAGAGTGTATCCGGTGTATCATCCGACGCAGCTGTGACCACGCCAATACTTACGGTGACCCGCGAACCGTCAGGCAACACAGACTTGCTTTCCACCAAACGGGCAATGCGCTCGGCAATCTCCCTTGCCTTATCGCTGGCAAGACCGGAGAAAATGACAAAGAACTCGTCCCCGCCCCAGCGGCCGGGAACATCCGTCCCCCTGCGAGTGTGCTTGCGCAATACTTGCGCAATGGTCTTCAAGGTATCATCCCCGACGGCATGTCCATAACCATCATTAATGGTCTTGAAATCATCCACATCCATCATCAGCACGGACAACGGTTCACCAAATTCCTGTGCCTGGGAAAGCATTGTCTTTAAGGTATGTTCCGTTTCCCCGCGGTTAAACAAGCCCGTGAGCCGGTCAATCTGTGCCAAATGAGCCAGCTGGCGATTGGATTCCTCCAGTTCCTGTGTCGTCCGCTCAATAAAATGCACCAGCCGTGCCATCAATGTGCGATGCTTATTGAGTTTCGGCCGGGGCGGTATGATATTGGACTGTCTGCCCATCTGCATGCCTTCCCGCATGCCTACAGTCACCAATGTCATATTGGAGACCATGATATCGCCATTATCATCGCGCATAAACTCCCCATAGGCATAAAATCCTGCCGATGGTGCCAAATGCCTGCTGATGGCCAGCTCCTTCTCCGTATCGCTGCCCAAAAGCATCCAGCGTGCCACGCAGCTCACCACAAAGATGGCCTCCGGCTTGAAACTGGCCATCTTTTCCTGCAGGGCCATGGCATTATCGATAATATCTCCGGGGTCGCCATAAGCCAGCCTCAGCTGCTCACCGACCCGCAAATCGGCCCCGAACATCATACTGCCATCTTCCCGGCAACGACGGGGATGACGGGCCAGCACCGTGCCATGACGTTCAAAGTAAAACGGAAAGGTCAGCGCCTCCACCAAAAAACGCTCCGTATTCCGTATGCCTAAATAACGTTCAAAGACCTCCAGCGGCGGACGACCATCAAGCTCCTGCAGGCAGAAATCACCTTCCATGCGGGTTACCGTCATAACCCGTCCCAAGGGTTTCCAGCCAAAACTGGATGCAGCCTGAACATGAAGATTGCGGCCGCTGAACACAGCCGCTACCACACCATTGCGAAGCTGCGCGTTCTGGGTAAACACCAGACCATTTTTCCCCAAACTGCCATCATCAGCCAAACCGCCAAAGAAACGAATTTTCCGCCGGGCTGATGAAAGCTGCTTAAAGAAGGGATTGATATCCAGATGGAAGCCCGCAGAAATGATTTCCACCGCTGCCGCTTCCTTGTCTGCCTGTAGAACAGACAGCAGTTCACGACCTGCCGTATTGCTGTTTTTCTCATGAAAATCATAGGCAAAGACGCGTACCATGGATTCTTCAAAAAGGGTGAAGTTCACCACCACGCCCTGATCCATAAGCTGACCGTTCATGATTTCCCCGCTGGAAACAGAACCAATCATCTGCGCTTCAGGGAATACGGACAAGATACTCTTTTGAATATCCCCAAGCATAGACTTTTTCGCGGTATCCGTAAAGACCGATATCAGTATGCCGGACATATTCAATTTGCGGCTTTCTTCCCGCACCTGCTCCACACAATCCTGCAATTCTTTAATTGTATTTATCGCGTATGGTATTTGTTTCATGTCTGTTAGTCCTCGTACATGCCCCTAATCATCAGCCGCAGCTCACTCCTGTTCCGTCTTTGTATCCCGCAAAAATAACTTCAGCAATTCTTCCTTGGGGTCTTTATGCTCATGGACAATAGCATAAACCAACGCACAAATAGGCAATTCCAAATGATACTCCCGGGCGATATCCATAAGGGCCTCCACCGTATACACGCCCTCAGCCAATTTGCCAAACGTCTCGCCCTTGACAAATTCCTCACCAAAGCGGCGGTTATTGCTAAACGGAGAAAAGAGCGTTGCTTCATAGTCGCCCAAATGCGAAAGCCCATACACCGTCATCTTATCGCCGCCCATCTTTTCAATCAGGCGGGAAAGCTCCTTTGTGCCTCTGGCCATCAAAGCGCCCTTTAAGCTGCTGTAGCCCAAACCATCGAGCATACCGGCAGCCAGTCCCATCACATTTTTTGCCGCAGCGCCGATTTCCGTTCCCAGTAAATCCTCACCGTAGTAAAAACGAATCAACGGACTGGCAAAAGCAGTTACCAAATCCCGAGTAAGCTGCATTTCCTTGGACGCAATCACCATACAGTTGGGGATTTCCCGGACAAAATCCTGTACATGACCAGGCCCTACCCAGACAGCCACCTGCTGATTGGTGCCCAGTACCTCGCCTACAACCGTGGTCAGGCGTTTGCCCGTACCAATTTCCAATCCCTTCATGCAGAGAACAATCTTCTTTTGGTCAAGATTCGGCAATTCCTTTAAGCGGCCACAGAATTCCCTGAGTTTTTGGGAACTGATGGAGATAATCAGCACCTCGCCAAATTCCACAGCATGCGCTAAATCATCGGTAAGTTCCACATCTTCCGGCATGGTCAGATATTCATTTTGCCGCGTATCACGCAGGGCTTTTAAATGGGCTGACCCTTCGCGCCCCCAGAGCATGACCTGATGGCCAATGCGCCGGGCATACCAGGCATGAAAAGAGCCCCATCGTCCACAGCCTAAGACTGCAACCTTCATTAGTCTGTCCCTCACTTACTACCAAAATTTCCCGTTAAATCTTTGACAACCTCACTGGCAATAATCAGGCCGGCCACCGAGGGCACAAAGGAAATACTTCCCGGTGCGGTTCTGCCGGCACTGCCTTTTTTCTCTGCCTGACCATCAGCCGGCAAAATTATCTTGCGCGGTTCCTCCTGCGAGTATACCACCTTCAATTTCTTTACGCCCTTTTCCTTGAGTTTTTTGCGCATAACTCTGGCCAATGGGTCAACACTGGTCTTATAGATATCCGCAACCTCAAAGCGGGTGGGATCGACCTTATTGCCTGCGCCCATGCTGGCAATAAGTGGCAGCTGCCGCTTTTGACACTCTACAGCCAGGCTGATTTTCCCGGCTACCGTATCAATGGCATCCACCACATAATCGTATTTATCCACAAAAAAATGGTCCGCATTATCCGGCAGATAAAACGCATTGATGACCTGCACTTCTGCCTCCGGATTGATGTCCATAATGCGTGCCTTCATCAACTCCGTCTTTTGCTGTCCTATCGTCGAGGTCAGTGAATGCAACTGACGATTGATATTGGTCAGACTCACCACATCATTATCCACCAGCACAAAATGACCCACGCCGGCCCTGGCCAGCCCCTCGACAACATAAGAACCTACGCCGCCAACGCCAAACACGGCCACACGGGCCTTGGCCAGACGCTCCAAGCCATCCCGTCCCAAGAGCAGCTCGGAACGGGAAAATCTATGTATTGAACTCAAAACGATACCTTTCTGTTACTTGTCCTTATCCGGACCATCCGTCAGCTTGAATGCCGGAATAGCAAAGGGCTGGGACGCTCCCTGCGTCTTTTCTTTATTCATAAAAGAAGGAACGTCCATCTGGAAGGTCTGCTTTTGCAAGGTTTCCTGCTTGATGGTACTTTCCGGCACTTTTACCGTAGGAGCCTTCATCACGACACTATCCGCAAAATCTGTGGCAATGATCGTGGCCTGCACAGCACCATTCATGCTGTTATCCTCTACCGTGCCCAAGATGATGTTCACCTCAGGGTCCGTATGCTTCACAATATAACGGGAAGCCTCATCCACATCGAACAGACTAAGCTCACTGTCCCCGGTAAGATTCAGGATAATGCCCCGTGCCCCGGAGAGGTCCTTGTCAATCAGCGGGCTTTCTGCCGCCAGCTTGACCGCATCTACAGCACTGCGCTCACTGACGCCAATGCCCAGGAGTGCATCACTGCTCTCACTCTGCCGGAAAATGGTCGTAACATCGGCAAAGTCCACATTGATGACCCCGGTGGTGAGAATCAGTTCTGCCACACAGTTAATTGCCTGTTTGAGAATATTGTCCGCACATTCAAAAGCCTGCACCAAGGACATGCGCCGATTTTCCGGCAGCTTGGACAGATTGTCGTTTTCCACGGCAATCAGCGCATCCATCTGGGACTGCATCTTGGTAATGCCATCCTGCGCCAGTTTTTTCTTGCGATTGCCTTCAAAAGCAAAGGGTACCGTCACTACACCTACGGACAGTATGCCCATTTCCTTGGCCAGACGAGCCAGCAGCGGAGCTGCACCTGTGCCGGTGCCGCCGCCCATACCAGCGGTAATGAACACCATATCCGCACCGTTTAAGGCAGCCTGCAATTTCGCCGCATCGTTTTTCGCAGCCTGCTCGCCAATCTGAATATTGCCGCCAGTTCCCCGGCCACGCGTCAGGCTTTCACCAATCTGTATGCAGTTTACTCCAACCTGCTCAACCTGTCTTAGCTGTTTGGCATCGGTATTTACGGCATAGAGCTCTATGTCCAGCTCATTATGCTGGCCCATGCGCATGAGTACACTGTTGCCGCCGCCGCCAACACCGAATACTTTTATCTTGATTTTTGGTTTTATCAATACATCATCTGTGGTCATGGAGTATTCCCCTCTCTAAGGCTATATCTTACATATAATTCGTCAATGCCCGAGCAGATTCCTGCCCACTAGTGAAAATTTTACCATACACGGACATTATCTGCAAATGAAAAGAGCAGGGTACCTGCGTGTCCCCTGCTCCCCCTTTTCAGCCGTCCATCCACAGAATCAGCTAAAAAGAACTACCGCCAAACAAGCCAAAACCAACTTCAAGCTGTCAAGCTTCACGTTACACACTCCTTACCGTGCATCCAGCAAAGTTTTTGCATCCAGCACCCTGTGTAAACCGTTGCATTTATTATACTCTTGTCCATCTGAAATATCAATATAAAATTTAGCGCGTCCGATTGCGCCGCTGCCAGTTAGCCCGCGGATGAAACAGATGCCAGCCATAGTACAGGGCACCAAAGCGGATGCCAATCACCAGCACAAAACAAATCCAGGCCAAAGTCACCGTATCCACATAATTCTGCAGTGCACAGGAAATCACCGCACCAATGAGTGCCGCTGTCGCATAAATATCCTTATACAACACCCCTGGCATGCGATGCGCCATCAAATCCCGCAAAACACCGCCGCCTACTGCGGTGATTACCCCCAACAGCACCGGCAGCACATAGGGATTGCCCGCCTCCCGCGCCAGGCCGGTCAGCATTCCCGTAATCGTAAAGGAAGCCAATCCTACCGTATCAAACATATTATAAAGCCAGAGCATGAAATATTTATGCGGCGGGGAATACGGCCAAAAACTATAGACCAGGGACACCACAACCGCAATGATAATCGACAGCATAAAGTCGGTAATATTACATAATGCCATCGGCGGCGTAATCCCCACGAGCACATCACGTACCATACCACCGCCCACTGCCGTAAGCGCCGCCAGCACAATCGTGCCAAAAATATCCATCTTGCGCTGAATGGCAACCATTGCCCCGGATATCGCAAACGCAATAGTGCCCATAATATCAAAAATAACCCAGGTCAGACTATCCATAAATTTTTGAGTCCTTTCTAAAAATCATCATTGCTATTGTACTATGAAAATTTAACGAGTCAAGCCCTTCTTGCTTATATAACGATACACGAAAAGGCAGCACCCTCATCCTGTCACGAGCGTGCTGCCTTCACATACGATATTCCATTATCACTTAATCCCTTTCTCACCGCATCCACACGATGAGTCTTGCTGATCAATCCCTTCGCCTGACTTGGCCAAAATCAGGCAGTTGCGTCAATGCCCGCATCAGCTGCCGTACCATCGGAAAGCAATTTGGTCAGCGTCACCGGAGCAACTCCGCTTTCCACTTCTGCGCTTGTCTCATTCTGCGCAGCCGTGAGCTTAGCCAGAATCTGACCAAAAGTACTTGCTGCCGAATGCAGATTGTAATCCGTTCGGGCATGTTCCTGCTGCTGCCAATAGTTCAGGCTGCTGGCGGCAGCAATGGTATTGATACTCATAAGGTCCTCCTTTCTTCTCTAGTCAGAAAAAAATCCTGCACCTATACTATCGCATAAATGCAGGAAAAAATTAATAGTTGCTCACAAATTTTAATCCAAAATTAATTATTCAAACTCAATGGTTGCAGGCGGCTTGCCGGTGCAATCATACATTACCCGGTTTACCCCCTTGACTTCATTGACAATACGGGTCGTAACCGTCTGCAGCACTTCCCAGGGCAGCTGGGCACTTTCAGCCGTCATAAAGTCCGAAGTCATAACCGCCCGCAGGGCAATGGCATAATCATAGGTGCGGCCATCACCCATGACACCTACAGAACGCATATTCGTAAGCGCGGCAAAATACTGGCCCAGGTTCTTATCGGCACCAGCCTTGGCCACTTCCTCACGGTAGATGGCATCGGCTTCCTGCACGATTTTTACCTTTTCCTCGGTGACTTCACCGATAATGCGGATGCCAAGTCCCGGTCCGGGGAACGGCTGGCGGCTGACGAGATATTCAGGAATGCCCAGCTCGCGGCCGGCATTACGCACTTCATCCTTAAACAGCAGGCGCAAAGGCTCCACGATTTCCTTGAAGTCCACAAAATCCGGCAGACCGCCTACATTGTGATGGGATTTAATCACAGCCGATTTGCCTAGCCCGCTTTCAATCACATCCGGATAGATGGTGCCCTGTACCAAAAAGTCAACGGCACCAATCTTCTTGGCTTCTTCCTCGAATACGCGGATAAATTCCTCACCGATAATCTTGCGCTTGGCTTCTGGCTCCGTTATGCCCTTCAATTTGGCGTAGAAACGGTCTTTGGCATTAACGCGGATAAAGTTCACATCATAGGGGCCGTTCTCACCGAACACAGCCTCAACCTGATCGCCCTCATCCTTGCGCAGCAGGCCATGGTCAACGAATACGCAGGTCAGCTGCTTGCCGATAGCCTTGGACATGAGCACGGCGGCCACAGAGGAATCCACGCCGCCGGACAAGGCGCAGAGTGCCCGGCCATTGCCGATTTTTTCTTTGAGTTCAGCAATGGTCTTTTCCACGAAGGAATCCATCTTCCAATCGCCAGCGCAGCCGCAGACATTATAGACGAAGTTCTTGAGCATAACCTGCCCCTGCACCGTATGCATAACTTCTGGATGGAACTGGACAGCATAGAGATTTTCGGCTGCATTTTCCATAGCTGCTACGGGGCAGACCGGCGTATCTGCAGTTACCTTAAACGCAGCAGGTGCATTGGCGATATAATCCGTATGACTCATCCAGCAGATGGTCTTTTCATCCACACCAGCAAAGAGCTTGGAGGCTGTATCCTTAATCGTGACCTCCGTCTTGCCGTATTCACTGGTCGGAGCCGTGTCCACCTTACCGCCCAGTTTATGCGCCATAAGCTGTGAGCCATAGCAAATGCCCAATACGGGAATCCCCAGCTTAAAAAGTTCCTCACTGCAGGTAGCAGAATCTTCCTTATAAACGCTGTTCGGGCCGCCGGTGAGGATAATCCCCTTGGGTGCCATTTCCCGAATCGCATCCAAAGACAGGGTATGCGGATGAACCTCACAGTAAACATGATTTTCCCGCACCCGCCGGGCAATCAGCTGATTGTACTGCCCGCCAAAATCCAACACCAAAATCATTTCATTTGCCGGCTTGCTCAAAATATCGTCCTCCTATATCAATGTCCACAAATCTTTTTAACGATTATAACATAAGGCCACGCTTATGAAAAGCTGAAAAGTTACGGATGAATTCGCAACGCAAGGCGGCGGGAGGGGACAGGGATAACTTTCCTCCACTTAGACAAGCTTGTCAAACGTTCCGGAAAGTCATCCCTGTCCCCTCCCGCCTCAGGCTTTGCACTTCGATGTAAACTGCACAAAGCCATGGTGGGCTGGTGATGTTTTTCCGTAGCTTTTGACAAGCTTGTCTATGGCGAAGGAAAAATATTACCAGCCCACCATGGCGCCTTAGCACAAATCCGCAACAACAAAAAAGCACCGCCGAAGCGATGCTCTAAATTCATATGGCAGGGGTAGCTGGACTCGAACCAACGCATGCGGGATTCAGAGACCCGTGCCTTACCAACTTGGCGATACCCCTGTGTCTTTGGCGTTGCGCCATCAACAATAAATATTATAGTGGCCAGTCTTTCAACTGTCAAGCACTTTTTACAATTTTTTTTAAAAATCTTTTAAAGCACTTAAATTGTCTGCAGCTGCCAGTTTCCATCCCCTGCCAGTTTCAATTCCTGCTCATGCTGTGCATACAAGGTCGACCGGTGCCCCACGCTGACGACCCCCATTTGCGGCAGCTCTTTCTTCAACAATTCATACACTTCAGCTTCCCGCGGTTCATCCAAAGCGGAAGTCGCTTCATCGAGGAACACCCAGTCCGGCTTTTGCAGGAGTACCCGTGCAAAAGCCAGCCGCTGCTGCTCGCCCAGGGACAAAATCCGGCTCCAGTCATCCACTTCATCCAGCCGCGTCACAAATTTATCCAAACCGACTTTGACCAAAACCGCCTGCAAAGCCTCATCACTGCCTGCCGCCGTCCCCGGATAATACAACGCGCGGCGCAGACTGCCCAACGGCAGATACGGCTTTTGCGGCAGGAACAGCAGACGGCTGTTCTTCTGCAGCGAAAGTTTTCCCTTACCATAAGGCCAGATTCCCGCCAATGTCCGCAAGAGCGTACTCTTGCCACATCCCGAGGAACCCGTCACCAGCAGACGGCTGCCGGCTGGTAAAGTCAGACTGCAGTTTTCCAGCAAAACCCGGCTGTCCGGCAGTTGTACACGCAAATCCTCCACACGCAGTTCCGTGTCATCAGCCGTTTGTGGCCGGACACCATTTTCTACCATTTCCGCCCGCTCCATATGTTCGGTAAAGGTATCCAGTCGTTTTACGACCGCCGCCAACTGCGCGATGCTGTCATAGGACTCCACAAAATAGGACAAGGCATCCTGCACGCGGCCAAAAGCCGAAACCGTCTGCATAAGACCGCCCAGAGCAATGGCTCCCGCAAAATATTGCGGAGCAGCCAGGATAAGCGGCACGATAACCGCCAGCTGGGCATAACCATTCACATAGAAATTCAGGATTTTGGTCTGTTTCATGAGCTGCCAGAAATTGCTGATCACCTTGGCAAATCGTTCATGAAAACCTTTATTCTCAGCATTTTCACCGCCATAAAAGGCAATGCTCTCGCTGTTTTCCCGCACCCGCATCATATTGAAACGGAAATCTGCCTCAAAACGCTGCTGTTCAAAATTCAGACCGATAAGCTTGCGCCCCACCAGATGTGCACAAACCGTACCAATGCCGGAATAGACGAAGGAGAACCAGAACATATAGCCATAGATAACGATATCCTGCCCTCCGAGGTTCAGCGTAAAGGCTCCCGACAGATTCCACAATACTACGCCAAATGCCACTAATGTAGTCAATTGTTTCAAAAAGCCAATCAACAACTGCAGGGACAGATTCACAAACTGATTGATGTCCTCACTGATTCGCTGGTCGGGGTTATCGGTATCGCTGTTTTGCACCTGCAAGCGATAATAGACCTGTCCTTTCAGCCAGCGGGACAAATATTTATCCGTCAGCCAGGTGCGCCATTTGATCTGCACAGCCTGCCGCAGGTAAATCGCATAAACCGCAATGACGATATAGAGCATTGCCAGCCCTGTAAACTCACCCACGAGCGGCCAGAACGAATCCACCTGATACTGCTGCAAGGCATTATAGAACTCATTGTACCAGCTGTTCAGCCGGACAAGAAGATATACCCCGAAAAAATTCAGCCCGATAACAAAAGCCAGAAGTCCCCGGGCCTTCCACTTATGTTCACTGTTCCAATACCCGCGGAACAAGTGCCAAAAGATGTGCCATGCACTCCTTTTCCCCATGTCAATCACCCCAAAATAAAAGAGATTGCCCCGTAAAAACAGGACAATCCCAGTATAGACCTTTCAGTTGCCTATGGCAATAAAAACTATCAGCCAATCATCTTTTTCATATCTTCTTCCACCGTGGAAATCGTGCCGATGCCAAAGTTTTCCACGAGCACCTTCGCCACGTTCGGGGACAAAAATGCCGGCAGCGTGGGGCCAAGATGAATATTCTTCACGCCTAAATGCAGGAGCGCCAGCAGGACGATAACGGCCTTCTGCTCATACCATGCGATATTATAGGCAATGGGCAGTTCATTGATATCATTAAGCGCAAAAACTTCCTTTAACTTCAGCGCAATCAACGCCAAACTGTAGGAATCATTGCACTGTCCAGCATCCAACACACGGGGAATGCCGCCGATATCGCCCAAACCGAGCTTGATGTATTTATACTTGGCACAACCTGCCGTGAGGATAACGGTATCCTGCGGCAGCGCCTTAGCAAATTCCGTGTAATAATCACGGGACTTCATGCGGCCGTCACAGCCGGCCATAACCACAAACTTGCGGATAGCACCGCTCTTAACCGCCTCCACGACCTTATCCGCCAAAGCAAAGACCTGCTCATGGGCAAAGCCGCCCACAATCTGCCCCCGCTCCAACTCCTGTGGTGCCGGACACTTCTTCGCCAATTCAATCAAAGCCGAAAAATCCTTCGTACCATCTTCCTTGGCCTCGATATGCACGCAGCCGGGCACCCCCGTTGCCCCCGTGGTAAAGAGACGCGCCTGATAATCTGCCTTAGGCGGCACCACACAGTTGGTGGTCATGAGAATCGGCCCGCCAAAGGCCGTGAATTCTTCCTTCTGTTTCCACCAGGCATTGCCATAGTTGCCGGCAAAATGCGCATACTTCTTGAATTTCGGATAATAATGAGCCGGCAGCATTTCACCATGGGTATAAACATCCACGCCCGTGCCTGCCGTCTGTTCAAGGAGCATTTCCAAATCCTTGAGGTCATGACCGGAAATCAATATACCGGGATTTTTACGCACGCCCAAATCCACCTGTGTTATTTCCGGCTGACCATAGGTTTCCGTATTCGCCTTGTCTAAAAGCGCCATGCCATCTACGCCCCATTTGCCTGTTTCCAACGTCAGAGCAGTCAGTTCATCTCCGGTCAGGCTGTCATCTAAGAGTTTTGCCAGCGCTGACTGCACAAAGGCATCTATTTCTTCATTTTCATACCCCAGCACATTGGCATGTTTCTGATAAGCAGCCAAACCTTTAAGCCCATAGGTAATCAGTTCACGCAGGCTGCGGATATCCTCGTTCTCCGTGGCCAGTACGCCAACATCAGCCGCCTTTTGGACAAAAGCGCCGCGCCCGGCCTGCCAGAGTGCTGCCTCCGGCAGATTTTCCTGCGACTTCAACTCCGCGAGCAGAGCCTGTTTAACTGCCAGTGTTTCCTCAATACGCTTTACAATGGCCTCCCGGTCAAAATTAGCGTTGGTAATGGTGATAAAGAGATTGATGGTAACGAGATAATTTACCTCCGGTGCCACCTGTTTTCCCTCCAGACGCAGGCGACTCGTAACAGCCGATAGCCCCTTGGTCACATAAATCAAGAGATCCTGCAAAGCTGCCACTTCCGGCGTTTTCCCACAGACCCCCATTTTTGTGCAGCCCTTGCAACCTGCAGTTTCCTGACACTGATAACAAAACATTTTCGTTTCCATAAAGCACGCTCCTTATATAATACATCCTGCAATCACTCTCTTTACAGGACATATTATAACGAGGCAGCCATCTTAGTGCGGTAACAATGGTTACAGGCAGAAATCTGCACATAAAAAGGCCGCAAGCCTTTACGCCTGCGGCAAAAAATACGTTGTTAAGCCGAGATATCCACGTTCCCACCAGGAGCAGCTTTCGGTTTGTAATTGCTGATTTGAGCGTTAGCCTGTTGGAAGCGGCTATGGCCCAAGTTGGTTTCCGTGCCGAATTGCGATACGCGCGTAACATCCAGGGCTGCTTTCATGCCTTTCGCCATATTCGACTGACCTTGTTCGGCAATCTCTTTCACCTGCTGCTGGAACTTACTGGAGCCAAGCTTGGTCTCCGTACCAAAATTAGACACCTCATAGTAGGACTTAGCCTTATCCATGATTTGCGAGGTATTTTGCATTCCCTCGTTATTTGTCTTTTGGTTGTCCTGCTGGAACTTGCTGGAACCTATCTTCGTGTCTGTACCGAAATTGGAAACTTTATAAATAGCTGCTGTTTCCTGAGCAATTTCTTTTGTCTCCCGCTCACCAATGCTGATAACGGTATCATTGCTCCGCTGAAACTCACTGGAGCCCAGCTTTGTCTCGGTACCAAACTGCGATACTTTAGAATAGGATGCAGCCTGATCGCTACGTTCTTTGGTCGCTTGCATTCCCACAGAATGAACCTCGCGATTAATTTGCGGGAAACTCGAAAGCGTCGTAGCACCCACACCCGAGATACCCATAATCGATCCCTCACTTTCCCTGAGACAATTCTTAATCCTTTATATAGGTATACAGCCCTAGCTTAATTATAATCTCTTTCCATCGGATTTTCAACCATTTAACCGTTATTTGTTATTATTGTTTCGTTGTATTCCGCCCCAAAAATCCATTATCACGTTCTGCATCCACCGAAATTTTTTCTGCTTTTTGCGTCCGCGGGCGTAAAATAATACGCGTTCCTACCTGGGCAGTACCATCTGCCTCCTGCAGGGGTATCCAAAAAGAAACACAGGTTCCCCGTTCCAGTTCTGTATCCATACTCATGCCACCGCCCATGAGCTCTACCAATTCCCGGGAAATCGTAAGTCCCAGTCCTTTACCGCCAATTTTACGGGTAATACGACTATCAGCCTGTGCAAAAGGATGAAAAATCTTATCCTTTATGTGCTCATCCATGCCGCTGCCCGTATCTTCCACACTGAATTCCAGTGTAGGCCGTCCCTTGCGCTCGCTGCGGTACACAGCCAAAGTAATCTTGCCCTTTTCCGTAAAGTTCAAGGCATTCGTCAGGATATTATGCAGTACCTGCCGAATACGCAAACCATCCCCACAGACCAACCGGGGCAAATTCGCATATTTGGGCACCACAAAGCGAAGGCCCTTCGCCGTTGCCAGCTGCCGATAAATATCCGCCATCCGTTCAAGCGTTTCCTGCAAATCAAAATCCGCCCGTTCCAGTTTCATCTGGCCATTTTCCAGTTTGGCAAAGTCCAAAATATCATTTAAAATGCACAACAAGTCATCCGTACTGCTTCTGACGTTCTGCAGACACTGCTGTTGTTTTGGAGACAACGGCTCTTGTCCTGCCAAATCGAGCATACCGATAATTCCATTTAACGGCGTGCGGATTTCATGCCCCATAATGGACATGAATCGCATCTTGCTGCGGTCAGACTCCTCCGCTGCCCGCTTAGCCTGTTCCAGTTGCTTCTCATATTGCCTGCGCGCCGATGCATCCACCATGGTCACAATAAGCTTTTTGTCCCGCTCCCTGCCCGTCTGGGAAATTCCCATATTCAACCACAATCTATCCTCAGATTGAGCCTGTTTCATCTGCATAGAAAACTCGCTGTTAAACGTATCATCCGCCAATGCTGCCTCCACATTGCGCCGTACCGGACAATGACGGCAGTTTTTCCCATGGCCGCAACCCTTCTCCAGACTGTTTTCACAGCAAAAGGCATCACCAAACTGACGGCCAACAACATTATGCTCATCTACCTGCATCAATGCCTTGCCCATCTCATTTACCGCCAGCACTGCACCTTCCGCATCCAACAGGCAAAGCCCTACCTTGGCTGCAGAAAATACCGCCTGCATATATTCCTGTCCGTCCTGTACACGGGTTCCTATATCGACAATCTGCGTCTTTAATGCGGCCCGCATAACGCCACCCCCTAATCATTAGCATTCATAATGCCTCCACGCATAATCATAAACACTAGCAATCAAGAGGTAATACACTTACTTTACACTAATAATAGCATAAAATCCCGTTATTGTATAGAAAAAGCTTTCCCTGCCAATCACAAAAATCAGCCGGAAAAGCTTTTTCCTTTATACTATACCTTGAATTTCTGCACTTCCTGTCTCAGCTCCATCGCCATCTTAGCCAAACTGTTGCTGGCATGGGCGATTTCCTGCACCGAAGCGCTTTGTTCCTCGGTTGCCGCCGATACGGTTTCTGCCTCTTCAGCGGCACTGCGGCTCGTTTCTTCGATGGTGCGGATATGAGCGACAATCTCCTGTCCGCTTTCTGCCATACCGCTGATGGACTGGGAAATTTCCTGTACCTGCGTGGATACATCCTCGACGATTTCAATAATCCGCCGGAAGGATTCCCCCATGGACATGATGTTTTCCGTGCCCACGCGGACTTCTTCACTGCCGGCCTTCATGCCTGCCACGGCGTTATCCGTATCCCTGCGGGTCTCGGTAATCAAAGAGGCAATGCGCTGGGCGGCTTCCTGCGAGGATTCGGCCAGTTTGCGCACTTCATCGGCAACTACGGCAAAGCCGCGGCCATGTTCACCAGCTCTGGCTGCTTCAATAGCGGCATTGAGTGCCAGAAGGTTCGTCTGTTCCGAGATACTGGAAATCGTATCGACAATCTGGCCGATTTCGCTGGAGCGTTCGCCCAGAGCCGTTACCACCTTGGTGGATTCAAGCGTGGATTCCTCGATACGCTTAATCTGTCCAACCGCTTCATTGAGTGTCTTGCCGCCGTCACGGGCGACCGCCGAAGCCTCGCGGCTGTGACCGGCAGCCTCGTTGGCCTTGCTCGCAATACTCTGAATGGTATCGTTCAGGTTTTCAATCGCACCGGAGGTGGAATTTACCGCATCAAGCTGTTCGCTCGTGCCCTGTGCCACCTTGACAATGCTGTCGGCCACCTGATTGGAAGCCTGCGCTGACTGTTCTGTAGTGGCATTCAGTTCCTCAGCTGAAGCCGACAGACTTTCCGATGAACTGCTCACACTGGAGAGCACATCCCGGACACCACCGCGCATATCGCGCACAGCCTCAGCCAAACGTCCCAGTTCGTTATTGACCGTAATCTTGGACGGACGATTGCGAAAATCGCCGCCTGCCAGCAGGTGCATTTCCTCCATCATCACGGCCAGCGGCTTCATGGAGCGGTTTACCGTCAGCATAACCCCCAAGGAGATCAGCACAATCAATGCCAGGGAAATTCCGGTCATGATTTTGAGCACATTGCCCACAGGCGCAAAGAGTTCATCTTCATAGGCAATGGTTGCCATCCCCCAGCCCGTGGCCTTAACAGGATTATAGAAGGCAATCATATCCTTGCCATCCGCACGGGTGAATTTATAGACCCCTTCCTCGCCGGAAAGCATCTTTTCACCGAGCGTGCGCAGAGCCGGGTCATCTTCCTCGGAAATCTTTTTCTTCATGATGGCGCTTTCATCGGGATTGACGATATAAGTGCCTTCCTTGGAAACCAAAAGGCTGTAGCCATCTTCACCCAATTTCAAATCATTGACCTTTTCCACTACGGCATCTACATAGATTGCCGCCAGCACCATGCCTACATTGGCACCGGAATTATCCTTAGCCAAAGCAATGGAGTTGACGATGATTTTGCCCGTAGCCTGTGAAACCACCGGCGAGGACATAAAGCTGTCCTGCGTGCCGGTCATGGTCTGCTTATACCATGCCTTATCGGCATTATGCATTTCCTTGAAACCGGCCTTTGTCTGGCCGTAGAGCACACCCGAACCGTCAAACGGCCCCCAGCTGACGCTGTCATAGATGCCGGGATATATTTTGTTCATCAGGTTCAGACGATAGACATTGTTGGCATTCATGAGTTCTGGAGCTTCCTTCAGGTTCTTGGCTGCTGGATGATTGGCCGCATTCTGGGTTTCCAGCATGCGCGTATCCAGCCATGCCGATACGCTGTTGGCGACTTCCTGCGCATTCTTCAGGGAACTCGACGTAAGCTGTTCCTCGAAGGTCGAACCCACATAGCGGAAAATAATCCCCGCCATGAGCATCAGCCCGACCACGACAATAGGAATCACATACATGAGAATTTCCGTTTTTACCGTCCGTTCACCACTCGGCAAACCATTTCTGGCGTCCATAATATCCCCCTCCACTACTGACTCATATCCCTATTTTTTACTGAAGCATTAAATATTCCAGTGAATCATTGCCCGCATAGACATCTCGAAATCACCATCATCAAAAGCCTCCATCTCCGGCAGCCAGTCTTCGGCGAACAAAGGCAAATCCTCCACCAATTTCTTGATAAATTTGTTGACCGTCTGCAGTGCAGCATCATCCTGCGGTGAACTTAGGAATTCGCCCAGCACGCGGCCGACTTCTTCCATTTCCTCTGCCTGCAAATAACGGGTGGCGCTGTCCAAACTGGACAGGCGCAAAATGGGATAATTGATATTATCCTCAGCGGTCATGAGTTTTTCCGCTTTGACCAACAGCCCGGCATACTTGAGTTTATCTGCGAGTTCCTCCCCATCACAATCATCCGGCAGTTGCACGAGCACCAGATGATTTTCCGTGGGGCTGCAAAGGAGCTTACATCCTGCCCCCAAAAGGCCATTCTCCAAAGCTCTGGCATTATCGAGCACCTGCTGAGCATAATCCTGATACTCCATGCAGTCTGCTTCCTTAAAGACCAGGGCCAACGAGGCCAGCACGTTTTTCTTGAGGGAGCTGTGGCCTGTTTCAATCACGGTCTTGTCCAAAAGTTCAGCGATTTTCTCCTTGCAGAGGATAATGCCGTTCTGCGGCCCATGCAGGGCGTCGCTGGCGGCAAAGGTTGCCACATCGGCATAGGGTACCGGGGAAGGAATTTTTCCGGCCGCAATCAAGCCGGAGTTCTGCCCCAGGTCAATCCAAAGATACGCCCCGACTTCATCCGCAATCTTGCGCAGACCTGCACAGTCGATATTGCGCGGATAATTTACCGGGGAATAAATAATCATCGCCGGACGATGTTTTCTGGCCAATTCCTGCACCTTGGCAAAATTTAAGTCCAAGGTATCCGGTTCCACACCGAACTTCACGAAATTATACTGCAAATCACCAGTGCAATGTTCGGATTTACGCAAATTGAACGAAAGTACCGTATCCCCTTTTTTGAGCAGGGCCAGCATAACCACGCGGGAGGCAATCGCCAGACTCCCCGTACGCACAATCGCATGCTCTGCGCCAAAAATAGCACGCGCCCGCTCAGCCGCCAATTTTTCCAAACGGCTATGACGATTTGCCTTATGATGGTCAATAATTTCATCCCCCAGCGTACTGCCCTTCAAAAAGGACGCGAAAGGGGACGCCGCATTCGTGGTCGGAATCAGCGAAAGGGTCGTCCGCTGCTGCTTTAATGCCTGCCGCAGCTGTCCGCATAATTCCGGGTCAAAACTCTCCAGTTTCCGCAAAATCTTCTCGTTGGTCATATTCCCTGTCCTTTCTAATCTATAACTATTTTTATATCAATTTCATTTATATTTTTTATCTTTGTTTATTTCGACACACACAGAAAAAATCCTGCATGATTTTGCCGAAGCAAAAAAGAGGCATCAAAAGCCAACCACCTGAATACAGGCGCTTTCGGCTTTTAATGCCTCATAATGAAGGGGAACTTTTTACTTATTCATATCTTCCCATTTTTCTTCCAGTTCTTCCACGATGCGGGCATGTTCTTCTTCCGTCAGCGTAACCTTACCACGGTAAACGAAAGCAGCAAGTGCCAGCAGGATTACCGGTACAGCGAACATGATGAGCTGGAATTTCAGCAGGCTGCCAGCCGTGATGTCTGCAGCCGTAGCACCGCCGGTCATGCCGACCCATACAGCCGTCAGACCAACGATACCACCCGTAACGGCACCGGAGAGTTTATCCACCAGCGGACGCACGCAGAGGCAGACCGCTTCATCACGATGACCGAGTTTCAACTGGCCATATTCCACAGAGTCCGTGATGGTCATGAGAACCACCAGGAAGATAAGGGGCTGCGGAAGGTTGAAGAGACCAGCAGCAACCAGAGCCATCCAAACATTGGTGCCGGACAGTGCATAGAGAATCAATGCAGCCGTCATGATAGCCAAAGAGCTGAAGAACAGTTTGCGGCGGCTGAATTTCGTCGTGAGTATCGGGAAGAGAGCCACAGCCATCAGGCCGATTACGACGTTGATGATACCTAAGATGGAGAATTTCGTTGCATCACCGATGACATAGATGAAATAGTAAAGATTGAAGTTATTTACAATATTCTGTCCTAAACCCAAAATCAAATATGCGCAGGCTATCCACAGCAGCTGGTCATTCTTGGCCAGAACCTTGAATACATCTTTGAAGGACGTATCCACCTTGTTTTCACGCAGAGCAGATTCCTGCTCCTTGGTGCCTATACCCAGGATGATGGCACCCAGCGTTGCGATACCGCCGCCGATGCAGGCAAAAGCAAACCACCCCTGCGGGTCACCAGCACCGCCGTTCTGATTGACGGAGAAATAGAGGACAATCGGCATAACCATGATGGTTACGAGCTGACCGCCGAATACCGAACCGATACGAGCAACGGTTGCCGTGATTTCACGTTCATGGGAATCGAAGGAAAGTGCCGGAATCATGGACCAGATAGCTACGTCTTTAGCAGAGTAGAACACATCCATGATGAAGTAAACGATTGCGAAAAGAATCAAATAAAGCGTCGGATTGGAAACGGTAAGTCCGCCAAAATCCGTAAAGAGTGCAGCCAGCGTAATCGCTGCGACAAAAGCACCCACGATAACCCAAGGCTTAAACCGGCCCCAACGGGTCTTCGTCTTGTCGATGATGTTGCCCATGAACGGGTCAATGAAAAGTTCTGCCACACGCAGTACCATGATGATGGTCGTAACCACACCAATCATGTACGCATCCCGGCTGGGATTGTTCGATGAAAAAAGATTACTGGTAACGAAAATCATAAAATACGTTGCCAGCATGGCGTAAAATACGTCATGTCCAAATGTACCGCAAGCATAAGCAATGCGCGGCCACATGCTGTTTTTCTTCTCTGCCACTGCTACCGCCTCCATTATTAAAGCCTCCTAAAATCAGCCTTTTATCGTCCGCATATAGGCGATAAGGCCATCAGCAATTTTTTCCAAATCTCCAGAGCTGGTGTTAACAACCAAATCGTAATTTTCCCCAGCGCCCCAGGTGCGGCCCGTGTAATAGTTGTAGTAACGGGCACGCTTTTCGTCTTCCTTGTCCAGATCCTTCAGGCTCTTGCCATCGTAAACCTCTTTGCCCCGGGCTTCCCGATAATCATCATCGGCACAGACAAAAATAGAGAAAACGTTATCTTTTTTCCGCAGAGCATAATCCGCGCTGCGGCCCAGGAAAATACAGGGGCCGTCTTCTGCCAGCTTGCGGACAGCTGCCGACTCACTCATGAACATTTCCTGACTGGAACTGCCCATGTGCGTACCAAAGGAATGGAAGGGAATAAAGCTCATGGACAACGGCTTTACCTGATTTTCCATCTCCAGCAGTTCTTCCTCGCTCAAATCATCAATGCCCAATTTGGCAGCAGCGATATGAACAATCTGTCTGTCGTAAAGCTTTACCCCCAGCTTCTTGGCCAAGATTTCGGCCAATTCCCGCCCGCCAGCGCCGTACTGGCGACTGATGGTGATAATCGTATTTTCCATTATGAGTCCCCCTTAACGTGTTTGGAAAATGATGTAAACGTTTTCTTAAACCGTAAAAAATAAATATCGCACTATCTCATCACTTTCTCACGAATCAATAGTAAACGATTTCTCTATGTATTATTATAGCGCGTTTTGTATATAATGCAATATGTTTGTAAAAAATAGTAATTTTCAGTTTATTTTGGTGTAAAAACAGTGGATATAATGGATTATAAGCATATATAATTGGCATCTTTATAAAAACACGGAATAAAATCCATATTAACGATGTGAAAATGTTAGAGAGTATTGTCAAATACCTGCTTACCCTAGATGAAATCGAATCCACAGCAGATTACGATGGTATACGCAAGCTGAATGTACTGAAATGGCTATTGGACAATTGAGAATAATTTACACCGCCCTTAGTTTATTGCGGCAAATAGCAAGTACGATTGCCTGCTTTCTGCATTATCAGAATGCCCTTATTACACAGATCCGTTAATAATGAATAAGCTTTTGTAGAACCTATCGACAGCGCTATTTCTACATCTTTACGAGTGATGCTTTTCTGTTTGATAGCAAGATTTAAGATAATTTCTTTTTCGTTATTTGGTTGGTATAGGGACATCTTTTCCGATATTCCTGGTTCATTGAGGTTATAGATTGTGGTTTTGAATGCTCCAGTTGCCGATTCAAATACGGCCTGCTTGGGACTTCCTTTATACAGTGCTTGTATGCGTTTTATCCCTGTTCCGTAGCTTTCCACCAGTTTCAGGCGGAAGAAAACATTGGCAAGGCCTGCATTGCGCGATTGAGAAACCCCCATTAGGATGGCATCCATGGAAAGACCTGATACTAAACCGCCCAGAGAGATGAACTCAATGCGGTCATCATAAATGTTTATGATGGTACTTCCATTGAACCCGTAGTCCCGATGAATGATAGCGTTCAGCAGTGCTTCTCTGACAGCTGCCATGGGATAGTCCCGCTCATCTTTTCTGCGCAGCCCGTCAATGCTGGATTTGACGGCAATATTTTTGTCCAGAAAAGCAAACCCCTCCTTTAGTTGAGATAGCAGAGAACCTGTGAACTCTTGATGGTTGCGAAATACAACGTCATCTGTTCCTTGAAAAATAGCAATTTTTAGAGTATGTTCGCATTGGTCGGAGAGTAACAGAGCAAGATTTGTATACAGTCCATCTTCACCAATCAGATTCAGTGTCCGCATTTGAGCTTCGCCAAAGCTCAAATGCCGTTCAGCTAATTCTTTTTGAAAAGCAGTAAATGTAAGATTTTGCTTGAGACTGCGTACCGTCTCATAAGATTTACCATAATATTCCACAATCATATCCCGTATGCCTGCTTCACTGAGTGGTTGAGACGATGAACCTCTGCGTACGTAGACGCCGTTCGGCTTTAGACCTTTATCTTTCAAATAGTAAGGCTTTGCGGAACCGGATGCTACTTCTACAGCAATTACGTTTTTTCCACATTCATCAACGGCACGAATCTGTACAAACGGCATGATGTCAGGGGCAATACTATCCTTTAGGCTGCCTGCCAGACGCAGCATGGTGTCATCGGTATCACCAATACCGATAATTGTTCCGTCATCATTCACACCAATATAAAGTTTACCGCCTCCGGTATTAGCAAAGGCTACAATATCTTTACGTAATTCTGGAACATACATACGCTTGTATTCAATATCTACATTTTCATGATTACCACGCATAGTCTTCACTCCCTTTCGCTTTCTCTCTTTCTTATTATAAAAGAGAAAGCGAGAGAAAGCAAGAACAGACTGTTTCCAGTATGTGTCAAGAAGTTCTCGGAAAATTTCGCCCGTATACAAAGATATGCTCGTTATGGACTTTTTATGTTATTATTTTTGCCAATTTACCTATTGGGCTACTGCTTGGGACATCAAGATAAATCCGGCCATGTATTACACCCTCATGTGGACATTGCTAACTGTGATACCCAAGATACGCCGGATATGAATCCGAGAGAATTTAAGAAGGAATTTGAGCGGCCATTGTCACAGGCTGAAAGAGAAGCTATCGTCAAAGGTTATGAAGCTTATGTTCCGAAAGAAAAAATTTTGACATTGCTGGACGAATGTTAGAGACTGTTCCCTTCAAAAGCAGGGCTCATTCGCTCTATAGCTGTACGGGACAGGCCATATTTTTTAGCCAGGATATGCCAGTTTTTAGCTACGATGCTCTTAGTGTTGGCGATAATATTCTTGGCATCTGCTGGTTTGATTTGGTAGAATTCCGCCATTTCCAGAGCTAGCTCCATATCGAGGGTGCTATCTTCTTCGGTAATGCCCAAGGATAAATTGTTTCCATAGGGATTAGGATTTACATCGAATAGTGGGGAAAGATGCCAGCCATCCTTGTGCAGAAGGAAGCCATGATTTCGCAGATGGTCGTCTGTATTTGAAATTGCGATGCTGAACACGATGCGACACCAAAGTTCCTTCAGGTCAGCAGAAGCATTGGCACTATGTGCTGTCAGCCAGTCGGCAATATCAAGATAAGAGGCATCTTTATCACTATCGGTTTTGCCCAGCATGGTCATAGCAGAGGCCATGTGGATTCGAGCTTTTCCTATGCGGTCAAACCGTTTGACCAAAAAAGTGGTGCCTTCCTTGGTCAGGGACAAAGCCTGCGCCTCTGCTACGTTTAAGTTACACATTTCGGCCAAGTCGTGGGCTACCATTTCCCAGGCACCGGCATTTTCTGTGTCGTGCTTGGATGGGAATTTGGCAATCCACAAATTGCCCTTTTCGTCAGCAACGCTTGCTTTGGGACGAGCACCGCCTAGTGAAGAACCGGGAGCCATCAGCAGGGCGAGCCATGTTTCGTCGAAACCGTTGTCATTTTCAAAATTTCGGGACGCATCCTGTAATCGATGCAATTCCGTCCATGGAGGAGTTGCTAGGGAAACATCATTGGCCTGAAAATCACCATGAGGGTCCAGACGAAAACGTAATGCTCCCATGCGGCTTTCATCGTGGACGCCAATCAGAAAGTCACTTTCCAGCAGGGCCGAGGGCTTTCTGGCTTCTTTTCTTGCCCAGATAGATTCACGCCTTTTCATGAGAAGTCTGCCCCAGCGGTCTGGGCAGGAGTCAGAAAACATGCCGAAAATATGATTGTCAGCATATTGACGGCCAAAAATATCAACTTGCAGCTGCGGGTCCAAAAGCAAATGTTCCTTACTCGCCAGAAAATCAGGCGTAAATTCAAAGGAATATACTTCTTTCCCACGAGCTTTTTGTACATATAAATTCCCAAGGTGAATTTGACCGCGGTAGTAATCATCCAAGTAGCAGTATATCGTCTTATTACTCATCTTTCTTCCTCTTTGGTGCCCTACGAGCAACAGTTAAGTTTAAGTCTTGTATCAAGCGGCCTTTTGCATCGTCCTTGCAAATAAGCAGCAAGTCTTTATCCATTCCTTCAATAGCATGGAGAACCTTGGCGTAGGCTCCCATGGAAACGGACGGGCTGCCTTTTTCTATGGCCCATACTGTTGTCCTGCCAAGGCCAGAACGCTCAGCAACTATTTCCATCGATATATTACGGCGTAGACGGGCCAGTTTGATTTGCTCGCCCATACGCTGAAGGATTCTTTGGATACTTGGTGTAAGGACTATCTTTTTGCCCATTATCGATTTTCTCCTTTTTATAATGTCTGTATTTACAAACATTATAAGCCTAAATGTTTGTAAATGCAAACATTATAATACTGTACAATTATGCTTGCATCGTCCGATACTTATCCGAAATGAAGCTAGGTGTCACATATGATTTATATTTATTATGAATCATATGTGACAGCAGTTATAATAAAAGAGAGCACATCTTGCTGATATGCCCTCTAAATCCTTGGTTTCTTTGTATAAATTCGTGCCGCAACTGTGCCGGAAAACATGGCAGGAGTAGCCGGGATGCTTCAAATCGCAGGCAGTCAGCGCCTTGTTCATAATGGAGCGAATTCCATTCCGGGAAATACGGCCCATGAGGTTCTTATTAGATGAAGAAAGAATCAGCGGCGTGAGAACGCCATCTTTTTTTATTTCCCGGTCACTCGGAATAGACTGCAGGTATTCTTCCAGAATTTCAAAGGTTTCATCACAGGGATAGATAGGCTCCATCCGTCCCTTGGCGCCTTTCCCTCGAACCATTATAGCCCGAGCATCCCAGTTGACATCTTCCACGCAGGCACGGTGCACCTCAATGTTGCGCAGTCCTTCAACGCCCATCAGGTACAGGATGAGCGTGTTCCGATACCGTGTAAAGGGATTCGTGTCTTCATCAAAAACATGTACGATTTCATTCATCTGCTGGGGAGTATAGTAATGTAACAGCGCTTCACTGTTGCTGCCTATAGATGGAGCTTCTAGCTCTGCAGCTGGGTTAATCCCTATAAGTCCGACTTTCTTTGCAGCAGCATAAAAGGCTTTTACAGCGACGAGCATAACCTGAATGCTGTCCGGCTTGTACTACCGGTTCAAAAGAAATTCCCGATACATGATAAGCTGGTACTCGTTTAGTGCTAATGGATTGCGTTCATGGGACAAGCACCAACGGATGAAAAAGTCTATTTGGTTGCAGTAATGCCGCATCGTATCATCGAAGGGATTTCCTTTAGCAACAACCCAGCGAATGAATTCAGCATAGTGCAGGATGAAATAAGCGTTTTTAGAGGTACACGCAATACTTTGTATGCAAAATCTTCCAGATGGGGCTTATAAGCGATTCTGTGAGGCCGTTTTTAGATGAGACTTAGGATAATCTCCGTGATAGCGTCAGCCTCAGCATAAACATTCCAATCTCCTCTAAATATTTCACAGGAAATTCCGCTACTAAACTGTCTTCTGATTCGGACACTGGCAAATAATCCATCAATGGACCATGAGCAATAACCACCATTGATGCATGGGTAGATGTATGCCGTGGTAAAATTTCAACCCTATGAGCAAGGTCAACCCATCTCTTGATTACTTCCGATGATTCATAATGCTGACGAAATTCCGCAGACGTATTCAATGCCTCATCCAAAGTCATACGTAATTCATTTGGTATAGTTCCGACTATAGCATCTACCTGCTCATAATCAATCCCCAAAACGCTGCCCACCTCTCTTAATGCAGCTTTAGCTAGCAGCGTACCAAAAGTAACAATCTGCGCCACGCTATCATGACCATAGCGCTCCTTAAGATAAGCGATGACGAAATCTTGATTATCTCTCTGTTGGTTATAACCCAGTTTAAATTCAGGTAAGGCTATATGCTCCAGATTCAAAACAGTGTCACCTTCTAAATTGCCCCTCAAAGGTTCTACTTTACTAAGCCCAAGAAGATAAGCTACAGCACTACCTTCCCAATAACTACACTGTGACCTTACGCTAACTTCATGTTCTCGGCAAAATTCAATAATATCTTGTGCAATCAGGAAATGTCTTGCAAGGCCGTGCCTTTTTATCATGTCTAGTTCATAACGCAATTGTTTCTGTATGTCCTCTGTTTTTACCGAATAATATTCAGGAAGTGCTTTTTCGCACAGTGCACACAAGTATTCATCATCCGTTTTATAAGCTTTGGGCAGAGAAAATGCAGGCAATTGCATTTGACCAAAGGTAAAGTCAACCTGACAGCGTTCAGCGATTTTTACGGTATTGGCAACAGCCTCCGGATATTCCGGGAACAATATCGCGATTTCTTGTGGAGATTTCAGGTAATACTCACCATTATCATATCGGCCATTCTTATATTCGTCCAAGTCCATGCCATGTTCTATACAATGCAGAACAGCATATAACTCACTATCTTCCTGACGTAAATATCGACAATCGTTGGCTGCCATCAAAGCTAAGCCAAAATTCTCAGCTAATTCAACCAAGCCCTCATTGACAATTCTCTCTTGGACTAAACCGTGATTCTGAATCTCAATGAAAAAATTTTCTTTCCCAAAAATATCGATATATTCTTGAGCTACTTTTTTCGCTCTTAGCTTATTATTGCGGCTAATTGCACGATAGACTTCGCCATCAGCACCAGATGACAAACAGATAAGCCCTTCATGATACTTTTGTAGAAGTTCTTTATCCACTCGTGGCTTGTAGTACATCCCCTCTATATTGGCCAATGACACAAGTTTCACTAGATTTTTGTAACCCGTCTGATTTTCTGCCAACAAAATCAAATTGTAGTACGTTACACCATCAACAGCACAGCGGTCATATCGCGAGGCAGGGGCCACATACACCTCACAGCCGATAATCGGCTTTATTCCCTGTTCCTTACATTCCTTATAAAAAGGTATAACTCCGTACAGCGCTCCATAATCGGTAATCGCTAAATGTTTCATCCCAAGTTCTTTAGCTTTTGCCACCAGTTCTTTGATGCGAGCTACACCGCTATAAAGACTGTATTCTGTATGGACATGAAGATGAGCAAACCTGCTCTCATTAAACGCTGTCATAGTCTTCCCTCCTATATGATGAATATTTCATTCTGCAGTTTCGACAATAAAGCCACTCCAATTATCCGCATACTGCAAAAGCAAGGTGAGTTTCCCCTCCCTTGCTGCCACACTGCGGTTATCTTCTACATACTGCCCATCATGGTAGACAATAGCCTGCACCTCATCCTCTGTCAATGGAAATCGACTGGCTGCCAAATAAAGTCCACGGATAGGTACACTCAGATATAAAAGGTCTTTGTTAAAGCGGTAAGGCGTAGTAGCCGGATAGCCATATGCCTTTTGCTTGGGGCTGGGCTCATTCTTGATATACTGTGGCTGTCCCGGCATTCCAGCTTTGCCTAAGTCATGAAGCAGTGCCACGATGACACAGCTTTCATCACTAATTTCCGGGGCAAGTACTGCCTTGATTTTCAGCAGGTTCTCTGCCACATTGACACTATGCTCCAATAAGCCACGTTCACGGCAAAGATGATATTTGGTGGAGGCAGGCGTTGTCAGATAAACTGTTTCATTTTCAATAAAATTCATTAAGTCAGCAAATTCTTTTTTCCGATTTATAACCTTTCCCTTCAATTCTTGATATCTCTGCAAAAGATCCATATTGTTTCCCCTTATAGCTTTATTATAAATATCGTTTTTGTAAATAGTTTCGTTTAGCTTTATCTTTATCATCCAAGCACGTAACTATATCTTCTACTGTCATAGGAATAACACTAAAATCTATTTCCTTTTCCTTAAAAAATAACTCTTTTACGTTTTTCAACGAGTCGCAAAATTCTCTTATTTCTTTTTCCATTTCACATTTAATTCCATTTTTACCAACATATTTCCCTATCTGTTTTTTTAGCCTATTTACAAAATCAACGCCTAAATCTTTATCATATATATCATGTAACTTCTTCTCCCCGACCATTAAATCAGAAGGTATTGTCCAATATCCGATAACTAGTACTACTTTTTTATATTTTCCATCAGTAATATCTAAATCATTTTTAAATCCATTATATATTCCTAAAATATGTTTTATAATTTGAAACACATCAAAGTAATTAGTAATAGGATAATAATATTTTCTTGAAGAACCATTTTTTTCTTCTTTAGAATACTTATCTACGCTATAATATTTTTTGAATAATTCTGCAATTTCTTTGGGTATTTTTTCGGTATGCCCATTCTCTATTTCAGACACATATGTTTCAGATAGTTTCCCTGGAGAGCCAGTTAACCATTCTGTCATTTTCATTTCAAAAAATATTAAGTTATTATCGGATTTAAGAAACGCATCAAGATTTGCTTTACTTCCATTCGATAACGCAGGGAGTTTTTTCTCATATTCAAGATCATATTTTCCCTTAGGTAATTTACCTTCTTTTATATCTACTTTTCTGTGTTTTTCCTTATCAAATGGGTTATTACTGAATATATTATATGTCATTGCTGAAGAAGAATGAATTGCTCTGATCTTCCATTCTAACTCTTGGCCAGCCCCACCGCCATAATTTTTAACATCCTCACATGCCTTCAAATCATAAAAAAAATTATTTTTCCTCTCATCATCTCTATAATAAAAAGGTTTCATTTCCTTCGATTTTATTTTACAGTCCGGATTATTGTTATTAGTCTCAAACAATTCATCCTCATTTTTATCCAACTTTGTTTTTAAGTACTTACATAATACTTCTTTATTAAATCTAGGCATCATAATAATCAATCCTTTCATTATTATAAAAACACAAACATCATCCTACTCAGCCACTTTAGCAGAAGCATCCATCAAAGCTCCTTCTATTGCCGAACAACTATCCCAAAGCATAGGCATCCGGCATTTAACGTAAGATTTCTATTCCTTACACAAGGAACGTACAACTAGCGAAACGTTATCTTGTTATAATGATAAAACGATATGAAGATATCGCGTCTAGCGATTAACGAAATAGCGATAGTTGAATCGTCTTAATGGATATTGGAGGTACACACCTCAGGCTCTTAGCCATAATTTCCATACGCAAATAGCTATCTGCTATCATTCGTAATTTGCATGCAGCTTCATAGTTCATCTGCACCTGAACCGAATTCCCTTTAATGAATGCCCCTGCTAAAGTGGCTGATTATATCCTAATTATTTTTCCAGCAATTCCTCAACAATAAATTGGTTCTCACCTGCCAGGTCAAACCTGGGCGTGTAATCAACTTTGGTAGCGAGCAATGCTTCATCAATCTTGAGAGATGCTTCGTCAGCCTTGCGATTAAATTCCTTAACCATTGCCCTTACTTTGTTTCTGTCATAATCAATCGTCATAATACGGTCAATATCATAGTAGTAGGAAGTTTGATTGCCATCATTGTTAAACACATATCCTTGACCTTCTCCCTTTTGCAGTTCATGAGAACTCTTCAAGTTTGCTAAGCCTTGTAATACTTGAAGCATTGACCGCCTACTTTTATTGGCATCTACAGCTGCGTCAAGGTTAAAGCCCATCCCTGCCTTAGCCTTGCCGATTGCGCACGACAGTTTTTCTTTTTCTTCCATAAGTTCCTGCCATACTTTTAACAACGCCTCTACAGCAAAACCATCTTCGCTGCGCTCACTGACATCGACAGTCTCATCCTTCTGTCCTTTTAAGGCCTTGCTGCGCAAGTGTTTTTCCGAAATCGTCATAACGTTGTCGTTATTGGACAGATATCTTGTGATGTAACTCAGTAATTCATTGATTTTGTTCTGCGTTTGAAAAGCTTCCTTCAAATTCATGATAAATACCTCCTTGTATAAATGAATCATATAATATTATCCAGAATGTATACATCTGAATGTTTTAATGCTGCTGGAATATTTATCGGTTCTGTAAAAATCATAGCCAGACTATTATCGGGAGCATGAACCTGTAAATAGAATTCAAACATTAAATTCTTCTCATCTTCACTTAATGCATGTGGATTAATTACAATAGCCTTTGCAGGTACAGCAATTAAATCTCTCAGCTCATCTGTTTCCGATAATTCATATCCTTTTTCTACTGGATATAATTTCGCAATCTTTGTTCGTTGCTCTGCGGATACCCCATACATTAAAATTATCTCAGCGGCACTCATATATTTTCCTCCCTGTATTTTGATACCATGCATTCTATTGCCGCTTTTATACGGTCTCTTAAATCCTGTGGTGCCTTAACCTCAATTCGCTGACCATATTGCAGCGCCCAATGAAACATCGCATTTTCGTTACATGTTACTGTCACCAATATCTTGTTACTATCTTCTTCCTCAACTTTGAAATTCCTGCCGAACCAATCAACTAATTCATTCATCAGACCAATATCTGCTACGAATTTAACAGCTACACTTTCACCACTATACATATAAATGTGTTCAGCCATGTGCTTAGGCAGGCTGAATCCCTGTACAAATTCTTTGATTTTATTTTTGGGCTTTGCTGGTTCATCCAGCATGGTTATCGATGTAATGTGATCGACTCTGTAATGTGATATATTATCGTACTTGTCATAATTCCCAATCAGGTAATATCGTCCATTGTTAGCCACCAGTTGATAAGGGCTTACAATATATGGTTCTGGTCTTTTAGGGTGGAGCTTAAAATCAATACCATACTGGCTATAAACAAAGCGCACCTTCCTTTTGGCTTCTATCGCATCATTTAACGTATCTAAGACAATCATTGCCTGCTTATTGTCAGCATGGTGGAGTTCAGGCAAATTGGATATATGATTAACCTTAGCACTAAAGTAACGATTCCCTAGACTTTTAATTTTCTCGATTAAACGTTGACTCTGTGCAACTGATATATTTTTAGAAAACAAGACACTATCAATAAGTAACCGCAATTCTGCATCATCAAAATCTCGCTCCATCAAGTAACACCCGCGCTCCGTATATATCTCATATCCCATGTCTTTCAAAGACTGTATGTTGTTCCGGATAGAACGGCGGTCACACTCGGCCCCGTAATTATGGTATAACAAGTCTATGATTTCCTGTTGTGTCAGGCGATGTTCAGCATCAGTATATTCTTTTAGAATCTCCAAAATCAACATATTCAACATTTTCTTGTTACTTCCAGCATATACACGCAATGTCATCACTCCAACCATCACCTAATCAACCAGTTGCACTACTAGACTCTTCTATACGCCTTCGTATATTATTCGATTTCCTGGATATTTTCCCCTTTAATTCAGTTTATCTTCAACGTGAAATCGCTTCTTTTCTTTTACCATTTTGCTTTCTCGGGATATCTAGCATGTGGCTCTCTAGCAACATTTTCTCAATGTGGTCGCTTAATCTGCCATGCCCTTCCATCGATAGCCATTCCGTGGGGCCTTTGTATGGATGCCAGGCATCGTAATAAAATTCTACAGGTACTCTCTGTATAACAAAAAGTTTAGTGGAAAGGTCATTGCCCATCCTTTGCCTGAATTCATCATTATCAAATGTTATAAAAAACCAGGATGGAGAATCTTTTGCAAGGCTTATCAGCAAAGTAACATTACTTACACTATTCAGGGCTATAGCTCGTCCCCCTGCCTGTTCGATGGCTAATGCATCTAAGGCTCTCTCTACCACAAATACTCCCCCTTGCTCCTTTAGATGAGTACTACCAGAAAGAGAAACCGATATCCCTTTGGGACTTTTATAACAGACGCTTTCATCCGACTGTGTTGCTATTGCCACATAAGCAGTATCGGTAGGAATTATGAGTCGCTTTTTTTGCACATCATAGCCAAGTCCACGGGCTTTTACAAAATCTTCAGTGAAACCTCGTTTCCTCCAAAAATCCGTCTGTAATATATTTTGCTGGCTATTAAGTATGTACTGCTGTATTCGCACCTTGTCCTCTGTTGCAACTTCCTCTCTCACAGCTTGCAAGTTTTTGGGTACCGTCCTTGTAGCAGCGGACCGATCCCGACTGCCGTAAAGTTCCCATGCTCTTTCCACCTGCTGACTGAACTCTGGCAGATTTTCCCTTACTCCAATGAGCCTAAATAAGTCCCATACGTTACCACAGCTACGACAGTGCACTACTGGATTGCCGTACCGCCAATTACCGAGGTAATACGCTGATGGGGGATTGTCTCCGTGAGCCGGATTGGGACAAGATACCTTGCAAGAAATATTATTTCTCATCTCAAATCCATCCAGCGTGGTGCAACCACTTTCTATTAAGTAGTCGGCTAAATACAGTCCCATTTCATTTTTCACATTTTCATCTACGTATCTCATGGCTACATATTTTCCCTCCTATGATCCACTATCGTATCTGAAAGAAAACCTCTATCATAATGTGTAACCAATATACGGCTTCCCGGTATTTGCTGAAGAGGTATGAACTCTCTTACACTATCTGGTATTATAACGAATCCATATTCATTAACGGCCGTAACTACTTTCACGCCTGTTATTCCTTCTACTATATGTTTAATTTTCTCATCACTAAATCTTAATTTCTTCTCTTCAATATAACATCTTACATAATGTTCAGCTGTAACCTTCGCTATTGTTCTTATTGCTGATAATCTTACAATATCATAATCATAAACTAAATCCTGCGCATAATTTGTTTTTGCCAAAATCGGCAATTCTCCTTCAGTTGGAACAGGAGAAATTTTCTCAATCTTATCTGCAACAATACGTGAATTTCTTACGACAATATCATATGCAGTTTGTTTGTCGATGTAATCGAATTCATTTAACATTTCATTCGTGGTTCTCAAAAAGTACGGCAACGGAATATCTTCGCGTCTTCTAAAACCCATATTATAGTGAAGGATAGTACGAATATCTATATCGCTTGGATTAAGAAAATGAACATCACCTGTAGCCACTACCAATTTGTTCAGTTTTCTTCCTAATTCGATTATTTTACGATTAACATTCTGCAGGTCGGCTTCTGTTTTGATTTTACGATATGGAAAACTTTCTCTAATTATTAAATCTTTACAAGTACCAATAGGCTGCACTTCCAAATAATCATAGAAACTTGCAATCTCTATAAGTTTTTCATCACTTTGCCCTTCAATAATCGCACGATAAAGTTCGCCATATTTACAAGCAGAACCAATAAGTAGTCCGTTCCTAAATCGAGCTAATTTATTCTTAGTAATACGATTTTGCCTGAAAAAATCTCGATACGAGAAGTCGATAAGCGAATTTAGATTTTTTAGCCCATCCACATTTTTAACCAGAATAGACACATGAAAAGCATTTTTCTGCATATAGTCATCACCTGTCATGTATCCTTCCATCCCATATATTACTTTGATATTTAAATTGTTGTCAGCTACGGTCTTCATAGCCTCCGGAAAAGCCTGTGTAACACCACGGTCAGTAATAGCAATTGACTTCCACCCCCATTTATCAGCAGTCAGAATCAAATCTTTCGCCGACACCACACCAGACCAGCGACTCATTTTCGTGTGCGCATGGAGTTCGACTCTTTTTTCTTCAGCATCATCAATACGATTTTTTGAACCGGTTTTCAGATCCATTTCTACCTCCAAGTTTCTCTTCGCTCAATCTTTCTTCTCTATGACATTGCTGGTTTCCAAGATATCTTACAATCTGTACCTAAGCGCTTTCGGAAGTTGCCCTATGCTAATGCCAGGCCCATAATCATCTTCAGTATATTCATCTGTTACCAAAGGAAAGCGTATTCCATCCTTTTCCACTCTAAATTTACTATCACTTTTTTATTATCAGCAGGCAGGAACTTTATCCCCAAACGCTTTGCTTCTTTAATATATTCATCATTTATCTCGTTGTTGAGTGCCGCAGCCATATATTCTTTAGGATAATGTGCCTTCAAATAGGCTGATTGCCAAATCAACACCGCAACAGAAAGGCCCGATAGTCTTAAACTGGAAAAAACTTCCTTGCGGGTAAGGTCTGTAAAACTTTTGGGTGTAAAATCCTTGATTATACGTTTTAGACATTCTAGATAGGGCAATGCAACTATGTGTTCTTCACATAACAGCTTTTCAGTTACCTTGTCATCAAACGGAATATTGTTAATATCCAGCTTTACGGTACAAGTATACTCTACAGCATCCACTGTCTCTTTGAAAATATTCATAGTATTTGTAAATAATCATGTCGATGCTATGTTCAGCTTAAACAATCCCAGTTCATCCAAGTATTTCTTTGGAAAAACGGTCATTAACTTGCCATCAAATTCAGTTACCGGTAAATAATCCGTCAGCGAATAAGGAGCTATAACCAACAAATACGGATCAGACGCTGGAAAACCTGGTAGATCTTCAAGCCCGCGAGCAAGAGCAACCACTCTCTTGACAACTTCTGACGATTCATAATACCGACGAAATCCCGCAGACGTATTCAATTCCTCATCAAAAGTCCCATATTTATTTGATAGAGTATTGTATATATCTCGTATTTGACCAAAATTTATTCCCAAAGCTCTGCTTACATATTGAAATAGAAATTTAACTGATATAGGAATAATAGAGCCAACCCCAGCTATACTTTCATAACCATAATGTTCCTTAAAATATTCCATAATCCCATCCATAATAAATCCCTCTGAACTATCGCTTAACAGAAATTTAGGTGTGGATATATGCTCTAGATTCAAAACATCGTCAGCTTCTAAATTAATCTTTAGAGGGTCTACATTACTAATTCCAAGGACATAGGCTACAACACTTCCTACCAAATAACCATTTTGTGACGTTACGTAGATTTCATGCTCTCGACAAAGCTTAATAATATCTTGCATAATCAGGAAATAACTTGCAAGTCCACGCCGTTTAATCATATCCAGTTCATAGTGCAATCGTTTCTCCATTTCATTTGTAATTACTGAATAATATACAGAAAGCGCTTTTTTGCACAACATACATAAGTATTCATCATCCGTTTTAAAATCTTTTGGCATTGAAAATGAAGGCATTTGACCAAATGTAAAGTCAACCTGACAACGTTCAGCAATTTTCATTGTATTGGCAATAGCAGCTGGATATTCAGAAAATAACTTTTTCATCTCGTGTGGAGATTTCAGGTAATACTCACCATTGTCATATCCACCTTCTTTATAATATTTTAATTTAACGTCATAATATATACACTGCAAAATAGCATATAACTTACAATCGTCTTGACAAATATATTGACAATCGTTAGCTGCCACCAATCCCAAACCATAATTCTTAGCCAATTCAACCAAAACCTCATTGACAGTTTTCTCCTCACTCAAATCGTGATTCTGAATCTCAAGGAAATAATTTTCACGACCAAAAATATCGATATAATCTTGAACTACTATTTTCGCTCTTTGCTTGTTGTTTCGGATAATGGCATGATAGACTTCGCCCTCAGCACCAGACGATAAGCAAATAAGCCCTTCATGATACTGGCGTAAAATTTCCTTATCCACTCGTGGCTTGTTGTATGGCCCTCTTATATTTGATATCGATACAAGTTTCACCAGTTTTTTAAACCCCGTCTGATTTTCCGCCAACAAAACCAGATTGTAATACTTTCGACCATTAACAGCCCAGCGGTCATGCCGCGAAACCGGCGCCACATGAACCTCACAGCCGATAATTGGCTTTATCCCCTGCTCTTTACATTCCTTATAGAAAGGTATAATGCCATACAGAGCGCCGTAATCGGTAATCGCTAAATGTTTCATCCCCAATTCTTTAGCTCTTGCCACTAGTTCTTTAATACGAGCTACACCAATACAAAGGCTGAATTCTGTATGAACATGAAGATGAGCAAAAATCCGCTCATCAATTGTCGTCATGACCGTCCCTCCTCTTCCAAATTTTTTCTGCTGTCAATCCTTCTTTAATATCAGTCTAGCAAATCTTATGGGTAAAAAAATTCCCATAACAACATGTACTGATAATAGCCAAGTATACAACTTTGCACTATAATACAAAATATGTCGCGTATATAGGAGGTTTTAGAATGAAATTTGGCGAATTTATGGCTAGTTTGCAGAAGGGGCAGCTGAAGCATGTCTATCTGCTGGCAGGAGAAGAACATTATTATATTGACAAAGCCCTGTCACGGCTCTTTGCCAAATTGTTTACCTCGGCGCAGGAACAACAGGCATCCCTGCAAAAGCTTACCGGAACCATGGACATGGACGATTTGGTGGGGCTGATTGAAACGGCACCCTTTTTCGCCCCCAGGAATGTACTCCTTCTGCAGGACAGCAACCTGTTCAAACAAAAACAGGATGACGGCGAACAAAAGAAAGTCGATACTGGCAAGGATAAGAAGCTGGAACGGCTGCTGGCGGTACTGGCAGATATGCCGGAATTTAGCTATCTCATCTTCGTGCAGAATAACAATTTGGATAAACGGCGCAAAATATACAAGGCCGTGGAAAAATACGGGGTGGTGATGGAAGCCGAAGCTATCCGAGCATGGAATATCAATGATTGGCTTCAAGACAAACTCCAAGCCCTCAACAAAACTATGGATACGGCGGCAATATCCTATTTCAGTGGCGTGGTCAGCACCATGAAGACCATTTCGCTAGAGTACCTGGACAGGGAATTTGACAAACTGGCACTGTTTTCTAAGGATAGACTCATTACAAGGGAACTTTTGGAAAAGGTCTTTGCAGGTCTCCCAGAGGTTTCAGCCTTTGCCCTGCTGGATGCTATCAGTGAACGCAAGGCAAAAAAATCTTTGCAACTTCTGCGTCGTCAGTTAAATGACGGCACATACTTTGCGAGTATTTTGGCACTTTTGACACGTCATGTACGGCAACTTTGGCAAGCACAGGTTCTGCAACAGCAAGGCATAAGAGGCAAGGCACTGGCAAAGCCCTTAGAACTCCTGCAGAGAAACTAGGACGAGCCGCCATGCAGTTTCCTGAGGCAGTTCTCAAACGTAATATGCTGGAACTTATCGATGCAGATTACTATTTGAAGACAGGACAAGCCGGTGAAGAAGTATTAGAACACGTGGTCATTGACCTGTGTTGTGGTAAGGATTGATTAGTGTTCCCCTAGAAGTGCCAGTTCCATTAGATTATCGCTTAATCTGTCATTGCCACAATATAACAATGTAATCAAAGCAAAAAAGGCGCTGTGATGAAATGCGAAAGCATTTTATCCGCAGCGCCTTTTTATTGTGCAATTTTGTATTTTACACTATTGTAATCTAAAAAAGGCCGCAATGCCCCTTTCCCCATAAAGCAGCTTACTGTCTGTTTTATGCGGCTAATTTTGTGCGATTGATTTTATTATGGTACTTAATTAGCCTCAAATTTTGAGCCGTCAATATACAGGTGACTTAGGTCGACATGCTGCTCGGCAAATATTTTTTTGTTGATATCGCTGAACAATTCTTCCACTGACGGTTTTAGTATTTCGTTGATAAAATAGCCAAAGGTACGGTAAGATGGTGTTTTGTGTTCCATGAGATACATGAAACGCAGGTTGACCTTGCAGTTGTCCTCCAGCTCGCGCAATGAGATATAACCGTAGGTCATGAATCCGAATAGCACTGTTTTCAGCATACTGGCCGGGTTGTACCTGATGCGTCCGGCGACATGAGCCGGAATCTGATTCAGATACTTTTCCAAGTCGATTTCCTCCATAAATCGATCGAAAACCAGCACAGGGTCACAGATATCCAGATAATCTGAAATAAATATTGGCAAAACAGCCTGTTTGGGTTTAGAATAGTTAGTGGTTGAATTTTTCATGGTAAGAAAATTTTACCACAAAAGGCGGTTCGTTGACTTGTTTTTAGTCTACGAACCGCCTTTATTTTTGATTGTGTTATTTCACAGCCACTATGATTTATGCCATGAATATCATGCGTTCAATATCGCCATACTGAATCTTGCTGCTGGCTTCAGTGGGGTCCCCCTTGAGAATATCATGCTCCACTGCATCTTTGTCCGCAATATTTACGCGACCAGCAACTACTTCTGCTTCAACCTTTGCCAACAATGCTTTTCTGCCGGAAGTCGTATCTGCGAAAACCTCATTGTTGTAACGGGCATTCATGGAATGCGCATCCTTATTGTCATTGCAGTTGAAGAAGATAAATACATGCTGTTTCTTCCCAGCAACTTTCTTAGTAGTGGCCTTAGCCTTTGTAACAGCAGTAGTCACTGCCGCATCGGCCACCTTGGCAGCAACCGTCTTTACTGCCTTTTTTGCAGCAGCAGTTGCAGTCTTCTTTACCGTTGTTGTTTTCTTAGTTGTAGCCAAACAGAATTCCTCCCCTAAAAATTCTCTATTGCTTGTTTTCCCTGAAAAATTTTATCACAAAACCTATTTTAGGGCAAATTCACCTGTATCATTGTAAACCTGAAATTATAGGTATGTATCTACGAGCAACTGTTGTATTTCTTCAGCCTTTACTCCACGAATTCGCAGACTTTTAAGCTCGGCATCCGTTACGCCCATACTTCCCACAAATTTCTCCATATCCGTCTTTACCTCATCAGGAAGCTCACAGCGTTCAAGAACAAATTCAGCAGCCAAGCGAATGATATCGTTGCGGTGCTTCTTCAAATCTCGTGAATCTACATGCATCCCACTGGCAGCACGCTGGCTTAGGTCAAGCCATGCTTTTGCCTTAAATGGGATTATCCAACTCGGCTTTAGGATTGATAATCCATCAATTATTTCCCTGCCAGACAGCAACGCCTGATAATAGGCCTCGTTCAACAAGATAGCAGATAGGCTGTAGACATTATCATCAATATGAAGTGGCGTTATTTCTGCTGCGCCTTCCAGCAGAAAATCTGTACGAGCAAAAAGCTCTATCATAGAAGGGAATTCCGTCTCACTTGGCTTATCAAAGCGATAGAACTGAGGCTGTCCTGAAGATTTAGCCCTATTCTGATAACCGCCATCATGAATAAACTGCCAAAATCGCTCACCGAAAGCCGGTGTCAGCGCCTCAACGATGAGAACAACATCCAAATCTCTTGTTGCTCTAAAGTCTCCGCTATGCTGGCTAAATGATATATCACAAGCAGTACCACCAATCAGAACATACTGATTTGCATATTCCTGAAAATACTCTTTGAATTTCTCTATTCCTCTTACCATACGTACCTCTCCAGCATTTCATCCACCGCCATACTAATGCGCGGCTCATCCTTTTCCTCATCGCTTAGACTTAGCACTAAACTCAACGGGTCTATTGCCATTCCTACCCCAAAATCAATTTGATAGCCTATTTCCTGCAAGATACAAGCTGGAATATCTTCAGCCGCTGCCAACATGCTCTTGGTAATCTTTAGGCTTGATATTGCCTTTTTACTTACAGCGAATGTGGGACAGGACGGTTCGCTCAGCAAGGAATATTCAGCTAACGCCGTCAATCCTGCCGTTAGCATATTGGCCGCCGGGCGCTCTTTTAACGCATAAGTAGCAATAATAGGATTTCGTAAGCTATCTTTCATATTTTCCCAAGCCATTTGCTTATCTTTTTCCATTGTCAGCTTTCTTGCCCTATTTTTTGCAGATAGATAGGGTAAATTTATGGCTTCCAGTTCATTAAAACTATTCGACACTGCTGTTTTAGTAACCCCAAGCATACCAGCAGCCTTGGTCACTGTTACTTCTTCCCAGCTCTGATATAAGGCAGTGAGCAGCAGTCTTTGTGTCAGAAAAGATATTTTTTCGCATTGGTGTACTTTCCTGCTTTTATCTGTGTCCAAAAGCATACCTAAAAACGGCAAGTATACCTGATGCCCCTCCCAGACAAAGGGTATTCCTTCCTTCACCATGATTTCTCGTGCGTAGTTGCTTATGTCCTTCAGAGCCAAAATACAACGTAAGCCGGTATAAAGCTCCAACTGCCCATGTTGCTTCTTTAGAACCGACAACGTCTCGTGTTCTACTGGTTCAGCAAGCAAAGCTATCTGACCAGATATGACCACATTAGAAAGCAAAAAACTGTTCCTATATGCCAGTGGCAGCTTTCTGGTATCCGTAAAAGGGTGGATGTCCACGTCCTGATGCAGGACTGCTTCAAGGTAATTTTTCATATCACCAGCCTCCTTTGTAAAGTATTTTTTTACATTGTAAAGCATTTTAGTTTACAAATCAAATATTTTATTTACAAAAAGTTATCTGGCAAAAAAACATAGTCTTCATCATCCATAAGTTGAGCCAGTACTTGGCTGTCATGGATGTTCGCACTTGTTACGGTATAGCCTGTAATGAGTTTGCTTTCTGCATCAGCTTTTACATGGTTCTTGTACCCATAATGCAATTCATTGCCTTTTCTTAGTCCAGCGGGCATCGGTATCTTTTTGACGCAGCTTGTTCTTCTGTATTTCTTGTTGTCATTCCTCTGGAATATTTCCAGCCTTGATTGCTGCATTTTCATCACGCTTGTTGCGTTGACGAGGAGCATCCATAAATGTTGCATCTACAATAGTGCCTGTGCGAGTGATGAGATGCTTTGATACCATTTGAATCGGGAAATTAGATGAGTTTTTAGAGATGCCCTATAATTATTGCACATAATAAGCCCCGGGACGGATGATGCTTTTCCGCTGCGTTTGACCAGCCTGTCTAAGCAGAGGAAAAGCATATCCGTCCCGGGGCATTTTAGCACCACGATGTAAACCTAATCCATTCGCAGTATTTTATTTTTTCGCAAACACCCACATATAGCCTGCAAAGTCCGTGTCAATTTTCTCCACGCCTAAGCCGTTATACATGAGTTCATCCCCATAGAAAGTTTTCCCTTTCATCTGCAGGGATTTTTCCCCGCCAAAGTCCATGCTTGTGCGCTGGGCAGGCAGGTAATCGGTCAGTTCATATTCAGCATCCACATCCAGCGCCGTCAGCTGCAATTTGCGAATCGGCGTAGCTGGTTCCGCCAGGGTCTTGAAGTAGAGCACGACCACTTCTTTGCCATCTTCACTGACAAACTGCCATGCCGTCTCGTTTTTCGTCCCGGCAAAAGGCGTCAGCAAGCGGTAGAACTTGCCCAACTGCAGAGTCGGCCGCAGTTTCTTGTACAGGGCAACATGCTTTTTGACCTGTTCCTTTTCTTCGGCGCTCATACGGGTAATATCGAGCTCGTAGCCAAAATCGCCGCCAAAGGCGCAGAGGGTTCTCGTCTGCAGGCTCGTAACGCGGCCTACCTGATGGTTTGGCGTCACCGATACATGTGCGCCCATCGTCAGCGGCGGGAACACCAGGCTCGTGCCACTCTGAATGGCAAGGCGGCAGACGGCATCAGTATTGTCGCTGGTCCAGGTCTGCGGCATATAGTAGAGCATACCCGCATCAAAGCGCCCGCCGCCGCCGGAGCAGCTTTCAAAGAGCACATTAGGGAATTTTGCCGTCAGGCGTTCCAATACATCATAGAGTCCCAGTACAAAGCGGGTCTTCGTTTCGCCCTGCCGCTCTGCGGGCAAGGCTGCCGAAAATGCCTCGGACAGATGGCGGTTGAAATCCCATTTCACATAGTCAATCTCAGCAGACGACAATATATCGCCAACAGCTTTTACGATATAATCGCAGACTTCGGGACGGGATAAATCCAATACCAGCTGATGGCGGCTGAAGCTTGACTTGTAATCCGGCACATGGAGAATCCAGTCGGGATGTGCACGGTAAAGCTCGGAATCTACGGAAATCATTTCCGGCTCGAACCACAGGCCGAATTTCAGACCGCGCTTATGCGCCGAAGCCGACACGCCTTTAAGCCCCTGTTTCAGTTTGTCCTTATTGACAAACCAATCGCCCAGACTGCTGTTATCGTCATTGCGCTTGCCGAACCAGCCATCGTCGAGCACCAAGAGTTCCAATCCCAAATCGGCGGCAGACTGCGCCAGATTGTCGATTTTTTCCTCATCAAAGTCAAAGTAGGTAGCTTCCCAGTTGTTGACGAGAATCGGGCGCAGTTCATGCTGATACTTGCCACGCACGATATGTTCCCGCACCGTCTGATGGAACGTCTGACTCATGCCGTTAAGGCCTTTATCGCTGTATACGAGCATGGCTTCCGGTGTCTGGAAGCTTTCACCTGCACCCAAGTGCCATTTGAATTCAAAGGGATTGATGCCGCCGATAACTCTGGTCGTACCAAACTGCTCCACTTCGGTGACAAAGGAGGCTTCGCCGCTCCAAATCAGGCTGAAACCATAGACTTCCCCACTCGTTTCGCCGGCATCTTTGCGCGCCAGTGCCAGGAACGGCGACTGCTGATGAGAGCTGGCGCCGCGGCGGCTGCCCGTTTCCTGCACGCCCCGCATCAGCGACACCCGCTCTAAGCTGCGCTCTGCCGCATGGCCGCCATAAAGGCTCAGGCGGTCAAAATCATGGTCGGCAAAGTCGAGCGCAAAGCTGGCGGCGCCCGTTAAATCCAGTGCCTCGCTGCCACAGTTGGAAATCTTGGCACTGCGGGTCAGCATGGCTGAATCGTTCAGCAACGTGTAGAGCAGTTCCACAGCCAGTTTGCCCTGACTGTCTTTCAGATGAATATGCAGGGTTTCGGCTTCGTTTTCCTCAGCATATACGGCGGGCAGACCTTTAAGTTTTGGTTTTCCTACCGTGACTTCGTAATGGTCATAGAACAGTTCCGTTACCGTCGTACCGTTAGCCAGCCGTACTTCATAGGCGGGCAGGCGGTAGTCCCCATGACCATAGGCCGGGTATTCCTGCGGCAGAACATCCAATGAGAACGTACGCTCGTTAGGATATGCCGCCGGCTGCGGCGAAAAGGCACGGTCAATCGACTGCATGGGTGCCGTATCGCGGAATTTCTTCAGGGAACGCCCCCAATAGCGGTGCAGCAGATAACGGTCACGCACCACCTGCAAAACATAGCTTACTTTATCATTATGCAGGTGGAATACACCTGTTGCCTGGTCAAAATCAATCATTTCTGCGCCTCCTAAGCGATATTAAATCCCCTGAAAATAGAATTCCAGATGCATATTCTCGTTCTTCATGCGGTATTCTTCAAGTACCGGTGCCCCCCAGGTATCGTCACCGCCGACACCGCACTGACCGGCAGAAACGCGCAGGAAGGTATGATGTACCTGCGGCAGGTCATAGCGGTGGCGGGCGTTTTCCAGTTCATGGGCGCTGTACGGCAATGCCGAAGCAGACAGCGGCATATCGCCGCTAATCCGCACGCCCCGGCCCCGCTTGTCAGTGACTTCCAGCCAACGGACACCATTATGGTTGCCACATTCCTGCGGTAGGAGATAATCTTCCATTTCGTCCTTAACCGTACTTGCGAAAATCCCCAGTCTGGCTCCTTCCTGCCTGTCGCAGTAGTTAGCTGCTGGGCCATAGCCATAGTAACGCAGCTGGTCATAATCAGCTGACAGGGTAAAGAGCATGGCAAAGTCGGGAATCTCCGGCAGCCCCTCGACCTTTTCATAGTCAAGTTCCGTCTTTAAGCTGCCATCTGCGCAGACCGTATAGGTAATCGTGCAGGCAGATACGGGCTGGGTAGCCAGTTCATAAGTAAAGCGCACCTGTACTTCAGCTGCCGCATATTCCTTGATGCCCAACTGGCCGAGCCAGTTGAATTCCTGCCATTTGCCTTCGACCAGTAATTCCTTCTTCACACAGCGTCGGTAAAGGCTGGCCAGTTTCCACTGTGCCACGGCAAAGTCGCGGCGGCAGCCGTAATCGTTGTCCACCGGTGCCCGCCAGAAGGACGGCTTGGGCATTTCTTCCAACAGTTCCACACCGTTGAGCTTATAGGATACCAGACTGCCCTGTGCACTGGAGAACAAAATCTCGCCGCCAGCAAACTGCACGCCCAGGTTAATATCGCCCTGCACCACATGCAGCGGCGTTTCGCCACAATCCGTAAGCGGCAGATGGGCTGTATAATGCGCAGGTTCTTCCACCTCTGCTGCCTCTACGGCTTCAGCAGGGCTTGTGACTTCCACTTCTTCCACCTGCCATACGCCCTGGCCAAAGGCCACTTCATAGCCCTTCTTGGCCCAAGCCGTATCCTCTTTCAACAATAGCGAAACCGTAAGGCTTTCCTCGCCGGCATCGGTTACGGGCAGGAAATCCAGTTCCAAACGCTGCTTTTCACCGGGCTTGACGCTCGGCGCAGCTTCCGTCTTTTCCCAGATTTTTTGTCCATCGAGCAGCAGTTCATAATGCAGGTCATACTCATTGGCATCGGTGAATAGGCTGATATTTTCCAGTGTTACGCCATCGGCTTCCACGTTAAGATGGAAGTTCTGGTAGTTGAACTTCACATCCTGCAATTTCGCCGTAAGTTTTCTATCCGCATAGAGAATGCCGTCACCGCTGAAATTGTAATCGCTGGAACGGTCGCCGAAATCACCGCCATAGGCCAGGAACTCTTTGCCATAACGGTCTTTTTTCGCAATGGCCTGGTCGACAAAATCCCAGATAAAGCCACCCTGATAGCGCGGTTCGCGCTCCGTCAGTTCCGTATACTTGTGCATACCGCCGTTGCTATTGCCCATGCTATGCGTGTATTCACAGCAGAGGAACGGCTTTTCGGGATGCTCGGCAAGGAACTTTTCGATATCGGCCACCTTGGTATACATCTGGCTTTCCATATCGCTGGTATCGTTGTAACGTCTATCCCAGAAAATGCTCTCATAATGCACGAGGCGAGTCGGGTCGGTCTTGCGGAAATACTCGCTCATGGCAAAGATATCCTTGCCGCCACAGGACTCATTGCCGCAGGACCAGATGATGATGGCCGCATGATTCTTGTCCCGTTCGAGCATGGATTTGGCCCGATCTAAGATAACTGCCTGCCATTCATCATGGTCATTGGGCAGCGTGTATTCATCCCGCGCCAACACCCCGTTCTTCTGCCAGGTGCCATGCGTTTCGAGATTTGTTTCGTCAATCACATAGAGACCATAACGGTCGCAGAGTTCATAGATATAGCTGCTATTCGGATAATGCGAGCAACGCAAAGCATTGATATTCTGCCGTTTCATCGTGATGATATCCTGCTCAAATTCCGCCGGATTCATCGCCCGCCCGCGATAGCAGTCAAACTCATGGCGGTTCACGCCCTTGAACACAATGCGCTTGCCGTTGATTTTCATCAGCCCATCTTCGAGTTTGAACTCACGGAAGCCCACGTTATAGGGAATGACCTCCTGCAAATTGTCCACATCATCATAGACAGCCAAAAGGAGTTTATACAGATGCGGATGCTCGGCACTCCAAAGTTTCGCGCCTTTCACCGACAGGATAAACTCATCCTGCCCTGCTGCCCCGCTGATATCCTCCTCAGCCAGAAGCTCACCTTCCGGCGTAAACAGGCTGACCTTGACTTTCTTGGTATGTGCTCCCGACCAGCGGATTTCGCCCGTCAGTTCGCCGTCATGGTAATCGTTTACCGGAAGCGCCGTAAGCTTCAAATCCTCCACATGGATACGCGGCTTGGCATAGAGAAGCACCTCGCGGAAAATCCCGCCAAAGCGCCAGAAATCCTGGTCCTCAATCCAGCTGCCCGAGGAAAAACGGAACACGCGCAGAGCAAGCTTATTCTCGCCCTTCACCAGATACGGCGTCAGGTCAAAATCCGCCGGCGTAAAGCTGTCCTCGCTATAGCCCACATAATGACCATTCAGGTACACCGCCACCGCCGATTCCACACCAGCCAGCGACAGACAGAGATTATCCCAGCCGGCAGGCAACTGGAAGTATTTCACATAAGAACCCGTGGGATTGAAATGCTGCGGCACCTGACCGGGAACTACGGCTTCATGTCCATCCCACGGATAGGTCTGATTGGTGTACTGCGGTACGCCATAACCTTCCATCTGGAAATGCGCCGGCACACGAATGGTCTCCCAATCCCGACAGTCATAATCCAACGCCTCGAAGCCCTGCGGCGCCAAACGCGGATTCTTGGCATAATGGAAATACCACAGCCCATCAAGCGTGCGTACATACGAAGACTCACCACGATTTAATTCCGCCATATCCCGGTAATAGTGATGGTCACTATGAGCAGGCAGACGGTTCTCCGCAAAAAATTCGGGGTCGGCCAGTCTGGACAAAGAAAATTGCGCTTCTGACATGAGAATTCCTCCCTCAGCATCTATAGTAAACGATTTCTTTTTAATCTACCCCCATTATACACGCTCAAATAAGAAAAAACAAGCGATTTTTCCTGCGTGATCGCTTGTTTTTTGCAACTATCATCGATTTTGTGACTGCCGATAAAGCCTTCTTACTAATATCCCTGCGCATTTCCCGGTCACATCAGCCGTATTTCATTTTACCGAGTAATTATCCGGCGCCAGAATCAGCAGCACTGGCAGATTAGATGCTCCCGGCGGTGAATATTGCAAAGCGAAATTCCGATTGGGCTTATAGCTGCCCATATGGGATAGTTCAAAATCGGACGTCAAAATGACGTTTTTCCCTAGATGCAGTTCTAAATTCGCGGGAGTAACATCGCCGAAGAACAAACGGCCTGTCGGATTGTGTACCACTTTGGCCAACTGTCTGTCTTCCTCCACTCTTACCGCACCGGCATAAACACCGCCTAAGGGTGTCAACATTACCTGAACAGGCTGGCTGCCCATAGTAGGCAGTTCCAGCCGGTACATCACGCCGTAATTGCCATAATTTACCGCCTGACTGCCATCGGTAGCATCTACACCATGTTTGTAGCGGTCATATTCATCATCCCCCAAGGGAATATAGACCAAGCCATCTCTCTGCGGGTCATAGGCGCTCTTGGCGCTGATGGTGCGATTCATTCCCTTAAAGGTTCCGCGCAGGGCAACTTTATCTTTGGGTAAAACCCGGGCATGCTGTACAAAATCCAAGGGGTTACTGCGCGCCGGACAGAACACCACCGACACCTTTACCGGTTCGCTGGCAGAAATATCATACATCCCCGAAGCCAGTCTTTGCGGCTCCACCAACTCTGCTCCCATCAGAGGATGCAGCAAATTCCTGCTGCCAGGCTCCAAGGGGATTTTCCTCTCGGGCTGTGGTATACGCATATAGCTGATTTGCGTGTTTTTTCCCACCTGAAGGTAGTCAAGGTCCGGCTCCGGCATAGCGGAACGCTCCACGACTACCTGTGTCCGCCGCGAACCCATATTTTCCACCACCACGGCCAGTTTCCCCGGTCTGTCCATTACGTTGACATGATAGTAAAAGACCCGGGCATCCCCCTTTATCACATCGCTGTACAGGATTCCATACTCAGCCAGATACTCGGGGCTGTCAGAAAGCAGCAGCACGCCGCCGGAATCCCTGCTCTCCACCGACCAAGGCTTCATCAGCCGGGCCAACGTCTGCGCCGGCTTTTGCGCCTGTTCCTGCTGCTGTGCGTGTACAGGCCTGACAGCAGCCACACCGGTAAAGGCAGTCCCGATAAAAAATGCCATGACCAGCACAACCAAGCTTCGCATATTCATTTCTCCACATCCTTCCTATATTCTTTCCATAAGCAAACGCTTCCATACACGTTCGCGTATACAAAAATATTATACACCGCAGTAGAAAAAGCAGGCAATGGTAATGTTGCTGAAGTGACTATTTTAGCGCAACACGGGAATCGTCAAAAGTTCCTTAGGTGTCGATTATCAGGAGGAATTACGCCGTTTGCAGCGAAGGTATAAGCAGCAAATACAATACTGCAAAGCAGTCAACACATCCTAAGGAAGAAGAATGAAAGGATGAAGCTTATGAATGTTCGTCATTGCGTATTGATGCTGGTAATAGGTATTATCATATGGCTGCCCCAACCTTCAGAAGCCATCCAAACCTCTGAAGGCGTGCGCATCACCATCGTCCACACCAATGATACGCACACGCGCATAAAACCAGAAGACAACTCCGGCAAATCAATGGGGTGGGCGACGCTGGCTGCCGCCATAAAAAAAGAACGCGAACTAAATCCTGATACCCTGGTCTTGGATGCCGGCGATACCTTCCACGGACTGCCGCTGGCCACGCTGAGCAATGGCGAAATCATGGTGCCGCTGCTCAATCTGACAGGCTATGATGCCATGTGTTTGGGCAATCAGGATTTTAATTACGGCGTTCCGCATTTGCTGGAATTGTCGAAGAGATTAAATTTCCCCATTCTGGTCGCCAATGTAGCCTATAAGGATTCGGGACAGCTCCCCTTTGCGCCTTACAAAGAGTTTAACCTCTCAGGCGTAAAGATTGCCGTCTTTGGTTTGGTCACGCCGGAAACCAAGCTGAAAATATCCCCCTTATTGACGAAAAATCTCTCCTTCCTTGACCCAGTACAGCAGGCGCAACTGATGGTAGACAAACTTCGCTCCAACAACGATTTGGTCATAGCTGTGACGCACTTGGGGATAGACCTGACCAGCGCCGACAAGTCCACCATAGTAGCCCAAAAAGTAAAGGGCATTGATATCATTATCGACGGGCATAGCCACACCGTCCTGCCCCAGGGAATCCATGAAGGTGACACGCTCATTTGTCAAACCGGGTGCTATGCCAGCTGCTTGGGCGAAGTAAACGTGACGATCAAGAATCACCGTGTGGTGGATAAATCCGCTAAACTTCTGGGTCTTGAGGAAGTGAACCGGCTAGCACCAATACCGGATCAGGAGGTCTTGCGGGAAATCGAGCGCAGCACAAAATCCGCTCAGCCGATGCTTGAGAAGGTCATCGGCCAATCCAGCCGCAAATTCCAGTACAACCGGGAGCAGATCCGCACGGGAGAAACAGAACTTGGCGACTATGCGGCAGACGCTTATCGCGGCATATGCGGAGCGGATATTGCCATAGTGAACGCGGGTACTTTCAGAGCTGACATCCCCCAAGGCACAATCACCAGAGGAGATACCATAAAAGTATTTCCCTTTGGCAATGTCGTGCAAAAAATTCAAGTGACCGGAGCGCAGGTGAAGGAAGCTCTGGAGCATGGCGTATCCAGATATCCCGCAGACGTGGGAATATTCCCTCAGGTAAGCGGCATTTCCTTCACCCTTGACAGCTCGGCACAGGCGGGAAAACGTGTTGTAAGCGTTGAAGTGAATGGCAAGCCCCTTGACCTCACGCAAAAATACTCTTTGGCTGTTACGAATTTCATGCACATTGGCGGTGACGGGTACAGTATGCTGGTCAATGCGCCTCTTCTCGGCGAATACGGTCTGGCAGATGATGTGCTGGCGGCCTGGATCAGCCGCGGGGAAAATCTGCGCAGCTTCGGCCAGCGTATCCGCATCGACAAATAACGCTCGATAAAAGCCGTACGATCACTTCCCCAACAGTAATTTACCATCTTTCTAACAAAAACCCGTCAAGCAAGCATATCCACTTGTCTGACGGGCTTTTTTCATTCCCGAACTTCCCATTCTTCAAGACTTCGTTTCTCACCATCAAAGCTTACGCCTATCTTGTAGAGTTTTCGTTTATCCGCCTTATAGGCATCTGCGTAACCTTTTTCCTCAATCTGCGCCAATGCCTCCTGCGCACTTTTGCCTACCTTGAACTCGAACAGATAAACATACTCCGGAGTTTCCACAATACAGTCGGCCCGGCCTTTGGCACTATGCACCTCGCAATGCACATACCTGCCTAACAGCGTAAACACCAAATAAATCACACTTTGGAAATAATGCTCAAAGGGCGCATCATCAGCGGTATAGGGTATACCTGCAAACAGTGCTTTGAAAATATCTCCTACACCATAGATATTACCATTTTCAATGTATTCATCCACCGTGAAAATATCCGTTCCTCTGGCCGCCGTAGAAGCCGGCGTATATACAGGCAGCAGACTGGATAAAAATCCATATTTAACTTCATCGTTAGGAAAGCCCAAAACATATCTCTGTCTGCGGGCATCATAATTATAAATGGTCAGATAGCCCGTCTGGTACAACAAAGGAACAGGGTCAGGATTATCCACGCGATAATCCGTCATAAGTGCCTCCGTGGCATAAATATTACCATTCGTAAATCTGGAAGCTTCCAGCTGCACTTGTTTTACCTGCTTGGTCAAAAAGGTGGGCGTGCCCGTAGCAAACCAATAAGCACCTATCATCTCTGAATCAAAAGCATTCAATAAACTGAAGGGATTATATACCCCTTGCGAGCGCAAGGCAAAATGGTAGCCATCATACATCTGACGCAAAGACACCAGACAATCTTCTTCCGTCAGTTGCTGCGCTGCAGCGAGATTTTTGATTTCCGGCGCAAAGTATGCGAGCAACTCCTGCTCCGTAATACCGCAAATACCGGCATAAGCAGGCTTCATGGTGATATCGTCTAACTGATTAAGGTCACTAAAGATACTAACCTTGCTAAACTTCGTCACACCGGTAATAAAAACGAAGTGTAAATATTGGTCATAACTTTTCAACGTGCTAAAAAAGCCCTTGAATACCGCCTTATTGTGTTCCTCCAGTTCACTATCGCCCATAACTTCCAACAGGGATTTATCATATTCATCTACCAGCACCACACAGCCGCGCCCGGTCTTTTCATACGCCCGCTGCAGCAAACTGCGAAAACGCCCGCCTAAAGTCTGCCCCTGCTTGCCGCCATAAAATTCTTCCCAGCCCCGCAAATGCTCGTCCAAAACATCCTCCAGCGCACCATTACGCTGATAGCTGTCCTTGTTAAAATCAAAATAAAACACAGGATATGGCTGCCACGCTTCCGCATTGTTCTTCTCCAGTTCGGCAATGGTAAGCCCCGTAAAGAGTTCCCTGCGGCCTTCCCAATAAGCTTTCAGCGTGGACAAAAAAAGGCTTTTGCCAAACCGCCGGGGACGGCTTAAGAAATATTGTGTACTCTTGCGCGTAAGCTCATAGATATAGCGGGTCTTATCTATATAGACAAATCCTCCCTCTCTAAGCTTTACAAAACTTTGCACACCAATAGGCAGTCTTCTGCGTTCATCAATCACCACGTTCAGCTCCTTTTACGACCTCATCAACCTGCTCTTTCTCCGAATCAGCAAATATATTTATCCTTATTATATCGCGACAATCATAAATTATCTATTACACCAGAAATATTTTCTAAAATGATCCCCACGAGCCCCTTACCACGCACTACATAAGGTGGATATCTTAATATATCGTTGTAATGCAAACATTAAACTCCCTTCTAATTGTAGGTACTAAGCCCGCAGGGGCTGGTGGTGTTTTTCCGCAGCTTTTGACAAGCCTGTCTATGGCGAAGGAAAAATACCACCAGCCCCTGCGGGCGCCTTGCAGCCACAATGTAAAGAAAAAGCAGGCGATTTTCCGCAATCACCTGCTTTTTTCATGGCTTACAAAATTGTTTTTTTAGAGCTATGTTACAATGATTTTACAAAGTCCTCTCCCAGTTTGCGGCAATCGGCAAGTTCCGCATCACCGGGAGCGTTTTCAACGATAAGACCGTCAGAAAAGAGTTTGGCTCCGTCACCTTTGGTGCGCTCGGCCCAGCTTTCCATCCAGGCACCGCCGCCCCATCCATAGGAACCAAACAGGGCTACGGGTTTTCCGGACAGATGTTTTTCCGTATCGGTAAACACCGGTTCAAAGGAGCCTTCTTCGAGCACTTCATCCCCCATGGCAGGGCAGCCGAAAATCAGCCCGTCATACTCCGGTGCAGTCGCAGCCTTAAAGGATTCCACTTCTAAAAGACTCACTTCCGCACCGGCACTTTTGGCGCCTTCCTCGATGGCTTTGGCCATCGCCTCGGTATTGCCCGTACCAGACCAGTAAACAACAGCAACTTTACTCACGATAATTCCTCCTTATTCACACGGCCTTGACTAAATCGGGAAGACTTTCCCCCGCCTCCAGCCGCAGACAAAAATCATGGGTGCAATCGGCATACAAATCAAAGAGGGCTCGCGTCTCCCGCTCGTTGGCATAGACCTTCCAGTACCCGCTATAGGCAAAGTCCTGCCCCTTGTGCCGGATAAAGCCTGCCACATCCTCCGGTGGATAGCCCAGAAACAGTCCCACCTCGTGAGGGAAGGACTTACGAAGCTGCATGCGTATTTTCAGATACTCCAGTTTCCCCATAAGCGTATCTTCATCCAAATACCCTAGCTTCCTGAGTATCTTTTTCGCCGCCGGCTTTGCCAAATCCTTTATGAGCGCCCCCTTACGGTAAAACAGCAACAGCACATATTCCTCTCCTTCTGACAAGCGGAAAACCGATATGCCCTTGCAATTAAAGCACTGCATATAAGAAGCCAACAATCCCTCAAAGTCCTCAAAACGGCTCTTTTGAAAAGACAACAGGCTGGCCGTCTTGAGCCCCATCAGCATCGGTGCTGCATGAAACCCCAGCAGCTGCTCAAATCCCTCACGCCCCAATTACACCACCTCGCAAATGATAATATTTATCTTTTACTACAGGATTATTATAATATAAATGATAATCATTTGCAAGTTTCAGATGCGAAATTATTTTTAACGACAAATTGCAGTTTGCTGGTTAGTTCTTGCTGAAATATTTTTGTTACAGCTCAGTTTGGGCGGAGGTGGTAATACTTTTCGCCGTTGCACTGAATGACCCACAGGCAAGTGTATGGGCTTTTTAGTTACCTGCGCCGGGCAAGACCGGCGGCGCGTATGTTCAGCCCAGTATTTAGTCTGTGCCGTTTGTGGGCCAGTCCTCACTGCGTTCGGACAGTCGTTCCACGGCGAAAAGCATCACCACCTCCGCCCTAAGTGATGTTTGTATTAAACGTCATTTTCTCGGTGACAAGCAGCAAGAACATCGATGTTTTTGTGACAGGGG
>DFHU01000028.1 GCA_002373045.1 Pseudoselenomonas ruminantium | reverse complement strand
CAAATTCCATGCCGATACCCCAAATGAAAAATGGCTGACCGATGTGACCGAATTCAAGTGGTATGAGGATTCTGTTGTGCATAAACTGTACCTAAGTGCCATTCTTGACCTTTACGATAGACGAATCGTCTCCTTTGTTATTAGTGAGCATAACGACAACCCGTTGGTATTCAAGACCTTTGACAAGGCGGTAAAAGCCAATCCGGATGCCCGTCCGCTGTTCCACAGTGATAGAGGCTTTCAATATACGAACAGGAATTTCCACCACAAACTGGAAAAACAGGGAATGACGCAAAGCATGTCCCGCGTAGCCCGCTGCATTGACAACGGTCCTATGGAAGGATTCTGGGGCATCCTTAAGCGGGAGATGTACTACGGCAGACGTTTTACCAGCAAGTGTGAACTTATGCGTTCGATTGAAGCATACATTCATTATTACAACCATAAACGTGTGCAACGTAACCTTGGTATCTTAACACCTATAGAGAAACACACCTTGTATTTAGCCGCATAAAAAAGGCCGACAGACAAATCTGTCGACCAAATAAATCTTATATTTTTTTATTGTCCTCTTGACGGGGAGCAGTTCAGATTTTATCCCCCAGCCTTCTTATCTTACCCCCAATGGCAGCCAATATGCCTCCGTTCCCGCAATCTGGTCCGGGGAGAACCGTGCATAAAGCGCACTGGGATTCTTCCCCAGCATAAAGCAGCTGAGCGTCTTATAACCGACCTGCCGCCCGCTGTCCGTGTCGGCCTCATAGGGCTGCTGTTCCACAAAGCGCTGATACAGGAAATCCTGGCTGTCGCGCCGCACGATATTCTCTGTGTCCACATCTTTGCCAAAGCGCACACCGTTTTTATCAAGCACTTCAATGCCGGCACCTTCGCGGCCCCATATCGGCTTTTTTATCCAGCTGGTATCCGGTGCAATCTTTTCCTGCACAAAATCCCGGGCAAAATATGAGGGCAGCATATAGCGGTCAATAATCTCCGATTCCTCTGCCGAAAACACTGGTGTGACACCTGCCGGCTGATTATTCAGCGCCCATACGAGTGCCTGAAAGGCCTTCGATTGCATGATGATGGCCTCCGGCGGATTGAACATCATAAACTTGCCATGCAAATAACCGTCCATAAAATCCTTGCCCAGCGTTTCGCCCTCCGGCGTTCGTTCCTCAATCAGAATTTCCAGAGGGTGCAGGCGATAGATGGCATTAGCTGTGCGCCCGTCCGGCAGCAGGATAGAACCATCGGGCAATACCGCCAAATCATAAAACGACACAAAGGTGATGGCATCATCGGCCTCTGTAGCCAAGGTGTTTTTCTTCATCGCATTCATCAGAAATTTCGTCGTGGCATAGTCTTCCTGATAATCATGGAAACAGGAGAAGATGAACGGGTGCCGACGGTGAAATCGGCCTGTGCTGATACTCACCCCCGGCTCAGAGGCCAGAAAAATCTCATTGAGCCAGCTGCAAAGCTTATCGTATTCTCCATTGTTTGGGTCTTCTACCTCAAAGTGCGTGCAGGCTGTCATATTGCCATAATAGGCCTCAATCACAGCACAGGGTGTATCTGCGTTAATCTCCACCATATGGAAATTCCCCTGCTCATCCAACACATAGTCAAAGCGGGAAAGCCATGAAGCAAGATGCAAGGGATTGTCCTTCTGCAAATAAGGAATCAACTCCGATGGAATCTCCAAATCCGCCAAAAAATTATCCCCGCACTTCTGGCAGACCGATACTGCCCGCTGAAATGCACCAAAGAGAATCTTGCTGATATACCGCAGTTCATCAGCCTGTTCCCGGCTGATGATTTCAATATTCTTCGTTGGATATTTATCTGCATAGCCCTCATATTCCACAAAGGGAAATATCTGACGGTCGAGCAAATTTCGCCAATCTTCCTGCAAAACAATCCCTCCATTACGACGATGCGCTGCGCGCACCTGCAGAGCCAAAACCACTTTTCGCACTCACCGATGATTTCGTACTTCCCGTTGCTGAGTTTTTCGCAGATGATGCCGATGATTTAGCAGCAGCATTGCCCGCCTCACTGCTGTTTTTCGAACTGCTCTTGTTGCTGGAACGACTGCTACTGGAACTGCTGCGGTAATTGGACGAATTCTTGTCCTCTTTATCCTTTTTCAGCGGCCTTACCGGCTCACTGGCTACATAGCGTTTTCTATTGGCATCATAGTAACCACCATGACCGCCACTCAACCCACGATGGATAAAATATCCTGCGGCCAGCCCCGCCAAAAGACCTGCTGTACCGGATAAAAAGCTAAGACCATCTTCATCGCGCCGGAAAGTAACCGAATCTCCATTCGCATAACGCGCTGTTTCTGTACCATCACCGTTATCATGGAGTTTATATTCTCTGCCCGCCTCATCGGTTAAAACATCTCCGGCAAAATTTTCGTAGTCGTCACTCTCCTCCGCTTGCGGTACCTCTTCGTCCCCACAGCCGGAAAAGGACACCGTTGTTGCCATGATTGTAAAAAGCGCCAATGCTTTTGTCGTCCTTATACTTAACATGATTCACCAACTTCTTTCTTATGGGCTTTAAGATTAGCATAAAATATGTTTACATAGATGTCAAATATATCAAGCAAAGCAGCACAAAAAAGTCGGGGATAATCATTCTTCACATCGACAGGCTTGTCCAATGCCAGGAAAATCATCTCCGACAATATATTTACTCGTTAACTTTTTTTTGCAATACTTCCTTTGCCATATTGAGTTGGGTATCTTCGTGCATATCCTCCGGCAGTTTCACCTCAACGTCCGGTTCAATGCCAATACCGTCAATGCATTTGCCGCTGGGCGTATAATATTTGGCAATGGTCAGCTTGAGCCCGTCCTCATGGAACAGGGGCACGACCACCTGCACCGAGCCTTTGCCGTAGGACTTCATGCCGACAATGGTCGCCGCTTCCCGGTCCTGCAAGGCCCCGGCCAGGATTTCCGAGGCGCTGGCGCTGTTTTCGTCAATCAGCACCACAATCGGCAGGCTGCTGTCCTCCAAAGTGGAATCAAAATTCTCCCGGCTGCCGTCACGCTGTACGACGGAAACCACGTTGCCTTTGGGCACCAGCATATCGGCAACTTCTACGCAACTCGTGATAAGGCCACCGGGATTCTGCCGCAGGTCAAGGATAAGCCCGGTCATGCCGGCCTCTTTGAGCCGATTGTATTCCGTCTTAAACTCATCACCGGTATTCTCGGCAAACGAGGCAATGCGGATATAGCCCATCGTGCTGTCATCAAGGAGTTTCCCTTTTGCCGACGGCACTTTAATCATATCGCGCTCAATGGCATATTCCTTGTCTTCTTCCTCCGCGCGATGAATCAGCAGCTTCACTTCGGTACCTGCTTCGCCGCGGATATGAAGAGCCACTTCCTCAGGCTGGTATTCCGTTACCGGCGTACCGTCCACAGACATGATTTCGTCACCGACTTTAAGTCCCACCTTTTCGCCGGGCGTGCCCTCCAGCACCGACATAATCGTGACCTTGCCATCCTTAAAGCCCATCGTGACGCCAATGCCGCCAAAGGCGCCTGCGGTATGCTCCTTGAGGGATTTATACAGGGAAGTTTTCATGTACATGGAATGGGGGTCGCCCAGGGATTTTACCATGCCGTCAATGGCACCATCCATCAGCGTACTGCTGTCCACATCGCTGACATAACGGGTTTCAATCATGCGCATGACGCCGAAGAACCGCAATAGATCCGTGGTCTTTTCACCGCCCAGCCCCAGTATTTTCATCAGCCCCATAACGGTCAGGACACTGGAAAAAAGTGCCGTCACCACGACAATCAGGGCTATTTTTTTCTTACTCAATCGCTTTCACCTTCTAACCGGTTATCAAAGATAGCCATAAGGACTCACCGGCGAGCCGTTTTGGCGCACCTCGAAATGACAATGGGGGCCGGTAGAGTTGCCCGTGGAACCACAATAGGCAATCGTTTCCCCCTGGCTGACCTGCTGGCCGACAGATGCCGCCAGCGACTGATTATGACCATAGAGCGTGGTCACGCCGCCGCCGTGATTGATGATTACCGTATTGCCATAGCCGGAAATCCAGCCCGCATATTCGACCGTACCCGCAGCAGCTGCCGCAATGGGCACCCCATAATCAGCACCGATATCAATGCCGCTGTGGAATTTCTGCGTCCCCGTAATCGGATGGGTACGCCAGCCAAATTCCGAGGTAATCGTGCCCCCCACCGGCCAAATCATGGAGCCGTTGCCGCTGGCGGCTGCCCCTGCCGGCGCATTGGCCATGCTGCTGCGCCGCAGCATATCTTCAATCTGCTTGGAGGCCGCCATCATTTCATCATACTGACGGTCAATCGTGGCCTTGTCGCTTTTCATCTGGTCAATGATGGCCTTGCGCTTGCGAACCTTTTCCTCCATGATTTCCCGCGCCTGCCGCGCCTTCAGCTCCTGCTCGGCTTTGACCGCACGGTCTTTTTCGAGACTCTTTTGGGTGCTTTCGATTTCCGCTTTTTCATCGAGTACCAAATGCACCAAATCATAATCCTGCTTGATGACCTTTTTGAGCAAGTCCATGCGCGTCATCAAATCGGAAAAATCCTTGGCGCCAAAGAGCACATCAAGATAGGAAATCTGACCATTGACATAAATGTCGCGCACACGTGTGCCGAGTTTCGTGCTCTTTTTCTTGTAATCGGCCTCTACCTCTTTGAGCCGGGATTCATTTTTCTCCATGCGCTCCAAAGTTTCATCCAAAGCCGCCCGCAAGGTCTTGTGCTCGGCAATCGCCTCATCTGCCTCTGCATCCACCAGCCGCTTTTCCTCGGACAGGGATTCAATTTTGGACTGCAGTGCGTTGCTCTTGCTCTTTAAGTCCTCTGCCTTCTTGTCGTAACCGGCCTTGTCATCCTCCAGCGAAGCATACGCCGTGGAAGCGGTCAGGATTACCGACAACGTAGCTGCAGTTATTGTCTGCCATTTTTTCATCATATCAAACCTCAAGGAACCGTTTCAGCGAGAACGCAGAACCGATGGCACCAATCAGCATCCCCGAAAGGATGATGGCTGCCGTCACATAATTCATAAAGGGATACTGCGGCATCAGCGGGAAAAACGCCAAGGTATTATAGATTTTGGCCGCCATCGCCGCATAGAAACTGCGCAGGGCCAGCGCCGACAAAATGCCGCCGATACAGCCCAGCACAATGCCTTCCATCAGGAACGGCCAGCGGATAAACCAATCCGTCGCGCCTACATACTTCATGATGGCGATTTCCTTGCGCCGCGCAAAGACCGTCAGGCGAATGGTGTTCGAGATAATGAATATCGTGGCTCCGGCCAGCAGCAGCATAAGCACCAGACCGAAAATACGCATCAGACGCGTGATATCAAAGAGATGTTCCACCACATCCTGCCCGTACTTGGCTGACTCCACGCCCTCCATGCGCTCAATCGCCTTGGCTGCCGTTTCCACCATTTCCGGTGTTTTCACCGTCACTTCAAAGGAATCCGGCAGCGGATTCTTGTCGCCCAGCGCATCCAATAGATACTTCTGGTCGCCCAAACGCTCGGACAGACGTTCCTTTGCCGCATCTTTATCTACAAACCGCACTTCGGCAATGCCCTGCATTTTCTCAATATCACTCTGCAAATCAATGCGGTCCTGCTTTTTCATATCATCCTGCAAGTAAACGCTTATCTGCACCTGGGATTCCAGCATGGAGGCCATGCGGTTCATGTTCAGCACCAAGATGAGAAACACGCCCAGCACAAACAGCGATACCGCCACTGTGCCGATAGAGGCAAAGGACATCCAGTTATTCCGCTTCAACGAGCGGAATACTTCCTGAATAAAATATTCACCCGTTCTAAGCTTCATAACCATATCCTCCCCGCTGCTGGTCACGGACAATGCGCCCGTCTTCGATGGCAATAACCCGCCGTTTCATGGTATCCACAATATTGCGGTCATGGGTTGCCATGACGATGGTCGTGCCTGCCTTGTTGATACGCCGAAAAATATCCATGATATCCCAGCTCGTTTCCGGGTCAAGGTTGCCCGTGGGTTCGTCGGCAATCACAATGGACGGATTGTTGACAATCGCCCGCGCGATAGCCACACGCTGCTGCTCGCCGCCGGAAAGCTGCGAGGGGAAACTGCGGTACTTATCCCGCAGGCCTACTACGTCCAGCACCGAATTTACACTTCTTTGCATCGTGCGGCGCGGCGCTTCGATTACCTGCAGGGCAAAGGCCACGTTTTCAAACACCGTCTTGTCGGGCAGCAGGCGGTAATCCTGAAAGATTACCCCCAACTCGCGGCGCAGATACGGAACCTCAGAACGCTCCATATGCACCACATCATGCCCGTTCACCAAAAGCTTGCCCTCCGTTGGCAATTCCTCCCGGAATAACATCTTGATAAACGTGGACTTGCCCGCACCGCTGGGCCCCACTACGAATACAAATTCGCCCTTCTTGATATCTACATTGACATGGTTCAGGGCCACCACGCCAGTGTCATAGGTCTTGCTGACCTCCCGCATTTGTATCATTAGGAAAAATCCTCCTGCTCTTAAATAGACTAACCCTTATTTTACCATAAAAGGACGGGGCAAGGCAAAATTCTCTATTTATTTTTGCGGTCTTGTGCTATCATATACTTAAAGAACAAAGGTGAAGGAGGCAACCTGATATGTATGCATTAGCCGATTACATCAAGACAGAACTTATTAATGGAGTGGAATACGATATGAGTCCAGCAAATATCCAGCACATCCGCATTCAGAGAAGATTGACCATGATTATTGGCAACTTTCTCCAAGGCAAAAAATGCGAAGTTTTTGCCGAAGCAGAAGTCAGACTCAGTCCCATAGACCATCTGATTCCCGACCTCTGTATTGTTTGTGAGCCTTCACAAGTCAAAGATTCGCATATTGAAGGTGCCCCGGATTTTGTAGTCGAAGTTCTCTCCCCCAGCACCCGCCGCAAAGATATAACGGTCAAGAAAGACACCTACGAGCGCTTTGGTGTCAAAGAATACTGGATTATCAATCCTAAGGAAGAATGTATCGAAGTCTACCGTCTCAACGAGCAGGGCTGCTACTATCTGGACAACCTCTACCAAAATTTCACCCCGGACGAATGGGAACGGCTGACCGACGAACAAAAAGCCGAACAAAATCTCTCCCTCAAAATCAGCCTGTATGATGAACTGGAGATACAGGTCAAAGATATATTTGAAATGTAACGACAAAAAAGGCGGAAACTTGACCGGTCAAAATTGACTCGTCAAGCTTCCGCCTTTTCTTTACAGTTTTATCCTTGCCTGCTGATTTTCTTTCCGCAGCCGTTTATTCTCATACATGGCCTTATCTGCCCGCCGGGCAACGTCGATGACGGCGGGGTCAGTTTCGGGGTCGTACACGGCAGCCCCCATGGATATATTCGCCTGTTCCCACTCGTGTTCAGCCGAGGCGCGTATTTCTGCGCGCTTTTCGCGGAACTGAGCAAAGAGCTTTTCCCGATTACGAAAATCGTCATTTTCCAGAATGACGGCAAATTCATCGCCGCCAATGCGGAAGACGGGGCTGTGCTGGAAGGTACGGCAGATTAACTGGCTGGCTTTCTTGATGTAGATATCGCCTTTGTCATGGCCATAAAAGTCATTGATGTGTTTGAGGTTGTCGCAGTCGAATACCCCAATGGCAAACTCAGGCTTTTCCACAGAACTATCCAGCAAATCCTGTATTTTCTGCATATAAGCGCCATAGCCTGCTTTATTCCGCACGGCAGTCAACGCATCAATATAGACTTTTCGATTGAGTGTGTCGATATTCGCCTTGGTATTCTCTACCAATCCCTTGAAGGTTCGAGTGAGCATACCGATTTCATCATCACCCGTATCGTCCAAAGCAACGTCATAATTTCCGTCAGCCACCTGCTTGGCTGCGTTGGTCAGCCGATGAAGCGGCTTGGTGATACGGTCGGCAAAACGCATCATCACGAAACTTGCCAGCAGCAAAATGATAAAGGAAACGAATAACGTGCGAGAAATCAGTCCCTGCCACACGCTGTTGATTTCCCCAAAGGGTACCGTCACATAGAGTCGCATCCCATTGCTCAGCGGCATCCAGACAGCCTCCTTCTTGATGCCATTGAAATGATATTGTACATGCTGGTCGCCCTTGACCCTATCCGGAGAATCTATGGCTACTTTTTCCCCATACTGCAAAGTGGAATCCAACTGCGGATGGTAAATGACATGGGAATATTCATTGAGGAGAAATGCATAACCATTTTCAAAGAGCTTGATTTTTTCCACCTCATGGGCTAAGGTTTTATAATCGATTTCTATTCCCACTATGCCGACAAATTGCCCCTGCCGGTAAATGGGGACGTTGTAGGAAATGACCCAGACACCCCAATTTTCGGTATGATAAGGTGGCAGCCATACGCCTTTTTTCTCGGCTTTGGGAATCGTAAACCAACCTATCGCGGATGTATCGTTGGTATCATATTGGGTGATATCCGTCACTTCGTGTTCCCGAAAATCCTTGCCATTTTCCTTGATATACCAAAAGCCCGGATAGTCTTTCGAAAATTCCGGGTCAATGCGAAAATAATAGGTGAAGACACCATTGGTATTATGCGCCATTTTACTGAACAGACGACGCACGCTTTCGACCTCATCCCCCAGCTGTTCAGGTGGCATCATTTCGAGGTTATCCTGTATTATGGCAGCGACCGTTTCTACCGAGCGCTCTACGCTATTAAAATAAGTCTCCAAATTCATTGCGCCGGTTGTACATTTCAGGTGAAGCATCTGGTCCGCATCGTTTTTTCCCAAGGTTTTGATGGAGTAAACGCCAATATAGGTAGCAACACTTAACGCTGCAATAATCGCACTTAACGTCAGTAAAATGAATTTTGTTCGTATCGAACACATCCGCTCCCCCTCCCTCTTGCATTATCCCTACATTCATATTCAATGCCGAAAAGCAAAAACCTGCTAACGAATAGGAAAATACTAAGACTTTTTTTGGTACAGCCCTTCACCGCGCCAGATTAATACGCCCAGCGACAATATGCCTCTGGCGCAGAGTTCGACACACATCGCCGCCCATACGCCGGGCAGGCCGTAGTCGACAGCAAGGAAAATGGCCAGCGGAATGCGGATGCCCCACATGGCTACGAGGTTCAAGATGGTCGGCAATTTCGTTTCCCCCGCACCGCGGAAGATGCTCGTGACGATGATGCCGGCGGCAAAAAGCGGTTCAGCCCAGGCTTCGATGCGCAGGATTTGGGTGCCGGCGGCGATAACCGCGCTGTCTGCTGACAAGAGTGCCATCATCTGCGGCGCGAGGATATACATGACCACACCCATGACCATCATAACCACCATGCCGAGTCCTGCGCTGACATAGCCAAAGCGCTGGGCAAGTTTTGCCCGCTTTGCCCCCACGCTCTGTCCGACCAGGGTCTGCGCCGCTGTGGATACGCCAATACCGGGCATATAGCAAAGGCTTTCCGCCGTGATGGCAAAGGAATTAGCCGCCAGGGCCACCGTCCCTAGCGGTGCCACAATGCAGGTAAAGGCCACATAAGCACTGCCCATGACAATCTGTTCGAGCACCATGGGAATCCCCAACGTGGTCGCCTGCCGCAATTCGCCCTGCCAGGGTTCGAGCTGTTCCCGGCGATAGTGCAGCTGCCGGGATTTTTTCAGCAATACATAGAGCATGGCTGTCATACAGCAGGCTTCTGCCAGTACCGAGCCAAACGCCACACCGGCTACGCCCCAATCGGCACCGGGCACCCATATGGAAAGCCCCCCCAGCTCCACCACACGGGAAGGGAAAATCAGCAAGGCATTAAAGAGAACATCGAGCACGCACATCAAAACGCTCAGCAAACTGGGCACCTTCATATTGCCACTGGCCTGCAGCATGGAAGCAGCGGCAAAATTTACCGCGAGCAGGGGCAGCCCCAAGGCATAAATTCCCAGATAAAGTGAAGCATCGTCAGCAATATCTGCCGTCCCGCCCAAGAAGTATGGCAGCCAGCCACTAAGGGCGGCACTGCCGCCGCCCATGACCAGACTGAAAATCAGCACCGCCCACAGGCCATGCCGCACAAGACTGCGCGCCTTTATGTCCTCTCCGGCACCAATGGCCTGCGCCAGCTGAATCGTATAGCCCATGGACATGGCAAAGCATATCCCGCCGATAAGCCATGTCGTGGAATTGACCAAGCCGATAGATGCCGCCGCGTCGGCACCAATCATGCCCACCATCGAGGCATCAATATACTGCATCATCACCGTGGTGATTTTCGCCATAATGGCAGGTACACTGAGCTGCCAGGTCAGCAGCAAAAGTTCCCCAAAAGTAAAAGGTTCACCCTTGCGGATGCGCCCTAAAAGATTTTTCCGCATAAAATACTCCTTCAAAAAAATCCGTCCTCGCACCAATGGAAGACAGATATCCAGTTATTTTAGCCGAATCCGGCTTATATTGCAAGGCAAAATGTCCAAAACCGCAATTTGTCTTTATGGCAATAATATTTCCCTTTCCGTCATTTTTATGAAAATTTATGTTATAATGTCTAAGTAGCTTTTTATTATCTTTATTTCAGATAGGGGGATAGTCACTGCGGGTCAGGCCGCAGTGGTATGAATTATGGCTAATAACAAAAAGCTGGGGATTATCGCCAACGACGAATGGCTGGCACCCTATGAGGACGCAATCCGCGGACGTCACGAACATGCTGTTTGGAAAATCAATCAGCTCACGCAAAACGGCAAAAAGAAACTCTCGGATTTTGCCACCGGGCACCTTTATTACGGTCTGCACAAACAGGGACGCGGCTGGGTGTTCCGTGAATGGGCACCGAATGCGCTGGACATTTACCTGATTGGTGATTTCAGCGACTGGCAGGAAAAGGAAGAATTCCGCTGCCATCACATTCCGGGCACCGGCGATTGGGAGCTTAAAATTCCCGCGGGCAAAATCAAGCACAAAGACCTATACAAAATGAAAGTCCATTGGCGCGGCGGCGAAGGGGAACGTATTCCTGCCTGGGCTACGCGCGTAGTACAGGACGAAGAAACCAAAATTTTCTCTGCGCAGGTTTGGAATCCGCGCACGAAACATACCTGGCACGATGCCAAATTTAAGCCCACTACCGCACCGCTGCTCATCTATGAATGCCATGTCGGCATGGCACAGGATGCGGAAAAAGTCGGTACATACAAAGAATTTACCAAGAATATCCTGCCCCGCATAAAAGCAGACGGCTATAACTGCATTCAGATTATGGCAATTCAGGAACATCCGTATTATGGCAGCTTTGGCTACCATGTCAGCTCCTTCTTCGCCCCGAGCAGCCGCTGCGGCACGCCGGAAGATTTGAAGGAACTCATCGACACCGCCCACAAGATGGGGCTGGCTGTCATCATGGATATCGTCCACAGCCATGCGGTCAAGAACGAAGTGGAAGGTCTCGGCAACCTCTGCGGCGACCCCAATCAGTTCTTCTATCCCGGTGACCGTCACGAACATCCGGCCTGGGACAGCCTGTGCTTCGACTACGGCAAGGACGATGTTATCCACTTCCTGCTGTCCAACTGCAAATACTGGCTCGAAGAATTCCATTTCGATGGCTTCCGCTTTGACGGCATTACCTCCATGCTCTATTACAGTCATGGACTCGGCGAAGCCTTTATGAACTATGGCGATTACTTCAACGGTCATCAGGACGACAACGCCATCTGTTATCTGACCCTGGCCAACAAACTGATTCACGAGATAAAGCCCCACGCCATCACCATCGCGGAAGATGTCAGCGGTATGCCGGGACTGGCAGCAAAATTCGAGGACGGCGGCTACGGCTTTGATTACCGCCTTGCCATGAACGTGCCGGATTACTGGATTAAGACCATCAAGGAACAAAAGGACGAAGATTGGAAGCCTTCCAGCATTTTCTGGGAAATGACCAACCGCCGCGCCGATGAAAAGACCATCTCCTATGCCGAAAGCCATGACCAGGCACTCGTGGGTGATAAAACAATCATCTTCCGCCTGATTGATGCCGATATGTATTGGCATTTTGCCAAGAGCAACCGCAATGGCATGGTTGACCGCGGCATTGCCCTGCACAAGATGATTCGCCTGGTCACGGCATCCACAATCAATGGTGGCTATCTGAACTTTATGGGCAACGAATTCGGCCATCCCGAATGGATTGACTTCCCGCGTGAAGGCAACGGCTGGAGCTACAAATATGCCCGCCGTCAATGGCATCTTGTCGATGACAAAAATCTCTGCTATCATTATCTTGGCGACTTTGACCGGGAAATGCTCGCCACACTCAAAACCGTCAAAAATATTCAGAAGCAGCCGGTTGTTGAAATCTGGCACAACGACGGCGACCAGGTTCTCGCCTACAGCCGTGGCGACCTCGTCTTCGTCTTCAACTTCTCCCCGACGCAGTCCTTCCCGGACTATGGCTTCCTTGTTCCCAAAGGAGATTACAAAGTCGTGCTCAACACCGATGCCAAGGAATTCGGCGGCAACGGGCTGGCTGACGACAGCGTTATCCACAAAACCAATTTCGACCCGCTCTACGAAAAAGACGGCAAGGAATGGCTCAAAATCTACATTCCTGCCCGCAGTGCCGTAGTTCTGCGGAAGAAGAAATAAGCAAACCAAAGGAGACTTTAACATGGCTTTTATTGAACCGAATCCGATTCAGGCAACCAACAAAGCAGATGGGCAGGGCACCATCACCATCGTGAAGCTCTTGACGCCGGAGGAACTCGACAACAAGTGCGATATGTATGCCAAGGTCATCATCCCGCCCCTCTGCTCCATCGGGGTACATGAACACCATGGCAACACGGAGACTTACCACATCCTCTCCGGCACCGCCCTCTACAACGACAACGGCAAAGAAGTAACTCTCGGCGCCGGTGCCACCACCTTCTGCCCGGACGGCGAAAAACACGGCATCGCCAACCCGTCCAAAACGGAAGATTTGGTGTTTATGGCATTGATTATCAAGAAATAAGCCTTTACGGCAATAAAAAACTGACAGGTCAGCTTTGACTTGTCAGTTTTTTATTGCCTTATTCATTCAGCGCTCCCGCCAGCCGTTCGGCGAGCAGGGTATAGCGCTTGCGGGTTCTGTCGTTTTCTACAGCGGTGTTAAGAGCAGCTTTCGTGCCTAAGAGAATAACCTGCTTACTGGCTCTGGTTACAGCGGTGTAGAGAAGATTTCTCTGCAACATGATATAATGTCCCGGTGTAAGCGGCAGGATAATCACGGGGTATTCACTGCCCTGGCTCTTGTGCACGCTCATGGCATAGGCCAGCTGCAGTTCTACCAGCTCATTTTTCTCATAGTCCACCTGCAGATCTTCGCTGAACTGGACGGTGATATGGTCAGACTCCACCGCGGTGATAAAGCCGATATCTCCGTTAAAGACCATTTTACTGTAATTGTTCTTGGTCTGCATGACCTTATCATTCAGGCGGAAGGTACGGATGCTGTTCTTGTATTCGGCCTTGTATTCAGCAGGCGGATTGAGTGCCTCCTGCAGAAGTTTGTTGAGATTTTCCACACCGCATTCCTGGCGGTGCATGGGCGATAAAACCTGCACATCGGTCAAGGGATTCCAGCCCTGCTTGGGCAGAATCTCCTTGCAGAGGTGCACGATGTTTTGCGCGACTTCCGCAGGGTCAGCGATTTCCCAGAACTGGAAATCTCCGGCAGGCTTGCACAGCGGCAAACGTCCGGCATTGATGGCATGGGCATTGAGGACAATGGTGCTTTCCTCATTTTGGCGGTAGACTTCCGTCAAACGTACCGAAGGAATGACCTCCGAGCGCAGAATGTCCTTGAGCACCGAGCCAGGGCCAACGGCGGGCAGCTGGTCTACGTCACCCACGAGAATTACATGACAGCCGTCGGGCACAGCATCCAAGAAATGCTGCATAAGCACGATATCCATCATGGACACCTCATCGAGAATGATGGCATCGGCCTCCAACTGCTCGTCTGCATCCTTGGCAAACATAGAGGAACCATCGTCCTGCCGCCCGCCCTGCGCTTCGAGCATACGGTGTACCGTCATGGTCTTGCGGCCTGTGGCTTCCGCCAGACGCTTGGCGGCACGGCCTGTCGGTGCGCCCAACAGGATTTCCAGGCCGGCCATTTCCAGCATATCAATCATGCCTCGCACCACGGTGGTCTTGCCTGTGCCGGGGCCGCCAGTCAGCACGAGTATGCCATGCGTCAAAGCCGCCACCATAGCGTCTTTTTGGGCCTTGGCCAAATCAAGGCCCGTCAATTCCTCCCAATGCGCCACCATTCCTTCGGGATTTTCCACATTGAGCACGTCGGCATAGCGCTGCAGATACAGGAGCTTGCGAGCAACTTTTTTCTCTGCCCGATAGAGATAGGGCGAATAGATAAGCGTCGTTCCGCCTACGGATTCTACAGCCAGACGTTGGAGTTTCAGCTGCTTTTTGAGCACCTCGCCCACGCGTAGCGGGTCTACCCGCAAAAGTTTTGCCGTGCGGTCAATCAAGGGTTGTTCGGGAATACAGCAATGACCGTTGGTGGAAATCTGCTGCAGGGCATAGTCAATGCCGGCCGCCACGCGGTTTTCATCATCACCAGCCATGCCGAGACTGGCGGCAATGGCGTCGGCGGTAGCAAAGCCAATCCCCTCCACTTCCTGGGCAAGTTTATACGGATGATTTTCGAGCACATCCAGGGCAAAGGAACTGTATTTCTTGAAAATCCGCGCCGCAAGAGCCCCCGAGACATTATGACTTTCGAGCCAGAGCATGATTTCCCGCAGTTCCGACTGGGCGGTATAGGATGCGACAATCTTCTGCGCAGTCTTTTTGCCAATGCCCTCTACGGTTTCCAACAGCTTGGGCTTCTGCTCAATCACATCCAAGGTATCGGCGCCGAATTTTGCCACGAGCCGTTTAGCCATAGCGGGGCCCACACCATCAATAACGCCGGAAGCAAGGAAGCGCTCTATCCCTTCCACGCTGGTCGGCGCTTCCAACCGCAGACTTGCCGCTTTGAACTGCTGGCCAAAGCGGGGATGCGTAACCCAGGAGCCGGTAAGATGTACCTGCTGTCCAACCAGCGGCGGCTCACAGCTCACCGTCACCGTCACACGGCTGTTCTGCCCTGAGGGCTGCAGGCGAAAGACGGCAAACTTGCCATCCTCACTGGCAAAGATAATGCTGTCAACCAGCCCTTCAATTTCTTCCTGCACGGCTCCCGGTGCAAAGCCCAGCGCCATCTGTTCGTTGTTGTTAGCCATAACTTTACTCCCTCCTGCCGTAAAGCAATTTATTCACTGGCTGCCAGCCGTTCCCACTTGGCATAGCGTTCTTCGATTTCCGCTTCTTTGGCAGCATATTCTTCGGCAATGCGCTGACTTTCTGCAGGGTCAGCCTGCACTTCCGGCTGGTTCATCTGAAATTCCAGTCCCTTTAATTCCGCTTCGGCCATGGCGATTTCCGCTTCGGCGCGCTGAATCATTTCCGTGCGCTTGGCATCGCTCATGCTCTGAATCTTGCCGGCTTCTGCCCGTTCCTTGGCGGCGGCTTTTTCTGCGGCGTCCTGCTGCTCAACGGCTGCAGGTTTTGCAGCTTTTTTCTCCGCATGTTTGGCGGCTTCTGCTTCTAAGCGCGCTTCTTCCTCGGCTTCGCGCTCAGCTTCTTTTTTCATCAGATAGTAGCTGTAATTGCCGCTGTACTCGGTAAGCATACCGTTATCGAGTTCCAAAGTGCAGTTAGCCACCTTGTCGAGGAAGTAACGGTCATGGGATACCGCGAGGAACGTGCCGGGATAAGCCATCAGGGCTTCTTCCACCGCTTCTCTGGCGGGAATGTCCAAATGGTTGGTCGGTTCGTCCAGGATAAGGAAGTTGGCGCCTGTAAGCATAAGCTTCAAAAAGGCCACACGGGACTGTTCACCGCCGGAGAGGTCGCCAATCTTGCGCAGAACTTCGTCACCATGGAACAGGAAAGCGCCCAGATAACGGCGGGCCTGTTCCTCGTCTACACCATAGGTGTAGATGATTTCATCAAGCACCGTCATATCCATATGCAAAGTTTCATGTTGCTGCGAAAAGTAACCGATTTTTACCCGGCTGCCAATTTTTATCCGGCCTTTGGCGGCTTCCAGCTCACCCACGAGGACTTTGAGCAGGGTGGTCTTGCCCGCACCATTCGGGCCAACGAGCGCCACGCCGTCACCATTGCGAATCAAGAGGGACAAGTCCTTAAATACCGGCTCACTGCCATAGCCAAAGGTGACTTCTTCCAGTTCTGCCACACGCTGTGCACATTCAGGCGGCTTATGGAAGGCAAAGTAATTAAAGGACGCGGCTTCCGGCGGCAGCACAATGCGCTCCAGGCGGTTGAGCTGGCTCTGCCGTCCTCTCGCCTGCTTGGATTTGATGCCTGCCTTATACTTGCGGATATATTCCTCCGTTTTTTTGATATGCTCCTGCTGTTTTTCGTAAGCGGATTTGAGCGCCTCCCGCCGGGCCGTCTTGACCCGCATAAAGTAGGTGTAGTTGCCCTCATAGCTAGTGACGGTATGATTTTCCAGTTCCACCATGCGGGTGGCAACTTTGTCGAGGAAATAGCGGTCATGGGAGATAATCAGCACACCGCCGCGATAGGTGCGCAAAAAGCCTTCAAGCCATTCAATCATCCCGATGTCGAGATGGTTGGTCGGCTCGTCCAAAAAGAGGAAATCCGGCTCCCGCAATAATGCCTTGGCCAGACAGATACGCGTCTTCTGACCGCCGGAGAAATGCTCGACATTTTTTTGGAAGTCATCATCTGTAAAGCCTAAGCCATAGGCGACCTTTTTGATGCGGCTGTCAAACTCATAGCCATTTAACTGTTCAAAGCGCTCCACGACCTTGCCATAGGTGTCCAGAAGTTCTTCTTCCCCTGCGGCAATACGCTTTTCCAAGGAACGCTTGCGCTCGCCGAGCTCGATGATATCGTCAAAGGCGCGGCGGAATTCATCATAGAGCGTGCCTTCGCCAAAATCCGCCTGCTGCTGTACATAGCCGATGGTTTCGGCCGGGTCAAGCTGCACAGAACCGCCGTCGGCTTCCTCCTGCCCCATGAGAATCTTCATCAGGGTGGTCTTGCCCGCACCGTTGGCGCCGACCAGGCCGACCTTATCGCCGCCCCGCACCTCAAAATTCACATCATGGAAAAGTTCATCTATGCCAAAGGCCTTTTTGAGGCCGTTAACCTTCAATATACCCAAAATAAAATCTCCTTAAAGTATAGACAAAGACGGAGCTATGCTCCGTCTTGATTATTTCCTGTAATCCAGTCCGATATGCACCACGGCCTGATTGGAACTGCCCCCGTCCATAATCACACAGGCAAAGGGCATGCCATAGAACACATCCGTATTGCGGGTGGATGTGGTAATCGTGGTCTGCGCACGGGAACTGGTCTTGCCCGTTTCCACACCCGAAATGATAAAGCCCTTGCGCTGCAGAATCTCTGCCACTTCGGCCGCCGCACCATTGATGCCGCTGTCGTTGATGACCATGACCGATATTTCATTGGGCTTCATGGGTTCGGTCTTTTCCGGCTCCTTCGGCGTATCTGCCGTTTCCACCGTGCCATTGCTCTTGGACTTAGCCAGCAGCTGCATGCCCTTCGGCAGGGTGCCCATATAGGCATCTTCATCTTGCTGCGCCCGTTCCTTATCTTCATCACTAAGCGTCAGATCCAACTGTTCAGCCATGAGTTCACGCAAATCCGTGATATCGGGAATCCAATAGCTGACGTCCTTGATATAAGCCGGCTGCCCCGGTACCATCTGGGCCGACAGGCCGTTATCGTGGATGCTTTTCATCTTGCCCGCAAATTCCACCAGTTCTGCCAGACTCATATCCGTCTGAATGGCGGATTTGATTTCTTCCACGAGTTTGGGCAGACGGGGCAGTACCGCCGGGGAAATCACCTTGGCCAGTACCGCCTTCATAAACTTCTGCTGGCGGCCAATCCGGCCGATATCGCCCTCGCCGTCACGATAGCGCACATACTGAATGGCTCTTTTGCCATCCATATGCTGTTCACCCGGATAGAGGTCAATCACGAGGCCCCCGTTATCATCCCAGGGGTCTTCGTAATACATGCGCTTTTCCACGTTGATATCCACACCGTCGAGCGCATCAATAATCCGTTCAAAAGCCTTGGTGTCAATGATGATGTAATGGTCAATCTTCGTGCCCAGCAGTTTTTCCACGGCTTCCTGGCTCAGCTTGTGGCCGCCATAGGCATAGGCATGATTGATTTTCTCATAGTCATTGCCCTCAATCTGCACCCGCGTATCACGCGGAACAGACAGCAGGGAGGCCTTTTCCTTGTCCTCGTCAAGCGCCGCAACCATCATGGTATCGCTGCGCCCCACATCGCCTTCCCGGCGGTCAACGCCGAGCAGCAATACATGGGTGATATGCTCGTGTTTGACCAGACCACCGTCCAGGACAGTCGTTTCCCCGCCATCACCATTATGATGCCTTGCCGCCATCACACCGGCTACTGCCACCAGCACCGCCAGCATGATACCTAATATCCACTTTACCCGCTTATAACTGCGCTTTCCCCTGCGCCTTTGCCGCATGATTACCTGCCCCTCATTATATATAAGCCAAACTTCCAAATTCAACTTCCTAAGTATAGCAAAGTTGCCGGGCAATGTAAAGGAAGCAGCTGTCGTATGTTCGAGCGTTAATTGCAAAGAAAAAGGGATTTCTCTGTCCTGACAACAAAACATACAACGGTTGGATAGTTGCAGAGAGTTTGCTGAAAAAGTTTAGCAACATGTTGAGCTTTAAGGATAATAATGATATACTATAAGTGAAGTAGAGATGCTTCCGATGTGAGAGCATCGTAAAAAGCCGGTTTGTGAGTGGAGCAAATCAAAATCCACACCAGAACGTGCGATGGCACAAGGCTTGCGGCAAGCAGAATGTCGTACCTGCGTAGGGGGTTAAACCTACACCGGAACGTGCGATGGCACAAGGCTGACGGCCAGCAGAAAACTCTCGAAAAAGGAATTACAAGGGAGAGCAGTTGTCTGTTCTCCTTTTTTGGTGGATTTATGGCAGAGAATAAAATTAGGGAACAAATAGTCAAAGCGGCGTATCAATATTCGTTGCTGGCAAACAAAATTTATATGTACATTTGTGGCGAACAATATTTTGAGTTGTTGTTCGCCGTAGGTTGTTTCAGGCATTTGACAGGTGTTGCGTCATCACTGTCTGCGGAAGATTTTTACAAAAATGCCTTGAATAAGAGTTTGACCGATAAGCAAATACAATTTACGCCAAGGCAGACAATGAAAAAAGCAAAGAAAAAATTACCCTGCTTAATTAGATTGCCAGAGTTTCCCGATGTGTTGCTACCTATGTTGGACGAAAATATGGATGTATGAATCTGTCCGTATTGCCGCTTCAACTTTGGGCTATTTATGGAGAAACTGAAAGCCAAATAATCTCAAATAAAGCAAAACAGGACCTCAAAAAGCACTCACTCTCAACAAAAAGAGAATGAGTGCTTTTTGTTACAATTTGATTGTTTGTATTACCCATACAGCGCACGCGCAAAAACGCCCTGCAAGCTGTAATGCCTTGCAGGGCGTCAGTTAAACATTATGCGATTTTAATACGTTGCTACAGCGTCAAGAGCCTTGATGCCATAGGATTTTTCCACATGAACCGCCTGACCGCCGGTGAAGATTACCAGGCAGACATCCGAGGGTGCATTGGCTTTGACGTAATCGAGGTCAACCTGCATGAGCTTATCGCCCTTCTTGACCTGCTGGCCCTGTTCCACGAAGGTTTCAAAACCCTGACCGCCAAGTTTTACCGTATCCACGCCGAAGTGAATCAGGAATTCCGTGCCGTCAGCGGCCTTCATGCCAATGGCATGCTTCGTGTCAAACACAAACATGACTTCAGCATCACAGGGAGCTACAACCGTACCATCAGCCGGAGCAATGAAGAAGCCATCGCCCATCATCTTGCCGGCAAAAGCTGCGTCCGGAGCTTCCGTGATGGCATGCGCTGTACCAGCTACCGGTGCGTAGAATTCATGGTCACCATGAACAGCTACCGGTGCCTCTTCCTGCACAGCAGGTTCTTCCACTACCGGAGCTTCTGCGCCTGCTTCAACTTCCGGAGCCGTTACCAGATATTCTTCCAAATTGGATTTAATCACAGCAACCTTCGGGCCATAGATGACCTGCACGCCCGTGCCCTTGACGATAACGCCGGAAGCACCGGTGGCCTTCAAGAGTTTCTGGTCAACGAGCGAAGAATCGGCTACCGAGCAGCGCAGACGGGTTGCACAGCAATCCACAGAAGTGATGTTGCGCTTGCTGCCCAAAGCGCGGGCAATCGTGCTGCTCAGTTCATCAGCGCCGTTTTCGCCGGCCTTGCGGGCATTGACATCGGCCTTGGTGTAGAGCTTGGTTTCTTCGTCATCCTCTTCGCGGCCCGGCGTCTTGAAGTTGAACTTCTTTATTAAGAAGGAGAACGCGAAGTAATACAGGAAGAAATAGATGATACCAACCGGGATAATCAGCATCCAGCTGGTCTTGTCATTGCCCTGCAGAATACCGAAAATGAACAAGTCGAGAAGACCGCCGGAGAAGGTAAGACCTACGGCGATATTTAGGATATGGGCAATCATGTAAGCTGCACCGGCGAGGATTACCTGTACACCGAACAGCAGCGGAGCAACAAACAGGAAGGAGAACTCAATCGGTTCCGTGATCCCCGTGAGCATGGACGTGAGGGCTGCAGACAGCAAGAGACCGCCAGCCACCTTTTTCTTTTCGGGACGAGCGCAGCGGTACATAGCCAGAGCCGCACCGGGCAGACCGAAAATCATGAAGATAAATTCACCGGAGAAATAACGGGTTGCGTCAGCACTAAAATGTGCCACATTCGGCGAAGCCAGCTGAGCAAAGAAGATGTTCTGACCGCCCTGAACAAGCTGGCCGTCAATCATCATGCTGCCGCCCACGCCCGTCTGCCAGAACGGCAGATAGAATACATGGTGCAGACCAAACGGAATAAGCGCACGCTTAACAATACCGAAAATCAGCGTACCGATATAACCCGTGCCCGTGACCACATTGCCGAGACCGAAGATGATATCCTGCGCAATCGGCCAGATAAAGGTCATGGCAATACCCACGAACAGGAAAACCACCGTAGATACGATGGGGATAAAGCGGGAACCGCCAAAGAAGGACAGCGCATCGGGAAGAACAATCTTATAATAGCGATTGTGCAGCATGGCTACACCGATACCAACGATAATACCGCCAAATACGCCCATCTGCAGGGACATGATGCCGCAGCTTGCCGCAATCGTACCTTCGAGCACGCCCGGTGCGATGGAACCATCGGCCAGGATTTTGCCCGTCAGCTGCAGCATAGCGTTACAGGAAACATGCATGACGAAGAAGGAAATCATGGCCGCCAGTGCTGCTACTTCCTTCTCGGCCTTAGCCATACCGATGGCTACGCCCACGGCAAAGATAATCGGCAAGTTGCCAAAAATCGTACCGCCAGCCGCACTCATAACGGTAAGCAAAGAGTGCAGCATCGTGCCATCACCAAAGATGGCTTCCAAACCATAGGTCTTGATAGTCGTGGGATTGGTAAACGAAGCACCAAGGCCCAGCAAAAGACCTGCAATCGGCAATACCGCAACCGGCAGCATGAAACTGCGGCCGACACGTTGCAGTATGCTAAAAATCTCGTCTTTCATTAGACACATCCTCTCTTATTCCAATAAAAAAGCACCCATATGCATTTTTACAAAAGAAATTTGCATACAAATGCCCTCCATGGAATATAAATAATATATTCACCCGCGATATTATAGCATAACCCAAACGAATACATCAAGTAATTTTTCATGTTTATATAAGTTTTCAGTATATTCATTCATTTGCTGTCCAAATTACAAATTGCAGTTTGTCGGGGAGTTCAGTTCGTGGTAAAGGTATCTTGTTCATACGTAGTCAAGGGCGAACGGGGGAGTACTTTTTCTGATTCCGCTAAACGACCCTCCCTGAATGAAATCGCTGTTTATCTATATGCGCCGGGCAGGCCGGCGGCGCGTCTTTCAGCGTGCTCCTTGGCAGCTGCCTACGTCGGGCCGGCCTTCACTTCGTTCAGGCAGTCGCTCCTACAGAAAAAGCACTCCCCCGTTCGCCCCAAGATACAGTCTATGCTATTGCCACGAATGCGTTATTCTCGTAGCGAGAACATCGATATTCTTGCTGCTTGTCATCACACCATAACCACATGATACATACGTAACTTTGGACGGGGAACAGTTCATTCTCTCCAGATGCGATTCAGACTGTTGCCGCGAATTCGTTGCTCTCGTAACAACAACATCGATGTACTTGTTGCTTGTCACCGCGAAAGTGCCGTTTTATACGAACATCGCTTAGGCGGAGGTGGTGATGCTTTTCGCCGTGGAACGACTGTCCGAACGCAGTGAGGACTGGCCCACAAACGGCACAGACTAAATACTGGGCTGAACATACGCGCCGCCGGTCTTGCCCGGCGCAGGTATCTAAAAAAGCCCATACGTTTGCTGGTGGGTCATTTAGTGCAACGGCGAAAAGTATTACCACCTCCGCCCCCACTGAGCTGTAACAAAAAAAATAAAGCTCGCACTGGCAAACTGCAAAAAAACTCCGCTGACGCATAAACACATACACATCAACGGAGTCCTGTTCATTTGCCTGTCATGGCAACGTAATTATTCCACATCCAAATCTGCCGTTACCTGATAGTAATCGCAAGCATGGGATGTATAATTTTTCACGTTAACCTTGGAAATCATGCTCATCTTGAGGAAGGAGCAGAACACAAAGGCATGGTCATCGAGAACGACCTGCTGCATATCGAGCGCCAGCTGTGTGCGCTTGGCCGGGTCGAATTCGCGGCTCAACTGATTTTCCAATGCATCGAGGCGAGCACTCTTGTACTTGCCCTGATTCTTGGTCGCATTAGACGTTGCAAACACCGTGAACCAATATTCCGGGTCGCCGGTGGGTGCCTGTACATTGGCCATGGCATAGACATCCCAGGCCTTGGCATCTTTAACCACCTGATTGTTGTCGGCGGTGTTGTTGATTTCCACCTGCATACCGATTTCCTTCAATGTTGCCTGCGCGGATTCAGCCAGCAGCGGCAGTTCCTGACGGCTCGGATAGGTCAGCCATTTAATCACGAGTTTTTTGCCGTTCTTTTCGCGGATACCATCGCCATCCGTATCCACCCAGCCGGCAGCTTCCAGTACCTTCTTGGCGCCTTCAAGGTCAAATTTCTCGGCCTTTACCTTGTCGCCGCCAAATGCCGGGTCTGCGGGGAATACGCCGTTAGCCGGGAAGCCATTGCCGTCCAAGAGTTTGGCCACGAAGTTTTCCTTGTCAATGCCCATGGCGATAGCCTGACGCACAGCGGGGTCAGCGCAGACCGAATCCGGGTCGAAGTTCATCTTCCCGAAGAAGCAGCGGGAAGTGGAAATCTGGGAGATGTTGTACTTATCATTGCGGAACAGCGGATAGCTTTCATAGGCCATACCGTAAGCGGCCTGCACCTCACCGGACTGCAGGGCACTCGAAAGGGTGTTGCCATCCGTAATTGTGCGAATGGTAATCTTGTCGAGCTTCGGCGTGCCGCCCCAATAATGCTCATTTTTCTTCAAGACCAGATGGTCGTCCGTCTTGATATCCGTGGCAATGTACGGGCCGGTACCAGCTACGATGCCCTTTTCAAAGCCGGCATCCACATCAATGATGCAGCCATAGGGGTCGCCAAGATAGTTTAAGAGTGCCGGTTTCGGCTCCGTGGTCTTGATGGTAAGCTCCTGACCATTAGCTTCGATAGCCGCAATCTTCAAATCCTGCGCCGCCCGCTTGTTACTCTCGATAAGGTGCTCAAGGCACTGCTTTACAGCTGCGGCATCCATTTTGCGGCCACTGGAGAAGGTTACATCATCCCGCAAGGTGAATTTCCAGGTAAGCTCGTCCACGTTTTCCCACTTGGTCGCCAGCCAGGGCTGGAGCTCCATTTTGTCGGAGTACTTAATCAATGTTTCACCGATACCATAGCGGATGCAGGCCCAGCCGGCATAGGCGTTATGCGGGTTGACATCCGGTTCCTCATTGGAGCTGTTAAAGGTGGTATCGCCGATAACCAGCGCCTTTTCTCCATTGCTTGCAGCTTTGTCGCTGCCACAGCCGGCCATGACACCAGCGCTCAGACCAAGCACCAAGGCTGCAGCCAACAGTTTTTTCCAGTTCATCTGTTAAAATCTCCCTTCTCTATGAGAAAATCCAAAACTTATCCTTTGCCAAAAGGCTTTACAATACGCTGTCAATTAAATTTTTCGTATATTCTTCCTGCGGATTATTGATTACCTCATCCGACGTACCTTCCTCCACTATCCGTCCCTCATGCATAACGATGACCCTATCACAGAAATCCTGTACCAAAGCGATATCGTGACAGATAAAGAGATAGGCAATCCCCCTGTCCTTTTGCAGACGGTTAAGCAGGGCTAAAACCTCCGCCTGCACCGTCACATCCAGTGCCGAAGTCGCTTCATCGAGAATCACGAGCTGCGGCTCAATCGCCAGGGCACGGGCGATTGCCGCCCGTTGGCATTGGCCGCCGCTGACCTCATGTGGATAGCGGTCGGCAAAATCTGCTGGCAGCCCGCAAAGTGCCAGGAGATTCTCGGTCATCTTTTGGGCCTGTTCTCGGCTCCTGCCGTGATTAATCAGGCTTTCGCTGATGCCATCCCCGAGTGTACATCTGGGGTCAAAGCTGTCCACGGGATTCTGAAAGACCATCTGCATTTGGGTATACGCCTTTTGGAGTTGCTTGCCTTTGGCCTGCGTAATCTCCTCGCCCGCCAAGAAAATCCTACCCGCAGTTGGCGGGATAAGCCGAGCAATCATGCGGGCCACGGTGGTCTTGCCGCTGCCACTTTCACCGATAATGGCCAGTTTTTCCCCTGCCGAAAGCGTAAAGCTCACATCATCCACCGCGACGATTTCGCCGCCCTCCTGCCGGGGAAAAATCTTTTTAAGATGCCTGACTTGCAGAATCTTGTCCATAAGTTAATGCTGACCTCCTGAGCCTGGGCACCGCCGCCAACAGTTTTTGCGTGTACGGCGATTGCGGGTTATTTAAGATTTCCTTGGCTTTACCATATTCCATCACTTTGCCTTGATGAAGCACGAGCATGGTATCGGCCATTGCGCGGATGACGCCAATATTATGCGTAACCAGAATAATCGCCGTGCCAAACAGTTCCCGCGCCAACAGCATTTCCTCAATGACCTGTTTCTGCACGGTGACATCGAGGGCCGAGGTTGGTTCATCGGCGAGCAGGATTTTTGGCTTTAAGAGCATGGCCGCCGCCACCGCCACTCGCTGCTGCATGCCGCCGGAGAGTTCAAATGGGTAACTGGCCCAAATGCGCTTGGGCTCGGCAAAGCCGAATTTATGCAGCAGTTCACAGGCTTCTATTTCCACCGCCCGCGCATCGGTATAACCATGCGCCGCCATCATTTCCTTTATCTGCGTGCCGATGCGGCGAATCGGACAAAAGCTGCTGCCCGCCTGCTGAAAAATCATGCCGATTTCGGCACCGCTGATTTTTTGCCGCTCCTTGTCGCTGATATCCGGCAAATCCAGCCCCTTGTAATAAATATCGCCGCGGGTCACCAGCCCTTCACGGCCCAGCATGCCCATAGCCGCCTTTAGAAGCGTGGACTTGCCGCTGCCGCTTTCCCCCACAATGCCGAGGATTTCTCCCTCAGCCACGGAAAAGCTGACATCATGGACAGCAAGTGCGCCATTGTAGTGAATATCCACTTGTTCATAACGGATTATTTCTGCCATCGTTACCTCCGTTTCGGGTCGAGATAATCCCGCACCGTATCGCCGAGCAGATTAAAAATCATCACGGAAAAGAAAATCGCAAAGCCCGGTGCCAGCGTCACCCAGGGCTGGGTGGGCAGGAGATTGCGGGTATCGCTCATCATGCTCCCCCATTCCGGGATAGGCGGCTTGGCGCCCAGCCCCAAAAAGGACAGCCCCGCGAGTTCCATCATCATCGTGCCGATATCGAGCACTGCCGTGACGAGAATCGGCCCGGAGATATTGGGAATGACATGCTTATAAATGAGCTTGAAGGTACTGCTCCCCGCCATCTTGGCCGCCTGCATAAAAGGCGCCGCCTGCAAAGCCAAAGTCTGGCTGCGCGCTAGCCGTGCATATTTGGGCCAGCTGATAGCAGCCAGAGCAAAAATCGCATTGTGTACGCCGCCGCCCAATACGGCTGCCACGGCGAGCGCAAATACCAGCCCCGGAAAGGCGAGGAACATATCCGACAGGCGCATCAGAACGGTATCGGTTTTCCTGCCCATCCAGGCACAGACAATGCCGATAAAACTGCCAAAGAGCGTGATAAAACTCACCAGCAATAAGGTCGAAAAAATACTGGTCTTGCTGCCCGCGATAACCCGTGAAAACATATCCCGACCATAGCGGTCCGTCCCCAAAAGATGCTCGGCTGACGGTGCCGCTTTCGTCAGGCTCATATCCTGCATATAGGGGTCATAAGGGCAGAGCTGCTCACTGAAAAACGATGCTGCAACCAATAAGAGAGCCAGAGCTCCAAAGAAATACAACTTCCTCTGCAAGGTATTCTTCTGCACATTTTGCAGGCGAATCGTTGGTGTTGCTGACGAACTCATTTGCTGTTCACCCCCAGACGAATCCGCGGGTCAAGCTCGTGATAGAGTAAATCTGCCACGAGATTAACCAGAACATAGATAATCGCCATCCACATCACATAAGCCTGAATCACGGGGTAATCCCGCATATTGATGGCATCTACGGCGAGTTTCCCCACGCCGTCCCACATAAAGATGCTTTCGACAATGGCTGTACCGCCCAAAAGACTGCCAATGGAGAGCGCCAATAATGTCATAATGGTCAGCATCGCCGCCTTCATCACGTTTTTCCAGAGAATAACGCTGTCGCTTATCCCCCGTGCCCTTGCTCCCAGTACATAATCCTTGCCCAGTTCTTCAAGCACCGCCGAGCGCACCTGCCGCATGTATTTGGCCGACATGGCAATGGCAAGCGTCATCGTGGGCAGCAGGGCACTTTCCAAGTCCGTACCGCTCGAAATCACCGGCAAAAGCCCCAACTGAATGCCCAAAAACTCCATCAGGAGCATGGCGACAAAGAAATTGGGCATGGCATTGCCCATAAAACTGCCAAAGCGCAAAATTAAATCAACCGAGCGGTCATGGCGCACCGCTGCCAGTATGCCGCAGGGCAGGGAGATAAGCACCGTCAGTACAATGGACAGGCCCGTAAGCATAAGCGTTGCCGGCAGTTTCCGCAGAAAAGCCGTGAGCACATTTTCGCCCGTGACGAAACTAGCCCCCATATCCCCATGCAGCATGGCCCAGAGCCAGTTTAGATACTGCTCGCCAAAGGACAGATTGAGCCCTAGTGCCGCTTTACGCTCGTCAATGATTTCCTGTGCCACTTCCACGCCACGGTTGCTGTACATTTCCGTCACGGCATCGCTGCCGGCCAGATACATCAATAAAAACGATAAAAACGTGATTCCGAACAGAATTGGTATCAGTTGTATTAAACGCTTAAAAGCATAGTTCATGCTTGTTATTGCCCCCTATGTGTATAATAATTAATCATACAAAATTTTTTCCATTTTTTTAAGCCCCATAGGGGGATACAATCTTTTGCGGGCACCGATAAATTGCAGTTTATCGGGCAG
>DFHU01000035.1:3237-6837 GCA_002373045.1 Pseudoselenomonas ruminantium | reverse complement strand
AGTTCTATTGTAGGAGGAGGGATGACGATGATTATTTTACTATCCGCCTTGGTGACGGCCTTGGTGATGGTTATTCTGTTTTTGCTTTATTATACCGCCCGCAGACCGCAGCTGCAGACCAGACAGCATTTGGAGCGGATGATTGCAGAAGCGGAAGCTCAGCGTCAGGCGGCAAAGCAACAGAAGCCGAAGGCCTCGCTGGAAGCCGGTAAGGCTGAAGATTATCACTATATGCGTGAGCAGTCTTTTAAGGAACGTGTTATCCGCCCGCTGGTGATTTCTGTGGAAAACTGGCTGATGAAGTTTGCTCCGCGGGAATTGCGTGCGATGATGGAAAATATGCTTATGCATCTTGGTGTGCAGGAAAAGTGGAGTCTTAACCGTTTGGTGGCAGGCTGGGTGTTATGTGTGGCCGCAGGTGTATTTTTGGCATTGCTGAGCATATCTGTGTTATCGCCATTGCAGGTTCCGCAGCAAATCGCCATACTGCTTTTGGGCGTGGGCTTAGGAGCCGTTATTCCCTTTCTGTTATTGCAGTCGGCTATTCAACGGCGCAAGGCAACGATAAGACGTCAGTTGCCGGAATTCCTGGATTTCCTCTGTGTCAGTGTTCAGGCCGGACTTTCCTTTGACGGTGCTGTAGCAAAGATTGTACATCGCATGAAAGGCCCGCTGACGGAGGAATTTCGGCGGATGCTGCGCGATATGGGCTTGGGCATGGACAGACAGAGAACCCTTACCCAGCTGGCAAATCGCTGTGATTTGGAGGAAATGTACCTTTTCACCGCTTCGGTCATTCAGGCTGAACATTTGGGCACGAGCATGTCCAGAACCCTGAAAATTCAGGCGGATAATATGCGTGACCGGCACCGTCAGGCAGTGCGGGCCATGGCACTAAAAGCACCGGTAAAGATTATTTTCCCGATGGTGCTGTTTATCTTTCCGGCGATTTTTGTCATGGTGGTTTTCCCGTCTGCATTGACTTTACTTAAATCGTTGAATCAATAGAAATCGTTAAAGGAACGGAGGTGGGATATAATGCTGAGGAAATTGCAGAAAATTTTATGCAGGGAAAATGGACAGTCTATGGTCGAATGGGCACTTGTGGCGCTATTTGTCGTAGGGATTGTCTATATGTTCCGTGAATCCAACATACTCCCGCAGGTGACCAAGAGTTATAACAATGTGGGCAGTTACCTGAGCAGTACGCCCACCTCAGAGCAGGCCATCAATAAGTATGGGGCTTTGTCCAATTCGGAGCTGCGGGAGGCCGTGTCGAATCAAGAGCGCATCGCGATGGACGATGCTACATTGCGGAATATAGCGGGCGCTTTTTTGGGCAAGACACAGAGTGAAATTAACGCTATGCTGATGAGCAATGCTAACTTTACTGCAAAATATAATCCCAATGCTTTAAATCAGGGAACGTTACTCTTTGACTACTATATCAACAGTACAGGTGACGGGGAAAATGGGAGTGTTAAGACAAGGTTTGATAATGGTGTAGTGGCTAAGGATAATCTGGTAAATTGGATGCAGGGAAACTATACCCAATATCCATCAACACAAAAGCAGATGGAGTCAGACAACCGGTATTTTTTCTCGGATGACCTCATTTACACGCAGGGAGTCTATAATCATGCGATAATAGAAGCTAATAAAAATGATAGCTATGCCGTTAGTGTTCGTTGTGCTTTTGAATTTGATAAAACTACTGGTAAAGCTAATGCTGTTCAAATATGGGCTACGCGTAATGCGCAGGTAAATGGAAGCTGGGTTCGCGATATGACACAGGGCATAAACGGAGACATGAGTATCAGGGTAGAATAAGGGGGGGATTATCATGGGAGGAAAGCAGGCCGAGAAAGGCACGGTGATTGTCTTTTTTGCTCTCATGCTGCCTTTCTTAATTCTTTTTGCAGGCATGGCGATTGATATTGGGCGTAGTTACCTGCATAAATCCTATATGCAGAATGCGGCCGATATGGCAGCTTTGGCAGGGGTGGAAACGGTAAGTAAGAAGAAAGCATCCTTGATAACGGTAACGGATGTGCCGGCTCTTGGTCAATTGATTACAACTGAATCCAGTAAAAAAGCAGATGCCGGAGCAGATAAATTTTTGCAAATGGATAACAATGGCAAATGGCAAACAGGCGGCACTAATGTCAAAACAGAACTGCGTAAGGAGATTGACCCCAATAAAAATAGTCCGTTATTAAGGAATCGTGCACTGGAGTATTACTATAAGGTGGAACTCACGGATGATATGGATTTTCAGTTCGCGAGATTGTTTCTGCCAGAGGCTTTAATACCTGCAGATTGGACTGTAAAGGTAGAGGCTTGGGCGAGAGGTGGAAATAAGGATAATCCGCTCGCAGGGGTTGACCTGTTGACACAGATGCAGGAAGTGGAGGATGCGTATACCTTTTCCACTTTTCAGGAGTGGGAAGCAAATACCAAAGTACCAGCGGGGTACAATGGAAATCGAAGAGATTATATGAAGGCGATTAGTTTTACCAATAAGGGACCTGCTTATAACGCAGATGGCACCAGGTCGGAAATATTTGATATGGACGGTACGGCAAGCATAAACAATAATATGAGAAGTCTGCTGATCAATTATAAGCCGGATTTTTCTTCATCGAGTAAGCTGACGGGGAACTGGGATCTCGATGTTATTGATAATATGACGCCTGCTCAGGCAAGAGCATATCTATATGACCTTAATCTTGGTATAGAGCTTACCAACTGGAGGATTATTAACGCAAATGGCGTAGCTATAGAAGAAAATGAAGGCGGCTATAGCTTGTGGGGAAAATTCTACGATAAATTGGTAACCAAATTTGGGGAAGCAACAGCAACGGAGATTATGTTTGCCCGTATAAAATCCATTGTCAATGTTTTAGAGCCTTATGCAGTGCGGGATTTGTCTACTTTGCCTGCATCAGAAATATCATATGACGTGTACACAGATGAACCCAATAAACTTGACCCGCTGTTTATTCGCCTTGAGAGTGAGGAATATAATACAGTTGGGGGTAGGGGCTGGGTTACCAACACTGTGCGTGATATTAGCATCAATATAAAGGCGGCTAATACCGAAACCGATCTGGATGGGGATTATAAATATCGTCCGATGCTGTTCTTCTATGATGGCCCCGTGGGTGAAAATAATGAACGAGGTGTAGGGCGTAAGTCCAAAACGGTAAATTTGACCTTGGATGCAGATTTTCGTGGGATTTTGTTTGCTCCCAACAGCCCCGTTCATGTAGAAGGAAACGGGCATAAATTCCAGGGGATAATCATAGCGGAGAAGTTCGTGGATGCTGCTGGTAATGAGATCGAAACCCCGAATCATACGGGAATAGACTATTCCCGGCTGAATCCGGCACTGGCCGGTGAGTTCCAGTCATTTTATGCAAGACTCGGCTTCAGCGATGCCCAATATGATGATTTCCGGGCTGTAAGACTGAATATCTATAGTACTCCGTTGAAGGATGTAGCTTATACCACAGACAGAGCCGGAATCACTATATAAAAAAAAGCATTTGCCTATGCGTAAGGCAAATGCTATAATATACATAAAGAAGGTGCCGCCTA
>DFHU01000035.1:0-3155 GCA_002373045.1 Pseudoselenomonas ruminantium | reverse complement strand
CGGTCGCCCTTACGGATGTAATATCAGAAAGAACCGCTCGGCCGGCAAGCTAGGAGCGGTTTATTTTTTTATCGCCAGAATCAGGAGCAGGATTAACAACAAAGTCGTGTTGAATTGTTCCATAAGCGTGCCCCCCTTCGAGGGCATAAATTAACCGCTAAACAGCACCTAAAGTAGATGATATACTATTGCTGAAAGTCTGTCAACGCTTATTTTACAGGCGTTGATGGACTTTTTTTTATAAAAATGTTATAATAAGAAGCTAGTATTTTTGCGTATAATTCAGTGTATATTTTTAGTGATAAATAAGATTTTGAGGTGAGATTGTGGAGTTTGAACAGGGAAAAATTGTCCCCGTTAATCTGGAACACGAGATGAAGAACTGCTACATCGACTATGCGATGAGCGTTATCGTGGCGCGTGCCCTGCCAGATGTGCGGGACGGCTTGAAGCCGGTACACCGCCGTATCCTCTACGCCATGCAGGAAGCCGGTATGGGTTCCGGCAAGCCCTACAAGAAGTCGGCGCGTATCGTCGGCGAAGTTTTGGGTAAATATCATCCGCATGGTGATACATCCGTTTATGATGCTATCGTCCGCATGGCGCAGGATTTCTCCATGCGCTATATGCTGGCTGATGGTCACGGCAACTTCGGTTCTGTCGATGGTGACCCAGCGGCTGCTATGCGTTATACGGAAGTTCGCATGTCGAAGATTTCCGAGCTCATGCTGCAGGATATCGACAAGGAAACCGTGGATTTTGTGCCCAACTATGATGAGTCTCTGAAGGAACCTTCGGTATTGCCGTCCAAGTTCCCGCAGCTGCTCGTCAATGGTACCTCGGGTATCGCCGTAGGTATGGCAACCAATATCCCGCCGCACAATATGCGGGAGGTCATTGATGGCACGCTGATGCTCATTGATAATCCGGATACGACCATCGAGGAACTCATGACCGCCATCAAGGGGCCGGATTTCCCCACGGCAGGTCTTATCCTGGGCAAGGAGGGCATCAAGCAGGCTTATATGACGGGCCGCGGCATCATCAAGATGCGGGCCAATGCCCATATCGAAACCATGAGCAACGGCAAGCCCCGTATCGTCGTTACGGAACTGCCGTATCAGGTCAATAAGGCACGTCTGATTGAAAAGATTGCCCAGCTCGTGCGTGACAAGCAGATTGAGGGCATTACGGACTTGCGGGATGAATCGGACCGCAATGGTATGCACATCGTTATCGACCTGCGCCGCGATGCCAACGCCAATGTTATTCTAAACCAGCTCTTTAAGCACACGCAGCTGCAGGACAGCTTTGGCGTGATTATGTTGGCTCTGGTAGATGGCAAGCCGCAGGTCTTGAACCTCAAGCAGGTGCTCCATTACTACATCAAGCATCAGGAAGAGGTCATTACCCGCCGGACGCAGTATGAACTCAAAAAAGCCGAGGCCCGCGCTCATATTTTGGAAGGCTTGACCATTGCACTCGACCATCTGGATGCGGTCATTACGACCATCCGCGAAAGCCGCACGGCAGATATTGCCAAGGAAGCCCTGATGTCGGGCTTCAAGCTTTCCGATAAGCAGGCGCAGGCCATCCTCGACCTCCGTCTCCAGCGCCTGACCGGTCTGGAACGGGAAAAGATTGAGGAAGAATATCAGGAAACCTTGAAGGCTATCGAAGAATACAAGGCCATCCTTGCGGATGAACAGAAAATCCTGAATATCATCAAGGAAGAACTCACAACGGTGAAGGAAAAGTACGGTGATGACCGTCGCACGAAACTTACCATTGATACTTCGGAAATCGATGTGGAAGACCTCATCGCCGAGGAAGATGTGGTGATTACCCTCACCCATAACAACTATATCAAGCGGATGCCGCTCGACACCTACCGCCGCCAGAATCGCGGTGGCAAGGGCATCAAGGGCATGGGCACGAAGGAAACGGATTTTGTGGAAAATCTCCTGATTACCACAACCCATCATACCATCCTGTTCTTTACGACCCGTGGCCGCGTATACAGCCTGAAAGCCTACGAGATTGCCGAATCCAGCCGTACGGCCAAGGGCACGGCGATTATCAATCTGCTGCAGCTTGAACAGGACGAAAAGATTACAGCGGTTATTCAGGTCAAGGGCTTTGATCCGGATAGATACCTCTTTATGGCTACCCGCAAGGGTATCGTAAAGAAGACATCGCTCTCTGAGTTCAGCAATTTGCGCAAGAACGGCCTTAATGCCATCAACCTCGATGATGATGACGACCTCATGGGCGTGAAATTTACCGATGGCGAAAGCTATCTGATGTTAGGGACGAAGCTCGGCAAGGCCATTGCCTTCTCCGAAGATGATGTACGCGCTATGGGCCGTATGGCCCGCGGGGTCAAGGGCATTACGCTGGCTGACGGCGATGAAGTGGTCGGCATGGATATCCTCGTGCGCAATGCCGAAGTCCTGACCGTTACGGAATGCGGCTATGGCAAGCGTACCAGCACCGAAGAATATCGCGCGCAGACCCGTGGCGGCAAGGGCCTCATCAACATGAAGGTCACGGAAAAAACCGGCCAGGTAGTAGGCATCAAGGTAGTCCGTCCCGACCATGAACTCATGCTGATTACCACCGATGGCATCGTTATCCGCACCAACGTGTCCGATATCTCCGTTATCAGCCGTAACACGCAGGGCGTCAAGCTCATGACCACGGCAGAAAACGACAAGGTTGCTTCTATGGCTACTTTGGAGCAGAAGGAAGACTAAAATGAAACCTATTGCGCATATAAGTAAGAAGGTTATTGATGCATTAGGTTTGGATATTACCGAAAATACACCGATATACTTAGGGAAAAGTAATATTGAACATATGAAACAGAAGCACTCCGCTGATTATGATGAGTATGGAGATGTTATAGCTGATATTTTAAATCAGCCGGAATATGTTGGTAAAAATCCTAAGGATGATTCAATAGAATATGTGCGTGAGTATAAGCGTGATGATGACGAATTTGTCAAAGTAGCAGTACGAATTTCATTGAAAGGCCGGTACTATGCACGTTCGTTGTATGTATTAAGTGCTAATCGTGCGCGGAATTTCATACGCAAAGGAACATTAAAGGATTTGACAAAGTAGGTAATATCCCGTTTTCGACAGTTAAATAG
>DFHU01000049.1 GCA_002373045.1 Pseudoselenomonas ruminantium | reverse complement strand
ACCGAGAACTTCTTGACACATACGGGCTTTTCTTTTTATTTGTTTATTGTGTCCATATGTGCTATAATCAATACCAAGGAAAGATATGAGTAGGTATTGTCCATGCGACTACCCGAAAAAGAGTCAAACAGTTGGTTACTGGAGGCTCTTTTTTTGCTTGCACATATCTTTTTTTCGTGTTACAATATCTATACAAAGAAGAGAACATACGCGCTTCGGCGCAGCACCGGGAAAGACGCTTTGGGTTTGGTCACCTGAAGCGTCTTTTCTTTGCACAAAAAACTCCCGATATTGCTATCGGGAGCTGTGGCTTAGACGCGGATGGTCAGTCCGGTCGTCCGCCAAAGGAATTATTTGCCGCGCCTGCGGAGCCAATCGTAGAGCCACGCTGCTACTAGACTACTCGCAATACCCACGATAAAAGAAGAGAACATAGTCTCGCACCTCCCTCCCTGGCCAAGATTAAAACCATGGTTAGAGGTTCGCGGCAAGTATCAGTATATCACTGTCGTGTGTTTTTCGCATCTTTTATTGGCATTGTGTTGCTGGGAAAATCCAGGTGTGACAATTGTAATATTTTTCAAGGATTTACATTTTTAGCAGGATTTTTTTGTCGTTTGTCGTATATACACATATATATATTGATTCAAACTAAAGAAGGGTGGATTTATTATGTATCAAGATGAATACAAACGCTGGCTAGGGGCTGACCTCATTGACTGCGACCTGGGCAAGGAACTCCGGGACATTGAAGGTGACGACGAAGCCATCAAAGAGCGTTTTGCAGCTGCGCTGCAGTTTGGTACAGCAGGTCTGCGCGGTACGTTAGGTGCCGGCACGAACCGCATGAACATCTGGGTTGTGCGTCAGGCCACGCAGGGCGTAGCCGACTGGGTGAAAGGTGAAGGCGGCACGCAGACGGTGGCCATCAGCTACGATACCCGTCTCAAAGGCTGGACCTTTGCCAAGGAAGCGGCAGGGGTTTTAGCTGCCAATGGCATTAACGTGCGCATTTACGACGAGCCCATGCCGGTACCCGCCCTTTCTTTTGCCACCCGCTTCTATAAGGCAAATGCCGGCATCATGGTGACGGCCAGCCACAACCCGGCCAAGTACAACGGCTACAAAGCCTACGGCCCGGATGGCTGCCAGATGACGGACGATGCCGCAGACGTCGTTTACAACGCCATTCAGAAAACGGATGTGCTGACCGGCGCAAAATATATGTCCTTCGCCGAAGGCGTGGAAAAAGGTCTGATTAAGTTTGTCGGGGAAGACTGCAAGGAAGGACTGTATAAAAACATTGAGGCCTGCCAGGTTCGCCCCGGCCTCTGCAAGACGGCTGGCCTGAAGCTCGTCTACAGCCCGCTTAACGGCACCGGTCTTGTGCCCGTTACCCGCGTACTGCGCGATATCGGCATTGATGATGTCACGATTGTGCCGGAACAGGAATATCCCAACGGCTATTTCACGACCTGCTCCTATCCGAACCCGGAAATCCTTGCTGCTATGGAAAAAGGTGTGGAACTGGCCAAGAAAGAGGGCGCAGATTTGATGCTCGCCACCGACCCGGATGCTGACCGCGTGGGCATCGCCATGAAGTGCCCGGACGGCTCCTATGAACTGGTTTCCGGCAACGAGATGGGCGTGCTGCTCCTCGACTACATCTGCGCCGGCCGTCAGGAAAAAGGCACCATGCCCAAAGACCCTGTAGCCGTAAAATCCATCGTGTCCACGCCGCTGGCTGATGCCGTGGCCAAGCACTATGGCGTAGAACTGCGCCATACGCTCACGGGCTTCAAGTGGATTGGCGACCAGATTCTCGGTCTGGAAAACAAGGGCGAAGTGGAACGCTTCATCTTCGGCTTCGAGGAAAGCTACGGCTACCTCGCCGGCCCCTATGTCCGCGATAAAGATGCCGTGGTCGCTTCCATGCTGATTTGCGAAATGGCCGCTTACTACCGCAGCCAGGGTTCGTCCATCAAACAGCGCCTCGAAGAAATCTACAGCCAGTATGGCCGTTATCTCAACAAGGTCGATAGCTTTGAATTCCCGGGCCTTTCGGGCATGGACAAGATGAAGGGCATGATGGAAAATCTGCGCAAAGACCCGATTCAGGAACTTGCCGGCAAGAAGGTTACGAAGGTTATCGACTACCTCGATACCGCCGCTACGGGCCTGCCGAAAGCCAACGTGCTGACCTACGAACTCGAAGACGGTTCTTCCGTCATCATCCGTCCGTCCGGCACAGAGCCGAAAATCAAGGCTTACTACACGACGAAGGGCAAAGACCTCGCCGAAGCACAGGCGGCCAAGGATAAGATGGCCGAAGCGGTTAAGCCGTACCTGTCCTAAGTAAAACAATCATAACAGGAAAAGTCTCCCTATCATGGGAGGCTTTTTTTTTACAGGCAGGGATAACCTGGCTGAAGATAGAATAAGAAGATAACGATTCCCTTCGCGGGAATGGTGCGACAAAGATGCAACAATAAAGCAGGAGGGAAAATCATGGAAGATATCAGCAAAGCCGTTGAGCGGAAAGACCATCGGCTGAAGATGTCCGGGCGGGCAGAATACACGTGCGATAAACGTTTGGCAGGCATGCTTTATTCTGCGTTTGTGCGCTCGGAAATCGCGCATGGCCGGATTTTGGACATCAAGCTGCCGGATTTGCCCGAGGGATATGTGGCGGTAGGCGGCCATGATGTATATGACAATCATTTGCCTGTCGTAACGGATGAACAGCCCATCTTTGCCGTTGATGAAGTCTGCTTTGTCGGGGAGGCCATCCTGCTGCTGGCCGGACCTGATTTGGAGACGGTCCGGCGCCTGTGCCGGGAGACGAAAGTAACTTATGAGGAATTGCCTGCCGTGCTGACCTTGGATGAGGCCACGGAAATGGCCGCGCATTATCATTACCGCAAAGGGGATGTGGAAGCGGCTTTTGCACAGGCAGCACAGGTGGTGGAGGAGACCTTCACGACCGGCTATCAGGAGCAGGCCTATCTGGAAGTGCAGGGCATGGTGGCCCAATGGGATGCCGAGAACGGGAAAATGCACATCTTTGGTTCGCTGCAGGCGCCGTATTATGTGAAAAATGCCGTGATGCGTGTGCTGGGGCTGGATGAAGGGCATGTCCGCGTGGTGCAGCAAGTGACCGGCGGCGGCTTTGGCGGCAAGGAGGATTATCCTTCGCTCATAGCCTGTCAGGCGGCGGCAGCGGCGAAGAAGGCAGGGGCACCGGTTCGTGTCGCCTATGACCGCCGGGAGGATATGACGGTTACGACCAAGCGTCATCCGAGCAGGCTGCACTACGTTGCAACTCTGGATGCGCAGCACCGCATTATCGCGCTCAAGGCCGATATCTGTCTGGATGCCGGGGCGTATCCGGGTTTGTCCAGCGTGGTGTTGCAGCGTTCGTTGAATGTGGCAGCCGGCGTCTATAAGATTGAACATCTTGACGTGGATGGACGGGCGGTTATCACGCATACCGTACCCAATGGTGCTTTCCGTGGCTTTGGCGGCCCCCAGAGTATTTTTGCCATGGAATCGTTGATGAATCATCTGGCGGCGAAGGTGGGGATGACCCCGCTGGCCTTCCGTCAAATGCATGTTGTGCAGCAGGGCGACGATACGGTGACCGGCGGCAAGTTTCATCAGTATGTGCCCATTCCGGACTTGCTGGCCAAGGCGGAGGAAATGTCTGCCTACAGCCGCAAATACGCGGCCTATTCGCAGTCGCAGACGGGGCGGTACCGCAGGGGCATCGGCCTGTCGCTATTTCTGCATGGCTGTGGTTTTACCGGTTCTGCAGAGAAAGATATCCTGCACGCACGCGTGATTTTGCGTAAATATGCGGATGATACGGTGGAGATACTGGCCAGCAACGTGGATATCGGCCAGGGCCTCAAGACGACGTTCAGCAAGATTGTTGCTGCGGTTTTGAACCTGCCGCTGGAGAGGATTACCTGCCCCAATCCGGATACCGACCGTGTGCCGGATTCCGGGCCGACGGTGGCTTCCCGTTCCCTGATGATTGTGGGGAAACTCGTGGAGCGGGCGGCCAGGAAACTGAAGGCCGGCTGGGAAAGCGGCAAGGAGCAGGAAGCGGTGGCGGACTACGAAGCGCCGGAGCTGATTCCCTGGGATATGGATAAATTTAGTGGGGATGCCTACCCCGCATATTCCTGGGGAGTCAATGTCGTCGAGCTGGAGGAAGACCGCCTGACCGGCATGACGAAACTGTTGGGCGTTTGGGGTGTCTTTGATGTGGGCAAGGTTATCGACAACACCGTGATGCTGGGCCAGGCTGAAGGTGGCATGCTGCAGGGAATCGGTTATGGTTCCATGGAAAAGATGGAAGCGGCAGCGGGGAAAATCCGTCAGAACAGCTTTACCGACTATATGATTCCCACGGCCATGGATACGGTGCCGAATCAAATTGCTTTTATAGACAATTATTATGCGGATGGCCCGTTTGGGGCCAAGGGGGCAGGCGAACTGACCCTGCTGGGCGGTGCACCGGCCTATACAGCCGCAGTTGAACAGGCTACAGGCAAGGCCTATCCGAATATCCCGTTGACGCCGGAGCGTATTTTGGCGGCAGAAGCGAAATAAGCGGAGGTGGGAAAAATGTTGGACTTTATCTTGAATGGCAAAAAATGTACAAGCCAGCTGCCGCCGCAGAGCCGCCTGCTGGACGTATTGCGGGAGGAATTCGGTCTCCATGCCCCCAAGGAAGGCTGCGGCGAAGGGGAATGTGGTGCCTGTGCGGTGCTGGTGGATGGGATGCTCTGGAATTCCTGTATCACCCCTTTGGCGAATGTGCAGGGGAAAAGCGTGCTCACGCTGGAAGGGTTTCGCGATACGGAAAAATACAAGCTGCTGGAACAGTGCTTCGGGGAAGCTGGGGCGGTGCAGTGCGGCTTCTGCACGCCGGGAATGATTATGGCGGCAGAAGCCCTGCTGCGGAAAAATCCCCATCCGCAGGAGGCCGAAATACGCGCGGCAATCTCGGGAAATCTCTGCCGCTGTACGGGATATAATATGATTATCGCAGCTGTCCGCATGGCGGCAGAAAGGGGGGCAGGATTATGGTGACCACCTATAGGCCGGCCTCTGTGCTGGAGGCCCTGCGCCTGAAACAGCAGGCACAGGCCGAGGCGCTTTTTGTGGCCGGCGGCACCGATATCATGCCGTCCGGCCGGACGGCTCCCGTGCTGATTTATCTGCAGGGAATTGATGAACTCCGTGAAGTGTCAAAAACGGAGGATGTCCTGCGGATGGGGGCCGGCTGTACCTACACACAGCTTATCGGGGATAAACGGATTCCGGAAATTTTGCGGGAGGTCATGCAGGAGATTGCGGCTCCCGCTATCCGCAACGTGGGTACGCTGGCCGGCAACATCTGCAATGCTTCCCCGGCCGGCGATACCCTGCCGCTGCTCTATGTCCTGGATGCGATACTGGTGATGGGGAGCTTGGATGAACAAGGAAAGCTCAGGACGCGCAGGCTCGGCATTGAGGCGTTTATTCAGGGTGTGCGCAGGATTGCGCTGAGGCCCTCAGAAATGGTTTTGGCAATCGAGATTCCCTGCGCTGCTTATGAGCAGATGACGAAATTACAACGCTTCAAGGCCGGCGCGCGAAAAGCGCAGGCCATAGCGAAACTCTCCTTTGCCGGACTCTGCCGGGTGGAAGGGGATGTATTGCAGGACGTGCGCATTGCCTTTGGGGCAGTCGGAGCAACGGTCATCCGCAGCTGGACAATCGAGGCAAAGATGCAGGGCCTGACCCTGACGGAACTGGCCGCAAGGCGGACGGCAATCGTGCAGGAATATGGAAGGATATTGCGGCCGATTGACGACCAGCGTTCCACAGCGGCTTATCGCCGTCAGGTATGTCTCAATCTGTTGGAGGATTTCCTGCGCTTATGAACGGGGCATTGATACTGGCAGCCGGGCTGTCCTCCCGTATGGGGGCGTTTAAGCCCCTGCTGGAACTGGCGGGAAAAACGCTGATTGAACACGTTATCGGTCATTTCAGCCAATTCGGCTGTGAGCCCACTTTGGTGGTGACCGGCAGGGACGCGCAGCTTTTGGAGGATTTTTTAACGGAAAAATTTTTCGGAAAGATAAGCTTTGTGCGCAATCCGGACTACGCCGCAAGCGATATGTTTGCTTCCGTGAAGCTGGGGCTAAAAGCGCTGCCGGCGGATTGCACCGGTACTTTTCTGACACCGGCGGATATCCCGCTGTTTGATGCCGCGCTGCTGACCAAGATGGCGGCGGTTCCCGCGCCGGTGGTGCGCCCCGCTTATAAAGGAAAGGCCGGCCATCCCGTGCTCGTGCGAAAAAGCGTATGCAGCCGCATTTTGTCCTATCGCGGCGAAGGCGGCTTGAAGGGCGCCTTGCAAAATGAGCCGCAGGCGTTCGTGGAGGCTGACCATGAAGGAATCCTGCTGGATGCCGATACGCCGGAGGACTTCCGGCGGCTGCGCGCATTCCTGTCCGGGAGAATGACGAAACGCGAATAAGTAATTTTGCCTATAGCAAAATTTGAACAACTGCGTTATGTCGTACCGACGAAACGCGAATAAGTGATTTTGCCTATGGCAAAATTTGAACAACTGCGTTATAATCAATATGTATGTAATGATACCAATATGGAATGAATGAACTAGAGGAGTGTAGACAATGAGTTTGAAGCTTGCATCCGGTTTTGAGTTTGATTACGAGAACCTGTATGGTGAAGGTAAGGTTACGGAAGCTGACCTGAAAAGCTATGAAGAAGATTTGAAGAAGGCTCATGAAGCCATGAAAGTTATGCGTGAGAAAGGCTTTATCCGCGCACATCTGTCCAAGGACGGCGAGCCGGAAAAGGTTCTGTTCTCCCAGCTGCCCTATATTGAAGAAGGCCACCTCAACAGCCCGTCTTCCCTGAAGCACCTGCAGGAACTGACCGACCATGTAAAGGACAACGTGGATTTCGTTGTATCCCTGGGTATCGGCGGCTCCTTCTTAGGCGACAAGGTTATCTTTGACGTGCATTGCGGTGAATTCTGGAACGAACTGCCGAAGGCAGAACGCAACGGTTTCCCGAAAATCATCTTCAGCGGTCAGAACATCGACCCGCGCCGCACGGGTGACATCATCCATTACCTCGAAAACAGCGCCAAAGTCACCAAATCCCACGAAAAGCGCAACCTCAAAGTGCTGCTCCTCGTTATCTCCAAGTCCGGCGGTACGCTCGACACGATGAGCAACTTCATGGTCATCTACGATGCCCTGCAGAAGCTCGGCGATATCGATGTGGAAGTGGTTGCTGTAACCGACCCGAACATGGAAAAGCAGACCCTCCTCAAGAAGCTGGCTATCGAAAAAGGCTGGCCGCAGTATGCTGTACCCGATGGAGTGGGCGGCCGTTTCTCCATCTTCTGCGAAGTTGGCCTGACGCTGGCTGCCTGCGTGGGCTTTGACATTGAGTCCTTCCTCAAAGGCGCCCGCGATATGGACAAGGCCTGCCAGAATGATGACCTCTGGCAGAACCCGGCTATGCTCAATGCTGCACTGAAGTTTGCCGCTTCTGAAAAACATGGCCGCGATATCGAAGTCATGATGCCTTATGGCGATTACATGAAGTCCGTTTCCGAATGGTACATCCAGCTGCTCGCTGAATCCCTCGGCAAGCAGTACAACAAGGACGGCAAGGAAGTATGCTACGGCCGTACGCCGCTCGTTGCTGTCGGCACCACGGACATGCACTCCCAGACGCAGCAGCATCAGGAAGGCAAGCTCAACAAAGTCGTGCAGTTCATCCGTCTGGCTGACTGGGAAAATGACCTCACTATCCCTGACGTATTCCCCGAAGCCAAGAAGCTGTCCGACATCTCCGGCGTAACCATGGGGCAGGCACTCGAAGTTGCCCGCCAGTCCAACGCTGACGCTCTGGCATCCAACAAGCGCTACAACGCTTGCTTCACCCTGCCGAAGCTCAACGCTTACCACCTCGGCGAACTCCTCTACATGCTGGCTATGTCCGTAGCTTACGAAGGCGAACTCTCCAACGTAGACGCCTTCAACCAGCCCGGCGTAGAATCCTACAAACGCATCATGGGACCGAAACTGGCTGAAGTTAAGGCCGCTAACCAAAAATAAGATAGTCAAAAGTCCAATGCACGGCGGCAGGAAGTTTTTCCTGCCGCTATGTTTATGCCTACGTGCGGGGCGGCCGGGGACTGCTTCCACTGCGCCTTTCCATAATTCAGAAGGGGGCATGGATTGCCAAAATGTTGAAGTAGTATGTCAAAAATGATACAATGAAGTACAAATTAGGTGAAAGCAGTTGACAATGTGCAGTATATAGGCAAAATCAATCTCGATATCTATAGGGTTGTTACCGATGATATCCGTACTGATGACGTAGTCTTGTCGGATGCGCAAAGAAAGCATATTCTGGAGAGTCATCCGGAAGATTACAAAGAGTTTTCAAGGCACTTGCAGGCTATTATCAGAGAACCGGACTACATTCTTGAATCCAATAAACCATTCACGGCAATCGTGTTGAAGGAGATTATTACGGATAAGAAAAAGTTCAAAGTGATTCTCCGCTTGCAGACCTCGAATGATCCTGCGGGATATATGAACTCCGTCATAACATTCCAACATGTGGAGGAGAAAAGGTATCGTCGGTATATCAAAAATGCAAAAATCCTTTACCAACGTGAGGGGTTATAGTATAATTAAAGCAAGGGTAGAGATTCTTTGAGGTGGACAATTTCGTGGCATCCACACGCCGATGGTTAGACAGGGGCAACCCGAGAGATGCAGGGGTACGCCACGCCTGCCAAGGAATCTTTACAGGTCACGAGAAAGCGCTTGCATTTGCAGGCGCTTTTCCTTTTTTATCTTACAGCCTATTGATTTTGTTACGAGGGGAACGAATTCGTGACAATAGAATAGATCGTATCTTGGGGCGAACGGGGGAGTGCTTTTTCTGTAGGAGCGACTGCCTGAACGAAGTGAAGGCCGGCCCAACGTAGGCAGTTACTGGAAAGCACGTTGAAAGACGCGCCGCCGGCCTGCCCGGCGCATATAGCTAAACAGCGATTTCTTTCAGGGAGGGTCGTTTAGCGGAAGTAGAAAAAGTACTCCCCCGTTTGCCCCTAACCACGTATGAACAGGATACCTTCAGCACGAACCGACCTTCCCCACAAACTGCAATTTATTAATTTTCAATTAAAAATCATTCTCTTAGCAGGGATTTTGCCGTCCATAGCGAAAAATAATACCTATCAAAACTTTTTTGCATAACCCTATTAATCATTGACGAATTTCACCGATATATAGCAAAAGGTTGCTAAACGGTGAGAAAGGAGGAGAAGAACAATGATTTGCAAGAAATGTGGCTGTATAATTGAAGAAGGTGTCAAGGAGTGTACCTTTTGCGGCGAACCGGCAGAAGCCGGACAGGAAGATGTAATGACCCGCTTTGTAGGTGATGATGGAGCAAGGCAGATTTTGGAATCCATGCCCCAGCTGATTGCTCTGCAGCGTCTTGAGGATGTGCCGCCGGAGAAAGAACGCATGCTCTCCGAGCTTCACCGCCTGCAGGCCTACTTTGCCCATATCCGTGGCAAATATGCGACACTGGGGGATTTGTGGCTGATGCGTTCCCAGAGCGCGGAACCGCAGCTCAGTAACTACACCATTGGTGGTGGGGTTGCGACCTTGTTCTTCTATTTGATTCTCACCGGCTTTTTCCCGAGCGTGCCCTGGACATTTTTCTTCGTCGTCTGGCTCGGCGTGACCAGCGTTTCCTACGTGCAGGCGGGCAAGGCCCATGAGCGGCGCAAGGCCAAACTCGAGGTCGATATCCGCGGCATCGAAAACGAAATGCGGGCGTTTTACAATCAGGCAGAGCATTGTTTCCTGCCCTTTGACTACACCGACCCCAAGATTATCCGTGAACTCATCGACGGTGTACAGAGCGGCACCGTAACCTCCTTCCGTGAAGTCAATTTGCAAGGATAAATGACCGCCATCCCCAAGGGATAGGGACTTTAGCCCCGTTTTCCCTTGGGGTTAGCTATGTTATAATCAAAATCAGGAAAAACGATTGGTAAAACGATTACACAGGGGGAATTACATGTCATTATTTGCACTTTGTCTGCTGTTGGTCTGCCCGGTGCTGCTGCTTTTGGTGGCAGTCCGTTATTTCCGTCTGCACAACTACAGGCTGGCGGCAGTTTTTATCCTGTTGGCCTTGTCCGTGGGCTTTATCGGCGGCTTTAAGGGCTATGGGGAGATGGACAGCCGCACGAAGAACAATACGGCCTCGACCTTTGAACGTGACCAGCGGGAGAATATGACGCAGCGTTACCAGCAGGCTGTGGACATCCTTTCCCAGTTGAACTTTAACCATCCCGACCGGGAAAAAACAGAAGAAGCGGTGCATCTTTTGCAGGATTTCCGCGATGAAAAAATGGTGGAAAACTTAGACGGTGCCTGCCCGGATGCCGCCATGCTGCTCGCCTATGCCGAGGCCATGGACCAGGTGGCAAGCTACCGGGGCCGCATGACGAATCAGGATGTACACGCCGACCGGAAGCTGTTATCCATCGTGCAGGATATGCCCGCGGGCTACCAGGGGAAGCTGGCCGAAAAAATCGTGCCTTTCCAGCGGCTCATCATTGCCATGAATGACGAGGCGGAGAAAGAGGTGAAACTGGACAAGGAAAATGCGCAAAAACATGCGGAAAATCTTTCTCAGGGAAAATATGGAGGAATTCGGCCCGGTGATGGCGAAGATAACATAACAGCCGCTTTTGGCAAGCCTGCCCGCGTAAGTGAAACGAGCGAAGGAGGGCAGACCTTGAAGCAGTATGTCTTCAACCATAACGGCAAGAGTATTTATGTTTACACAAAGGACGGCATCGTGACCGATGTGTCCATGTAGAATTTTTATGAGGTGATTTAGATGAAAAAGAAGATTGCAGCTTTGGTTTTTGGTGCCCTGTTAAGTGTTTCGGCAGCAGCGATGGCCGCTACGCCGGATGCTGAAATGATGTCTACGCAGCAGGAAAAGGCAGCAGCCTGGGTGGATACCATGCTGGTGAAGAATGACCCTGCCGCTTCGCTCAAACTGATGAGCGCTGAAGCACGGAAGGAAATCGATGCGAAGAAGGCAACGGCCCTCCATCAGGATATGGACAAAAATCTGGGCAAGTATAAGGGCGGCCGTTTTGTGGGCTGGACCCGCTTTGACCAGGCTGACCAGATGATGTACCTGCTGTCCTTTGAAAAAGAACCGGTGGTGCGCTGCGTATTCCTGTTCGATAAAAAGGGCAATCTCCAGAACTTCGCCCTTTCGCCGGTGAAGCAGACCGAAGAGAAAAAAGACGAGAAAAAGAAATGAGCATGAGAAATGATTGTTGACAGCCATATCCATACGGCGTTTTCCGCCGATTCCGAGATGCAGGCGGCAGAGGCTCTGGCAGCTGCCGCAAGACAGGGCATAGGCCTGGTCTTTACGGAGCATTTGGATGCGGATTATACCAGCAAGGAAGGTAAGGTCTTTGCCTTTGACCCACAGGCTTACTGGCAGAAATACAGCCAGCTGCAGGGTGACAACCTGCATTTGGGCGTGGAAATCGGCATGCGGGAGAGCACCCGCGAATTCAGCGAGGATTTTTCCCGGCAGGTGCCCTTTGATTTCATCCTGTGTTCCCAGCATATGGTGGATGATTTGGATATCTATTATCCCGACTATTATGAAGGGAAGGACAAGCAGGAGGCCTATCATCGCTATTTCGTGCAGATGGCCGAGAACATCAAGGCACACAGCTTTGCCCATGCCTTGGGGCATATCGACTATATCTGCCGCTATGCACCCTATGATGATGCTGACATCCATTATGCCGAATTTGCCGATGAAATTGACGCAGTGCTGCAAACGGCCATCGCCTGCGATGTGGTTATGGAAATCAACACGCGCAGATTCGGGGCAAAGGCGGCGCTCGATAGTCTTGTGCCCATCTACCAACGGTATCGGGAACTCGGCGGCCGCTATGTGACCTTGGGTTCCGACGCCCATACGCCGGAGGCGGTGGGGGCACACCTCAGACTGGCCTATGACTTTGCCGAGAGCCTAAAGCTCACGCCGGTCACCTTCAGCCAGCAGCAGATGGTGAATAGTTTGAAATAATTCGTGAATCTCCTTGTATTATGGCACTTAACGTGCTATAATACACAGGAGATTCTATTTTTTGATAGGAGGGCTAAATGATGAAACACATCAAGACGGTCAACAAACCATCCATGCAGAAGACCCTGAAAACTGGTGGCTGCGGCGAATGCCAGGCATCCTGCCAGTCCGCGTGCAAGACTTCCTGCACGGTAGGCAATCAGGTTTGCGAAAAGTAAGCACTTTGCTTTATTACGGGCCTTCCCCTTGGGGAGGGCTTTTTACTTTTAGGAAAGTTAGGAGTTACAATGAAAGCCAAAATTCATAAATTCGTGCAAAACGGTACCTATATCCTGCTCGACATCAACAGCGGTGCTGTGCACGTTATTGATAAAATGATTTACGACATCATGGACACCTTTACGGGGGAAAATGATGCCGAAGTGATTGCCGTCTGGGAAAATACCTATAAAAAGGCGGATTTAGCCGAAGCGCTCAACGAACTGCATGCGCTGATGGACGAGGGCGAGCTTTTTGCCCCGGATATTGACGTACCGCCGACCTTCAAGCAGAAGGGCCTCGTCAAATCCCTGTGCCTGATGATTGCCCAGGACTGCAACCTGCGCTGCAAATACTGCTTCGGCGATGGCGGCAGCTACGGTCAGGAACGCGCCATCATGAGCCCGGAAACCGGCAGGAAAGCCGTTGATTTCTTAATTAAGAGCAGCGGCCCCAGAAAGCACCTCGAAATGGACTTCTTCGGCGGCGAACCCCTCATCAACATGAAGACGGTCAAAGCCGTGACCGAATACGCCCGCAAGCGTGAGCAGGAAACCGGCAAGAAATTCAAGCTGACCCTTACGACCAACGGTCTGCTCTTGAATGATGAAAACATCAAATGGCTCAACGACAACAACTTCTCCCTCGTGCTCTCGCTCGATGGGCGCAAGGAAGTCCACGATGCCATGCGCCCGGACGTGGGCGGCAATGGTTCCTATGACCGCGCCCTCAGGAACTTCCATAAATGCCTCGACTCCCGCAAGGGCGGTGAGTGGGATTACCGCGGTGTCTACACTTACCTGCGCGGCACCTACACGAAGAACAATATGGACTTCACGAAGGACGTTCTGTCCATGAATGATGAAGGCTTTGACATCCTCTCGATGGAACCGGTGGTCTTGAAGGACAGCCCTCTGGGCTTTACCGAGGAAGATCTGCCCCGCATCCGCGAAGAATACGATAAGCTCACCGACGCTTATATGCAGCGCCACCGCGAAGGCAGAGGCTTTTTCTTCTTCCATTTCAACATGGATTTATCCAACGGCCCCTGCGTGGCTAAGCGCCTCTCCGGCTGCGGTGCCGGTCACGAATACTTTGCCGTGGCCGAAAACGGCGACCTCTATCCCTGCCATCAGTTTGTGGGGCGCGAGGGCTACCGCTTAGGCTCGCTGGACGAAGGTGTGACCAATACCGAACTGCCCGCGTACTTCCGCGAAAGCCATGTGCTGAATAAGGAAAAATGCCGCGACTGCTGGTCCCGTTTCTTCTGCTCCGGCGGCTGCCATGCCAATGCCGACCTGTTCCATGGCGATATAAGAAAGCCCTACGAAGTTGGCTGCGAAATCCAGAAGAAGCGTTTGGAGTGCGCCATCTACGTGCAAGCCATGCTCGAACTGGAAAAACTCGAAAAAACAGAAGAACTGGCGTAAAAGCATAACGAGGCAAGAAAATTGCCTCGTTGCGAAGCGAAGCTAGTCCTTTAGGAAAACGCTAAGAGGAAGTTTTGCCTGTGGCAAAACTGGAACAACGGCGTTATAAACAATATTTATCGCTAATTTCAAGCGGTGACAAGGCTGTAACCTTGTCACCGCTTGTTTGTATACAATTGAGGGTATTGTTTTTCAGTATTTATCGCGATTTTGTCCGAATATAATGCATACGAAAGTTTAGGTATGAATTTTTTGAAAAAAATCTCTGCGATTCATTGAATAATTGCTGTAATTTATGATAAAAAGATTGACAATTGAGGGGGAGTTATTGTATTATAGACAACGTAAGAACTGAAACTTCTAAAAAATTTAGGGGGTATTTTTCAAATGGCAGTAAAAGTTGCTATCAATGGTTTTGGCCGTATTGGCCGTCTCGCTTTCCGTCAGATGTTCGATGCAGAGGGTTATGAAGTAGTTGCAATCAACGACCTCACGAGCCCGAAAATGCTCGCACACCTGCTCAAGTACGATTCCACGCAGGGTAAGTACAAGTACGCTGACAAGGTAGAGGCTGGCGAAGACAGCATCACCGTTAACGGCAAAGAAATCAAAATCTACGCTGAAAAGGATGCAAAAGACATTCCTTGGGGCAAGCATGATGTAGACGTAGTTCTCGAATGCACTGGTTTCTACACTTCCAAAGAAAAAGCTTCTGCACATCTGGCTGCAGGCGCTAAGAAAGTTGTTATCTCCGCTCCGGCTGGTAACGACCTCCCGACTATCGTATACAATGTTAACCACACGACCCTGACGAAGGAAGACAAGATTATCTCCGCTGCATCCTGCACGACGAACTGCCTTGCTCCGATGGCTAAGGCTCTTAACGACCTGGCTCCGATTCAGTCCGGTATCATGTGCACGATCCACGCTTACACTGGCGACCAGATGACTCTGGATGGCCCGCAGCGTAAAGGCGACCTCCGTCGCAGCCGTGCAGCAGCTTGCAACATCGTTCCGAACTCCACGGGTGCTGCTAAAGCTATCGGCCTCGTAATTCCTGAACTGAAGGGCAAACTGATCGGTGCTGCACAGCGCGTTCCGACCCCGACTGGTTCCACGACGATCCTCAACGCTGTTGTTAAGGGCAACGTAACGGTTGAACAGATTAACGAACAGATGAAGAAGGAAGCTACGGAATCCTTCGGTTACAACACGGAAGAAATCGTATCCAGCGATATCGTTGGCATGCGTTTCGGTTCCCTGTTCGATGCTACGCAGACGATGGTTAACCCCGTTGAAGGCGGCACGCAGGTACAGGTTGTATCCTGGTACGACAACGAAAACAGCTACACGAGCCAGATGGTTCGCACGATCAAATACTTCGCTGAACTCGGCTAATGATTTGATTGTAGCGTAAAAGCTTCATAAAACGAAGATCTATTGAGGTCCGGCCTGGCAAACTTGGGCCGGGCCTCAATTTATTATTTTTGGAGGTTTACATAATGGATAAGAAAACCCTGAAAGATATTGACGTCAAGGGCAAAAAAGTATTTGTCCGCGTTGACTACAACGTTCCGTTCGATGAACATCAGAACATCACCAACGACACCCGTATGGTTCGCACGCTGCCGACCATCAACTACCTGCTCGATAACGGCGCAGCTGTTATCCTGGCTTGCCATATCGGCCGTCCGACCGAGGCTCGTGAGCCGCAGTTCTCCACGAAGCACCTCGTAAAGCATCTCTCCGAACTTCTCGGCAAGGATGTAAAATGGGCTGCTGACTGCGTAGGCCCCGAAGCCGAAAAAGCTGCTGCTGACCTCAAGCCCGGCGAAGTTCTGCTGCTCGAAAACCTCCGTTATCACAAAGCCGAAAAGAAAAATGACCCCGAATTTGCCAAACAGCTGGCTTCTCTTGCTGACGTTGCTGTTGACGATGCTTTCGGTGTATCCCACCGCGGTCATGCTTCCAACGCTGGTATTGCACAGTACACGGAAGTGGTTGCCGGTTTCCTGATGGAAAAAGAAATCAACTACATCGGCAAGACCCTCGAAGCTCCGCAGCATCCGTTCGTGGCCATCATCGGCGGTGCCAAGGTTTCCGATAAAATCGGCGTAATCAGCAACATGATTGAAAAAGTCGACAAAATCATCATCGGCGGCGGCATGGCTCATACCTTCGATGCAGCCAAGGGCCTGCCCATCGGTGCAAGCCTCTGCGAACCGGACAAGTACGACCTGGCTCGTGAACTCCTGAAGAAAGCCGAAGAAAAGGGCGTAGAAGTAATCCTGCCGGTTGACCTCGTTATCGCCGACAAATTCGCTGCTGATGCCAACACCCAGATGGTAGACGTGGACAAAGTTCCCGATGGCTGGCAGGCACTCGACTCCGGCGAAAAGACTTCCGCAAAATATGTGGAAGCCCTCAAAGGCGCTAAGACGGTTGTTTGGAACGGTCCTATGGGCGTATTCGAATTCGACGCTTTCGCTAAAGGCACCCTGGCTGTGGCTGAAGCTGTGGCTAAGGCTACGGAAGAAGGCGCTATCTCCATCGTTGGCGGCGGCGACTCCGTTGCAGCCCTCAAGAAGACTGGCCTCACCGACAAGATTTCCCACGTTTCCACCGGTGGCGGTGCAACGCTGGAATTCCTCGAAGGCAAAGAAATGCCGGGCGTAGCTGCAATCGCAGATAAGTAAGTGCGTGGTGTGACTTTTCTTTGGCGCAAAGAAAAGTCACCAAAAGAAAACGCGGACTGAAATCCCATCACGGGATTTACGTCCGCCTGCGCCCTTCCTTGGGCGCTGGGCAACGGGTACGCGTTATCTTTTCGTGATAAAAGAAAAAATATAAAAAAACAGGAGGCTATAAATAATGGCTAGAACTCCGATTATTGCCGGTAACTGGAAGATGAACAACACGATTAAGGAAGGCGTTGAGCTGGTTAAGGCTCTGGCTCCTCTGGTTAAGGATGCCAAAGTAGACGTTGTGGTTTGCCCGACGGCTACGGCTCTTTCTTCTGTCGCTGAAGCAGTAAAAGGCACCAACATCCACGTTGGCGCACAGAACGTACATTGGGAAGCCAAAGGTGCTTTCACGGGTGAAATCTCCACGGGTATGCTCAACGAAATTGGCGTGGACTATGTTGTGCTTGGTCACAGCGAACGCCGTGACTACTTCGGTGAAACGGACGAAGGCGTAAACAAGCGCGCTCGTGCTGCTTTCGCTGCCGGCATCACGCCGATTATCTGCTGCGGTGAAAGCCTTGAAATCCGTGAAGCTGGCACGTACATCGACCATGTCGTTGCGCAGATTAACGCTGCTCTCGAAGGCTTCAAGGCTGACGAAGTTGCTAAACTCGTCATTGCTTATGAACCGATTTGGGCTATCGGCACGGGCAAGACGGCTACCTTTGACCAGGCTGAAGAAGTCTGCAAAGCTATCCGCGAAGCTGTTGCCAAGAAATTCGACCAGACGGCAGCAGACGCTATCCGCATCCAGTACGGCGGCAGCGTAAAACCGGCTACGATCAAAGACCTCATGCAGCAGCCGAACGTTGACGGTGCTCTCGTAGGCGGCGCTTCGCTCAAGGCTCAGGACTTCAGCGAAATCGTAAACTTCTAATCCGTTTCCTTTGTGTTTTTTAGAAGGAGCAAAAAATCAATATGGCAACTCTTAAAAATGCACCGGTGGCCCTCATCATCATGGATGGCTGCGGCCTCGGTGACAAAACCGACAAGAACAACGCTGTACAGGTAGCTAACACGCCCGTACTCGACGGACTTCTTGCCAAATACAAGACCAGCCAGCTGCAGGCTTCCGGCGAATACGTCGGCCTGCCGGATGGTCAGATGGGTAACTCCGAAGTTGGTCACACCAACATCGGCGCCGGCCGCATCATCTATCAGCAGCTGACCCGTATCACCCGCGACATCAAGAACGGCGACTTTTTCAAGAACAAAGCCCTGCTGGAAATCGTCAACGGCGTGAAGGAAAAGGGCGGTGCCCTGCACCTTATGGGCCTCGTTTCTCCGGGCGGCGTACACAGCCATCAGGATCATCTCTATGCGCTGCTCGAAATGGCGAAAAAGAACGACATCAAGGAAGTTTATGTACATGCCTTCCTCGATGGCCGTGATGTACCGCCTCAGAGCGCACAGCCTTTCCTCGAAGAACTCGAAGCAAAGTGCAAGGAAATCGGCGCTGGCTGCATCGCAACCGTCAGTGGACGTTACTACGCTATGGACCGCGACAACCGTTGGGAACGCGTAGTCAAGGCTTATGAAGCCATCACCCATGCCGAAGGCGTTAGCGCTGATTCCGCAGTAGCCGGCCTCAAGGCAAGCTACGACAATGACGTAAACGACGAATTCGTTGTGCCGTTCGTAGTCAAAGGCTACGAAGGCATGAAGAATGGCGACGGCGCTATCTTCTTCAACTTCCGTCCGGACCGTGCCCGTCAGCTCACGCATTCCTTCGTGGATGAAAGCTTTGACGGTTTCGAACGCGATGAAGATTTGAAGATTCCGTTCGCTACCTTCTCCCAGTATGAAGACGGCATGAACGCTCTCGTAGCCTTCCCGCCGGAATCCATCAATAACACGCTGGGCGAAATCATCCAGAACAAGGGCATGACCCAGCTGCGCATTGCCGAAACCGAAAAGTACGCTCACGTGACGTTCTTCTTCAACGGCGGCGTAGAAGAACCCTACAAGGGTGAAGACCGCATCCTCGTTCCGTCCCCGAAGGTCGCAACCTATGACCTCCAGCCGGAAATGAGCGCGGTGGAAGTTACGGATAAAGTCGTGGACGCCATCAAATCCGGCAAATACGACTTCATCATCCTGAACTATGCAAACTGCGACATGGTTGGTCATACCGGCGTATTCCCGGCTGTAATCAAGGCTGTGGAAACGGTAGACACCTGTGTGGGCCGTTTCGTAGACGCCATCCGCGAAGTTGGCGGCGAGGTCTGCATCACCGCTGACCACGGCAACGCCGACAAGATGATGGACTACGAAAACGACCAGCCCTTCACCAAACACACCACCAACCCTGTTCCGTTCATCGTGGTATCCGACCGCGTTAAGTCCGTTAAGGACGGCGCCCTCTGCGATATCGCACCGACTCTTTTAACGCTGGCAGGCGTAGAGATTCCGGCCGAAATGACGGGCAAGAACCTGGTGGAACTCTAATCAGCAGGACAGAGGCAGCTCCCTTGAGCAAGGGCGCGTAAGCGCGGGATGCCGGTGGCATCCCCGGGGAGCAGGTTCACCGATATGCTCGGTGGGCTGCTCCATGCTAGCCCTCTTATGTTCCCTGCTTTGGGGCAAGCCCTCTAGTGTTATATTTTAGAAAAAGAGAGGAATACGAACAATGATTGCTTATTCACAAAAAGTGGAAGACATGGCATGCGTAGCCCAGGAAGTACACCATGGTGCTGCTCCCATTCCTGAAGAAGGCAAATGGGTAAAATCCAAGAACGTACAGGACATCAGCGGCCTGACGCACGGCATTGGCTGGTGCGCTCCGCAGCAGGGTGCCTGCAAACTGACCCTGAACGTTAAGGACGGCATCATCCAGGAAGCTCTCGTCGAAACCATCGGCTGCTCCGGTATGACCCATTCCGCAGCAATGGCAGCAGAAATCCTGCCGGGCCTCACGGTTCTCGAAGCCCTGAACACTGACCTCGTGTGCGATGCCATCAACACCGCTATGCGCGAACTCTTCCTGCAGATTGCTTATGGCCGTTCCCAGACTGCATTCTCCGATGACGGTCTGCCCATCGGCGCTGGCCTCGATGACCTGGGTAAAGGTCTGCGCAGCCAGACGGGTACGCTCTACAGCACGCTCAAGAAGGGTCCCCGTTACCTCGAACTTGCAGAAGGCTATGTAACGAAACTCGGTCTGGACAGCGAAAACCGCGTAATCGGTTACGAAGTTGTTCAGCTCGGCAAAGTTATGGAAGCTGTACGTGCCGGCAAAGATGCTAACGAAGCCATCAAAGCCAACACCAGCACCAAAGGCCGTTTCGCTGACGCTGTTAAGACGATTGACCCGCGCGAAGAGTAAGAATTTACCTTCCGAAGTTAATGCAAGTGTATAGAGAGGAATGAATAGAATGTCATTATTCGAAGGCTATGAACGCCGTATTGACCAGATTAATGAAGTTTGCAAAAAGTATGGTATTGCTTCCATCGAAGAAGCAAAGACCATCTGCGATGAAAAAGGCGTAAAAGCTTACGACATCGTAGGCGACCTGCAGCCGATCGCATTCGAAAATGCAAAATGGGCTTACACCCTCGGCGCTGCTATCGCCATCAAGAAGGGCTGCACGGCTGCTGCTGATGCTGCCAAAGCTATCGGCGAAGGCCTCCAGGCTTTCTGCGTACCGGGCTCCGTTGCTGACCATCGTAAAGTAGGTCTCGGCCATGGTAACCTCGGCGCTATGCTTCTGTCCGAAGAAGCTGGCTGCTTCGCATTCCTGGCTGGTCACGAATCGTTTGCCGCTGCTGAAGGTGCTATCGGTATCGCACAGACGGCTAACAAAGTTCGTAAGAACCCCCTGCGCGTTATCCTGAACGGCCTCGGCAAAGACGCTGCTCAGATCATCAGCCGCATCAACGGTTTCACCTTCGTAGAAACCGAATACGACTTCAAGGCTGACAAAGTAAACATTGTCAAAGAAATCGCTTACAGCGATGGCCTCCGTGCTAAAGTTCGCTGCTACGGTGCCGAATCCGTACAGGAAGGCGTTGCCATCATGAAACTCGAGAACGTGGATATCTCCATCACGGGTAACTCCACGAACCCGACCCGCTTCCAGCATCCGGTTGCAGGCTGCTACAAGAAAGACTGCATCGAAAACGGCAAGAAGTACTTCTCCGTTGCCTCCGGCGGCGGCACGGGCCGTACGCTCCATCCGGACAACATGGCAGCAGGCCCGGCTTCCTATGGTATGACCGATACCATGGGCCGTATGCACGGCGATGCCCAGTTCGCAGGTTCCTCCTCCGTACCGGCACACGTTGACATGATGGGCCTCATCGGCGCCGGCAACAACCCGATGGTTGGTATGACCGTAGCCGTAGCTGTAGCTGTACAGGAAGCTATGAGCAAATAATAAAAGCATCCTAAGATAATATGCTTTGCTGCCCCCTTTAGGGGAAAGGCCCGCCAAAGGCCTTTCCCTTTGAAGGGGGTATGTTGTTGAAAGGACGAAAAAACGTGAACATTTGGCGAAACACCCTAAAGCTGCTCTTCACGGTAATGTGCCTGTTGACCGCCCTTACGGCTGTTTGCGCTGCTGCCCCCAGAACGGTACTCGTTCTGCCCCTGCAGCAGGAATTCACCCTCTCCGACTACGAGGATGACCAGGACGCAGAAGACATTATCAAAATGATGACCAGCAAAATAAACATCGAATTCATGGGCGACGGCACCTACACCGTAATGGAGCCGGTTACCTACGAAGACAAACTGATGACCATGGACGCAAAGAAAATCACCGCTGACGTTCAGTCTGCCGCCAAGGCAGGCCGGGAACTCGGCGCCCGCTTTGTCGTCTGCGGCAGAATCACCGAGGTAAACACCCAGAAAAAAGGCGGCTCCTCGCTGGTTGACCGCATCATGTCCGGCTTTGAACCCCCGTACAAGAGCAAGATGGTACTGCAGCTCCAGTTCATCAACTGCCAAAAGGAAATTGCCCTGCTCGATAAAAAATATACCATCGTCCGCGGCGGCAAAAATGCAGCAGAATCCTTCAAGAACACCTGCACCTACGCAGCCGAAAAATTTGTGGAAGATTTGACCAACCCCGCAGACAACAACGGTAAAAAAGTCGGCGTAGGAAAAATTACCAACATCAGGGGCGAAATCATCACCGTTGACCAAGGCTCCAATGCAAAATTCTTCCAGGGCGAATCCCTGGCCATCATCCGTGATGAAAAAGAAATCGGACGCGCCGAAGTCCTCGAAATCGGCAAAGAAGAAACCACCTGCCGCATTACCGAAAGCAAAGAAAAAATACAAAAAGGCGATATGCTGTCCCGCGACTGATATAACCATAAAACATACGAAAGCACAAGTCTGAACAAAATGGACTTGTGCTTTTTTTACGTGTACAACCAGATTTAAGTTTTTTCTGATTCCGCCGATATACTATATGATACGGTAAATAGACCTCGTAAACATGGAGGTAAATAATATGGCAATGGTAGTAAAGAACAACAAGGAAGCCACCAATGCGTTAAATACCCTGAACAAAAACGAAAGTGATTTACGGTCAAGTTTGCAGAAAGTATCCAGTGGCATGAAGATAAACAGTGCTGCTGATGATGCTTCCGGCTATTCCATATCGGAAAAGATGCGGGTGCGGATTCGGGGCTTGGATCAGGCTACGGCCAATACGCAAAATGCCACCAGCATGATGCGTACAGCAGAAGGTGCACTTCAATCTACGATTGATATTATGAAAACCATCAAGGAAAAGGCATTGGATTCGGTCAATGATACCAATACGGATGCGGACAGGGCGATTATTCAGAAGGAAGTCAATCAGCTGGTGGAACAGATTGATGAGAATGCCAGCGCAACCTTCAACGGCAGACCGCTCTTTGATGGTTCCAATCGCATGGCAGATACCGTGGAACAGCAGATAATCAAGGCACTAAACAGCGAATGGATACAGAACAGTTTAGAGATGATAAAAGAGTCATATGGTGCAGACTTTATGCAGGATAGCACTATGGTCAACAGAATGAAGGTGAATTTGAACTACAATCCGACTCCACAGCAAAGTGGAGCACTTGCGTGGGTGACGCATACAGCATCAGGTTCGAGGACTATATCGTTGCAGTTAGACATAAATATGACATTTTACACGAATATGGATATGGAAGATGTCAATGGTGTTTTTCCCGGAGGCGGAGCTGCAAATTACTTAGACCGTACTATTGCCCATGAAATGACCCATGCGGTGATGGCGGCCAATATTGAAGATTTTTCGACTTTACCTTCATACATAAAGGAAGGCATAGCAGAATTGATACATGGCACAGATGACAGTCTAAGCGTAAGTTCTGTGATGAGTAGTTTGGATGTAGCAGAGTATACCAGTTTGTTTAATAATGGCAGTGGCACACAAACACTATCACCATATGCCGGAGGTTTTGCGTTACTTCGCTATATGGCATATCATTCCGGCGATAATGGCAAGGCAGCGCTTAGTCGCTTTATGAAAGTCTTAGAGGAGCAAGGCGCAAGTGCTATTGATGCCGCTGTTGCTGGCGCAACCGCAGGACGGTTTGCTACGCTGAATGATTTAACAAATTCTTTTTTGACGGATTTTAACAATTACTCGCCCATGAATATTAGTTTTTACAAAAAAGAGTGTGGCATAGATATATCAAACAAAGATATGGGGGCGATTATGGGCTGGGATGCCGGCAACCGCGAGTGGCGCACAACCGAAAGTACCGTTCCCGAAGGCGGCTCAACGAAGTATTGGATTTATCCTGAAGATGCAGTGACCGTAATTGACGGACTGGAAGTTGAATGGCCGGCCTTTGAGCATAAGATCGGCGGCTGGCAGTTCCATACCGGCACGAAGGCCAATGAGTCCATCCATGTAGCCATAAATGATATTCATGCCGAAGCTTTGGGGGTGAGAGCAAAAGACGGTACAAATATCAGCGTGGCAACCTGGTCGGATGCCACAGCCGCTATCCGGCAGATTGATAAATCGCTTAATCGGGCGCTCGGCTATCAGACCAAGATTGGCGCGATTATCAGCCGTATGGAATACACGGCAGCCAATCTGACCACTGCCAGTGAAAATACCCAAAGTTCCGAATCGGTTATCCGGGATGCAGATATGGCTAAGGAAATGGCGACCTATACGAAAAGCAATGTTCTGCTGCAAAGTGCCCAAAGTATGCTGGCTCAAGCCAACCAAAACAGTTCATCCGTACTCAGCTTGTTGCAGTAAAATCAGGGAGGAATGAGAAATGGCGATGGTAGTAAAAAATAACATGTCGGCAGTTAGTACGTTGAATACTCTGAACAAAAACAACAGCGAAATGGCAAAGTCCTTGAAAAAAGTATCCTCCGGTATGAAAGTCAACGGTGCAGGAGACGATGCCTCAGCCTATAGCATATCTGAAAGAATGCGTGTGCAAATCAGAAGCCTTGGGCAATGTGAAAACAACACAGAAACCGGCAAAAGTATGCTAAAGACGGCAGAACGGGCGGTCAATGAGCAGGTGGATATTGCAACAAGATTAAAGGAAAATGCCATAAAATCAGCTAATGATACCTGTACGGATGATGATCGTAAAATTATACAAAAAGAAACAACACAGATGTTGATGCAAATAAATGCAATTTCTTATGAGACTACATATAATGGAATACAACTTTTGACGGGACGAGAACTAGGGACTACGACAACGTATTTTGATCCAACAGCATCAGCACAGAATAATAATGCAGGGGTTAATATCTTTCCAACATCTAATGGTGGAACCAGTCATAGTTCGACGAATGGCATATATGGGTATACGCCAGGAGGAACATCAAACCCTGATAGAACATATAATTTTGATTTGTCGGGAATCAGCGGCTTAAATTTACCAAATGACATTGACGGACAGGGATTTTCTATATTGTGTAGTGCTTGTGGGCAGTTTAACAGTGTGAAATTTGATGCTAATATGCCTCCGGGAACAGGAACGTACTATCCAGATCCAAATGGTAGCTCGGCAGATGCCTATGTTATAGGTGTTCAAGGATTGACTACTTATTCGGATATTGAGGATGCAATTTTTAATGGAATGCTTGCAGCAAAAGGGCTGCCACCTACTGATACATCTATATTGATTGGTAACCACAGTACAACATTAACAAAAGATACAAATGGCTATACGCTATCTCGTAGTAGTGCAGATAGTTATTCCCATTTTGTTTTATATAATGGCTTTAAAGGAAAAATGGTGACAGAACAGGCATATCATCCTTGGGGGAATTACTATGTACAGGGTGCTACGAAGTCCTCCCAAGAAACGAGGCTGCAATTCCCAAATACAACATTAAATATATTGTTTCCTGCTGCAGATTCAGATTGGGAAATAGATCCTACTCCTGCGGATTTTCCTACAGAATGGTCGAATGATTATGCAAATATGACACCGGCAGAAAGAAATGCTAAATGGCAGGATGAAGTATGGCCTTATCCACGTAGAGGGGCGCTGGCATCAGCTACTTGTGTATCGACAAGGGATAAAGCTCTTAAATTTTTAGGAGATGTTGATCAAGCGTTAAAGTATCTTTTACACTCTGCCACCACCCTCGGTGCCCAATGCCAGCGCATGGATGTGATGAATGCGAACCTCGTCACCAGTGACGAAAGCACGCAGGCTTCGGAGAGCCTGATTCGGGATGCGGACATGGCCAAGGAAATGGTAGGCTATGAGAAGAACAACATTCTTACGCAAACCGCCCAGTCCGCTTTGGCGCAGGCCAATCAGACCAGCAGCGGAGTACTCAATATTTTGCAATAGACAGTAGCAGCAAGCCTTTCTATGTGCTAGAATTAAGCCATAGAGAGGCTTTTTTTGCGATTGGAGGTGTTAATTTTGGGCACATATCTGAACCCTGGGGCGGGAAAACTGCAGCAGTCCCGCAACAGCGAAATATACATAGATAAAAGCGGCATGCTGGGCTATCTCAATCATGTAATCAACACGGAACAGCGCTTTGTCTGCGTCAGCCGGCCACGGCGTTTTGGCAAGTCAATGTCGGCGAATCTGATCAGCGCATATTATGACCATACTGTGGATGGCAGAACCTTGTTTCACGGCATGGAAATTGAAAGCGATAAAAGTTTTGCGAAGCATGTGAGCAATTATGATGTAATAAAGATCAATATGCAGGAGTTTTTGAGTAACTCCAACGATATGACGATGTTGCTTACCTTGCTAAAGAAAGCAATACTAAGAGATTTATTGCGTGAATATCCTGATTTTGATTATCTGATGCCAGATAAGCTGATGTTTACGATGCAGGATATTTATAACGAAACCCATCGCCAGTTTGTTATCATCATTGACGAATGGGACTGCATTTTCCGCGAGGAGAAAAATCACAAGGAACAGCAGGATCAGTATCTGGACTTCCTGCGGGACTGGCTGAAGGACAAGGAATACATAGCTCTTGCCTACATGACCGGGATCCTGCCCATCAAAAAATATGGCACTCACTCGGCACTCAATATGTTCTCCGAATTTTCCATGCTGGATCAGGGCAGGATGGCGGTTTATACCGGCTTTACCGAGGTGGAAGTAAAAGCCCTCTGCGAGCGCTACAATATGGACTTCATACAGACCAAAGAATGGTATGACGGCTATCGGCTGGAAGGCTGCGGCGAAGTTTACAGCCCCCGTTCCGTGGTGCAGAGCATGCTGATGGGCAAATTCAACAACTACTGGAACCAGACCGAGACATTTGAAGCCCTGCGTGTCTATATTGATATGAATTATGACGGCCTGCGCGATGCCATACTAACCGTTATGGCGGGCGGTAGAGTGGAGATAGACAGCCGTTCCTTCGTCAATGACATGGTTACCTTCCACAGCGCGGATGATGTGCTGACCTTGCTGGTGCATTTGGGCTATTTGGGCTATGATGAACCTAACAAGGAAATCTTCGTGCCCAACAAGGAAATCATGGACGAATTCGTCACCGCGACCACCCGTTCCGAATGGTCGGAGGTCATGCACTCCATCAAAAAATCCAAAGCCTTGCTAAAAGCAACTTTGGCAGGTGATGAAGCTGCGGTAGCGCAGGGGATAGCTGAAGCCCATCTGGAAACCAGTCATATCCAGTACAATGATGAAAACGCCCTGTCCTATACCCTGTCGCTGGCCTATTATGCCGCCCGTGAACATTACCAGATGATACGCGAACTTCCCACCGGCAAAGGCTTTGCCGATATCGTGTTCATCCCCAAAAAACGCTTTGCCGACCGCCCGGCCCTTGTAGTAGAACTAAAATGGAACTACGATGCCCAGACTGCTATCCGGCAGATAAAAGCCAACACTTATCCTGCGGTGCTGCAAGGTCTGGAATACAAGCAGGCAATCCTTGTTGGTATCAACTATGATAAAAAAACACGGGAGCATAATTGTCGAATCGAGAAGCAGCAGCTCGATATTATGCAATAACCCACCTTTGCAAGTCCTGCTCATGGGAAAGGGGGGCAAAAGCGGGGCTGTAGAAAAATTTTTCTGCAGCACTTAAGGTTTTTGCAAATCTGTCGATAACATAAGTAGAACAATCAGCAAATCTGCGTCGGGGAGGATGTGGGTTTGCGTAGCAATATAGTTTGTGGTAAAGAACAAGGAGGTTGGCCGCTATGGCTATGGTGGTAAAGAATAATCTTTCAGCGAAGAATACGCTGAATGAGTTGAACAAGAATGAAAAGGCGCGTACCAAGAACTTGAAGAATCTGTCTACAGGGATGAAGATTAACAGCGCAGAAGACGATGCTTCGGGGTATGCCATTTCGGAGAAAATGCAGACGCAGATTCGCAGTCTGAGTCAGGATCTTGACAATACCCAGACCGCCATGAGCATGCTGAAAGTGGCCGAAGGCGGTGTCCAGAGCACCGTAGATATCCTCAGCACCTTGAAGGAAAAAGTCATCAATGCGGCCAATGATACCAATACCGATGCCGATAGAGCCATTATTCAGAAGGAACTGGATCAGGCCGTCAGCCAGATAGATGAAAATGCCAACGTGATGTACAATGGCAAGGTTGTGCTGGATGGGTCGCATAATAATGAGGTAATCAGTCCGGGAACGAAAACGGTATTAGCAAATGAGAGTCTGGACTCATCAACGAATGGTACGGATAGAATAACCAGCTTAAAGGATTATACGGGAAGAAGTTTAGGGATATTAAGTGACAGTAGAATAGAATTTTCATATGTTATTCAAGGTGAAACGCATATAACAACGTTAGATCCTGTGGGAAATAATTCTGTAGTCAATATGTTTACACGCAGTGTGGATGCTAATGGGTTTAGACCATCGAGTTCAAGTATAAGTATGGTTTTTGCAAGCAGTACTCAAAATATTGCTACTGATCGTACTGGTAATGCGGTGGAAACTGTAAAGGGAAATAAGGCTCTGATGTTTATAGCTGGTCAGGCTGGCGTGGATGGGCAGATTTCAGGGATTACCATCAATGTAATAAACAAGGATGGTACAATGAATCTAACCGCAAATTCTGTTTTAAATGATTTTGGGGAAATGATTCGTGCAGAGAATGAATCTCCGGATAATGCACTGACTTTCCAAATTGGTACGAAAGCCAATCAAACTGTGAAGATGGGCTTTTCAGATATGCGCAGTACAGCCTTGGGCTTGCGGGCTAATGATGGTACGAATCTTTCGATTACTACGCAGAAAAAAGCTAATGCTGCCATAAATGTGTTGGAATTGGCTATTGGCAAGGCGTTGAACTTGCAAACCAGTATTGGTTCTGTGGAAAATCGTATGAATTTCACGGCAGCCAATATCACGACAGCCAATGAGAATACGCAGGCTACGGAATCCATTATCCGGGATGCGGATATGGCCAGAGAAATGACCGCCTATACTAAGAACAATGTATTGGTGCAGGCGTCTCAGTCTATGCTGGCGCAGGCCAATCAGAATAGTTCCTCGGTGCTCAGCTTGTTACAGTAAGTTTCGTATAATAAAGCCCTGTGCTTGGTGAAGTGGACAGCTTGACTAGGCACAGGGCTTTTGGGTGAAAGAAATATTACAGACTTTTGAAAAATTTGATTTTATTATATTAAATAAAAGTAACTTTATTTGGTAAGGATGTAGGAAAATGGATTATAAGCGCAATTATAATAATGAGGTGTTGAAAATGCGCAGGGATAAAAGACAAAAACAAATAGCCTTACAGGTTAGTATTGCGCTGATGGCGGGGATGTTCAGTTTTGTGCCGGTGGTGCATGGTGCGCCGGTAGAGTCGCCTAATGCATCGACAACGGCTACGATTAAACATGGAGTGATAACAAATGCATCTGGGGTTGTGACGGGAAATGATGCTAATTATACCAGTATCAATAGTACAACCCAGAACAATGTCATTGACTGGCAGGATTTCTCTGTTGCCCAGGGAGAAACTGTGCAGTTTGACGGCGGTGCGAAAACCAATAACTACATGAATATTGTCACGGGCGCGAATACTTCGGATATCAATGGCGCAATTAAAGGTGGCAATGAAGTATACCTGATTAACCCTAATGGCATTATTTTTGGCAAAGACGCAAGTGTGTCCGATGTGGGGAGTTTCTATGCTTCGACCAGAGAAGTGGCGGTTACGGATGCCGTAAATGCAGCTACGGCGGGCAATATGGGGGCGTTGGTTACTGCTGGTACTTCCACCAGTGGCGCAGCTATGGATATTGTTAATATGGGCAAGATTTCAGCGGATAAGGTGGTTTTGGAAGGTGAAAACATCCGTCTGCTGAATTCTGCCGATATTACGGCAACGAATGGTGTTACTGTGCGTGCCGATGAAGGTTATATTCATGTAGGCAGTGCAAACGGAACCGGTGGTACAGGCTATACCTCTGAAGCATTGACTTCCAGCGGAACAGCAGCAACTATAGAAAATTATACACTGGTGGATTCAACCAATTGGAATACTACACTGGGGACAGGTGCGGCTGTCAGCGGTAATTATATGCTGGCTGAGGATATTGATGCTAGTGCAATTAGTGGGTTTAAAAATGTAGCTTCCTTTACAGGAAAGATTGATGGTAATTTTTATGCGGTAAAAAATATTACCAATGGTACATCAGGTTTATTTACATCTACCAATAATGCAACTATTGTCAACATGGGGGTGAAAGATTCTACCTTTTCAGCCTCTGGGGGTGATACGGGAGCGTTTATTCAAACGGCTGTGAATACCACGCTTATCAATGTGTACAATGACAATGCCAATATAACTGATGCAGGTGATTATTCAGCCGGCTTGGTAGGATTTGCTGATGGAATTACGATTAAGTCCTCTTATAGTACAGGTAATGTAAGCTACGGCAATAGTTCTGCCGGTGTGGGAATAGTTGGCTATTTAAATGGTGGAACAAATAATACAGTAACGGATAGTTACAGCACAGGGAAGACTTATAATGGACTTATTTCAAGTGGTGATAATAGTGCAAAAATAGAGTTTAATCGTACCCTTTCTAAGGGGACAGCGTTTCATGATAGTTATTCGCAAGCTACAATAAAGAATTCAGTAGTGGTAGGGAATAATCAATATCGTGTGGCAGATAGTTCTGGCGTAGAGGTAGATAAGTTAAGCGCTACTATAGATTTAACTGCCTTGACAAATTTAATCAGTGGTCAAAACAATCATCCATCTTGGAGTACAGTAACGGATATCACCGACACAGGCGGCCTGCTCCACAGCGGCACCAAACTCGTCCGTCCAACATGGCGTATTTATGAGGGGAAAACTGAGCCTGTTTTGACGGCTTTTCAGAAGGGAATCAAGACCACTGACTATAAATATGAGTATTTTGATTCCAGTAATGTGATTGATACCGCTGCCGCAAAATACAACAATGGTGCCAACAACGGGCAGGATATGACGCCCTATACCTATGGCACGACATTGGATGGTCTGGTCTACAATGGCGATACGTTAAAAATCGTGGACAGCAGCAGCAATGCGGCAACTTCCAATGCGACAACTCATGCCATAAATGATGCCAGCACGGTATTCAAGACGACAGCCAATAGTGCATCTACGATTGATACCAGTCATGTATTTTATAACGATGCCGGTCAGCATGATGCTACCTATACGCCGCCGGCTACAGGTAGCACTACAGGCACGCAAAATAAGCTGGCCTTTATTTGGTCTGACCAGAATGGCTATGATTTGGTGGGCAACAATATTTCCATTGCACCTCGTCAGGTAACGCTTACCAATAATCTAAGCGGTCAGACCATCATTAAGGAGTACGATGGGTCCTATGATGCAGCAAGTTATGTACCCGGCCTGTTTAATGGCACCAGTACCACATCTTCGGGAATTTTGTCTGTAGATAGTGGTTCCATTAAGGTGGGCTTTGACCAGACATCCAATCCTACAGCCACTTTTGTCAATCGTGGCAGTACGACAGGGGATGCCAATGTCGGTGCGGATAAGCAGGTATTGATTAATGGCAAGATTTTGCTCACCGATAGCAGTGGCAAAAACGCCTATGCGGGTCACAATTATGTAATCGTAGACAGCAGTGGCAATCCAACTACCAGTGTGCAGTTGAATACGACTGTGGATGCTGCGATTTATCAGCGCAAGTTGCAGGCTTCTTTTAACGGTACGGGCATAACGAAGACCTATGACAAGGATGAATTCGTCAAGGACAGCAACGGTAATCTGCGCTCTTTTGGGCAGAGTGACTTTACGCTGAATACGGGCAATATCGTTCCTGCTGATGTAAGCAATGTGAATTTGACCGTAGCGACCACCAATAATGCGCAGTACATTGATAAAACCACTGGGCAGGTACAGGTCAATGTGGGTACGCATGATGTAGCCGTGGGCGGCGTGACGCTGACCGGCTCTGCGGCGAAGAATTATACGCTGGTAGATGCCAGCGGTAACCCCATTTATAGCGAATTAGGCATTGTTACGGGCTTTCAGCAGCAAGGCAGTCCCATTGGCACAGGTACGGGCGGCGGTACATTCTATGCCACCGGGGATATTACCCTGCGTTCCTTGGGGGATACCGGCTACAACTGGTTTGATTCGACAACCAATGGTACACCCAATTATCAGACTGCCACAAAAGAATATGATGGACAGTCTGCCTATGTACCCAAATCGCAAAGTAGTGTAGTTTATGTCAGCAATGCCGGCTCAGCTTCATCATCGGCTACTACCGGCATGGTGGCAGGGGACAATCTGGATTTTCAGGTGACTTCTGCCGAATTTACGGATGACAGCACCAATGTGAATTCCACGGCTGTGCGTGATGCCAATACTACCAGTACGCCCCAAGGTGTTCGCTATACCGTTACGGTCAGCGGCTCGGCGGCCGGCAACTATACCTTTGACTCCGCAGCGGCTATTGCTGCCGGTACGGCTGCGCCGTTAAGCAACGGCGGCACAGCTAAGGTTATGGGCGAGGGGAACATTACGCCGCGCACTATTTGGGTCACGGCACCACAGGTAAGTGTGGCGGATAAGACCTATGATGGCGATGCTTATGTCAAGGATGCCAATGGCAATTCCACCTTTGACCTGACTTCCGGTTATTTACAGTATGCGAATCAGAATACCTATCAGCAGCTGGTCAGCGGTGATGGTTCCTCGATTGTGATTAACGGACTGTATCAGGCCGGCACGAATTCGGCAGGTTATAGCTATGCCGGCAAGGATGTAAATTACGATGCCACCAATACGACCAATCCTGTGCTGGCCAAAGACATCGTCTATACGGCGAAGATTATGCAGAATAATCAGCTCAGCACGAACTATGTCTTTAATATCAATAATTCCAATCAGGCCACGTTTAACGGCAAAGGCACGATTAAGCCTGTGCAGCTGGGCGCGATTACCTTTGGCAATATATCCAAGACCTATGATGGCAGTGCGGCGGTCACCAATACCAACAATACAACCGCACCACAGTATACTGCTGACATCATCAAAATAAATACGCCTACCGGGATAATTCCTACAGAAAGAATCAGTGATGTATTTTATGTGGACAGCAATGGCAATCTGGATAGCACAGGAGCTGCTTTGCTGGCTAATGGAACGTTTAAGGCCAATTACGGTGATTTGGGGTCCGGCGGCTTTACGCTTAATTCCCATGTGAAGCGTGACCCGCAGAATCTCAGTACGATTCTGCCTCGTGATGTGGAATATGCCGGCATCAGCAGCCTGATGAAGAACCATAACTATGTTCTGCCCGCCACGACTGCGGCGAGTGATAAGGTCTATGGTTCCGGTACCATTAATCCGTTTTTGGTTACGGATAAGAGCTGGATTAAGCTGGACAGGAATAGTACGCCGATTACCAAGGTTTATGACGGTTATGATACGATTGCTAGTCCGATGAGCTATCTGAATACCACCGGCAATAACAAGGCCAATGCTACCGTAACTACCCCTGCGGGCAAGGTTTTGCCCGGTTTGGCTTCAACCGTAGCCGGAGCGAAATATTCCAGTGAACACAGCAACGGCAATACGGCTCAGGATGTCATCTACACCGTTGACTTTTTGGAAACAGGCGATTATGGGATTGACAGCAGCCTGAAGAATAGCAGCGGGCAGGTGGAGCTTACCTTAACCGGTGATGGCCTGATTACCCAAAAGCATATTATTGCCAATACGCCGAAAGACCCCAATGTGACCAAGACCTATGATGCTACGGATGCCATCAGCAAAACAGGTAATGCACTGGTGGATATCAGCAGTGGAATTTTGCCCATCGACCAGTCGAGAGTGACCAATGGTACTACGGCCAAGTATATAGCCAATGCCAATGGCGCAGCCGCCGATGCCAGCACGAATAGCGGCGATAAGACGGTGGAGTATACGCTGGCATTGAATGGGGATAGTTTCCAGGATTACCTGCTCGATGATGGCAATGGGAATACCACCTTTACCGGTGCCGGCACCATTGACAAGCGCAATCTGGTGATAACGGGCAACACCAACCATAACAAACAGTATGATGGGACGTCAACGGTTACGGATATGCCCACCAGCCTGTCCGGCTTTACGTTTGGTGATGCACAGGATACGACGGTTTTGAACCGGGATAATTTTGATATCACGAAGCTCAGCGGACTCTATGGTTCGGGGAATACGGATGCGACGTTTGCCTCGAATCCCAATGTAAGCACAAGTACCAAGGATGTGCAGTACAGCGGCTTTTTCACGGCGTTGGGTTCAAAAGCGAAGAACTATACCATCAACGGGACAAGCTACAGCAGCACTGGCAGTACGGGAACGGCGTACGGCCACGGGATTATCAGCCCGGCAACCTTTAATGGAATCTTTGTTTTCCGATTAAAGCCGGGCATTACCCAAACTTACAGCGGGTATGCAGATGTGGGACATGAGGAGGCCAATCAGCAGGCATTCCAGGAAAGCTGGATAGACCTGGATAAAAGTGGTGTCTACCTGAACGGCACGACCATCACGGGCACGCCTGACATTACCTTGCGGAATGGCGCCTATACCTATACCATTAATTCTGCTCTCTATACAGCAGGACCGGATGCAGGTACGGGGAAAGAGGTAAAATACAATATAACGCTTACCCCGACCACGTTGGCCAATTATGGGATTACCAGCAGTTCAGCTGTGCCGCTGGATAATCAGGCAATTCAGGATGGCGTAATAACAGCTCGCGAAGTAACTGTTGACTTGAGTGCGTTAGCCAAGGGCGGCCTGAGCAAATACTACGACAATACCGGCACAATCTACAATAATGACAACAAGGCGTATTCCACGGACACGGCAACAGGCACTATTCTGACGGGGAACAGCATTATACAATTTGCTCCGGTAAATACGGCGAATCATACGGGACTGGTGAAGGGTACGAATGCCAGCACGGGCGCGTATACGAATTTTGATGCAGGACCCAATAAGACCATAGAATAC
>DFHU01000017.1:24809-31541 GCA_002373045.1 Pseudoselenomonas ruminantium | reverse complement strand
CAAAATAGCCACAAAGACGGCAATAATCTTCGGAATAAATGCCAATGTCTGCTCCTGAATGGATGTCGTTGCCTGAAAGACACTGACCATCAAACCAACAATAAGACCTAAGCCGAGCATCGGGGCTGCCACAATCATGACGATGAATAGCGCCTCCTGCCCCAGCTGTACAACCAAATCACCTGACATACGCACCCGCTCCTCTTTTCCCGCACCTTTATCTTACTACTTAAAGCTGACAATCAGCGACTTAATCAGCAAGTGCCAACCATCCACCATAACAAAGAGCAAAATCTTAAACGGCAGGGAAATCATTACCGGCGGCAGCATCATCATGCCCATGGACATGAGGGTACTGGCCACAATCATATCAATGACGATAAAGGGCACATAAATCATAAAGCCTATCTGAAAGGCTGTCTTTAACTCACTAATAACAAATGCAGGAATGAGTGTAAACGTAGATACATCATCCTGTGTTTCCGGACGTTCATCATCCGCTAGATTCACAAACAAAGCTAAATCCGATTCACGGGTCTGCTTGAACATAAACTCGCGAACAGGCTCCACTACATTCTTAAGCGCCTCTTCCTGAGTTATCTGCCCCGCCATATACGGCTGAATTCCATTTTCATTTGCCTGGCTCCAATAAGGAGACATAATGTAAAAGGTCAAAAACAGCGACAAGGCGATAACCACCTGATTGGGCGGCACATTCTGCGTAGACAGCGCATTGCGCAGGAAACCAATAACCACTACAATACGCACAAATGATGTGGTCATAATCAGGATTCCCGGTGCCAGCGACAGGATGGTCAAAAGTGCCATCACCTGCAGCGTCACCGCTACATCCTGAGGTTTGTTCGACGAACCCACATCAACATTTACCGAAGGGATAAGCGGTGCAGCTAAAGCAGCGTCCTGTGCCAAAACCAGCAGGAAAGCTATTCCTCCCAGCATAAAAAAGACATTTCGGCGGTTCAACTGCCCACAACTCCTTTTTCAATAACGATTCTGACAGCCAATTACTTACGAAATAATGGCGGAACTTTCTGTACCAACCCGGCTAGTGTGCCAAACTGCTGCGAGAACATATCCGGCATCTTGCCAAAGGCCAAATCCTCACGGTGCAGCCGGTCTATCTCATCTGCATCGGTAATTTCCGTCAGCAGTGTTATGGAATGCTCCGTAACCCCTAACATAAAGACCCGGCCACTCATTTCAATCACACATACAGAACGGTTAGGGCCCAAAGGCAAGTGAGACAGAATCCTGCCGCCATAGCCCAGCTTTTGCTGAGCAAACTTGCCGCCAATAAACCGGGCAGCAAAATAAGCCAGCCCTACTACAAAGACAAAAATAGCAAAGAGGCTGACCAAATAAGCAATTGTTGACCACCAGGAAATCGGCGCAGGCCGTGGGTCAGTATTTTCATAACCGGCCAGATACCCCCCCTTGGCAGCCTCATCGGCTGCCAAGGCAGGTTCTGTAACCAATAAGAATATGAGCATTCCCACAAAGCACGCCAGAAAAATACGTTTTCTTTCCATCAGCCCACTGCTTTACGGACAGCCTCCAATACACGATCTGCCTGGAAGGGTTTAACGATAAAGTCACGGGCGCCGGCCTGGATAGCTTCGATAACCATTGCCTGCTGACCCATTGCACTGCACATAACAATCTTGGCGTTGGGATCAACCTTTTTGATTTCCTTAACGGCACTGATACCATCCATCTCCGGCATCGTGATATCCATAGTAACGAGATCCGGTTTCAGCTCCTGATATTTCTCCAGAGCCTTCATCCCATTTTCTGCCTCGCCTACGACTTCATAGCCATTTTTAGACAGGATGTCTTTAACCATCATTCTCATGAATGCCGCATCATCAACGACCAATACTCTTACTGCCATGTTCCATCTCTCCTCATCTTAAAAAACATCCGACTTGGTTAGCATTGCCTTTATTATATAAGAAAGTCTTGTTTTAGACAAGAACTTCTCTAACTAAGAGAATCACTGCAATTTTGCAGCCCGTTCAGCTGGGCTGGCAATTTCCGTGATACGTACACCAAAATTTTCATCGATAACGACCACTTCGCCTTTGGCCAGGAACTTGCCATTTACATTGATATCTACTGGTTCACCAGCCAGTTTGTCCAATTCTACAATGGAACCATTGGTAAGCTCCAATATTTCCTTGATGGATTTATTGGTCCGGCCAAGTTCCACAGTCACCGACAGGGGAACATCGAGAATCAGACCAATATTTGCATCATTGACCTGTACCGGCTGCGTATTCAAGGGGATAAACTGTGCAGGCTGTACCGGCACATTAGCAGCCATCCCCTGCATAGGCGGCATACCATAACCATACCCACCTGCCGCAGGCGGCGGGGCGGCCATCACCGGCGGTGCCATCTGCTGTGCAGGCGGCGGTGCGGCAGGAGTTGGTGCCGGCGCAGCTGCCGGTGGTGGCGACGGTGCGGCTGGTGCTGGCGCAGGCTCCGGCTCTGGCTCCTCAGCAGAACCATTGGTCAGTGCCTCAACCATTTCCTTAGCCACTTCTACAGGCAAAATCTGCATGATTTCGCTATCGATCAGACCGTCTACTTCCATACGGAACGATGTACACACAATCGGTTCTGTCTGTCCGAGCACTTCAGAAACTTTATCCTCACTGCCAAAATCAATGAGGTTTACCTTAGGCGGCGAAATATCAATCTTTTTGTTGAACATGGTGGACAAAGATGTTGCCACCGTGCCCATCATCTGGTTCATGGACTCGCCCACTGCGCTCATGGCGATTTCATTGATTTCCGTATCGGGATTGGTGCCATCGCCCCCCATCATCAAGTCAGCGATAATGGCTGCATCCTGTGCCTGAATGGCCAGAACGTTATTGCCATCAATACCGATGGTATACCCTACTTCCACAATCAGATAGGGCATGGGGTATTTCTCCTGAATCATGCTCATCGAAGAAACAGAAACCGAAGGTGTGGTGATGTTCACCTTATGCCCCAAGAGTACCGAAAGGGTTGTTGCTGCACTCCCCATGGAGATATTGCCTATCTCTCCCAGAGCATCCTTTTCCACATCCGTGAGTACATCATCAAACTGAGATGAACTACTGTCGGAGCCAGCTGATGCGTCAGCCGGTGCTTCAGACTCTCCCGCCGGTGCCGGACTGTCGTCTGCCGCGGGTATCCCTCCGCCATTCAGCAGGGCGTCAATCTCCTCTTGCGAGATCATATCGTCACTCATCAGTATTTTCATCTCCTTCACTTATAATTTTGGTAATCTGGACCGCCATTTTCTTGCCCGACTTACCCGGGCGGCTATAAAATTTTGGCCGCTTGCCTACCAGGCATAACAAATTATCATCCACTCGAGTATCCATTTGCAGGACATCCCCAAATCCCAACGTCAAAAACTCATTGATTGTGAGTTTAAGCTCCCCCAATTGCACCACAAAGGGAACCTTGGTTCGCTCAATTTTCTTTTGCAGGAGTTTGACCTGCTCAGGATTATCATCCCTCGATACGGATGAAGCCACCCAGAAAGTAGTCGTAAGTTTTGACATAACTGGCTCAAGCACCAGATAGGGAATACATATATTCATCATTCCCTCAACTTCTCCCACCTTCATTTGAATGGTGACAATGACCACCATATCACTGGGCGGTACGATTTGCGTAAATTGAGGGTTTGATTCCATAGTTTCCAATGCAGGGAAAAACTCCACCACATTCATCCAGGCTTCTTTCAAATGCCCCAAGGCAGTATTGATAAAGCGCTGCACAACCACGTCTTCTATTTCCGTGAGCACGCGGGGCTTTATCCCTACCCGGCCTTCACCGCCAAATACCCGGTCAATAAACGCGAACGCAATCTCCGTGTTTATTTCCATGATGATATTGCCCTTAAGCGGTGGTACAGCCACAATACTGATTACTGAAGGATTGGCCAGAGACTGCACAAATTCCTGATAAGTCAGCTGCTCTACTGAAGCCACCTCAACATTTACCAGTGTACGCAAATGTGTAGACAAATACGTATTCAAAAGTCTGGAAAAACTCTCATGAAGCATGAAGAGCGTTCGTATCTGGTCCTTAGAAAACTTATCTGGCCGTTTGAAGTCGTATGTCTTAACTTTTTTTTGTTCTTCGTCTGCTTTTACTTCTTCTGCTGATACGGTTCCATCTGACAGCGCGGAAAGCAGTTTATCTATCTCAGATTGAGATAGTACTTCATCTGCCAATCTTACGCCCTCCTTCCTGCTGGAAATTGAACACTTTTACTGAAGCAGGAAGCTTGTTATATATACATCATACACAGAACCCGGCCCCAGTTTGGTGTTCAATTCATCCTTAATTTTCTTTTTCAAGTCATCCTGACGGGTTGCATCAAATTCATCCAGTTTGGCACTGCGCAGAATCTGCATTGTAGTATCCAGAATCTTCGTCTCAGCCTCCGGCAGAAGCGCACCTTCCTCCGTCATGTTGGCTTTTTTGCCCGGGTTCATCTCCAAAACAATGCCCGCTTTCAGGAATTTGCCTGCCTTCTGCCCACCAACATTTACCATAATACCGTCTTTGGCATCACCCAACTTGATAAATTTACCAGGGTCATGATGCTCATTGACCTGTTCAGTAGCGGTATCCGCCATCATCTTGGTCGTAATAAAGAACGAGATGCCGCCGGCGAGCACCAGACCAATCAGAACTAAGATGACCACCAGAATTATCGGAGATTTCTTCTTCGGTTCTTCGGCCACTTCCTCTGTGTCTTTTTCTTCGTCAGCCATACGATTATCCCTCCGTAATAGTTTTCTTTAAATATTATACCAATTGATGAGAACTTGTCCACATCAAAATTGATGGAGCGCCCGGCGATATTTCATCACACGACGGACAATTTCATCCATTGGTTCTTCTACGATGAACTTTTTGCCGTTTGTCAATGTCACCACCGTGTCCGGCGTTTCCTCTATCGTTTCTATTATTTCGGCATTAAGCACGAATTCTCCTTTTTTATTTGTCTGCGAATTAAACTTTGTCAGCTTAATCATTGTTTTTTTCCTCCTTACATCTTTAACGTGTTCCTTATTTTCTTAAATTTCGGCATGAATCAGCCTTTTCCCTTTTTTCATTTGAAAAGTTTCTTGGCTAAATGCAAAAAAAATACTGTTTAACAGTAAAGACCGGTGCATAGCTGCGCCGGTCTTACAATTGTACCGCCAATATTCGCTTAAAGAATCAGTTTCCTTGCACACCTTCACCAATGCGACTGATATCGCCAATCCCCACTTGATAGGTCTTACCGCCGGAGCTGGCAATAATCGTCGGTGAACCATCAGAAATGCTTACACCGGTAACTTTCCCTTCCATCTTCGTTGTGGTCGTGGTTGACTTACCATCAGCATCTGTGCTGGTACTTTCCACACTCCATTGTACGTCCTTACCAATCATATTGCTGAGTTGCCCCACCAATACAGAAGTATCAATATTGCCGACCAACTTCGATACCTCACCCAGTCCATCTGCTACATTGGTCATCTGCTCCAATGCAGAGAACTGTGCCAGCTGTGCAAGATATTCACCGTTATCCTGCGGGTCTAATGGATCCTGATATTTCATCTGGGTAACCAAAAGCTGCAAAAAAGCATCCTTGCCCAACGTACTATTGTCCTTATTTGCCTGCGTCTGGCTTGCTTGATAACTTTCCATTGTCTGGGTTACCCCATCAACGGTAATCGTATTTAATGAATTTGCCACATTATTCACCTTCTATACTTCAGACCCGGTAATCTACGCCATCAACTGCTTCTGTTGATGACTGAACACCAGCAGCTATATTTTCGGTCTCTTCTCCATAATCTTCCACATTCCCTAAATTCTGCATACTGCCGTTGCTGCTGTGTCCCTGATTTTGCTGCCATGCCTGCTGTCCTTCTCCCTGAGGCAGCTGACCATCCGTGAGCCCGGCATAGACATCAACATTATCCACTTTCAGTCCCTGATTATTGAGTTCCTGCTTAAGCTGTACCAACGTGTTTTCAATAATCGCTCTTACCTGAGCGTTGTCGCTATGGAATGAAGCATTGACCGCACCATTAGCACTAACCGATACTTTAAGGGTCAACTCGCCCAAATGGTCAGGGTGGAGTTTTATGACCATCTGCGTATCTTCGCCTCTCCTCAATAATCTTGCCTGTTCCACAATCTGCCGAGGAACATTGAAATCCTCCTGTAAATTCTGCGTTTGATTTGTCTCATTCGTCATTTTAGACCCTGTCAGACTGTCATTCAGACTTTGCTGGAACATAACAGCAGATTCAGGATTGCCAGCCGGAGCAGACTTCGACTGGAGAGGACTCTTATCTCCTACAGCTTCTTCAACCAGCTGACCGACCATTTCTCCCTCTGCAGTGGTCACCACCTTAGTCTCGGGAAACGCCTGCTGATTTTGTCGGTACAAATTCTGCTGAAGATTATCATGCATCTCCATTGCCGGCTCTGTCATCGGTACAACATCTTCTACCGTTATGCTGACACCTGACAAAGGATTATTCACAGAAACAGTCTCTTTTTTCCCAACAGGCGATGTTTGCACCATTTCCTCAGGAAGTATCACTTTTCCTGTTTCCTGTATGATTACTGAATCCTTCACGCTTTCAGCAGGCATGGACGGCATAGGCTCTTCCAAAATCATCTCTTGTGCTGGTACCT
>DFHU01000017.1:10958-24748 GCA_002373045.1 Pseudoselenomonas ruminantium | reverse complement strand
ATCGCTGAATCCTTCCCCCGGCCAACAGACATGGACAGCATAGGCTCTTCCGAAATCATCTCTTGTGCTGGTACCTGCTGTATCACTGAATCCTTCACCCGGCCAGCAGGCATGGACGGCATAGGCTCTTCCAAAATTACCTCCTGTACTGGTGCCTGCTGTATCGCTGAATCCTTCCCCCGGCCAGCAGGCATGGACGGCATCGTTTCCTCGCTCTGCTCAAAAAGTGCCATGCCCTTGACGTCCTGTCTTTCCCTACCATTGTTCAGGATTGTCCCCTGCAGATTATTAAGATTTTCCTGTGGCCGCTCAACCTCTTCAGACATATTATTTTGCACATCTGTCAAAAAGATGCCTCTTTGCCCTTGCGAAAAAGCCAATTGTAAATTTTCCTGAACCGTCTGATTCGCTAAAAGAGCCCCTTTGCCCTCTTCATTCTGCAGAGCAGCCTGATTTACTAATGGGACATTAGACCAGCCCTCTTTTTGCAAAGGAAATTGCTGACTACTTCCCTGAAGATTTCTTAACGGCAAATCCTGCTGCAACACTACACTGTTTTCCTGAAGCACTGCCCTATTTGCCAACTGATGATTGTTCAGCTGTATCTCCAGCATCGTTGCCGGTTTTGTCATCCGGCCCATTCCCCAACCTTCTGCCGGTTGAGCTGCTGATGTCATTTCCTGCCTCTGAATTCCCATCTCAGGCAAGTTTTCTACTGGCTTTCCATCGCTCAGTTTTACCTGCTGTCCTGAAAGCATCGCCAGGAAATTTTTATTTTTCTGAATCTCAGCTCCTGACTGCGGCAACAAACTTTGCAGATTTACATCAGTAGCGTTTTTTACCTGTGGGTATGATTCATCTGCTGTCAATGCAACTTCTACCTGTGGAATCTGCTTATCTGATGACAGTGCCTCTTTGACCTGCGAAATATATTTATCCGCTGACAGTGTTACTTCTACCTGCGGAATCTTCTTCTCCACCGTCAGTGCATCTTTCACCTGCAGATTTGGACCATCCACTTTTGGTGTAGATTTTGTTTGCAAAATCTGCCCAGCTGTTGTTAGCGCAACTTTCGCCTGCGGGATTTGTTCATCAGCCTTAAAAGTAGATTGCCTCTGCAAAATTTGGGTATCCTCTACCTGCAGACTTCGTTCAACCACTGCAGGTGCATCTTTTTCCTGTGGAATTTGTTCGTCCACAGTCACTGCAGATGTTTCATCTGCAGTAAAATTCACCACCGCCGCGATAGCTATATCCAACGTTTCTGTTTCTTGTTTTCCAACAGTGTCATTTTCACGGTTTTGGCTTTTCGTCCCCTGCGAGTTTTTTTCCCAATCATTAGCTGTCTTCCCTGACTTCGGTTCCTTCCCCAGCTGACTATTTAAAGCAGCCTCCGTACCTTCTGGCATATCGTCTTTTATATAAGCTTCCTTAGCGTCAACATTTCCTTGTATACTTCCCTGTGCCTCTGTCGGCGATTTTGCCATTTTTCCTATTACTTCTTCTCCTGCTTTTCCCAAGACCTCATCAAATGAGCCCTGAGACGCACTGGCAGATGCCTTGTCCATTTTGCTGACCATCCGTGTATTTTGCACTTTGTTTACAGCACCAGCCTTTGGAGAAATAGCCATTACATTTGCTGCATTCACCAAATCACCTCCCTTACATGTTATTTATCGTTGAAAAACGCCTTTTACTTAAATAAAAAATTCCCTACTTTTGCTTGGTAGGGAACTTATCATTCATTGTGCCTCAATTTCCGGCTGTTCCTGCCCGTCTTTCTTGGCTTTTTCTTCCAACATGCGGCGAATGTCCTCTTCTGTGTTAACTTCCTTTTTGGTACCCGCATACATTATACGGGTAATTCTGGCCGTTTTGCCTTCGTCGAATTCTGTCATGATCTTTGCCACCACGGCCTCATCCATACGCTGTAATATGGCAATGCACATATCATCATCCAGCTCATCCATGGCTTTTGCCGCATCCTTCGGCTTCATCTGATTATACAGCCGGGCAAGTTTAGACACTCTTTTCTTTTCCTCAGCTTCCCGCTGCTTCATTTGTTTTTCAATCTCTTCTTTGGTTATGACGAGCTTCTTGGATTCCTTTTTATCCTTATCGTCTGACTTCAAATCCTTATCCTTGTCCGGTTTGGCATCTTCTACTGGCATTTTTTCCATATCCGACTCGCTAGGTGCCGGACGCACAAAGTATTCACCAATAACCGGTAAATCGTAAAGTTTTAACTGCTCATTGGCTTCCTGCGTATCAATCAGCTGCAGGTAAACCCCTAAAGCAAAACCGCCCACGATAAGCACAAATAGCAGGAAGAGCATTAATAGCACTTTCACTATCTTACTGCCTTTTTTCTTTTTCTTCTTCACTGCCATTGTCTAACCCGCCTTCTATCTTACGTTATCTGTAAATATCCAATACCTTGTTCACATAATTTTGGGTTTCCTTATACGGCGGAACACCACCATAATCCTTCACCGCTCCTGGGCCGGCATTATAAGCCGCCACAGCCTTTTTCGTATCCCCGCCAAAGGTATCAAGCATCTGACGGAGATATTTTGCACCGCCTTCAATATTCTGCTGTTTATTGTAGGGATCTACACCAAGTGAAGCTGCCGTATCCGGCATCAGCTGCATAACACCAATAGCTCCCACAGACGAAACGGCATCCTGATTGCCATTGGATTCCACTTCTGCCACAGCAGCCACCAATTTCGGATCCACTTTATACTTTCTGGCCGCCGCCTCTATAAGCGTACTGAGATTTTGATCTGCCAGCGGCATATCCGCCAGTACCATTTTCGCATTATCCACCTTCTGTACTGCAGGCAACGGCTGATTGTTTTCCTGAACTGCTGGTTCAGAAGTTTTCTGTGCCTCCGTTACTCCCAGTGATTTTTGCATTTCCTTTTCCAGTTTTTGGGAGAAACCTGTACCGGGAAGATTTCCCGGCATACCAAATTGCTCCTGCAATTGCGCAATTCTCGCCTGTACATGGCGTACACCGGTTAAATCCATCATAAGCTTATCCCTTCCCTTCTGCGCCGCATCGTAAGCTGCAGGCCGATTTCATCCAACATTTTCTGTTCTTCCTGCAGGGCCTCCGACAGATACTCCTGATAGCGGCGTTCTTTCAATTGTTCTATACTCTTGAGATAACTCATAACTTCCATAAGTGCCTTGAGCTTTTTCTGTTTTTCGCCCTTCATCTGCAGGACAATCCCCTGCTGCATTTCAATCTGCTCCCTTTTCCAGGCAAAAAAACTATTAAATGTCATGAGCCTGCCCACGGTAACCCGCACACCCTCCTGCGAAAGTGCGTCATAATCCCGCTGGCCTCTTTGCATTTCGTCCAGCAGAGTGCTTAAACCTTCCCGGGCTTCTTCCAATCGGCGGGAAGCTTCGGCAAATTCACGTTCAGCATCATCTTTTTTGCGCCGTGTAACCCTGAGCAGGGTCTCCAGCTGAAACTTAAACTTTTTCATGACCTGTTACCCGGAAATTCCCATTAATTTTCTTTCAGTTTCTTCATAGGAATCAACTTCAAAAATTCCCTGACAGAGAAAATCATTAATGGCATCTATCTTCTGTATCGATTCATCAATCTTAGCGCTGGAGCCCTTTACATACGCCCCAATGTGAATTAAGTCCTCAGCATCTCGATAGACGGCCATGAGCTGCCGCATTTGCTGTGCAGCTTTTAAATGCTCCGGCGAAACCACTTCATTCATTACACGGCTGACGCTAGGCATAATATCAATGGCAGGGAAGTGATTCTGCGCCGCAATCGTACGGGATAATACAATGTGACCATCCAAAATGGAACGCACCGCATCGGCAATGGGTTCATTCATATCATCGCCATCTACCAGTACCGTGTAAATTCCCGTAATCGAGCCTGTCGCACTGGTACCTGCCCGCTCCAAAAGCCGTGGCAGCATGGCAAATACGGAAGGCGTGTAGCCACGGGTAGCCGGTGGCTCCCCAATGGTCAGCCCTACTTCACGTTGCGCCATGGCAAAGCGGGTAACCGAATCCATCATCAGAATAACCTTACGGCCCTGGTCACGGAAGTACTCCGCAATAGCGGTAGCAGTCATCGCGCCTTTGATACGCACCAAAGCCGGCTGGTCAGAGGTCGCCACTACCACCACAGAGCGTTTCATGCCTTCTTCGCCTAAATCGCGCTCGATGAAATCACGCACCTCACGGCCACGTTCTCCCACCAGCGCAATGACACTGATATCGGCCTCCGTATTGCGGGCAATCATGGAAAGAAGGGTGGATTTCCCCACCCCGGAGCCAGCCATAATGCCTATGCGCTGACCTTCTCCCATGGTGATAAGCCCATCAATAGCCCGCACACCGACATAAAGGCTGTCATGGATACGAGGCCGCGATAACGGATGAGGCGGATCAGCCTGCAGCGAATACTCCTTCTTGCAAAGGATCGGGCCTTTGCCATCAATAGGATTGCCCAAGCCATCCAGGACACGGCCTAAAAGCTCATCGCCCACTTTGACATTCAGCATCTTCTGCGCTGCTGTCACTTCACAGCCAGGACCAATCCCCTGCATCTCGCCAACGGGCATCAACATGACATAACCTTCCCGAAAGCCTACCACTTCAGCAGGAATCGGCGGAACATCCGGATTATGCGAGCTGATGTAACAAAGTTCACCTACACTTACCGTAGGCCCCTGAGACTCAATGACCAGGCCAATAACCTGCGTTACCTTCCCCGTGAGTTTGACACTGGAGCAATCGCAAATAGCCTCTGTGAACTTATCGATATTCAATTGAAAAGGCTTATTTACCTGCATATCTTCCATAGCTCCATACCTCAAAGGAACTTCTTAAAGCATAACATTTTTCACTGCCTGCCGTACAAGCTCAATCTGCGTAGCAAGCCGTGCATCCACTGTCCCATTTGGCGTTTCAATCAGACAATCACCAGGATTCATGCTCTGATCCGAAACCAAATCAATCGTCGCATCACCGTAGGTCAGGAGACCCCGAAATTCATTGCGGGCCAAAAGTACCAAATCGTAGTCTTGCGGTGCCACATGAATTTTTAATTCTTTTTGGTCTTTTACCTTAACAATAGCCTCTCTCACCAATGGCAATACTACCTGGGGAACATCGATAAAGTGCTGAGGAAGAATTTTTTCTACAACAGCCATGACCATTTTCACCACATCCTGTTCAGCCTGCTGAACATAGTCACGTGTGGCCTCCTTCGCATCCCGCAGGGTTTTTTCCGCCTGCGCACTTCCTGCAGCCAGGGTCTTAGCCATCTCCTCCCGAATTTTGGCCTCGCCATCCTTATAGCCGGCCTCATAACCTTCCTGATGGCCTTCTTCGGACGCTTCCTGTTTTGCCTGTTCAATTTCAGCCCGGGCTTCCTCTTTCATACGCTCACATTCAGCTTTAGCCTCCTGCTTGAGTATTTCCGCATCCACCTTGGCATCTTTTAATAACTGAATAGCACGCTGCTCCTTGGCAGCAATTTCTGCCAGCATACGGGTGCGGGTTTCTTCATCAAAACCACTATCCTCGGCTGCAGCCTTTTCCGGCTTAGGCGGCTCGGGGGTATGGATGAGATGAGGATTTTCTTCCCATATCGCGGCTTTGATAACTCTAGACAATCATCTCGTCTCCCTGTCCACGCGATATTACGATATCGCCCTTGTCCTCCAATGCGCGGATGACATTGACGACCTTCTGCTGAGCTTCTTCCACGTCACGAATCTTGACGGGGCCCATGAACTCGATTTCTTCCCGAAGCATATCGGCAGCACGTTTCGACATATTCCGGTAAACTTTGTCGGCCACTTCCGCAGGTGTAGCCTTGAGTGCCAAGGACAAATCCTTGGTATCCACTTCGCGCAAAACCATCTGCAGGGAGCGGTCGTCCAGCTGAACGATATCTTCGAACACGAACATGAGGCGTTTGATTTCCTCGGCCAGTTCCGGATTGTCCACTTCCAAAGTTTCGATGATCGATTTTTCGGTGGTACGGTCCACACGGTTGAGGACTTCCACGATAGCCTTGACGCCGCCAGCGGTGGTAAAGTCCTGCGTAACCAGCGAAGACAGCTTGCGCTCCAGCACACGCTCTACCTCGCGGACAATATCTGGCGACGTTCTATCCATCTGGGCAATACGTCTGGCTACATCCGCCTGGGCTTCAGGCGGCAACGAACCGAGCAGCGTAGCCGCCTGATCCGGTTCTAAGTAAGCCATAATCAATGCAATGATCTGTGGATGCTCGTTGTTGATAAAGTTCATGAGCTGAGAAGGGTCGGTCTTGCGCAGGAAATCGAAAGGTCGAACCTGCAAGCTGGAGGTAAGGCGATTGAGAATTTCCATCGCCTTTTCCGCTCCCAAGGCCTTCTCCAACACATTCTGCGCATATTCCAGACCACCCGTGGAAATGTAGTCGCTGGCCATAGCCATTTGATAAAATTCACTGACTACCTTTGCCTTTACCTCGGAGCTGACCTTTTTCTGGTTCGCAATTTCGAGGGTTATACGCTCAATTTCATCATCGTCCAGATGCTGAAAAAGCTTCGCTGAATATTCAGGGCCCAGAGCAATAAACAACACGGCTGCTTTCTCTGTATTAGTGAGTTCTTCATCACCATCGCCATACATATCTTCAAGTGCCATAGGTCATTCCTCCGCCAGCCAAGTTTTAACAAGCATAGCCACCTCTGCCGGACGCTGGTCAATAAGCTGTTGCAAAGTCTGCTTTTCGGTAAGGTGCTGCTGTTCTTCTTCTGAAAGTTCCTCAGGTTCCAAAGCACCAGCAGCCAACAGGGCTGCACGCTCTTCTTCTTCCAATTTCTTTCTTGCTTCCTCCTCCTGACGGATTCTCTCCTGTTCGGCTGCAATAGCTTCCAGCTTTTTCTTGCGGCGATAGTAGAGATAACCGCCAATAGCAGCCAGTACCAGCAGTATGCCACCGATTGTGCCATAGAGAATCATGTCCTCCCTGTCCTTGGCAGCCTTTTCTTCTGCGGCCCGCCGGTCACGGAGTTCTGTACTGAAGGGCAGCGGTTCAACGGAAACCGTATCTCCCCGGTTGGTGTTGATGCCTGCTGCACTGCTCACCGTCCGCATAATGCTGTCCTGCTGCTGAGGCGTTACGGTATCATCTACCAAAACCGCTACAGTCAGCCGGCGAATGGAGCCGGGAGCTGCTACTGTCTTGGATTTCTCTTCATTTATCTCGTAATTTTTTGTCGATTCCTTTTTCTCATAGTCAGCGTTGGCATTGTTGTTCTGGGCAACATACCCCGGCACATTGGACTGGACGCCGGCTGCACCGCCGGGCTGAGTCGAAGTACCGCTGTAAGTCTCGCTCAAATCCTGCTGGCTGCGGATAATGCCGGAATCGTCCACCACCGGAGTAAAGGTCTGTTTGTCGGTGGTCCGGTCATCAAAATCCAGTTCCACGCTTACCCGGGCAAATGCCTTGCCCTCTCCCATGGAATCATCCAGCATGGACTGAATATTCTTCTGGATATTATCCTGAACCTTCTTGGTCATATCCAACTGGGTCATGGTCTTAACGCCGACTGCCTGTTCTTCATTTTCATCGGGGTCATTAAGAATCTTACCGGTATCATTCACAATCGTGATATTTTCCGGCTTCAGGCCCTGAACACTGTTTGCCGCCAGATTGACAATACCCTTGATTTCCTTCTTGGACAATTCCATATTGGGCCGCAGGTGCAGCATAATGGAAGCCGTAGCCGGCTTCTCATTTTTCTTGTACAGACTGTCTTCGGGCAGAACAATATGCACCCGTGCCTTTTCTACGGCAGCAATCTGCTCAATGGTACGAGTCAGCTCTCCCTGCAAAGCCTGTAAATAATTGACTTTGTTCTGGAATTCCGTAACGCCCAGCTTGCTGTCATCAAAGATTTCAAACCCCTTATTACCCCGGGGAAGTCCCTGCGTTGACAAATCCAGCCGTGCATTGTGTACATCCCGTGACGGAACCATGATGGTAGTGCCTTGCCGCGTTTCCTGCACCTCGTATTCGATTTTCGCTTCTTTCAGTTTTGCAGCTACTTCACCGGCATCCTTTGTTTCCATATTGGTAAACAAGGGAACCATATCCGGCTTATTGCCATACCATGCACTTACACCAATTATGGCAATGAGAATAGCCAAAGCGGAGCCCAGCATAATGTACCGCTGGCGCTTACTGAATCTCTCCAGAAGCTCCTTATACCGCTCTTTCCAATCTCCCATGATCTCAATCCCTTCACGTAGAATCAGTCTCTATTTGTCACTATACCTGCATACGCATGATTTCCTGATATGCCGACATTGCCCGGTTTCTCATCTGAAGGGTCAGCTGCAGGGCGATATCCGCTTTTTGAGCGGCAATCACCACTTGAGAAACATCTTCTATGCGTCCGGCAGCCAGAAGGGCATTTTCTCTATCCGATTCCAGCTGTAAAGCGTTTGTTTTCTTCAGGGCATCCGTCAAATACTGCCCAAACTTCTTCACTTCTTTTGGTTCCTGTGTCTCCCCCAAATGGCTGTCCGCATGCATGGACACAGGAGTCATCGCCAATGGTGCAATTTCCATATCGCTATCCTCTCAAATCATTAAACGCTGTAAACTTATTTCCCCATATCCAAAGCCTTGGTTACCATGGCTTTGGCAGCATTAATCGTTGTCGTATTGGCTTCATAAGCACGGGACGCCGTAATCATATCCACCATTTCCGCCACCACATTGACATTGGGGCGTTCTACATAGCCGTCTGCATTGGCGTCCGGATGTCCCGGATCGTATACGAGCGGCCCCTGCATATTATCACTCTCAATGCGGGTAGCACGTACACCATCTCCAGCCTCCAGTTTATTTGCCGCTTTTTTTAAAAAACTCTGAAATGGTCCATCATTTTTAACTCTTGGTTCGAAAACAACATACCGCCGATGATATGCCCCGCCCTGCTCCGTACGGGTGGTGTTGGCATTGGCAATATTATTGGATATAACATCCATACGCAGCCGCTCCGCCGTAAGACCTGACGCTGCTGCATCAATCCCTAAGAACATACTCATGGTCATTCCCTTTACACTTTCTATTACCAACCGTCATCAACTCTGACCGCTGGTAATAACATTTTTCATTCTGGTCATAAAGCCTCCCAGCTCTGTGGTCATCGCGTTGTAATAGAGCTGATTCTTGGCCAGACCTGCCATTTCAATATCAATATCGACATTATTATCATCCACGCGCATAGTAGTGGTATCATCCTCTTCTATGACAGCATGAACCTTGCCATGAATCGGAATAGGCAAATGCCGGTCATGCGTCCGCACAACATCCAAACGCTTGCCTTCATCATCCAAATGCAGTTCCTTGGCCAGCAAATCCTCAAAGTTCACCGCGCTGCGCTTAAAATGCGGCGTGTTCACGTTAGCGATATTATTGCTGATCACTTCATGTCGCAAATTGGCAGCCTCCAACCCCCGGGAAAGGTAATCAAAATTAGATGAGTTCATTATCTGTTCCAGCATACCTCTAATCACATCCCCTCTGTCTGCCATCGTTCAATCGACCGTTTATTCTCGTATTCATACAGTTGCCTTTTATTTATTTTCTACATAAGCCCTCTAACTCCTTCCCACTTTATCATTTTTTTCATTTTAAAACAAGTAGTCAATAGTATTCACTAAAAAAAAAGGCCGGCACCCATGTACCGACCTTGAAACAAATCAAATATTCACATCCAGTTTCCGAACTTCTTCCATCAGATGCTCATTGAGAATTTTTATACGCGTGCCCTTCATACCCAATGAAGTCGATTCAATCACACCAGCAGACTCAAACTTCCGCAAGGCGTTAACGATAACCGAACGCGTAATCTGCACTTTATCCGCAATCTTAGAAGCTACCAGGATACCCTCGGTATCATCCGGCAAGGCTTCCAAAATAGCTTTTGCAGCTCGTTTTTCCGAAAAAGACAGCGTTTCGATGGCAATCTGCACAGTGGCCTTCTTGCGCGCCTCAATTTCGATTTTTTCTGCATGGTCGCGAAGCATTTCCATGCCCACTACCGTAGCACCATACTCACAGAGCAGCAAATCATCATCATTAAATTCTTCATCATACTTGGCTACGACCAAAGTACCAATGCGCTCTCCCACACCATAGATGGGAACGATGGTCGTGTTCTTGCCATTGAAGAGGCACTTCGTATTCTCCTCATAGGCGCACATGCCGGTCTTGGAATGCAGGTTGGCACTGGTCTCATCCATGCGCATAAGCCAGTTCACATAGGTCTTGGGGAATTCGCCCTGATTGATTACCTTATCCACCATCAGGTCGCATTCAAAATCATCCACAAAGGCATAGCCGAAAATTTTGCCCTTCTTATTGGTGATATAGACATTCGCATTAAGAACGTTGCTAAGCACCCGGGAAATTCCATCGTATTCCACATTTTCCGAACGCTGCAGGAGGCGGTTGATTTTTCTGGTCTTTTCTAATAATGATGCCATGTAGCTTTCTCCTTTACAAAATATTTTGACAGTCCTGTCCACTCACGAACAGGACTGCTCATACACATCTATGGATATTTTATCATATTTTTCAAAATAATCATAGATGTATAATAATATTTTTAATTAAATTTTCATATTATTTTCTCTTAGAGAATAAACTGTGACAAATCACGGTTCACTACAATATCCGCTAACTGCTTATCCACATAGTCGGCATCAATAACAACCTTTTTCTCCGTGAGTTCCGGTGCCGTAAAGCTCACTTCTTCCAACAGCTTCTCCAAAAGGGTATGCAGTCGGCGGGCGCCGATATCCTCAGCCTGCTCGTTTACATCGCAGGCCAGTTGGGCCAGACGGGCAATGGCCTCGTCCTTAAATTCCAGTTCAACATCTTCCGTTGCCAGCATAGCCTGATACTGCTTGAGCAGGGCATTCTGCGGCTCCGTAAGGATTTTCTGGAAATCTTCCTTGCGCAGGGATTTGAGTTCCACGCGGATAGGGAAGCGCCCCTGCAATTCCGGAATCAAATCGGAGGGCTTTGCCATATGGAAAGCACCAGCAGCGATAAAGAGCACATGGTCGGTCTTCAAAGGGCCGTATTTCGTCATGACCGTGGAACCTTCCACGATGGGCAGAATATCGCGCTGCACGCCTTCACGGCTCACATCAGCACCAGAGCTGTTGCCCTTGACGGCCACCTTGTCGATTTCATCCAGGAACACGATGCCGCTGTATTCGGCTACCTTCACAGCTTCATCGGCCACGGCTTCCATATCGATAAGCTTGTCCGCTTCTTCCTGCGTGAAAATCTTGCGGGCCTGCTCTACCGTAACCTTGCGCTTGCGGTGACGTTTGGGCATCAAATTGCCAATCATGTCCTGAATATTGTCGCCCATGCTCTCCAGACTGGAACCGGCGAACATGCCAACCATCGGCTTGCTGGAATCTTCCACATCAATCTCGATGGTTTCCTGCTCGAGTTCACCCTTCTGCAGACGCTTGCGTACCCATTCACGACCAGCCTGGTACTTGGGTTCTGCCGGCTGTTCCTGCTGCTCATTATCTTCATCGTTGCCGCCAAACAAGCGTCCCAAAGGATTGCTGTTCTTCTTCGGTTCGGGAACGAACACATCCAAAATGCGTTCTTCTGCCATTTCCTTTGCCTTATCCTGTACGGATTCAATGCGCTGCTGACGCACCATGCGCACGGAAGTCTCGGCAAGGTCACGAATAATGGATTCCACATCCCGGCCCACATAACCGACTTCGGTGAACTTAGTAGCTTCTACCTTGATAAACGGAGCCTTGACCAGTTTGGCCAGACGGCGGGCAATCTCCGTCTTGCCGACACCTGTGGAACCAATCATCAAAATGTTCTTGGGCACCACATCTTCCTGCATTTCCTTGGACAGCTTACGGCTGCGCCAGCGGTTGCGCAGGGCAATAGCCACGGATTTTTTTGCTTCATCCTGGCCAACGATATATTTATTGAGTTCCTCCACAATCTGGCGTGGAGTCTGTTCGTTTGTTCCAAAAAGTTCTTCCATTTAGTCTAACTCCTCAACCTTGATATTATGATTGGTAAATACGCAGATATCGGCAGCAATCGACAGTGCTTCTTTGGCGATCTCGCCGGCGCTCATCTCCGTATGCTTCGCCATCGCCCGACCGGCGGACAGGGCATAGAAGCCGCCGGAACCAATGGCTGCCACATCCCCGTCCGGTTCAATGACCTCACCGTTGCCGGAAAGCATCAGCATGGTGTCCTTGTCGGCTACCAAAAGCAGGGCTTCCAACTTGCGCAGAATCTTGTCCGTACGCCATTCCTTTGCCAGTTCCACAGCCGCCCGCTGCAGATTGCCGTTATAGGACTCCAGTTTCGCCTCAAACTTTTCAAACAGGGTAAACGCATCGGCTACCGAGCCGGCGAAACCTGCGAGCACCTGATTGTGGTAAAGACGGCGCACCTTGCGGGCATTCGCCTTCATAATCGTATGCTCGCCGAAAGTCACCTGACCGTCACCGGCGATAGCGGTTTTGCCATTCTTGCGCACAGCGCAGATTGTTGTTGCATGAAATTGTGTTTCCATGATATCTAATCAGCCTCCAATAGCCGGCTTAAAGTCCTCAATCGCCTTTAACGCCCGCTCAGCAAGTTTCATTTTCTTTGCTTTTTTATCCTTGATGATTTTGCCGTTTTCATTGCGCATGACAATGGTGGGCAAAATGCCGAAATTCACATTCATGGGCTGGAAATGCTTGGCCTCACTGGTGGTGATGTAATGCGCCAAAGCCCCATGACAGGTTTCCGCAGGGAATACCAATGGTTCTTTCCCCAGTGCCATACGCGCGGCATTAACACCGGCCACCAGCCCCGAAGCTGCCGATTCCACATAGCCTTCCACGCCAGTCATCTGTCCGGCAAAGAACAAGTTGTCGATGCCCTTGAACTGGAAGGTCGGACGCATATGCGTTGGCGAATTCAAAAACGTATTGCGGTGCATAACGCCATAACGCAGGAACTCGGCATGCTCCAGTCCCGGAATCATGCCGAAGACCCGGCGCTGTTCCGGCCATTTGAGGTGCGTCTGGAAACCCACAATGTTATAAAGGGTTGCCGAAGCATTATCCTGCCGCAGCTGTACCACCGCATAGGGGCGCACGCCGGTTTCCGGATGTTCCAGCCCCACCGGCTTTAACGGGCCGAACAGCAGGGTATCTTCCCCGCGGCTTGCCATTACTTCTACCGGCATACAGCCCTCAAAGAATTTTTCCTTTTCAAAATCCTTTGTCGGTGCTTTTTCGGCATTGACCAGCTCCGTCCAAAACGCCTGATATTCTTCCTTGGTCATCGGACAGTTGATATACGCCGCCTCGCCCTTGCCATAACGGGAAGCGCGGTAAGCCTTGGTCATATCCACGGATTCGAGGCTCACAATGGGTGCTGCTGCATCATAGAAGTACAGCGAATCATTGCCAGTGAGTTTGGCGATTTCCTCAGCCAGCTTGCCTTCCGTCAGCGGGCCGCTGGCCACAATGGTAATCGCATCATCACGCAAGGGGATGGTTTCCATTTCCTCGTGAATAACCGTGATATTGGGGTGACTGCTCACCTTGTCGGTAATATACTGACTGAACCCATGACGGTCTACCGCCAGTGCTCCGCCTGCCGGAACCTTGGTGGCATCGGCAGCTTCCATAATGATGGAATTAAGGCGGCGCATTTCCTCTTTGAGCAC
>DFHU01000017.1:10626-10867 GCA_002373045.1 Pseudoselenomonas ruminantium | reverse complement strand
CCCCGCAGGGAGTTGCTGCAGACCAGCTCGGCAAATTCCGCCGTCTTATGGGCAGGCGTGGACTTAACCGGACGCATTTCGTAAAGGGTTACGTTTGCGCCCATATTGGCAGCCTGCCAGGCAGCTTCTGCGCCCGAAAGGCCCGCTCCAATGATGATGATATCTTTCATTATTTCTTTTTCCCTTTTTTCGTCTTGCTTTCTTGTTCTGCCGCCTCAGCCTGTGCAGCTGCTTCCGCTTC
>DFHU01000017.1:0-10502 GCA_002373045.1 Pseudoselenomonas ruminantium | reverse complement strand
ATGGGATGGTCGATACGCGTTTCGCAAGACTCATTGCTGCAATAGGTCAAGCCGCGGCCATTCTTATAGTGATGTTTGAGCATGAACGCACCGCATTTCGGGCACTTTTCCTGCAACGGCTGGTCCCAGGTCGTGTAATCGCACTCCGGATAATTCTTGCAGCCGTAGAACTTTCTGCCTCTATGCGACTTGCGCTCGACAATCGCCCCACCGCATTTGGGGCACTGCACGCCAGTATCCACAAGCAATGGCATTGTATTGCGGCAGTCCGGGAATCCGGGGCAGGCCAGGAACTTGCCGAAACGCCCCTGCTTGACCACCATCATGCGGCCACATTTGTCGCAGGGAATATCCGTTTCTTCTTCCGGCAGTTCCACATGCCCAATGGCTTCATCCGCCTTTTCCAAAGTCACGGCAAAGGGGTCATAAAATTCTTTGAGCAGGTGATTTTTTTCCACCTTGCCTTCGGCGATTTCATCCAGCTCATTTTCGAGGTCTGCCGTAAACTTCACATCGACAATGTCCTTGAAGTACTCTTCCAGCATATCCACCACCACAAAGCCCAATTCCGTGGGCTGGAAATGCTTGTCAATGCGCTGGACATAGCCGCGGGCCTGAATCGTCTCAATAATCGGCGCATAGGTACTCGGACGGCCAATTTCCTTTTCCTCCAAAGTCTTAACGAGCGAAGCATCGTTGTAACGTGGAGGCGGTTCCGTGAAGTGCTGCTGTGGCAGCATCTTAGCGATATTCAGTTCATCACCCTCGGCTAAATCCGGCAGGAGCACATCCTTTTCCTTCTTATTGCTCTCTGCGCCGGCATATACCGCCGTAAAGCCGGGAAACTTGAGTTTGGAACCCGCCGCCTTAGCCATATAGCGTTCTCCTGCCTTAATCTGAATACTCAATGTATCGTAAACAGCCGGCACCATCTGACTGGCGGTAAAACGCTGCCAAATGAGATTATACAGCTTGAACTGGTCTTTATTTAAATGCTTTTCGACACTTTCCGGCGTCAGATTCACATCCGTCGGGCGGATGGCTTCATGGGCATCCTGCGCCTTTTTCCCCGTCACATAGACATTGGCCTTGGGCGGCAGGTAGTCCTCACCAAACTGCTCGCCGATAAAGGCGCGGGCATCATTAAGCGCCACATCCGAAAGGCGTGTGGAGTCGGTTCGCATATAGGTAATCAGACCTGTTGCCCCATGACGGCCCAGCTCGATACCTTCATAGAGCTGCTGTGCGAGCATCATGGTCTTGCGGGAGGTAAAGCCCAGTTTGCGGGCAGCATCCTGCTGTAGGGAACTCGTGGTAAAGGGAGCGGCGGGCTTGCGCTTGCGCTCGCTCTTTTTCACCTTGTCCACCAGCAGTTTCTGCTGCTGAAAATCCTCTACCAATGCTTCCGTTGCCTTCTCATCGTGCAGGTCAAGTTTTTCCCCATCCACATGCGTAAGCTCTGCCTCGAACATGGCGGATTTATCCTTGCGCAGCTTCATGCCTACCGTCCAGTATTCCACGGACTCAAAGGCCTGAATTTCCTTTTCCCTGTCGCAGATAAGCTTGACTGTCACGGACTGCACACGTCCTGCCGAAAGCCCCTTGCGCACCTTGCGCCAAAGCAGCGGCGACAGCTTGTAGCCCACAATGCGGTCCAGCATACGGCGGGCCTGCTGCGCATCCACCTGGTCAATATTGATGCTGCGCGGATGCTTTACCGCCTCCTGAATGGCCGGTTTCGTGATTTCATTGAAGACAATGCGGCAGTCCTCCTCCGGGTTTAAGCCCAGAATAAAGGACAGATGCCAGGCAATGGCCTCCCCCTCACGGTCAGGGTCGCTTGCCAGATAGACTTTATCCGCATTCTTGGCATCTTTTTTCAGCGCCTTGATTAAATCCCCTTTTCCCCGGATATTGATATACTTGGGGGCAAAGTCATTTTCCACATCAATGCCGAACTGGCTTTTGGGCAGGTCGCGCAAATGCCCCATCGAGGCACGCACCATATATTTTTTCCCCAAATATTTTTCAATGGTCTTCGCTTTTGCCGGCGACTCCACAATAACCAAGGTCTTTTTTACCTTGCTCGCTTTGGCGCGCGTTTTCGCCTTGGCTTTTGCTTTTTCTGCAGCCAAACTTTCACTCCCTCTCGGCACGCCGGAAAGCGTGCAGCTCGTTTTCTATCACAATTCCCTTTAGCTCCATTTGCAGAAGCAGATAGGATAAATTTGCTATTTCACCATCAGGCAGGTTATTCATGATTTCATCCATGCTCAACGCATGGTCAAAGGACAACACCTGATAAATCGCCTGTTCCTCCGCCGTAAGCTTTATGGCTGGTTTAGCGGATGTTTGGGGCAGATAAATCTGAAATTCCTCCAAAACATCCTCAGGCTTGGTAACCAGTTTCGCTCCCTGCTGAATAAGGTGGTTGCAGCCAGCGCATCCTGGTGCATAAATGCTGCCCGGAACAGCATAGACATCACGCCCGGCAGACAGAGCCATCTCGGCGGTAATCAGCGAACCAGAACGGGCAGCAGCTTCTACTACCAGCGTCCCTTCTGCAAGGCCGCTGATGATGCGGTTACGGGCTGGAAAATACGCCGGCAAAGGCCGGGTTCCCGGCTCGTATTCCGAAAGGACAGCCCCGCCGGAATCGGCAATATCATAAAGCAGCTTCCGATTCTCAGACGGATAGGCGATATCCACACCGCAGCCTAAAACCGCAACTGTACGCCCTGCTTTGAGCGCGCCCTGATGGGAAAAGGTATCAATGCCCCTTGCCGCACCGCTGACCACCGTCAGTCCCGCTGCAGCAAGTTTTTCGCCAAAATCCAAGGCCGTCGCCTGTCCATAGCCGGAGTACTTCCGCGCCCCCACCATAGCCACCCGCCGAGCATCCGCTTCGAGCGTTCCCGTATAGTAGAGCATCACGGGTGCCGCATAGATTTCTCGCAGCACTTCGGGATAGTTTTCTTCCATTATAGATACGGTAGAAATCAGCTTCTTTTCACAAACCTTCTTTATCTCCTCGGGCACAGCCTCATGCTGCCGGCAAAAATTTGCCAGCCGCTCGGAAAGTCGCGGCGATAAAATCCTCGTCGCCGTCAAAACATCCCTATCCGCCCGCCAGACAGCCTCAGCACTTCCCAGAACTTCCAACAACTGCCGCAAATAACGACAACCAATCCCCGGACACCGCAGCATCGCCGCCAGATAAAAATTTTCTTCCCGACTTTCAGCCATATTATCGCCACCTAGTCTATACGTTATACAACCATAACAAAAATTTAGAAATTATGCAACACTTTACAGCTTTTATTCATAAATATTTTCCACCATTAATTACATTTTCCTTCTATTCCATTAGAAAAATTCGAATCAAAAAGACGGAGGGGAGGGGCGGCAGTAACTTTCGTACGCTTAGACAAGCTTGTCTATGGCGAAGGAAAATATTACCAGCCCCACCGGGCGCCTTGGCATACCAATGTAAGCACCATTGTAATGCACACAATAAGCCCGGCGGCTGATAATGCTTTTCCGCAGCTTTTGACAAGCCTGTCTATGGCGAAGGAAAAGTATTATCAGCCGCCGGGCGTCTTAGCACATCGATGTAAACCGAACTCCGACCCCGGACTTATTTCATTCTCTTAATGGTGAACCGCCCCGTCTCCACTTCTTTACGATGACAATGCGGGCACTCATTCTCAATCAGCCCCGTATACCCGCAAACCGGGTCACGATCCACCGGATGGTTGATGGAGAAATACCCCATATTCGCATCATGCATAGCCCGCACCAGACGTTCAAAGGCCTTCACATTCTTCGTCGGGTCGCCATCCATTTCAATGTAGGCGATATGACCGGCATTTTCCAGGGCATGATAAGGTGCCTCAATGCGAATCTTGTCGATGGCCTTAATCGGATAATATACCGGCACATGGGAACTGTTGGTCATGTAATCCCTGTCCGTAACGCCCTCAATCACACCGTAAACCTTGCGGTTGGAACGCTGGAACTGACCAGCAGTGGATTCTGCCGGCGTAGCAAAGCAGGACCAGTTCATATGTTCTTCTTCCGTGTATTTATCCATACGCTCACGCAGATGGCCGACAATCTTGAGCCCCAGTTCCTGCGCCTCAGCACTTTCACCATGATGCTTGCCGATAAGCGCTTTGAGGCACTCAGCCAGACCGCAGAAGCCTACCGAGTAGGAAGCATGCTTAAGCACATCCTTGATGCTGTCATCCGGACGCAGTTTTTCGCTGTCCATCCAGACGCCCTGTCCCATGAGGAACGGATAGTTGTAAACATGCTTTTCTGCAATCACCGCCAGACGGGCCTGGATATAGTCATGGCTGATTTCGATATATTTATCATAAAGCTGCCAGAATTTGTCCATATCGCCCTTGGCTTCCAAAGCCAGCTTAGGCAGGTTGATGGTCGTAAAGGCAAAATTGCCACGGCTGCCAGATTCTTCCGGGCCGTTTACATTGCTCATGACACGGGTGCGGCAGCCCATTGTAGCCACCGTGGAATTGTAATCCCCCGGCTTATAATATTGCAGATTGTAAGGTGCATCGATGTTCACGAAGTTCGGGAACAGACGTTTGGCGCTGACCTTGCAGGCCTGCTGGAACAAATCGTAATTGGGGTCTTCGGGATTATAGTTGACTCCGGCCTTTAACTGGAATACCGAAATTGGGAAAATCGGCGTTTCCCCATTGCCCAGCCCGGCCCAAATGGCATTTAACACCTCACGGGTGGCAAGTCTTCCCTCAGGACTTGTATCCATGCCGTAGTTCAACGAACTAAACGGCACCTGCGCCCCGGCACGGCTGTGCAGAGTATTGAAGTTATGAATCATCGCCTCCATGGCCTGATGCGTTTCTTCCACCACATCAGCACAGGCCATGCGATAAACATTGCGTGCCAAACGGCCTGCTTCATCCACCGGCAGCTGATAAGTGTCAGCCATCACGCTTGCCAAAGCCTGTTCAATCGCCTGTACGGACTCTGCCGCCCGCGGGTCTTCCGGCTTTTCCGTATAGCTGCAGGCGTCAAACTTCATTACAGGCTTAAACACTGCCTTAAATTCTTTTTCCGTACCAAAATCATGGTCATCAAATTGATACATGAGGGCCTTATGCGCCTCGCTGATAACCGCCTTGCGGAAGGACTTGCGCACGCCGTCGGCCATGGCATAGTCAAAAGCGTTGATGGCCTGGCCGCCGAACATATCGTTCTGATTGGACTGAATGGCAATTGCGGCCAGCGACGCATAAGAACGGATGGAATTCGGCTCACGCAGGAAACCATGTCCCGTGGAGAAACCACCTCTAAAGAGCTTCAACAGGTCAATCTGACAGCAATTAAAGGTAATCAGGGAGAAATCCTTATCGTGAATATGGATCCAATTTTCTTTATCCGCTTCCCGGAATTCGTCCGTGAGCACATAGTTATCCACGAAATGCTTGGCACCCTCAGCGCCTAGTTTCAGCATAATGCCCATGGAGGCATCCGTATTGATATTGGCATTGTCACGCTTGGAATCCACATCTACAGCATCAGCAAAGAAAATATCCTTATAAGAGGACATGAGGTGTTTCTGTGCAATACGGCGTTCCGCATGTTTCTGGCGATAGGTGATATACTTCTTGGCGATATCGTAGAAATCATACTTCATGAGTTCCTGTTCTACAATATCCTGAATTTCCTCAACGCTGACGTTTTCACGGTCCTGAATATCCCATTCAACCTGACTGGTTACTTCGTCCACGTCTTTTTCCGTCATCTTTTTGCCAGCATCTTTATTGGCGCCCAAAATGGCATTGTAAATTTTTTCCCGATTATAAGGCACCGTATGGCCAGAACGCTTCGTAACTGTTTTTAAATTCATATTCTATGGATACCGCTATCTTGCGGTAATCCCTCACGCCCCCTCTACATCTTGTGGTTATTTATTGTCGTAACGGTATATATTGTAGCAAATAACGAACCTTTACGCAACGACAAAAATCGGTGACAAACGATATTCTTGCACAAAAAACGGCAGAATCCAGTGATTCTGCCGCTATACAGACATTTTAATTTTTTGCATCCTGCTGACTGTTGCAGACTTCCAAAAGCCCAATCAACTTGTAGAGCAGGCGGTAAAGTTCCTGCGCATCTTCCATGGGGAAATCCGTGATTTCCTTGGACATGGCCTGTGGAACCTTGGCGGCTGCCCGCTTCAGCTTACGGCCTTCCTCCGTAATACAGGCAATAACCACGCGTTCATCCACCGTAGAGCGCTCCCGCTTCAGATATCCCTTGCTTTCCAGCTTTTTCAGAAGCGGTGTGAGTGTCCCCGAATCCAGATGCAGTTTTCTCCCCAAATCCCGTACACTGACTTTGCCCTCTTCCCAAAGGACCATCATGGTAATGTACTGGGTGTAGGTAAGACCTAACACATCGAGGTGAGGACGGTATGCCTTAACGACTTCCCGGGCGCAGGCATACAAGGGGAAACAAAGCTGATTCTCCAAACGCAATGAATCTTTTTTGTCCATAAGAACTCCCTCATTTCTAAATTTTTACAGCTATAATATTAGTACATTCTTGTCAAAAAGTCAAGCACAAAACTATTTAGTAATACAGAAATTTAATGATTTTTTTCTGAAAATCATACTTTTTTCGGACATGTGTCCTTTTTTCTATAAATTGACTATGCCGCTAAATTCGTGTAAAATTGTCGGTGGATTTTCATTATATATAAAGGAAGAATGTTTATGACCATAACCAGCAATCAGCAGGATGCCTTTATCCGCCGCCTTGCCGCTGCGGCCAGCTATTTCTGCTGTCTTATCGCCTTTTACATCGATATCGGACAGGATATGGGGGCAAAATACTTTATGCCCATTCTCGTGCCCGTTATTGCCGCTTTAATCCTGATGCAGTACGCCACGCGGGTATCCATCTTCAGCCGGGCAGCTCTGCCGAACCTGTTGACGAGTTTGGGCTGGAGTATGACGTTCCCGCTGCTCTACGCCTGGACCTACAACACGGGCTGGTACCAGTCAAAAATCTGTTTCGACTTTGTCATAGGAACCGCCGCTTTTGTGCTCATGATGAGCATTGAGAGTGTTCTTTCCCGGCTTGGCCATGTAAAAATCAGTTCATTCTTCATGGCGCTTTTGAACTTTGCCGGCCTTGCGATTCCCTTTATCCAGTGGGTTTACTACTGCCTGTTCTGGCACTGTTTGACGCCGGCTTCGCTGATGGCCCTGTATCTGACCAACTACAATGAGAGCATTGACTTTATCCAGTCCAATCTGGGTCTTTTTCCCACGCTGCTCATCATCGCGGGCTTTGCGCTCTTTATTTACCTTGCCTACCGGGCACATCTGCACTTTGCCCGTCTTACAGAGGATTATGAAGCCAGTGCCCTGCGCCTTAGCACACTGGGACTGCTGACCTTTCTTGCCCTTTGGGCGCACAGTTTCTACCTGCCCCAGACCTCCTTTGCCGAGCTTTGGGAAGATGTAACCACCTATGTGACTCAGACACAGGAATACAGCACAGGACATGACGAGCGTTTTAACAGCCTGATTATCGATGCGGAAAATACGCTGGCGGCCAAAGCGCCCGGTACCGTTATCCTCATCATCGGCGAATCGGCTTCCCGCAACTACATGAAAGCCTACACACCGGAATTTCCCTTTGAAAATACCCCTTGGCTCAGTGAAAAGTTGAGCAGCAATGCCCCCGGCTTTATCCGCTATACCAACGCTTATTCCTCATGGTCGCAGACCGTTCCCGTTTTGCAGCGGGCACTTACGGAGCAGAGTCAGTACAACGGCAAGGAATTCTTCGAATCGGCCTCCATTATCGACGTGGCCAAAAAAGCCGGTTATGAAACCTGGTGGTTCAGCAATCAGGGACGTTACGGCCAGTACGACAGTGCCATCACTTTGGTCGCCAAAACCGCAGACCACGCCACCTGGACGGACGATTCCTATACCTTCACCGATAAATATGACGAGGCTTTGCTGCCGTATTTGCACCAGCTTGACCCGTCGAAAAATAATTTCATCGTCCTGCATATCATGGGCAGTCATATCTATTACAACAACCGCTATCCTGCCTCCTTCGACAAGTTCCAGACTTTGGAAGAAGATTCGCGGGCAACTTCCACGCCCTCTTATGCCAACAGCATTCTCTACACGGATTATGTCGTCAGCCAGATTTTTGATTACGCGCAAAAGCATCTCAATCTGCAGGCCATGGTTTATTTCTCCGACCACGGGGAAAACTTAGAAATCTCCCATAATCCCGATGTATTCAGCTTCGACATGGTGCGGATTCCCTTCTGGGTCTACATTTCCCCGCAGTATCAGGAGGCCATGCCCCGCCATACTGCAGCACTCTATGAGCATCAGCATCGTTACTTTACCAATGATATGCTTTACGATACCATCTGCGGGCTCTTAAACGCCCCCTCCAGCCGCTACAATCCCGAACAGGACTTTGCCAGCTTTACCTACAGTTTCAACCGTGAGACGCTGACGACCATGCTTGGACAGCATAAACTCACCGAAGACGTCGACGGCGCTCCGGAAGAAAATATACCCGAATAAAAATAGAGCATTGCTTCACTCACGAGGCAATGCTCTATTTGCTTTCTGTACGTTTATCCTTGCCAAACCATAACCAAAACAAAATGGGAAAAATAACGAACTCCACCACCAGGATTATCGCAAACAGTCCATTGATAAAATCCCAGCTAAGAAAGAACGACTCCTGCCTGGGAGGTGGCGGCCCCTGATGACGTTCTGGAATATAACCACCAACAATCTGCGGCTGTTCCTTGACACCTGCTGCCGTAACCATCGATACAACCGGATTTTTCTCCCCCGCTGTATCCTCTACAAAAAGTCCTGCCAAACAGGTCAATGTCAATAACAACACCGCCACAATACAGAATGTCACTATCCCTTTTTCCAGGCTCCCCTGCTGACTCACCGTCCATCTCCCTCTCATAAAATTTAATCTTTCTCTAAGAATATCTAGACAATACTTTACGCTTTTAACCGATTTTTGTCAAATTGCATTATTCTACTTATTTCGAGGCGCAAGAACGGAGGGAAGGGGAGGCAATCACTTTCGTCTGCTTAGACAGGCTTGTCAAACGCTGCCGAAAGCAATTGCCTCCCCTTCCCTCCTTAGTTTCATCACCGCTATGTAATGCACGCAATAAGCCCGGCGGGGCTGGTGATGTTTTCCGCAGCTTTTGACAAGCCTGTCTATGACGAAGGAAAATATTACCAGCCCCCTCTGGGCGCCTTTAGCACCACTATGTACTGTACGCAATAAGCCCGCGTGGCTGGTGATGTTTTTCCGTAGCTTTTGACAAGCTTGTCTATGGCGAAGGAAAAATATTACCAGCCACGCGGGCGTCTTAACATATCGATGTCGTTTTAGAACATTTTGCCCGCAATAAACCACATACGCTGTTTACTGTTGGCATCTTGGGAGAGTCTTTCCGCAAATCCTATGCGTCTTGCATAGTCAAACCGTGCAAACCAGTCATTAGGCTTGCTGTAAGTCAGCCCTATGCCCCAGCCTTTCAGCGTGGTGCTGCCCGCTGCAGATTTCTGCGTCTTGACCGAACCGGCATCGAAATAGGTCGAAAGCACCAGCCCCCGCAGCTTCGTATGATAGCGCAGTTCGAGCGTCCCCAGAATCCCTTCATCGCCGGAGGCTTCGCCCTGCGGATACGCCCTTACGCCACGAGCGCCGCCCAGATAAATGTGCTCACTGCTGTCTAAGTTGCTGGCCGCTTTCTGCCCCGAAAGTTTCAGCAGAACATCAAAGGGACCGCCCAGTTTCTGCACTGCCGTGGCATCCATTGTCCCCTTCGTGAAACGTCCTTTGGTGCCGCCTGCCTGTGCCGATGTTTCCGCCGTGTCCGAATCCGTTCCCAATGTGCCCGTATGCAGAGTTACATTGTACTGCAAGGCATTTACGGCGGTGCGATTCCGTCCGTTTAACCCCAAACTGAAGCTGTGGGAATGACGGTCACCGAAGTTCACGCCGTTAAATTCATCATTCAGCTTGCGATAGTTGTAGGCATAGACCACGTTAAGCCCGTTGCTGCCCCGGTTCATAAGCGGCGTTTTCCCATACAGGCTGACCGTATGGGAAAAGCCTTTTACGCCCAGCTGTCTGAATAGATTGCCCAATTCGTAGTTTGAATAGCTGTAGCCAATGCCCACGGTTGTCGCGCTATGTCCAACCGGCGTTTCAAAGCCGATGTTATAGCCATGCTGGTTGGCGTTGGAGATAAGACCGCCTGCGCTCAGACGGCTGCCGGAGCCTTCCAGATTGCGCCATTCGGCCTGCACGCCATAACGATAACGACCGGCAGAACGGCTGCCGTAGTTTTCGGCATAGACCACATAAGAATCAACATCGTGATTCCTGAGTTTCACCGTCAGATTGCTCGTGCCCTGCTGCGAGCC
>DFHU01000065.1 GCA_002373045.1 Pseudoselenomonas ruminantium | reverse complement strand
GGATGGTTTCCACCACGGCAGGATTCGTTCTTTGGAGCAAAGGGCTGACCTATATGGATGCGTCCATTGGCGGCCTGTTTATGTTCTTTCAGCCGATAGTTGGCACAATCTTAGGCTGGCTATTACTCGGTGAAGCTATGACCAGCTGCTTTTTGCCCGGTTTTGCACTTATTGCCGTCGGCGTAGTACTGGCTATGAGGGGAGGCAATACAACTGCCGAGGAAAAACTACAAAGAAGTCGCAAAGAGGCTTTTAACAGTCAAGTATAACTTATAAAAAGTTGATAAAAAGTCTAAGCAACCTAAGCAACCTAAGCAAACTTACTTTCCAATACAGAAATAGTACAATGCCCATCAAGGCATGGTATAATTATTCGTATAGGGGAGGTGAATGCGATGATAAAGTCAGTTAGGATACGACTACTGCCAAACAACAAGCAGAGAACGAAACTTTTTCAGTTCGCGGGTGCTTCAAGATTTGCCTATAACTGGGCTTTAGATAAGCAAATGGATAATTTCAGGGAAGGCAGAAAACTTCAAAGTGATTATGACCTTCGCAAAGAATTCACTGTTCTGCGAAATTCGGGAGAAAAACCTTGGTTGCTGGACATATCCAACAATGTCACTAAGCAGGCCATCAAAGACTTGTGCATAGCATATAAGAACTTCTTTCGTAAACAAAAACAAGCTGGCTATGTCAAATATTCACCAAAGAAGCGGTCACATTTTGCTCGCATCGATAGGAAACCAACAGTCTACGATATGAACGGACATCCAAAATTCAGAAGCAAAAAGAATGGCGACTTCCGTTTCTATCAGGACAATGTAAAGATTCAGTTCACCAATACACATGTCAAACTGGAGAGTATTGCGGGCAGCAAGAAAAAGAACCGCCAACGGCTCAACTGGATAAGGCTTGCTGAAAAGGGCAGAATTCCTGTCGGCATGAAATACACCCAACTGCGAATAACTTTTGATGGCGAAAATTGGTGGCTGGGAATTGGCTTTGTAGTCAAGTATAAGCTAAAGCCAATGCGAGGACTGAAATTTGTCCGCAAACAGCCGAAACGTCCCTATACCGAGGGGATGGGCATTGATTTAGGTATCAAAGACTTGGCGATAATCTCTGACTCTACAGTAGTCAAAAATATCAATAAGTCCCATACAATAAGGAAACTCAAGAAGAAAAGACGCAGGTTGCAGCGTCAGGTATCTCGTAAATACCAGATAAACAAGAAAGGAGATAGTTACTGCAAAACAAGCAACCTTATAAAAAGTGAAAAAAGACTTTTACGAATCAATCACAGGCTGGCTAACATCAGAGCCAATCATGTACATCAGGCAACAAGAGCAATTATAGACCGAAAGCCAAGGTTTATATGCCTTGAAGACCTGAATGTTCAGGGCATGATGAAGAATAAGCACCTGTCTGAAAAAGTTCAGGAACAGAACTTTTATGAATTCCGCAGGCAGATTGAATACAAGGCACATTGGGCAAGAATCCCCGTGATTATTGCTGACCGCTGGTATCCTAGTTCCAAGACTTGCGTCGAGTGCGGATATGTAAAGAAAGACCTGAAGCTGTCCGACAGAACTTATATTTGTCCGCATTGTGGCAACGTGATAGACCGTGACTTTCAAGCATCTTTAAATCTCAAACGCTATGGAGAAACGGAGCTATCCCAATCTGCAAGCTGACACCGACAAGTCAATGCAGATATGTACCGATTTGTTAGTCGGGAATTTAAGCCTCTGGAGCGTTACATCAAACGTAAGTAGTCTGTTCTTCGGGACGGCAAAAGCGGATGCGATGAATGAGGAATGGAACACAAAAGTTAACTTTCTACGGAATGTTTATAGCTTTTTATAAGTTTTCAGTAACGGATGTACCAAGGTGTTTTCAGTAAATTTTATCAACTGTTTTAGATAGCCTGCTGTTCCTCGGCAGGGGGGACAAGGTTGCTGTAATATTCGATTTTGCCGCTTTGCACATCGTCATAGAACTGTTGTTTCCAGTCAATATAGGCAATGGCTTCCTGTACGGAGGCCAGTTTTTCTTTGAGTTCCTTCTGCTTTTTGGCCAGCATGATTTTGCGTTCGGGGATGGAGTCTTTGCCGGCCATACACATTTGCAGGTACTCTTTCATCTCCACGATGGTCATATCGCAGTTTTTGAGGCAGACAAGGCTTTTTATCCAGGCCAGGTCGTGCTCGTCAAAGACGCGGCGATTGTTTTTGTCCCGCTTGACATAGGGGATGAGCCCCTGATTACAGTAAAATTTTAGCGTTTCATAGGCCAGCCCTGTTTCTTCGCCGACTTGTTTCATGGTATACATACGAAAATCTCCCTTCGGAATTGACCGGTCATTTGACTGGTCAATTTTTTTGGCAAAAAATATAAAAAAACTCTTGACCGGTAGCAACTACCGTTTGCTATGATTTGAGTGTAGCATAGGTAGTTAAGCAAGACAAGTGTAATTTTAGGTATATTTTTACAGGAGGCTGATTATGAAATATCGCACCTTGGGCAAAGATATGCAGGTTTCGTCAGTAGGACTTGGCTGTATGGGCATGAGTCACGGTTATGGTTCGCCTGCCGATAAGAAAGAAATGGGAAAGCTTCTGGCTAAAGCTGTGGATATGGGCTATACCTTCTTTGATACGGCTGAGGTATATGGTACGCCGGAAAATCCGCATATCAATGAAGAATTGCTGGGCGAGATGCTGAAGCCTTATCGCGATAAGGTGGTTATCGGCACGAAGTTTGGCGTGCATTTTGATTTGACGGCATCTACGGTCAATAAGCCTGTGGTTCCCAATGCCCGTCCGGAAGTTATCCGCAAATCCGTGGAGGATTCCCTGCGGCGGCTGCAGACAGACCATATTGACATTTACTATCAGCATCGGCAGGACCCGAATGTACCTGTTGAGGAAGTGGCCGGCGTCATGCAGGATTTGATTAAAGAAGGGAAAATTTTGCGCTGGGGGCTTTCGGAGGTCAAGGAGGATACCATCCGCCGTGCGCATGCGGTGTGTCCTTTGACTGCGGTGCAGAATCGTTATTCCATGATGGCACGTCACTATGAGCCGTTATTCCCCGTGCTTGAAGAACTGGGCATTGGCCTTGTGGCCTTCTCGCCTATGGCTAACGGCTTGCTGACGGGGGCTTATCAGGGGCAGACTTTTACGGATAAGACGGATTATCGCAGCATCATGCCACAGTTCAGCGCCGAGGCCACGGCACAAAATGCCGATTTATTCCAGTTGCTGCATGATACGGCAGAACGGAAAAATGCTACACCGGCACAGATTTCTCTGGCGTGGATGATTGCGAAAAAGCCCTGGATTGTGCCCATTCCCGGTACGCGTAAACTGAACCGTTTGCAGGAAAACGCCGGGGCTGCGGATATTGAGCTGTCGCAGGAAGAAGTTGCTGCACTGGATACGGCGCTTAACCATATGGAGATGTCCGCAGTCTTTGGCGGGTCACAGATAAAGGCACGTTGATTTTGGGAGGTATGAAATGCGTAAGAAAAAGGTAATCAAGACGTTGGCGGCAGTTATAGCGGGAGGTTTTATCACGATGGGCTTTAATGGCGATGTGGCAGAGGCAGCAACAGTAAATACACAGGTTTCGGCGCAGGTACAAAACAGCAATCCCTATGGTCTTGTGTATAGAGGCGCGATTACGCAAAACGTAAAGGGTAAGGTGAATATCCGGCCTGTGGAGTATGAGGTAGAGGGCATTCGGGTAGCAGCCAATCTTTATCTGCCGGCGGATTATGATGAAACAAGCAGCAAGACCTATGCTGCGGTAACCGTTGCCCATCCCAATGGCGGCAGCAAGGAACAGGTAGCAGGGCTCTATGCCCAGCGTCTGGCAGAACTCGGCTATATTGCCGTGGCTGCCGATGCCCGCTATCAGGGAGCCAGCGGCGGTGAGCCGCGTCTCCGTGATTATCCTTCCAACCGCATTGAGGATATCAGCGGCATGGTAGATTACCTGTCCACGCTCAAGAAGGTGGATAAGTCCCGTATCGGTTCGCTGGGAATCTGCGGCGGTGGCGGCTATACGCTGGTAGCGGCGCAGACGGATAAGCGTATAAAAGCGGTAGCAACGCTGTCGATGTTCAACTCCGGGCGTGTACGCCGCAATGGTTTTCAGGATGCCGATGTGCAGGGAATTCAGAAGCGTCTCCAAAGAGCGGCAGAGGCCAGGGAAAAGGAACTGACCGGCGAAATCGTCTATGAAGGTTTCCTGCCGCCCAATTCTACTGATGAGCAGCTGCGTGCCAAGATGGCTGAACTTCCCGAGAACACACTTTATCGTGACGGCATCGAATACTATGGCCTTTCCCATCGTCATCCGAATGCCACGGGCAGCTATACCACGGAATCATTCATGAAGCTTATGGCCTTTGATGTGGAAGACCGGATGGATCTTATCAATCAGCCACTTTTGATGATTGCCGGGGAAAAGGCCGATACGCTCTATATGACGGAGGATGCTTTTGCTAAGGCCACCGGCACGCAAGATAAGGAAATTTATCAGATAAAAGGTGCCAGCCACATCCGCACCTATTGGGTGCCGGAATATGTGGACGACGCAGTGAAGAAGCTTAATACATTCTTCAATAAAAATCTTTGAGGCAATAACGACGCTCATGGATGAGCTAGTGCTGGCGTTAGGCGCAGGATGCGCCGTTTTTGCGCCAGCCATGGCTTCCCCTAGCCATGATTGCATAAATAATCCCCATTTTTATCTTCCTAAATAGGCAAAGCGAAAGCGATCTGCTTTCGCTTTTGTCATAGGAAGATCTCATTTTCTGTGTATTGTATGTTAGGAGTTTTAACAATGAGCAAGAAAGTTTTGATTTTATCCGGCAGTCCCCGCAAGGGAGGCAATTCAGATTTTTTATGTGATGCTTTTATGAAAGGCGCGCAAGAGGCTGGTCACGATGTTGAGAAGATTTTCATCAATGACAAGAAAATCAGCTATTGTCGCGCTTGCTATGTTTGTCGGCATACTCATAAGTGCTTCCAAAAGGATGATATGACGGAAATCCTGGACAAGATGATTGAGGCCGATGTGCTGGTATTGGCCTCTCCGGTGTATTTCTATGCGATTGCTGGTCAGGTAAAGACCATGCTGGATCGCACGTTGCCCCGCTGGACGGAGCTGAAGAACAAGGAATTCTATTATATCCTGACCGCTGCAGAAGATAGTGAAGCCATTATGCAGCGTTCCCTCGAATGCTTCCGTGGCTTTGCCGATTGTTTTGCCGGTATTGAGGAAAAGGGCGTGATTTTGGCCCATGGTGTTTACGAAAAGGGCGAAGTCGTAAATTCATCCTATGAACAGCAGGCTTATGAAATGGGGAAAAACGTGTAATATTTTTTTAGAGAAGTAAAACGAAAAGCCCTTGATGGTTGGATTTTCCAATACATCAAGGGCTTTTCGTTTAATAGACTTTTACGCGGCCTTCCAGGCCAATCAGCATCTCGGTGGTATCTGGTTCATTATGGTAGAAGAACAGGCTCTTGTTACGGTCTAGAGCGGCGATAGCATTCATATCAGCCTCGTCAAGCGCGAAGTCTAAGATGTCCAGATTTTCCTGCATCCGTTCCTTATGGGTGGATTTGGGGATGATGACGACATCGCTTTGCAGGAGATAGCGCAGGGCAATCTGTGCGGCTGTCTTGCCATGTTTGGCACCGATTTCGTGCAGCAGCGGCGTTTTGAAGAAATTGTTGCGGCCTTCAGCAAATGGTGCCCAGGATTCATGGATGACATTATATTTTTCCATATATTTATGAGCTTCCTGCTGCTGCCAGAAGATATGTGTTTCCAACTGGTCTACCATTGGCGGAATCTCGGTGTGCTTGCTTAAATCAATCAGGCGGTCAGCATAGAAGTTGGCGACGCCGATGGCTTTTAATTTGCCTGCTTTATAGGCTTCTTCCATGGCACGCCATACACCATAGTAATCGTTATATGGCTGGTGAATCAGCAGTAAATCAATGTAATTCGTGCCTAATTTTTGCAAAGATGCTTCAATGGCTTTTTTGCCTTGCTCATAGTCGCCAATGGCAATCCATGTTTTCGTGGTGAGGAAGATTTCCTCACGGGGAATACCGCTCTTTTTGATGGCTGCACCTACTTCACGTTCGTTTTCATAACCTTGCGCGGTGTCAATGGCCCGGTAGCCGACCTCCAGCGCGTCGAGAACGCAGCGCTCACATTCAGCCGGATTAACCTGATAGACACCATAACCAATTTTCGGCATTTTTACGCCATTGCTTAAAGTAACAAATTCCATAATGTTTCCTCCCTCGTAATGAGTTGATTTATCTGAGTCTTAGATTAGCAGACGGTAGCAACTACTGGTCAAGAACTTTTTCAAAAATTTTATTTTTCTATTGACCGGTAGCGACTACCGTCTGCTATACTTTAGAAAACGAAATGAGAGGAAGGAAGATAAAATTGGTCTTACAGCAAATGTTGATCTTTTTTGGCTTGATGCTTTTGGGCATTGAGGCCAAAAGGCAGGGACTAATGAGCAATGAAAATCAGAAACAACTGTCTGCACTGGTTATAAATATTGCCTATCCGGCGTTGATTCTCTCCGGGGTAGTGGGGAGTGGAACACGGCTGCAGGGCGCAGAGCTGGCGCATGCGTTCTTCGTTGCCCTGTTGGTGATTCTTGTTGTGGTGGTCTTTGGCAAGCTGACACCGTATCTTTTGGGGTACGAGAAAAAATATCATGGCATCATCAATGTCATGGTGGTTTTCACCAATGTAGGTTTCATGGGGCTGCCAATGATTCAAGGAATGTATGGTGCTGATGCGGTAATCCGCATGACGGCCTTTATCATTCCGTTCAATATCTTGTTTTATTCCTATGCGATCCAGACCATGCAGGCCGCAGGTACACGCAAAAAACAATTCCAATTGCATGAACTATGCAATACCGGCATGGCAGCCTGTGTGGCAGCTGTGGTGATTTATCTGCTGGACTGGCATCTTCCGTATGCTTTGGAACGTATCGTACAGATGACAGGCGGGCTTACGGCACCTTTAGCCATGATGCTGATTGGTGCAGCTCTGCCGGATGTTCCTTGGAAAAAAGCGCTTACCAATCGGCCATTGTTAGGTTTTGTCCTTTGGAAGATGCTGATTTTTCCCACGCTGGCGCTATGGGGGCTTAGCCACTTTGTCAGCAGCCCCGTACTTTTGGCGGTTGCATTATGCGCGCTGGCTACACCTTCCGGCAATATGCTGGCTATGCTGGCGGCCATATATAACAAGGATTCCTTCCTGTTGGCCACAGAAGGCATTGCTCTTACCACGGCAGCGGCAGTGGTTACTATGCCGTTAGTGGCGTTTTTGATGGGAATTGGTTGAGAGTTGAAACGTGAGGGGGACATCGTTATGAATGTTAAAAAGAAGTTATTGTGTAGCATTATGTCAGCAGTATTTATTACATCTTTAAGTATAGATCTGACATTTGCCAGTCCGATAACCATAGCAGAACAAGGCTCTTTTACGGTGGGCGGCAGTTATAAACAACATGCAGGAAAATTCTCGCAAGATAATTTCCTATCGGAGGAAGGCCAGCGTGCTTATGGTGATTTTGCTTATGTAGAATATCAAAAGCCCGTCAAGGCTAAAAAGCTGCCCTTGATTTTCCAGCATGGAGGAGCGCAGTCTAAACGAACGTGGGAATCTACCACTGATGGACGTGAAGGTTTTAATACGCTGTTTCTTCGGGCAGGTTATGCTGTATATTTGGTTGATCAGCCACGCAGTGGAGAAGCAAACCTTTCAACTGAGGCAGTAACTCCCGATACGCCATGGGCAGGTAATCCAATGTACGGGGATAAAACATTGTACATTCTTTCGCGTGTGGGGCATTACGATGAAAAGGGGGAGCCGGTTCCTAACGCCCAATTTCCCCAAGGTGAAGATAATTATCAAGCATTTCAACAGAGTTGGACAATAGGATCTGGACCGCTGGATAACGAACTCAATGCAGATGTGCTTGCTGAATTGGTCAGGCAGCAGAAGGACGGCGCAATATTGGTTACTCATTCTATGGGGGGAACAATTGGCTGGCGTACAGCAATTCGTACGGACAAAGTAAAAGGCATTATTGCTTATGAACCGGGAGGCACGCCCTTTATATTCCCGGAAACAGAAATGCCAAATATAATTGATGCAAGATTCAAGGCGCTATCAGCTTCGGCTATGGGAGTTCCCATGGAAGATTTCATGAAACTTACCCGAATCCCCATTGTTCTTTATTATGGGGATTACATAAAACTTGGTTCAGAAAATGTTGGTGAAGATAAATGGGGAACGGAATATGCTATGGCGCAAAAGTTTGTAGAGGTCATAAATCGTCATGGCGGAGATGCAACATTAGTACATTTGCCTAGTGTTGGCATAAAAGGAAATTCACATTTTCTAATGCAGGAAAAGAACAATCAACAGATAATGGATTTGGCGGTAAAATGGTTGCATGAAAAAGGTTTGGACAAATAAACTGCTTTCTGTTCATGACGTTTTAAAGGGAGGAAGAATTTATGAAAAGCAAAAAAATATTGGCTATGACTTTGGCCATGGGGCTGGCTGCCGGCAGCGCTGGGGCTATGAGCCGCCCCATTACGCTGGCGGATCAGGGGAGTTTCTTTGCCGGGGGTAAAGTAGTGACGGCTCCAGGCGTTTATAAGGACGATGAACCGACCGATTTTGCCGGTGAAACCCTGCATGGTGATGCGGCCTATGTCTTTTGGCAGGCGCCGGTGAAGGCGAAGAAAAATGTGCTGGTTTTCCTGCATGGCTATGGTCAGTCCGGCAAGACCTGGGAAACAACGCCGGATGGACGTGATGGTTTTCAGAATATCTTTTTGGCGAAGGGCTATAAAACCTTCATTGTGGATGAGCCGCGGCGGGGCAGAGCAGGTAATTCCACTATACCTGCCGAACTAAAGGCGCAGCCACAGGATCAGCTCTGGTATGACAACTTCCGCATTGGTCAGTGGCCGGATTACTACGACAATGCAGCTGTTCCCCGTGATGCGGAGTCAAGGGCACAGTTCTTTTATCAGATGACGCCGGATACAGGGGCGTTTGACGTGCAGGTAGTGGCCGATGCCATGACCGCTGTCATGGAAAAAGCAGGTCCGGGCGTACTGGTTACGCATTCGGCTGGCGGCGGCCCCGGCTGGCTTACGGCAGCGCACAGTGACAAAGTAAAGGGCGTTATTGCATTGGAACCGGGGACGTTCCCTTTCCCGAAGGGGGAAGTGCCTGAGGTTGAAGCTACAACAAGCCCGTTTCCGGCACCGGGAATGGAGGTAAGCGATGAAGAATTCCAGCGCTTGCTTAAAATCCCGATGGTCGTATACTTCGGCGATAATATCATAACCGGCTCCAAACCGGATAGACATTGGGGACTGGATAACTGGCGTGTGCGTTTGAATCTGGCTCGGAAGTGGGAACAGGTTATGAAAAAACATGGCGGTGATGTGCAGGTTGTCTATCTGCCGGATATTGGCATCAAGGGAAATACACACTTCCTTATGGCTGACCTCAACAATCAGGAAGTGGCTGACACGATGGAAAAATGGCTGAAAGATAAAGGCCTGTCCAAGTAAGGAGGCGCAATATGTTCAAATGGATTTTGTTTTTCACATTGATGATTTCGCTGGTTTCAACGGTTGAAGCACACGAAGCACATGAAGCAGACAAGCAAAAAATGCCCTTGCCTTTAGGCAAAGACATTTCGGAGCGTTTTACAGGTACGGTTCATCGCAATGACTTGATTGTGACGGATGATACCTACAAGGTGCCGCAGACCAATGTGATTACTTTTGAAGCCGGCAGTTACAGCGGCTGGCATACCCATGGGGCTATGACGGTGATTGGCGTGGCAGGTCTGGGCATTTATCAGGAATGGGGCAAAGAACCGGTGTTGATAAAACCTGGTGATGTGGTGCAGATTCCGGCAGGCGTGAGTCATTTTCATGGTGCTGTTAAAGATTCTCCTTTTCAGCAGTTTGTCGTATACGACAGGGACTGGCAATCGCAAGCAGGAGCAAAGGCGCATAGCGGGCCGGTTAGTACGCAGGAATACAATAGCATCAAGTTTTCTGCTGCTATGAGCCAAGCCACAGCGGAAAAAAAGAAAAATGAATTCTTGTTTCATTATAATGAAAAGCCGTTTACCTCGCCTAACTTCAATAATCCCGTATATTTGGGCAAGGTGCTGTCCAAGCCTAATGAAGCAGGCTCGCCGGAGTGGGTATATGTGGTGTTCCCCAAGGGAACATATAATCGCTGGCACAGCCACAAGACCGGTCAGATTCTGATTGCAACCGATGGCGTCGGTTATCATCAGGTAAAAGGCGGCAAGCTGGAAAAATTGCAGCCGGGAGATGTGGTATTTTGCCCGCCGGGGGTTATCCATTGGCATGGCGCGGCGCCGGACAGCAGCTTTGCACATATCGCCATCAACCCGCAGGATAATCACGAAGTAAGCTGGTACGATTTTCCTACCGCAGAATATGCGGCTATTCCCTTTAATTGAAACGTTATTTGCCAGGAAAATCTTTTTTCTCAGGGCAGGTTTTGGTAAAATAACACTAAGAATATTTTAGGAAAAGTTATGTTGAGAGGAGAGTTTAGCGTGAAAGTCATGATGGTCAATGGTTCACCGCATCCGCAGGGGAACACGGCAATGGCTTTGCAGGAGGAACAGCGTTCATGGCAGAGCGCCGGGAGAGGCGGCGCAGGATATTGAGGGCATGCAAACCATGCGGACACTGGCGCGCAATATGACCTTCCTGATGAAAAGTATCCAGTTGGGCAAGGAAAAAATTGGCCTGCCAGAGAAAGAATCTTGGCAAGCCACTAACTTTATTCGCTGATTGCTGCTTTTGTGTACCATTCCTGGGCCTTCTGCAGATTTTTTTCTACGCCCAGCCCGTTTTCATACAGATGCCCCAAAGCTGCCATGGCTGGTGCTGCGATAATGTCACCGCGCTGGGCAGCTTTTTGGTATAAGGAAAACGCCTTGTTGTAATCCTGAGGAACGCCGTTGCCGGTTTCGAAAAGCCGTCCTAAATAATACGTGCCTGTAATATCGCCCCGCTCGGCGGCAATGGCGTACCATTTGGCGGCTTCTTTGGTATTGGCTTTTACACCATAGCCGTGTTCATAGCAAAGGCCTATGTAACGGGGGGCTTTCATATGTCCTTTGCTATTGGCAGCCGTAAATTTTGCGAGTGCTTTTTTATAATCGCCGGCGTTGTAGGCGGCAAGACCGGCATCCTGTAATGCTTTGGCAAGCAGGCTGTGTTGTCCTTGCTTGTCCTCTTTGCGCTGCTGAAACAGCCAGTCGCGGATAGCCTCGATATCATAGGCAAATGACCAGGTATACATATGGTTGCCGCCAGCAAAGACGGAGTAATTAATAGGAGCGTTGGCGGCCGCCATGTCTTTGACATTTGCATTGATTTCTGCCAGACTGGCATGGCTGTTCCAGAAGGTTTCGTTTCGTGCGACCTTACTGCCCAGGGATTCCCAAAGGGCTGTTGCGGCATTCATGCCGGGGAAGGCTTTTGTATCGCCCTCACAGACGGTGATCCAGAGTTTTTTGTCCTTCATGGCGGCCATTTCTTCCACATTCCACTGGCAGGCTACGAGCCATTGCGCGGCAAATAAATCCGGATATTTATCGCTGATGGCAATGTTGGCCATGCCGCCCTGCGACTGGCCGGTGCCGTAGATGCGGTTCTTGTCTACGCTGTAACGCTCAATCACATCATGGAGTAAATTGGTCACAAGAGTAAGTCCCGGTGTCCAGACATTTTCATCGGTGGTCATCATGCCGATTTTGTCAACTAAGTCGGCGGTATATTGCGGGGCAAGGATGATGCATTCATGCTTGCCCTGTTCGCTGTCACTGGCCCAAATGGTGGCGCCGTTGCCCTGGAACAGCGGCGTTTTTATTGCATTGATGTTGGCACTGGCATCGGCCACAAAAAACAGCAGGGGATATTTTTTCTTTGGGTCATAGTTTTGGGGCAGATATAGATTATAGGGAATCGTAGCGCCCACTTCCTTATCGGTGTATTCGTATTGCTGGAACTGTTCTAAGTCCGGTTCATTTACAGCTGTCGCGGATACAGTCAGCGGGGCAAAGGTGGTGCCGTCAATAGCGGTAAGAGGACGCACCTGTTGTACCTGCAGGGATAATTCCGGCATTTTGCGGTTGGATTGGCGGGGCGCATCTGTGCCCCGGCCGTTCTTATCATCGGCAGGTCTTGCCTGACGCCCCGGTTTTTTGCTTAAATCACCATCATAGACATTGTTCTGCTTAGCAAATTGCAGGATGACATAACGCCCTGCTTGCGCCTTATTCGTAAGTTCCGGTTTATCGTTTACCATTATGGCGGTAATCTCTTTGCCGGATACAGCAAAGTCCGTTGGCTTTACAGCTGAGGGTAAAAGTGCTTTCGGATATTCTAAGATCGCTTCGGCAACCTGTTCGCCGCTGCCATAGACACGCGTTACAGCTGTAACTTTTTGCAGACCATGAATAGCAGCGCCTGCCTGCACTTCACCAGCTTGTACGGTGGCTACCTGTACGGGAAGTGTGCCCGGCAGCATAAATGCACCTGTCCCCACCAAAGTCAAAGCCAATATTTTTTGATATCTGCGCATAATCGTACCTCCATACTCATTTTGAGCAAAAAAAAAATCGACGTTCCCTAAAAAGGGCAGAAAGCCACAGAGGCTCTCCACGTCGATTTTCTGCCGCCGAAGCGACACGGCTCCTACACAGCCGTTTATGCTATTAGGCATACTATATCATATTTGTGACATAAAGACAATCGTTACTTTTGTGTATTTGTCCATGATGAATTCTGCAAGTTGACAACTGCTGGCAATCGTAATAGAATACGAAGTGTCGAGTATTTTCTTCGACTGAATATTGTTTTTTATTGTTAAGGAGCTTGCTGTTTGAGAAACAACACCTTGGAGATTGCAGGCTGACCGGGAGGTTGGCTTAGGAGCAATTTCACACCGACCTCCCTGTATTGCAGTCATCAATCATCAGGAGGAAAAACAATGAGCAAAAATGACTATCGTATTCGTTTGGAAAAAATTGAGGAACATCGTGAAGTGGAAAACATGGTACGGGAATCCTTTTGGAATGTCTACCGTCCCGGTTGTTTGGAGCACTATGTTCTGCATTGTCTGCGAAATGACCCGGATTTTGTGCCAGAGCTAGATTTTGTCATGGAAAAGGATGGCAAATTGATTGGTCAGAACATCTTCATGCGTGCCGTTATCAAGGCCGATGATGGCAGGGAAATCCCGATTATGACGATGGGGCCTATCTGTATATGTCCGGAATGGAAAAGGCAGGGATATGGCAAGATTTTGCTGGACTTCAGCTTGCAGAAAGCTGCTGAAATCGGCTGTGGAGCCTTGTGTTTTGAAGGAAACATCGGGTTCTATGGCAAGAGCGGCTTTGACTATGCCAGCAATTTTGGCATTCGCTACCATGGCCTGCCGGAAGGGGCAGATGCATCCTTTTTCCTGTGCAGGGAACTTGTGCCGGGGTATCTGGCAGGCATTACCGGTGAATATACCACGCCGAAAGGGTATTTTGTAGATGAGGCAAAGGCCGAGGCTTTTGACAAGGGCTTTCTTTATAAAGAAAAATTGGTATTGCCGGGGCAAATTTTCTAAACGTATGCTAGTAGAACTAGGCCCAGTGAATGAAACCGGTCCGTTGAATGAGACTGGCCCATTAACCGGCCGCAGATGAAACGGATTAGCTAGATAACACAATGGGGCTGTTGCACAAAAGCCTTTTACCGCGATAACCAATATGCAAGAAAGATTTGCTTACTGGTTATTGTAGGGAAAGGACTTGTGCAGCAGCCCTGTTTTGCGTGGATTTTAAGATGGCGTAATCAAGATTTATTCTTGACTTGAAGTCTGCTCCAAGTGTTAAAATTGAAGCAATAGAGAAATCATTGGCAGGAGATCATAATGAATAGAAGAACTTTTATCGTGGGAGGTTTGGGAACCTTGGGAGTATTAGCTGGCGGCGGTGCGCTCTTTACCCAGCGGCCGGAATTTGGCAGGCTGCCGCAGGGGGAACGTCTGGCACGGATGGAAGCCTCACCGCATTATAGAAATGGCAAGTTCCAAAATCTTGTTCCCGTACAGGTCATGAATGAGGAGAACGGCGAAAATCGTTTTGTGGCGATGGCAAAATTCCTCTTTGGGGATAAGTCCCATTTATCGCCGAAGCAGGTAATGCTGTCAAAGAAGACGGATTTGCACAGCCTGAATCCGCATGATGATGTGGTGGTCTGGCTGGGGCACTCCAGTTTCTTTATGCAGCTCGGAGGCTATCGCATTTTAATTGACCCTGTGTTCAGTTCCTATGCATCGCCCATCTTTTTCATCAACAAGGCATTTCCTGGCAGCAACGTCTATACCGCCGAGGATATGCCGGAGATTGATGTATTGGCGATTTCCCATGACCATTGGGACCATTTGGACTATCCTACGATTATGGCGCTGAAGCCGAAGGTGAAACGTATTGTCTGCCCGTTAGGCGTGGGAGAATACTTTGAAGGCTGGGGCTTTGAAAAAGAGCTTTTGCACGAGGAAGATTGGGATACGGAAATCAAATTAACGGATGATTTATCTATCCATATCCTGCCGTCCCAGCATTTCTCGGGGCGGTTTCTGACTTCTAATCCCACGCTTTGGTGTGGCTTTGCGTTTGTAACTCCACAGCGCAAGGTATACTATACGGGAGATGGCGGATACGGTGCACACTTCAAGGCCATTGGGCAGAAGTTCGGCGGCTTTGACTTGATGCTTGGCGAAAACGGCCAGTACAATATGGCCTGGCATGCCATCCATATGCTGCCGGAGGAAACGGCGCAGGCGGCAGTGGATGTGGGGGCGAAAATGCTTCTGCCTGCTCATAGCGGCAAGTTTGCCCTGTCCCGTCATCCTTGGCAGGAACCTTATCAGAGAATTTTACAGGCTAGCCAGCAAAAATATTATAACTTGCTGACGCCAGAAATCGGGGCATTGGCATATATTGACAGCCAAAAGAATGCGCAGTTCGATCTTTGGTGGGAAAATATGGAATAAATGCATAGAGAAAAACAGGTTCTGCAATACAATGACATGCAGAACCTGTTTTTATTTAGTGTCGAAAAGCAAGCGTTGTCTGTCGTGTTTGCTTACCAGCCAAGGATTTCGGCAACTTTGTCCTTTAGATAAAGGGCAATTTTTTTTGACCCGTTTTTCAAGGGATGTGTGTTGTCGCCAGCATAATCGTTAGCTTCCAGCAAAGGCTTTCCTTCATTCAACGGGATGAAATAGAGGTCATTATCGCCACGGGCTTTGCATTCATTCACGGCTGCTTTTATCCACTGGCGCGCCTCGTGTGGAAGCCAGCTGGGGACAGGCTCGATGACGATGATGGGGGTGTGGGGATTTATTTGCCGAACGGTTTGCAGAAGATTTTTATAGCCGTGGATGAAATCTTGTCGAGCGGGTTGATGTTCATTGTTGCCGAAATCATTCGTTCCCAAAGAGATAAGAATTCCATCTATCGGAAAGTTTTGTGGATGCCAAAGATGATTTGTGGGCGATTTTTTATCACTATAAAATGTCCAGGGATAGCGGTCCGCGGTATGAACACCCTGACCAGGCCAGCCTTCATCCCAATTGTGAATGACGCCTTCGCCGGATTTACCCAATACGCTGTATTCTGCGCCAAGCATTCGGGCCAGTTGGGGGCCATAGGCCATATCGTTGTCTTCAATATCATCGTAGGGAGCATCGGGAGGTCCGTCATTTTTGGCCCCAGCTGTAATGGAATCGCCGATAAATTCCAAGCAGCGTGGTTTGGTCGGGTCAGGAGGGAGCAGTGTTTCGCTGCGTTCAAGGAAAAAACCGCGAAATTCGCTGATGCCTATGTACCCTTCGGTAGAACGGACCAGAAGTACCTTATGTCTGTCGGCAGAAAGATTTTCAGCTAAGAGGGTGTTTTCTCCTTGCGGACGGAAGCGCCGGAAGGGGCTTCCATCAATGCTGACCCGCCACCAATTACCGGGGTCAGTTAAATCGGCCAGAAGGAGGCGGCCGGTGAAATTAGCCTTTATATAGGTAGCACCTTGAGCACAGCGGCAGGCATCAAGTGACTTTTCCCAACGGCCAAAATACTGAATTTGCGGAGTATTAGCAAGGATTTTTCGAACATTCATACAAAAATACCTTCTTTCAAAAACGGAAGTATTATGTGCAGTATTTAAGCAATGGATAAATTTATTATAGTTACAGGATGCAGCACTGTCAATAAAAGATATGATGAATTATTTTAATGTAATACAAAATAATCAATAAAAGATATATCTTTTATTGACAAAAGGATTAACTAATACTATAATGAGGGTGTAGGAAGATGAAACGAGAAAGAAAAGACCTACATCAAGTCTGTTTAGGAGGAATGAACATGAACATCTTTTTGGTTTGCAACGCAGGTATGTCAACGTCGATTCTGGTGAAAAAAATGCAGGAGGCTGCAGCAGCTAAGTCTTTGACGGATACGCATATCGAAGCGTTCAGTGTGGAGGTCTTGGATCAAAGAGCTGCTGAAGCGGATGTTGTACTGCTTGGCCCACAGATTCGTCACATGAAGGGCGATGTAGAGATAATCGTTGCCGGCCGCTGTCCTGTGGAGGTTATCAACATGCAGGATTATGGTATGATACGCGGCGATAAGGTATTAGCTAAGGCTTTGCAGCTGTTGGGAAAGGAGTAAGCTGAACATGAGCGGAGTGATTTCTGGTTTTGAACGGGTAATGATGCCGCTGGCAGCACGGATTTCCGGCAATAAGTACTTGCTGGCCATGCGGGATGCCTTCTCGATGCTCCTGCCGTTCATTATCGTTGGTTCTTTCTTTGGTATTGTGCAGTGGGTGCTCTTAGATCCCTGGGGAACAGTAATGGGGGCCAATGGACTTAATTTGGGGGCTGCTTTTACTGGATTGGATACTGCTGGTGAAGCCTATAAGCATTCGCAGTTTGTGCGTAGCATGCAGGTTATCCAAAGTTTGTGCAATAACGTCGTGACCGTAGGATTCGGCGTGTTTTCCTTCCTGCTGGTGGCAGCTTTCGCCTATCGGCTGGGAACCATCTGGGGCGGCGATCCCTTTGCTAATGCCTTGACAGCCTTGGGCGCTTTTATCATTGTCACGCCGCAGAGTGTAGGCGATATCGGTGCGTTTGACTTGTCCTATTTTGGCAATAAGGCTGTGCTTACCGCGATTATCGTGGCCACGGTGTCCTCGAAAATGTTCATTAACTTATCGAAGAATCAGAAGCTCACGATTAAAATGCCGGATACCGTGCCGCCAGCGGTGGCCAATTCTTTTGCCGTGTTGATGCCCGTGTTTATCACCTTGTTTAGTTTTACGCTGTTTTCAACTTTTCTGGCCCAAATGGAGTTTATGGGCAGCAGGGCACTCAATGATCTGATTTATGCCTTGATTCAGGCACCTTTGATGGGCTTTTCACAGGGAATTGGTTTTTCGATTCTCTATCAGGGAATTGTCTGGTTCTTTTGGTGGTTTGGCATTCATGGCCATAACGTAACCGCAGCCATTCAGAATATGGTCTATATGCCGGCGCAGCTGGCCAATCAGTCTGGTGATGCGGCGTATATCTTTTCCAATGGTTTCTTTGAAGCAGGGCTTATGCATGTTTTGGGACTGCTTATTGCCATTTTCCTCTTTTCCAAGCGCGAAAGCTGGCGAGCAGTGGCCAAAGTTGGTTTTCCGGCTATGCTCTTTAATATTCAGGAACCCATTGCCTTTGGCTTGCCCATCGTGTTGAATCCACTTTTGCTGGTACCGTATATTTTGGCGCCGCTCGCCAATACTATCGTGGGCTGGCTGGCTGTTTCAGCAGGACTTGTCCCCATCTTCAAATATGTTGTGCCTTGGACAATGCCGTTGTTCTTTGGCGGCACAATCGGGACCGGTTCGTTAGCCGGCGGTATTTTGCAGCTGGTGTGGCTGGCTATGGATATCTGCATTTATGCACCTTTTGTCATTGCCGGAAATAAAGTCAAGGATACGGAGGAAGAATGATGGACGAAAAGACAGTAGAACAATCTATGCAGCTGATTTTGCATTCGGGGACGGGGCGGTCAGCGGTGATTGAAGCAATACAGGAATTGGTTAAAGACCATGATATTGAAAAGGCCAGAAAAGCGATTGAAGCGGCTGGTCAGGAAGTCGGCAAAGCGCATGATATTCAGACGGCGATGATGAGCGCAGAATGTGATGGACAGCCCGTTGAGAAAAGCATTCTGTTGATTCACGCTCAGGATCATTTTATGACTTCGCTGGCTGTGCGGGACATGGCAAAATTGATGATTGATTTGTATGAAGATGTGAAGAAGGGGTAATCTATGGCCAAGCAGTATCAATTTCCAGAGAATTTCTGGTGGGGGGCGGCTACGTCCGGCCCCCAGTCGGAGGGGCGTTTTCATAAAGCGCACAGGAATCTCTTCGATTACTGGTATGACCAGGACCCAAAAGCATTTTTTGCGGATGTGGGGCCCAATGTTGCTTCTAATTTTTACAATGACTTCCGTCAGGACATTGCGCTGATGAAGCAGGCCGGCTTGAATTCTGTCCGTACGTCCATTCAATGGTCACGTCTGATAAAGGACTTGGAAACCGGCGAACCGGATGTGGATGGTGTGCGTTTTTATAATGAGGTCATTGATGAATTCCTGCGGCAGGGCATTCGTCCCATCATGAATCTGCATCATTTTGATTTGCCCTATGCGCTGTACGAAAAATATGGCGGCTGGACGAATAAGCAGGTGGCTGTGCTTTTTGCCGACTTTGCGGAAAAATGTTTTGCGCTCTTTGGCGATAGGGTCAAGGAATGGACGACCTTCAATGAGCCGATGGTGGTGGCAGAAGGCGAGTATTTGTATCAGTTCCATTATCCATTGCAGGTGGATGGGAAAAAGGCCGTTCAATGCATTTATAATCTCAATCTGGCTTCGGCTATGGCGATTGCGCGCTTCCGTCAGTCGGCGTGCAAAAAACAGGGCGGCCGTATTGGTATCGTGATTAACCTGACTCCTGCTTATCCGCGGTCTGAGGCCGCTGAAGATCTGGCAGCAGCAGAGTTTGCTGAAATGTTCAAGAACAAGGCATTCCTTGATCCGGCCGTCAAAGGCGTTTTTCCGCCGAAGCTGGTGGAAATCCTGCGCAAGGATGGTGTGCTTTGGGAAAGTACGCCGGAGGAACTGGCCTTGATTCAAAGAAATACCGTTGATTTTTTGGGCGTGAACTACTATCAGCCCTTCCGTGCTCAGGCGCAGACGGCTTTTGATGATTCCAATGGCTGGTTGCCGGAGAAGTATTTTGCTCCTTATGAAATGCCGGGCAGACGCATGAATCCGTATCGCGGCTGGGAAATCTATCCGCAGGCAATCTACGATATCGCCATCAACATCCGGGACAATTATGGCAATATTCCCTGGTATGTATCCGAAAATGGTATGGGGGTAGAAGGTGAAGAAAAATTCCGGCAGGCAGATGGCAGGATTGCTGATGATTACCGGATTGACTTTATAAAGGAGCATTTAGAGTGGCTGCATCGGGGTATTACCGAAGGTTCCAACTGTTTCGGCTATCATCTTTGGACACCCATTGATTGCTGGTCGTGGTCAAATGCCTATAAAAACCGTTATGGTCTGATTGCGCTGGATTTGGCCAATCAACAGAAGACGTTGAAGAAGTCTGCATATTGGTTCAGGGATTTGGTTGCTAATAATGGCTTTACTGAGTAGTGAAGGAAGGAGCGGTTATTGATGAAAAAGAGATTGCTGGCTATGGCGGTTGGTGTATCCCTTAGTATGCCGTTATTTACTGGTGTAGTGAATGCTGGTGTATTGGATAACCCACAGGATAAAGCATATGTGGAGCGCAGCGTATTGCCGGATAATGGCAAAGCCCAAAAGGAAGCATTGACGCCGGGCAAAGTGGAAAAGCTGGCACCCTTGGCGAATAAAGTGGTGGACAAACAGTTGATTCCGGAGGCGGCTAAACTCTATCGTTACCTGTTGGCTGTTCCGCAGGCCGGAAAGGTTATCTATGGCCATCAGAATGACACGCATCACAAAATGTTTAGAATAGATAGCGGCAGTGCGTCTGACTGCAAGGATGTGACCGGCAGTATCGCGTATGTGTCAAGAAGTTCTCGGT
>DFHU01000066.1 GCA_002373045.1 Pseudoselenomonas ruminantium | reverse complement strand
AACATAATTTTTTGTTCAGTTGTTGGGTAGAGTCTGTATCGGTATGCCTTATTCACTATCATCACCTGCCTTGATTTTCTATGTATTTCCTAATTGTCTCAATAGGAGCACCGCCTGTTGTCAACAGGCAATAACTTCTCGACCAAAACATTTCTTTCCACAGCTTGCGCCTAACCTCTGGAAAATCTTTTTTGATTAGCCTAGAGCTGGCACTTTTATAAGCATTGATGAATTTCGACAGCTCTGTATTAGGATGAGCACGGAACATGATATGCACATAGTCTTGGTCGTGATTCCATTCATCCAATGTAATGTTGTATGATGAGCCAATGCGAACAAAAATATCTTTAGCATATTGGCTCATTCGGTCAGAGAATACCTTGCGACGATACTTCACTACCAAAACCAGATGATAATAGAGTAAGAACACTGAATGGTTATTGTTGTCTAATTCCATAGTATAATAAATCCTTTCTCTTTTACGACTGATTATACTACCCAATAAGACAAAAAGCAATTGTATGGCTCAATTACTTATGTAAATTCGCCATACCCGCGAGAAGTCCCCCACCTAAGAGGTGGAGGACTTCTCGCGGGTTAGGTTAACTTTTTCCTTTTCGTTTTACTGTTTATCAGAACATATACGCCACGTTCACGTTACCGCCGAAGCCGCGATGCTTGCCGCCGTAGCCGTACAGGCTGACATCCACCTGCCACGGGTTCGTGCTGGTGGCGTTCATCTTCATGCCGATCTCCCCCCGGACGCTGCTGCCCTTGATGCTGGCCGCCCGGATAGCCGCGCTGACGCCGCCGGCGCTGACCGTGCCGTCAGACTTGCCGTCAAATTCATATTCATAAGCCAGACCGCCATACCAGTTCCACTTCTTATCCGTCGTGCCGTACCGCGCGCCGATCCGCAGCAGGCTGCTGACAACGCTGTCCAGGCTGTAGCTGCTGCCGCCTGCCACAAAATCTACGCCGTCCCGTTTCGTATAGAAGTACTTGCCGTATACGTCCAGGCTCTTTCCGCCTTTATACCGGAAGATTTTGCCTACGCCTACGTGCGCCCCGAAGTAATTGGCGTGCACATCGTAGCCGTACCCGTTGCCCATTGCGTCATACAGCAGGTTTTTGGTGCTGTCGCTCATGCGACCCATGCGGAAGCTGGCTTCCGCATACACGTCATGTTTGTTTGCCCACTTGGCCATCAGGCCGCCACCTGCATAATGGGCATCGCCGTCGCCCGTGCCGCCGTCGTCGTTATGTAGTTTGTAACTGCCTTTCCCGTATTCCCCGAAGATACCGTATTCCAGTGTACCCTGCTTCAGTTCACGCTTCGCTCCAATGGCCAGCACTGCGTTCCAGCTGTTCAAGTTCAAATGGCTGCCTGTCTCGTAACGGTTCCCGCTACCGCCTATGGAAACGCCGACCGATGTGCCGTCTGATCCCTGGTTCACAACATCCCCCAAGCTTTCCAGCGCCTTGCCAATATGTTCGTTCCCACCTGCCAGCAGTGCCACACCGGCTTCCATGGCCATTACCGTCTTATGGGTCTGTTCGGACAGACCTGCGGCAGTCTTTGTACGGAGGATCAGGTTATTGCCTTCCAGCTTGGTCTCACTTTCGCCTTCATACGCTGTGCCAACCATGTACTTGGTGCTTTCCGGCGTAATGTTTGCCTCGCCGCCGAAGTCAGACACCAGCGTCGTCGTCTGATCCGCTTCAATATACATCTCTTGGTAGAAATCAATGTTGGATGTATCTACCGTAGCACCGTCAAAGGAAACATTCTTCAATGTGGTCTTGTGATCAATCAGCGGATTGCTTCCAGTCCATTCCACTTTGCCGAAGGTCAGGTCAGTGGCTTTGTTTTCCGCGGCAGTAAACACAATATTGTTACCGCTCTTGGACAGGCTGCCGGTGATCATGCCGTTCATCAGAACACCGGTTGTAACTTCGTAATCATTATAGGAAGCATTTACGTCTTTTGTCATATCCTTCAGCGTGTCATTTGCCTCCAACAAAATCTTTGCCACGTTTGCTTCCACCTTGTCCGGATTGTTAATATCAAACTTGCTGCTGTCCACAGAAGCGGCTTCATAATTATAATCTGCACTGCTGCCGTCCAATGCTTTTCCGCCCCACTCAATGGCGCCGATAGCAATGGATTTCACATCCTTCTTGCCAACTACATACGAAACCGTATCATTATCAACTTTTGTCTTGGTTGTTTGAATAGAATTTGTCTTTGTGCCTGTTAAGGTAACGCCATTTTCCGTAACCGGGTCAAAAGCAACAGTTGTCTTTGCAACATTAACGTCTTGGAACATTCCGCTTTCGGCAGTTAAGATTGCCTGTGTTTTCGTCGGCGTAACGGTTATTGCGTCTGCATTGTTCACCGCAACACTCTTGTCCGCCGCCGTCCAGGTGCTGGTGTCTCCGCTAGCCAGATAGGCTGGGGTTCCGTTCCAGTTCGCAAGATCAACTGTCTTTACTTTTACTTCATTAATATTGTACTTCACCGCACCGGGTTCTACCATCACTGCGCCTTTGGCTTCCGCGCCATAAGCAATACCGCTTGTTGCGTCGCTGTAGTTCACGGTTACCGTGCTTGCCTCTTTGTTCGCGGCAGACTGATCCGTAAAGTCTCCACCCGTTTGCAATCCCGTCGCGGAAAGCAGCATCATTGAACTTGTTCCGTCAGCTTTCAATGCCGTTGAAGTGGTACCATTCACTACTAACTTGTCCGCATCAACCTTGGTCGCACCGACAAATTTGTATTTTGTTTTATCATTAGTGTAATACGCACTGTCACTCCATGCCACTGCACCGTCAAACTTCACATCACTTACATTTTTATTACCAACTGTATACAGAATCTGTGTCTGCGCGTCATTCTGCTCCAGCACGTCCTGATGCGTGCCGCTGAACGTCAGAACCGTTTCCGCAATTTTATCTTCAAACGCAACAGCGTCACCAACATTTTGTTTCTCAAATTTTTTCAGTGTCGCACCGCTGGAGTCGTCCTTAATCGCATTCGTTGCATCCACAACCACTACCGATGTCTTCGTAGCATCCAGATTGGAAATGCTGAAGCCTTCTGCATTTATCGTTGCGCTTCTTAAATCGTCGCCGCTGCCAAAGCTGCACGCCGCCTGCGAAGCATCAAACGCGCCCAGAGTAATACCTGTCACATTCTTCTTATCCTGCTGATAGATCAGCTGGCTCTTGTCATCACTAACCTTCACACCACCGCCGGTGGTAGTACCAGCAATTTCAACACCGTTCTCAGCCTTATTGGTAATAGCGCCGCCCTCTTGCCAGGCGCCAGAGTCCAGCGTCACATTGGAAAAATCAGAGCCGCTGGCCGCCGTTAGAATGGGTTTGGCATCACCGGGATTCATGCCGGTAACAGAAATGCCATTTGTTTTCACCTCCGCGTTTTTCGTGTCCCAGCTTTCTGTTACGGTAGCAGGTGAACCTTTCCACTTCGACACATCAATGTTTTTTACGGTTACAGAACCCACCGTATAATTTACCGCCGTGCCGGTGGAAGTCACGTCACCCGTTGCCAATGCGTCAAAGACAATACCCTGCTCCGCATAGTTAATGGCAATCTTCTTGCCCGTAGGGTTGTCCACTGTTGTGGTTATACCCGTTGCATTGTTAAGCAGGGTGATGGAATCATTCATCTTCAATGCGTCACTGGTTGTCTTAAACGACAAACCATCTGCGTCTACTGTGTTCGTTCCTGCAAAGCTTACACCGGTCAGGTTCCGTGTCTCTTTCGCTTTATCAAACTCACCAAACGTAATCCTACTCACAATGGTCGCGCCTTTGGAATAATTGATTGCCTTTTTGTCCGATGCCAGCAGCACCTTATTGCTGGAAGTTGAAGTCAGCTTTACGCCGTTCACGCCATCTTTTTCCGTCGTGGGCGTGCCGCCGCTGATTACTACGCCGTCTGTGGTAATTTCTTTACCCTGGCCGCCCTGATAGTTCAGCTTGATTGTGCTCAAATCAGCGTCTTCCCCTGTCGCTTTGAGCAACGACATGGTCCCGCTGGAAGCGCTTCCTGTAAATTCCAGTTTCGTAATGTCTATGGCACCAACATCATACAACGTGTTTACTTCCAGCGCCGGCACTTTGTCATCCCATTTCACGTTATGATACACAATTGATTCAAAATCCCTCACCGTACTAATTTTGTTCGTAACGACATCGCCGGTCATGCCCTGCCATGCACCGGTAATCGAACCATCCTTCGTGCCGCCGATGTGCAATTCATTGCCGGTGCGCGCATAGTCACCACCAGATACAACGCTATACTTGCCGTCCAATCCGGATACCTTGCCCGTCAGGTTCACCGTATTGTTCTTCGTTTCACCATCTATCGTATAGCTGCCGTAGACACTGCCGTTAATCGTGCAATTACTCAGGGTAACGGTGTTCCCGACCGCATCAGAAGAGGCATAGCCGCCGACCACGTAACCATGTACCGTGCCGCCGGTAATGATGACGTTATTTTGGTTGGAATCACCAGCTTTGGCATAACCGCCAAATACCAAGAAACCTACGTCGCTACCGCTTTTGCCAATGGTGCCGTCTTTAATCTTGACAGTGTTACCTGTAGCAGCACTATACCCATAACCGCCGTATATTCCTCCATTTATCGTGCCACCACTGACAGTTACCTCATTGTTGTTTGCATTTTTTGCTTTTCCCGAAGTTAAAACTGTAAAGCTTTTACCACCGTATACCCCACCAGAAATCATACCGCCGCTGATGGTCACCACATTGCTGTTCGCATTGCCTGTTACACCCGTCTCACTTTTCGATAGTCCTCCGATAACATCATTGCCAATGGTTGTCTCACCCGTTTCAATGGTGACTGTGACTGTATTATTGTTGGCATCACCGCTCGCAGCAGAATTACTGTAAGACTCTCCGCCGATTACGTTAGTACCGACACTGCCGCCGCTGATGGTCACCGTATTGTCAGTTACGGCGCCGCTATTATAGTATTCGCCGCCATCATAAGAATAGCCATGGGAACATCCACCGTACAAATTATTGTTGACGCTGCCACCTTTCATGGTGATATCATTTTCTTCCACAGATCCTGCGTTAACTGCTTTGCCAATTGTAAAACCACCCGCACCTGACTTCTTAACGGTACAGCCATCTATGGTTACGCTGTTACCGATAGCATTTCCGCCGCCAGCGACCTGGGCTCCCTGCACATCACTATCCACAACAGTCGTGCCGCTTACAGCAACCTTGTTATTTTTAGCGTTGCCAGTACTATTAGTATCGACAAATGCGCCCACTACATTATAATTGACAATCCCTCCACTGATAGTAACCTCATTGCCCTCTGCATCTGCAGAACCGCTATAAGACTCTCCGCCTTCCACTTCACCTACCGTGCCGCCGGTCATGGTCACAGAGTTACCGGTCGCGCCGGCAGAATAGGAATAGCCGCCATAGACTTTACTAAACACACCGCTTTTTACCGTTACACTGTTATCACTTGCTTTCCCAAATTGCGAATAGCCGCCGTATACCTTATCTTTAGACTCACTGCCGCTGCTTCCCATGTCCACAGTAACAGAATACCCTGACACGTCTTTATTGGCATCGGAATAGCCTTCAATGTGTTGCTGATACTGCTGTGCAATCATACCGGGATTAGTGTAATAACGTTTTAACGTACCACCCTCAAATTTAAATTTTGCTGTTTCAGCCTCAACCAACACATTGGTCGTACTACTTTGGTAAACGACATTACCGATAATATATCGCTTACCGTCAATTTTAGTAGAAACAGGGTTCCCGTCACTGCCAATGAAAGACGCCGTTACCGTGACACTTTTTGTAGACGGATTCCATTTCAAACCCTCTGCAGAATAGTACTTGCTCCCTACAGGAAAGGTTCCCGATCCACCTTCCTCCACTCGTCCACCTTCTGCCGCTTCCGCCACGGATCCACCAATGCCGCCAATCAACGCAGCCGCCATACCCATGGACACCGCAGCCATACGCAATGAACGGACTCCGCAGCCTTTGCTATTCCGTTTTGCCAGTTCGCTGGTCACCACGTAACAATGTTTCACTTTGCTCCACACAACTTTGTAAATTTTATTCATGTTTCCACTCCTCCTTCGGGATCCGCTGTCTTCTTTTTCGTTTGCAACGCAAACACGTTTGAGCAACGTTACCCTAAATATGATTATTTATTATTTATTTTTTAGATTTCACTGCAGACTTTCGCCGCAAATTTAAAATAAAATCAAAAACACTTGCATCTTTTAATATCGTCACCATCGCCCAACTATTGTTCATTCTCTAATCCCCCGATCTTATAAAACATGTATCCTGCAACTCATGCAACTGTTCACTTGTAAGCGTAATAGTTCCCCCCTCTGCTATATGTTCTAATCTCCCTATGAGGATATACCCCTGCTTTTCGATGACGACAGGAAAATTTCCTTTTGCCCTTTCGTACAGTTTTGCCTTGTAAGCAGGGGGAAAACGGTAAAAACGACCTGTACCCGCGTACAGTATTGCAATTATATCCGCTAATCGGTGTTTTTTTATTGCTAATACAAGATTTATGGCTTATAATATTCATGTGAAATTGTTATCCTTAACAAGAAATTATTTGCATTTTATTTTTTCATTTTGATTGCCAATTTGTTGATTACCAATTTAAATAGAAAAGGATTTGATGAACGTGACTCCTACATCTTTATCGCCGATATCGCGTTCCATTATCTTACCAAAAACTGTCGGCGCAGATAGATGCACCGTGTCCCTGTTCGTGGCCAATGCGTTGTACTTTTTCTGGGCCACCACGGTGTACATGGCGCTCCATTTTGCCGGCATCGACTGGCCACAAACCTTTTTCTCTTCCATTATCCCCGGTACGGAAATGTTACCGGATCTTTGCATGATGCTGGCGGTTTTCTCCGGCACCGTGTGCTACGGGCTCCGGCCTCTATGCTGGCAGCGGTATCTGCTTCCGGTGTTGGCGACGATCATGCTTTCCGTAGCGGCGTTCCCCTTCGTGGAAGCCGGCCCTCGCCTGTTGCTGCTTGCCTTCTTTATAGCACTTTCAGGGGGCGTGTTTGCGCTGATTTTCCATTTGGTTTCCCTGCACGTGGCGCCGGACGTGACCGGTCGCTTCTTCGGTTTTTCGACCGCCTTTTCCCTGCTGTTGCAGTCAGGTTGCCATGCTGTTCTGGACGCCTCGTTGACTGGCTTTCTGACTGCCTCGGTGCTGTGCATGGGCGGTCTGGCAATGCTATTGCCCAAATACCTGGAACAACTTTCCCCGATGAAAACGTCAGCGGCTGAACAACCTGCGGAACAAACACCTCCCCGTGTCGATATATCCGTTTTCCGCTGGTCCATCCCCATGACGCTTTTGATTGTCGTCCTGCTTTCCCTGCTCCATGGCATTGGGGATCTGTATATGGACGCTTATCACGATTTTAATGATTTGTTCGGATTCTCCCGCCTGTCCTATTGCGCAGGTTCCATCGCAGCCGGTTATTTTGCCGACCGCAACCGGCTGTATTTGCCCTTGGCCGCACTGTTTGCCAAAGCGCAAGACATTTTGGATATCTGGGTCGGACAAGAACAGGTTTTGTATTATCCACTTCATTATTTTGGCGATTTCATGAATGGTTTTTTTACCCTGTTCATCATTCTGGCCTTTGTAGACCTCGCCGCCCACCGGCCATCGCTGAAGCCCTGGGCCGTAACCGGTCGTTCCTTGCAGATGTTTACCGTCAGCGTGGCCACTGTTTTCGGTGCTTTTATACTGGATGCGGACAAACTGTTCTTTACGTTGCTGTATGTATTAGCCATTGTCGGGTGCCTGGTCATTGTTTTTTACAGCAGTGCCCTGCGTTTTACCCTTGTTACCTCCGCAGCGGATTCTGCCGCAACGGAGGTAACAAACTCTCTCCCCGCCCCGGATTACTGCGCCCGCTATGGGCTGACCCAGCGAGAAACCGAGGTGCTGGATTGCATTCTTTCTGGCCAAAGCATTGCTGAAATCAGCGAAGCGCTTTTCATCAGCCAGCGAACTGTCAAGTTTCACATCACCAAGCTGCTGCGCAAGACCGGCGCCACTTCGCAAAAGGAATTGCTCCTGCTGCTGTACGAAAAGCAGGGAAAATAAATTACAAAGGGAACAACAGACTAAAGGGGCTGTTGCACTAATTTTTGGTGCAACAGCTCCTTTTTCTTTCGCCTGCGGTTTCAAAATATTACAAAACAGAAGGAGGGTTATCTTTGGAAAACGTTCAGCCTTTCTCTGCCACTTTCCACTCCGTCCTGTAGTCCCAACCCTCAAAAAAGTAGTTGTCGGTTACAACCCTCACCTTTTTCCAGTGGTCAAAACTATTGCCAAACCAGTAAAAAAGAGGGTTCCGGGAAATCACTTCTTAGGAGTGAAATCTCGAACCCCCTCTATATCTAGCTTCTCTGAGCCTCTTGTTATTTTTTTCGTGTCATCAATACTACCGTCTCAACATGCGTGGAGGCCCGCCCGAAACATATCACTTTCTGACAAGCAACGTGCAAACTTCCACATGTGAAGTACACGGGAACATATCCACAGGCTGTACTTTTACAGCCTGGTAGCCCTGTTCGTCAAGGATGGCAATATCTCTGGCAAGACTTGCCGGATTGCAGGATACGTAGACGATTCTTTCTGGCTGCATGTTGGCAAAGGTTTCCAGAACTGTCGGCGTGCAGCCTGCTCTTGGCGGGTCTACGACCACTACATCTGCCCGGACGCCCTGCTTGTAAAGCCGGGGCATAACCTGCGTAGCGTCACCAACGATAAATTCGGCATTGCGCACGTTGTTATCGCGGGCATTTTTCTGGGCATCTAGGATTGCCGGCTTAACGATTTCGATACCGATAACGCTATGAGCCTTTTGCGCGAGGAACAGCGTGATGGTGCCCGTACCGCAATAAGCATCAATAACCGTTTCCTGTCCGGTTAAGTTAGCATATTCCAGAGCCTTGTTGTAGAGGACTTCTGCCTGACTCGTGTTGACCTGAAAGAAAGAGCGCGGCGAAATATGGAAATTCAAACGGCCAATACTGTCCTGAATGGTTGGACGGCCCCAGAGGAGTTTCGTGTCGCGCCCCATAATGACGTTATTATGGTAGGTCTGGATATTCTGATGGACGCTGACCACCTTGGGAAGTCTTGCCCGCAGCATTTTGACAAATTCTTTTTCCTTGGGCATGGTCTTGGTGGCGGTGACAATAACCACCATGATGTCACCGTTCTTGCCCACGCGTCCTACCACATGACGCAGGACGCCGGTATGCTTGTCCTCGTTATAGACGGGAATATTCAGCTTGGTCACGATTTCCCGCACCGCATTGACCACTTCGTTGTTGCCTTCCTTTTGGATATGGCAGTCGGTGGTGTCAATGATGGCATGGCTTCCCTGCGCAAAGCAGCCGATAATGGTCCTGCCCTTCTCCCGGCCAATGGGAAACTGCATTTTATTGCGGTAATTCCAAGGCGTAGCCGCCCCAATGGTCGGTTCGACATATAAATCCGGCTGCTTGCCGATACGGGTCACGGCATCAATGACCTGCTGGCGTTTGGCTTTCAGCTGGGCCATATACTCAAGGTGCTGAAGCTGGCAGCCGCCGCATTTATCGTAAATGCCGCAAATCGGCTCTACCCTGTCCGCACTTTTCGTGATGATTTTTTGGACATGCCCCTTGGCATAAGTCTTTTTGACTTCGTCAATGACGGCCTCCACCGTTTCCCCCGGCAAGGCGTAGGGCACAAACACCGTAAAATCTTCATAGCGTCCTACACCTTCGCCACTGGTGCCTAAGGTGTTAATCACGATTTCATAAGCTTTTCCTTTTTCGACGGGAACTTTTTTGCTCATTTATTTCCTCTTTCTTAAAACTCAACTTTGCTGAACAGTTCCATGGGGGTGTCCAACAGTATTTTCGCCCCATGCTCCATTAATTCCTCCTGAGGACGGAATCCCCAGGTAACACCGATGGGCAGCATACCGGCATTATTGGCCGTGTCCATATCCACGCTGGTATCGCCAAAATAAGCAACCTCCGCCGGCTTCACGCCCATTTTTGCCGCAATCAGCAAAACCTTTTTCGGGTCAGGCTTGCGCGGCAAATCCTTGCAGTCACCGATAACGGACACAAACATATCTTTTGGGAATAATTTTGCCACGATGATATCCGCTGCCGACTGATGCTTGTTCGTGCAGATGCCCAAGGGAATATTCCTGGCCTGCAAGGTCTGCAGCATGTCCATAATACCATCATAGCACGCAGTCTTATGGGTAAGATTGCGGTCATAGCATTCTTTGTATTTCGCCAAAGCCTCATCCACAAAAGCCGAATCTGCGGCTTTGTCAGCAGGCAGGCAGCGTTCAATGAGCTTACGGGAGCCATTGCCCACAAAGTAACGATATTTGTCGATATCATGCGTGGGATAGCCATAGCTTGTGAGCATTTCATTGGCACTATCGGCCAAATCGGCCAACGAGTCAATCAATGTACCATCCAAATCAAAGATGGCGGCTTTATACTGCATATCTAACGCACCTTTCCTATCAATCCACCAAAGCCATTTTCGCAGTACCTTCGGCAGTTACCGTGCCATCAGCCAGCGCAATCGTGGCTTTCATATTGACAAAACTGCCACGGCGGCTTTCTTCCCAGCCGGTAATGGTCAGAGGTTCATCCACAGGAGTTGGCTTGCGATAACGAACATCCAGACGAGCCGTTACGGCCTTTTCTCCGGCAGAGTACAAATAGCCGCCCATGGCCTCATCCAGCATCGTGGTCACGATACCACCATGAACCACGCCGTCATAGCTCTGGTATTCATGCGGCAGAGCTTTTTCGGCAATATATTTATCATCAGCAAAATGAAAATCCAGATGCAGGCCAATCGGATTTTCTGGGCCGCAGGCAAAACAATAGGCTTCACCGGGTAATTTTTCCTTTACTTCTGCCATTGTATTTCCTCCCTAAAAAGAGAATACAGGGATGCCCTTTGGCATCCCCTTCCTGTATTCTATAAAAATCAGCCTAATTTTTCAGCTAAAAGTTTGTTGACCATCTGCGGGTTGGCTTTACCCTTGGAGGCCTTCATAACCTGGCCTACGAGTGCGCCGATGGCCTTCTTGTTGCCGCCCTTGTAGTCATCAACGGCTTTCTGGTTGTTGGCGATAACTTCGTCCACAATGCCTTCGATGGCTTTGGTATCGGTAATCTGTACAAGGCCCTTGTCCTTGACGATTTTTTCCGGACTGTCGGTATTCGTCCACATTTCCTTGAAGACCTTCTTGGCAATCTTGCCGGAAATGGTGTCCTTCATGATAAGCTGAATCATTTCGCCGAGACGCTGAGCGTCCACCGGTGATTTGCTGATGTCGAGACCTTCCTCGTTGAGGTTCTTGGCCAAATCGCCCATCATCCAGTTGGCTGCCAGCTTGGCATCAGCGCCCGTAGCCACTACAGCATCAAAGTATTCAGCCATAGCGCGGGAGCTCGTGATGATACCGGCATCGTAATCGGACAGGCCGAAATCCTTTTCCAGACGTGCGCGGCGGGCATCGGGCAGTTCCGGCAGCTCACTGCGGTACTTTTCGATGGTTTCTTCGCTGGTCACGATGGGCGGCAGGTCTGGTTCCGGCATGTAGCGGTAGTCATGGGCATTTTCCTTGCTGCGCATGGACAGCGTGATACCGCGGGCCGGGTCATAGGTACGGGTTTCCTGCACGATATGGCCGCCGTCTTCGAGAACTTCCGTCTGACGCTCGATTTCGTAGTTGATGGCGTCTTCGAGGTTTTTGAAGCTGTTAATGTTCTTCATCTCGGTACGGGTGCCGAGTTCCTTCGTGCCCACCGGGCGCAGGGATACGTTGATGTCGGCGCGCAGGTTGCCTTCTTCCATACGGCAGTTGGACACATCAATGTATTCCATGATGGCCTTGATTTTTTCCATATAGGCACGGGCTTCTTCAGCCGAGCTCATATCCGGTTCGGATACGATTTCCAAGAGGGGCACGCCAGTACGGTTGTAATCAACGTTACTGGAAGCAGAATCCTTGATGGTCGTGCCAGAATGCACGAGCTTGCCGGCATCTTCTTCCATATGGATACGGGTCAGGCGGATGCGTTTCTTCTCGCCGGCCACATCAATATCCACCCAGCCGTGTTCAGCAATGGGCAGGTCGTACTGGGAAGTCTGCCAGTTCTTCGGCAGGTCAGGATAGTAATAGTTCTTACGGTCAAACTTGCTGTACTTGTTGATTTCGCAGTTCGTGGCAAGACCTGCCTTAATGCCGAACTCCACCACACGCTGATTTACCGTGGGCAGTACACCGGGCATACCCAGGCACACGGGGCATACATGGGTGTTCTGGTCAGCACCAAATTCCGTGGCACAACCGCAGAAAATCTTGGTTTTCGTCTTTAATTCACAATGTATTTCCAGGCCAATGACGGCTTCGTACTTCATTCGTTGTTACCTCCCAGCTGCGGCATTTTCGTGTGATACTCCTGGCTCTGTTCATAGGTGTAAGCCGCACGGATAATGGTTTCCTCATCCAGCGCCTTGCCGATAAGCTGCATGCCGATAGGCATTCCCTTGCTGCTCATGCCGCAGGGAATGGAGATACCCGGCAGGCCAGCCAGATTCAAAGGTACGGTGCAGGCATCCTGCAGATACATCTGCAGCGGGTCGCCGGCCATTTCGCCAATCTTGAAGGCTGTGGTCGGTGCAACCGGGGCTAAGATGACATCCACCTGTTCAAAGGCTTTGGCATAGTCCTCAGCTACAAGCGTACGCACTTTCATGGCTTTGAGGTAGTAAGCATCATAGTAACCGGCAGACAGAGCATAGTTACCGATAACGATACGGCGTTTTACTTCTTCACCAAATTTTTCCGTACGGGTGTTGGTCATCATGGCGACGAGGTCTTCACCTTCCACGCGTTCACCATAGCTTACACCGTCATAACGCTGCAGGTTGGTAGCAGCTTCAGCCGGGGCAATGAGGTAATAGGCAGAAATCGCATAATCCGTATGGGGCAGGGAAATCTCAACGATTTCAGCGCCCATTTCCTTGTACTTTTCGATAGCCATGCGGATAGCCTTTTCCACTTCGGGGTCCATGCCCTTGACGAAGTATTCCTTCGGCAGACCGATTTTAAGGCCCTTCACATCTTCTACCAACGCCTTGGTGAAATCCGGCACTTCCGCAGCGCTGGAAGTGGAATCCATGTCATCATGGCCGGCGATGATGTTGAGGATGTTCGCGCAGTCCATCACATCACGGGTCACAGGGCCAATCTGGTCAAGCGAGGAACCATAAGCCACAAGACCATAACGGGAAACACGGCCATAAGTCGGCTTGAGGCCTACCACGCCGCAGAAGGATGCCGGCTGACGGATGGAGCCGCCCGTATCGGAACCAAGCGACCAAATTGCCGTACCTGCAGCTACGGATGCTGCGCTGCCGCCCGAGGAACCGCCCGGTACACATTCCGTATTCCAGGGATTGCAGGTCGGATGGTACGCAGAATTTTCCGTGGAACCGCCCATGGCGAACTCATCCATGTTGAGCTTGCCCAGGATAACGGGATTTTCGGCTTTGAGCTTGGTCATTACCGTAGCATCATAAGGCGGTACGAAGTTTTCCAGAATCTTGGAGGCACAAGTCGTCTTTACGCCCTTGGTGCAGATATTGTCCTTGATGGCGCCCGGGATACCTTCGAGGAAAGAAATCTCCTCACCGCGGGCAATCTTTTCGTCCACAGCCTTGGCCTGAGCCAGAGCTTCGTCGCGGGTAATGGTCAAATATGCTTTAACGTCGCCTTCCACCTCGTCGATGCGCGCCAGCACATCTTCGGTGAGCTCTACACTTGTAATCTCTTTATTCACCAGCATATCATGGAGTACATGAGCCGGTTTTTCATATAATCTCACGTTCAATCCTCCTGCCTTAGTCTTCCAGAACCTTCGGTACTTTGAAGTAGCCGTCTTCCTTGAGCGGAGCATTCGCGAGCGCTGCCTCACGGTCAAGGGATGCTTTCACTTCGTCCTTGCGGAACACGTTCTGCATGGGCAGGGCGTAAGTGGTCGGCTTAACATTTTCCGTATCCAGCTCGGACAGATTGTCCATATAGGTCAGGATTTTATCCATTTGGTCAATGTACTTGTCCTCCTGGTCGGCAGGGATTGCCAAACGGGAAAGAACCGCTACATTTTGCAAATCTTCTTTGGTAACTTTCATTTTCTCACCATCCATAGATGTTTATTGTTATCGCTAGGAAACATACTTTAATAGTATAGCACAAATACGGCCGCTCTAAAAGCATTTGATTTTATTCACAAACTTCCCACGCGTCAATATTACGGCTTTCGGACGAAAAGTTTACACCAATGCGGTAAATTTTCCGTTTGTCAGCTGTATACGGCAGGGCATATCCCTTTTCCTCGATTTGCGCCAACGCCACCTGAGCACTCTTGTCCAGCTTAAACTCAAAAATATAGACATATGCTGCAGTTTCCAAAATGCAGTCCGCCCGCCCCTGACTGTTATGCACTTCAGAATGCACATATTTTCCCAGCAGAGTAAAGACCAGATAGATCACCGTGGCGAAGTAATGCTCAAAGCGGGTCCCGGCTGATGTATAAGGAATGCTGGCAAACAAAGCGGTCAATATCTGCCGTATCCCATCTACGTTGCCATTTTCCACATAGTCATCCAATGTAAAAATATCCGTATCCGTCCCCGGAACAGCCTTGGGTGCATAAGCCGGCATAAGGCTTTCCAAAAATCCATATTTGACCTCCTCATTAGGGAAGCCCATTGTCAGCCGCTGGCGCCGATCATCATAGCCGACGATAGTCAGATAGCCCGTTTGATACAACAACGGCAAAATATCCGGATTATCCGCGCGGTAGTCCGCTAACGCCCGTTCGTCCGAATATAATTTGCCATCCGTGAACTTCCAAAGGTCAAATTCACCATCTTGCAGTTTCTTGATTAAAAAGGTGGGCGTACCCGTTACAAACCAATACGAACGCAATTCACCATCATCCAAAGCATTAAGCAGGGAAAATGGATTGTACACACCCTCCCCCTGTGGATGAAAATGGTAGCCATCATAAGTTCTGCGCAGCTTCTGTTGACAATCTTTTGTCGTCTTATCTTGCACTTCAGCAAACTTTTCCAACTGCGGCCATAACGTGTCAGTCAGTTCATTTTCCGTAATTCCACAAACAGCAGCGTATTTTTTGTTCATGGATATGTCTTTCAGATGATTTAAGTCGCTAAAAATACTCACTTTGCTAAATTTCGTAACTCCGGTAATAAAAACGAACTGCAAGTATTCATCGCAACTTTTCAGCACGCCAAAAAAGCCCTTGAACACGGCCTTATTATGTTCAGCCAGTGTTTCATCCGCCATCACATCCAGCAGCGGCTTATCATATTCATCCACCAGAACTACACAAGGCCGCCCGCTTTTTTCTTTGGCCGCAGCCAATAACAGCCGAAAACGTTCTTCCAAAGATTGCGTACCACTCAGCGCGTATCCCTGTTCCCAACCACGCAATTTTTCATCCAAAACATTTTCCAGTGCTTGTGCTTTTTGATAATTTTTACCATTAAAATCAAAGACAAACACCGGATATGCCTGCCAAGGATGGGCTGATTTGTCTTCCTCTGCTGCAATATACAGGCCGCTAAACAATTCTTTTTGCCCCTGCCAATACGCCTTCAACGTAGACAAAAATAAGCTTTTACCAAACCTGCGTGGACGGCTGAGAAAATACTGCTTGCTGCCATTTAACAACTCATGAATGTATTTTGTCTTATCGACGTATAAATACCCTTCCTGCCGTAAATGCGCAAAACTCTGTACACCTATGGGAAGTTTTTGCAACATGCTGCTCACCAAATCATCCCCTTATCTTCAATGTTCGCAAATAAGCTTTCTGCTCTACGCTGATTCGTCTGCTCTCAATCGCCTTCTGAATCGCCTTGTTATGCGTCCACACCGCCAGCCGCCGCTCCTCAATATAAGGCAATGCCGCCGGATATTGTTTCGCTAACGCAGTTGCAAAATACCAGGCAATCATCATATTGATATAGTATTCCTCCGAGCGAATTTGCGCGACCATTTCCAAATAGGACCGGTCAAAGTCCTCATCGAGGAAATGCACCATCAGCATACCGATGGCGTAGCGCACAGTGTAAGTGTCTTCAGCGTTCAACCACTTTCTAATCTGCAACAAAAGTTCCGGCCTGTGCTTCTTAAATACCTTCGGCGACATTTGGTCGCAGGTCGCCCAATTATCCACATAGGGCAGGAATTTCTCCAAATATGCCATGCACGGTTCATAATCCTTAATTGCCGAAAGGATAAAGGCATGGAGCTGATTTTCCTCATGATACGCATGCGGCAAATCCCGAAGAAATGCCTCCGCCGCCCCTGCCGCCAGGACTTCTTTGGCCAACTGCCGCAGGGCTGGCGTGCGCACGCCGATTATTTTTTCCGGCGCTATGTTGGGTATCAATTTACGGCTGAATTCTTGATAGTTCTTATCCTGCATACTAAACAATTTATCCTGAATGTTCATCTGCACCCCTCCCTAGCAATTCTTTGGCTACAAGCTCACTTCTTATACGCAAAAGTAAATCATCATCGTGTTCTTTAGACAGAAAATTCATACTTCCATACCAAACCAAATCATCATCAAAAACCGCATAATGACAATTAAGGTCTTTCTGTTCTTTGACAACAACATCCATAGCCGTTAATTCTTTTTTGCTAAGCTTTATCAGCCTCTGTTGTCTATCGCTGTACACCTCATCAGGCAATGTAATCACCGTTATCTTGGGTTTTGACTCGCCCAAATCGGTTACCCTTTTGATAAATTCCGCAACACGCCTGCGGCTCAACCGAGGACTTGAGATGCAAATACGTTCAGCAGCCTTAGAAAAGTCCTGCCAAAAAACTTCCTGATAATCATTTACCGTATAAATGACATTTGTTCCTTCTCCTGTCGGTGTAAACAACGTATATCCCATAGAAGCATAAGCCTTCAACCGTTTTTGATACATACGTTCCAGCATCTTCACATGCACATCTACATAATCGTAAATAATTACATTTTCCTTGCCTGAAAAGTCCCGATGCAAACGGCCTGCATACTGAGCCAGATTGCCCTTCCACGATATCGGCACAGTCAGAAAAAGTGTGTCCAAACGTGGAAAATTAAAGCCTTCACCAATATATTTTCCCGTAGCAATAATTGCTATCCGCTTCTGTTTTTCCGCTTCCTGCAGTCGATTTTGACGCTCTCGCCGTTCTTGGGCTGAGCCGCCACCTAATAAAAGTACTGCATAAACATCATGCGCCTGTAACTGTTCGTAAAGATACTCAGCATGTTCCTTAAATTTTGTCAGCACCAACGGCGTTCGTCCAACAGCCAGACTAGACAATATATCTGCCACTAGCAATTCATTACGCTTCTTATCGCCTATAAGCAACTTGTAAAAATCATTGATTGTTGCCTTATCCGTAGTTACTGGCGCAAATGAGGTAAACCGCGGATAAATCTCATGACGAAAATCCTGCATGTTGGCACGTTCTTTTTCCGTCAGTCGATAACGTACCGGCCCCAACTGCATGAACATAATTTTTTCATGACCATCATCACGCACGGGCGTAGCCGTAAGACCGTAAACATATTTGGCTTTTACGTTCCACAACACATTTTCAAATGTAGCAGCACCAGCATGGTGGCATTCATCCATGATGACCATGCCATAATCCTGCAAACGTTCGTCCACTTCATCATCCCGGCCCAAAGAAGAAATCATGGCCACATCCACGATGCCATGCAAAGAATCATGGCCGCCATACAACGTACCTACTATGCTAGTTTTACGCTTCCCTTTAATTATGGGTAATACCTCATCAATCTGCAGGAAATTTTCTATAGCCTGCTACCATTGTCGCATCAATTCACGATTATGAACCAAAATCAGGGTATTTACTTTGCGACTGGCAATCAAGTACGTTCCCAGAACCGTTTTACCAAAACCAGTGGCCGCCCCCAAAATTCCCCCATCGTATGCCAGCATAGCATCAGCTGCCTCTTGCTGACCTGATTGCAATTTTCCCTTAAAGTAAACTTTTATCGCATTTCCTTGATTACGACAGTCCTCAAAGACAAAGGGAACTTTAGTTTCCGACAGCAGCGCCGTTAAATCAAACAGCAATCCTCTTGGCAAGGTAACATAATCATCTACTTCACGAAAACACTGAATACGCCGAGGTATTTGTTTTGTCGAATAATGCATAGCCTGCATTTTGTAAAACTGCGGATTGCTAAATGTTGCCAACTGTTTTATACGATTAAGCGAGCGTGGCTTGACGGTAGCTTTTGAAATATATATACAATTGGCTAATATTATTTGCAATTTGCCAACAAAATCTTTTGCTTCCAATGACAAAACACGCTTTCGTTCCCAAGGTTTTAACCGATCTATATAATCTGCACGCTCCTCCTCGACAACTACAGCTTTGCTTTCGCCCCAAGCCTTTATCTTTTCCGCTACGAAATCCGCAGTTAGTGGCTTTATATTGGACAAATACACCCATTGGTCATCCACTGCCTGCCAGTGTTCATTAACAAATACGGAATTATGCTGCTTACGAGGTAAACCTTGCAAAGGCAACGCAATCAGATTTCCCAAGCCGCCCGCCGGCATCTCATCCTGATTTGGCAGCATCCTGTCGAAGGTGTTAAAATCCGTTTGATGCATGACCTCTGCCCCTTTTTCCAACAATAAACGGCCAAAAAGTCTCGCCGTCTTAGCGGGTATTGGCTGAGCAAAAAACAACCAAACATGCGCACCATTTCCTGAACGGGAACGCTCCAAAGCCGAGTCTATGCCATAAGTATGACATAGTTTTCGTAACCCCAAAGCTTCATCCTGCCAATTGCAAGCCGAACCATCATGGTCATCAAAATCAAACACCAAAAATTTACAGGTTGAATCTTCCAATAAAGCATACGTTCCTGCCACAAAGGATTTGGCATTTTCATCCGTTCCAAGCAAATGCTGACGGGCTACGTGTTCGTTGAACGGCTGCCATTTATGTGCACTGCACGCATGACATTTTACCGGCTTACGTAAACGCTTAGGACACACATCCTGCCAAAAATTAGCACAAACCGGAGAATATCCTTTGCGCCCCTCGGTTGTCTCCCACCGTTTGGCATACACATCCCTGCGAGCAACAAAGAGCTTCATAAATAAATTTATCCGCCGTTGTTCCTCAGCCTTTTTATCTATCACAGCGACAGGTTGTACTTCCAACTTTTCCTGCCAGGCAATACCATGCTCATTTAGCATTGTTCGCAGATACAGATTTTCTTTGGCCAATCTGCGGTTCTCCTGCCGCAGCCACTCCAGTTCTGTCACGTTTTTCCCTCCTACAACATGGTAATCGGGTCAATATCAATGGCCACATCCGTGCGCAGATGCAGCTTCTGCTCCCGCAAAAAGGCCTGCACTGCAGGCAAGTCAGCGGTCTTAATCAGCACGACAAAGCGATAAATACCACGGAATCTGGCAATTACCGCAGGCGACGGGCCGATAATCTGCTGCTCCCGGCTGTCCTTAAAGTGCTCATTAAATGCCTTTACCAGCCTTTGACCATTTCCCTTGGCGGTGTTTTCATTTTCATGCTGGAACAACAGCTTGACCAAACGGCTGAACGGCGGATAAAAAAGCCCCTGCCGCAATTTCATTTCCTGCTCGTAAAAGCCCTCATAATCCTGCACAATGCCACAGGTCACGGCATAATGCTCCGGATTGTAGGTCTGAATCACCACTTTTCCCTGATGTTCATGCCGTCCCGCCCGGCCTGCCGTCTGGGTAATCAGCATAAAACACCGTTCCGCCGCACGAAAATCCGGCAGGTTCAGGCTGGAATCAGCGCTGATAATGCCCACTGCCGTCACATCGGGAATATCGTGCCCCTTGGCAACCATCTGCGTGCCGAGCAAAATATCGTATTGTTTCTCGCGGAACTTCTGCAATATCTCCTGATGCGCAAATTTCGTATTGGTGGTATCCCTGTCCATGCGAATAACGCGGGCGGAAGGCACCAGCTGATGCAGTTCCTGTTCCAGCTTCTCCGTTCCGGAACCGAAGTATTTGATATAGCGGCTGCCGCATTTTGGGCACACATCCGGAACCGGCTCCGTCACATCGCAGTGATGACAGGACAGTTTGCCGTTCTTATGATAGACCAGCGGCAGACCGCAGAGTTTGCACTTGATGACCTCCCCGCAGGAACGGCACATCACAAAGGTGGAAAAGCCCCGCCGATTCAACATAATGATAATCTGCTGTTTTTGGGCCATGGTCATTTCAATCAACTGCCGCAACGCCGCTGACATGATATGGCGGTTACCCATCCTGAGTTCCTGCCGCATATCCACGCACTGTACAGTAGGCAGGGGCAGATTGCCAATACGCTTGGGCATATTGAGCAGGGTAAACTCTCCGGACTTTGCCCGATAATAACTTTCGAGTGAAGGGGTCGCACTCCCTAGCAATAGTACCGCCTGATGGATTTTTGCCAGTTCCTCGGCCACAACCCTGGCATGATAGCGCGGCGATTCGTCCTGCTTATAGGACATATCCTGCTCCTCGTCCATGATGATTAGGCCCACATCACTTGCCGGCGTGAAAAGGGCTGAGCGCGCACCGATAATAATGCCCGCCTGCCCCCGTCGCACCCGAAGCACGGCGTCATTGCGTTCCGCCAAAGACAAGCGGCTGTGCATGACGACAATATCCTGCGCAAAATACGCCTTAAAGGCCATAACCACCTGTCCAGTCAAGGCGATTTCCGGCACCAGTACGATAACCTGCCGCCCAGCTTTGCGGACTTTGCCCGCCATTTCGATATAGACCTGCGTCTTACCGCTGCCGGTTACGCCTTTCAGCAAAAAGCCCTGATATTCCCGCTTGTTTACAGCCGGTTCCATCGCCGCTATAGCCGCTTTTTGGTCAGTAGTCAGTTCCACCTCTGCGTGCACCGCTTCTGCATCACGATAACTGTCCCGCATAATCCGGCGATTTTCCATGCGGATAAGGCCATCTGCAGCCAGCGCCTTTAAAACCTGCGCCGATACCTTTTGGTCTTTAAGCTCCTTGACCGCCATTTTGCCGCCCGCCGCTGCGAGGACCTCCAAGGCATGCGCCTGCGCTTTTTTCCGCTTGTAGTCGTTAAGCAGTTCTTCGTTAACTTCCACCTGCAAAACCGCGTCCTGCTCATAGCGGGCTTTTTCCCGTTTGTCCGCCGCGTACTCCCTGCGGATAATGCCGTACTGTACCATCTTGTCCAGCATGGCTGGCAGGTCCGCCTTTAACTCCGGCAGTTTTTTCCCCAAGGCCAGACGGCTTGCCGGTTCTGCCACCAAAGCCTCATACACCTGCCGGTAGTTGGGCATATGCAGGAGGATATGGTCCTGCTGCCTGGGGTCGCTTTCATAGAGCACCGTGATTTTCAGGCCGCTTTTTCCCGGCATAAAGAGCCGCATCATCTCAGCCAGCGAGCACAGGTAAAAATCCGCCAGCCATTTCGCTGCCCGCAAAACCGGCGGCGTAAACCAGGCTTCTTCGTCCACCGCAGCTTCGATAGGCTTTAGCTTGCCCTGCATATCACCAAGTTCTGCAGCAGACTGCTCCGCCACGGACAAGATAAAACCTTCCACTTTACGCCCGCCAAAGGGCACAAAAACACGCCAGCCTGTTTCCAAATAGGAAAGCTCGGCTGGCACGCTGTAAGTATAGGCTTTGGCTATGCTTTTTACGGGAATATTGACAAAGACGCTGGCTGTCAGCATGTATTTTTAACCACCATTCATAAATCATTTACGCTATCTAAATTCTAACATTCCCCCTGTGAATGCGCAACAAATTATGCTATACTTTGTTCTTGATTGTTGGATTGAAGGGAGTCTTTTCATGCTGATATACCAAAAACTGCGCCAAAATCCGGATTTGGCTGTGGCACTTGTTTTTGCCGTGATTACGAGTATCATTGCCCCGCCTGCCCCCGGCGATATTTTGCAGCGCATTAATCTGCCGCTGTTGGGGCTATTACTCTTTTTGATGTGTATTGTGGCGGGGCTGCGGCTCAGCGGCTTTTTTGCAGCTATCTTTCAGCATCTTTTTCAAGGCAGCGCATCGGGACGCTCATTGGGCCGGTTCTTTATTTTCAGCTGCTATTTCAGTTCCATGTTCATCACCAATGATGTGGCACTGATTATCTTTGTGCCGCTGGCCATTATGGTCTTTACCGAGGCGCGGCGCATACGGCTTATGGTGCCAACAGTCTGCTGGCAGACCATTGCGGCGAACCTGGGCAGCATGCTCACGCCCATTGGCAATCCGCAGAATCTCTTTATCTATTCCCACTACAACCTTGAACCGCTCGCGTTTCTCTCCATTACCGCCCCGATTGTCCTCATCAGCGGTCTGGCGATTTATCTCGCCACCTACACGCTCAATGATTGCGAGGTCTCCCTGCCTGCTCAGCCGAATACAGCGCTTCCCTGGAAGAACATCCTTCCCCTTCTGCTCCTGTTCACGCTCTGCCTGCTCCATGTCGTACATCTGCTGAGTTTTCCCCTGCTAGCAGGTTTCGTGCTGCCCGCTCTGGCTCTGCTCAATTACCACTTATACAGAGAAGCGGACTATAAACTACTCCTGCTTTTTGCCCTGTTATTTATCGGCGTAGGCAATCTGAGCCATATTGAACTGTTCCAAAGCTGGCCCGCAAAAATGCTAAACGGCCATGAATTCTGGGTCTCCCTGCTTCTAAGCCAGGTCTTGAGCAACGTACCGGCCACGGTCTTGCTGGCCAGTTACACCGAAAACTACGCCCCGTTGCTCCTGGGCGTAAATATTGGCGGACTGGGCACCATCATTGCCTCCATGGCCAGCGTGATTTCCTTTAAGGCTTACCTGCAGACCCGTTTCAGCAAGCCCAGCTACTATCTGCTGACCTTTACCGGCAGCAACCTTGCTGTACTCGCACTGCTCCTGCTTTACTATCATTTCTATATGAAATATGGCTCTCTTATTTCCCAACAGCTTTATCTGTCGTTATAAATTACAATCTATCAACGAAATGAGGGAAATGTCTTGAAAAAATTTTTTATTCTGCTTTTAACCATTCTGATTCTAACTGCTTCTGTCGGCTGCCAGCAACAGTTAGCTGCAACTACCACACCGGAAAAACAGTCCCCAATTGAGCTCCATATAGCTGCAGCAGCCAGTCTTACCGATGTTATGCAGGAACTGGCAGCGGTTTATGCGCAGGAACATCCCGAGGTAACCATTACGTTCAACTTCGGCAGCAGCGGTGCGCTCCAACAGGCCATTGAGAACGGCGGGCAAACCGATTTATTTTTCTCTGCCGCCGCTAAGCAAATGAACGCATTGGAAAAATCTGGCAATCTGCTGGCAGGCACGCGCAAGGATTTACTGGAAAATTCACTCGTGCTGATTGTACCACAGGACAGCAGACTTGAATTGAACGCCTTTGCAGACCTCAGCCGTCCTGAACTCAAGCACATCGCCATTGGTGACCCAAGCAGCGTACCTGTCGGCCAGTACACCGAGGAAGTACTAACCAATCTGGGAATTTTCGACAACATAGCAGCAAAAGCCGTCTACGGTTACGATGTTCGTCAGGTACTGGCCTGGGTAGCAACCGACGAGGCTGACTGCGGCATCGTCTACGCCACCGATGCGGCCAGCACTCCGCAGGTAAAAGTCGTGGCTGCAGCTCCTGCCGGAACGCATCAGCCTATTATCTATCCGGCTGCCGTTCTTCGTGACACCAAACATCCCGAAGAAGCCACCGCCTTTCTTGCTTTCGCCGCTTCGGAAAAAGCCCGCGCCATCTTCACCAAATATGGTTTTATTTGCAAGTGAGGAAATGTATGGAACTTATCGTATCCCTGAAAAAAAAACTGCCGGCTTTCACCTTAAAGGCTGACTTTACCTTAAAAGATGAAGTCTTTGCCCTATTAGGCGCGTCCGGCTGTGGCAAGAGCATGACACTCAAATGCATTGCCGGCATTGAAAGGCCTGACAAGGGCCACATCGTACTGGATGGAAAAGTCCTGTTCGACAGCGAACAACAGATTAACCTGCCGCCACAAAAACGGCAAATTGGCTATCTGTTTCAACATTACGCACTCTTTCCGAATATGACCATTGCAGAAAACATTCGTTTTGTCATGCCCACCAATACCGCCCACGACGATAAAACGATACAGAAACTTCTAAATACCTTTCAACTGACAGACCTTGCAGACACCTATCCTGCAGCGCTCTCTGGCGGTCAGCAGCAACGGGCAGCCCTGGCCCGCATTTTGGCCACCCCGGCCAAAATCCTGCTATTGGATGAACCGTTTTCTGCTTTGGACAGTTATCTGAAAGGACAGATGGAAACCGAGCTCATGGATATACTGCCAGCCTACGGCAGAACCGCAATCCTCGTCTCTCATGACCGTGGCGAAGTTTATCGCCTGGCGGATAAGACTGCTGTCATCAACCAAGGCAAAATGGAAACTCCGCAAAACACCAAAGACCTTTTCCATAATCCACAAACACTTGCGGCCACACTACTGACCGGCTGTAAAAATATTTCCCGCGCCCAACGCATAGATGACCGGCATATCTACGCCCTGGATTGGGATTTGCCCTTGAAAACCGTTGCCGAACCTTCATCCCAAATAAAATACACCGCTATCCGGGCACATTTCCTGACCGCGCAGGAAAAAACTGCCGGAGAAAATGTTTTTCCCATGGAGGTTGTGCGCGTGATTGAAGATACGTTTTCCTATATCGTCATGGTCCGCCCTCAAGGAAAAGCGGTAAAGCCGCTGCGTTGGGAACTGGACAAACAGCAATGGCAGCAGTTGAAAAAAACGACACTTTATCTCTATCTGCCACCTGAGCAGATTATGATGATGAATAGTTAACGAGGTACAAAGATGCTTGACTGGAATCCCCTTATCATCACGCTGGAAACAGCAGTCACCGCCACAACCATCACCTTTTTTATCGGCATTTTTCTGGCCTATGGAGTTATGCGTATGCACAAAGGCCAGGGGCTCATGGATGCCATTATCACGCTGCCCCTGATCTTGCCGCCCACAGTAGTCGGCTTTTTGCTGCTGTTGCTATTGGGCAAACGCAGCTTTATCGGGCAAGCGCTGCTGCAATGGGATATTCATCTGGTTTTTACCTGGCCCGCTGCTGTTATTGCGGCAATTGTTGTTTCCCTCCCGCTTATGTACCGCACCACCCGCGGTGCTTTTGAACAGTTAGACCCGAATATCATCTATGCCGCCCGTACGCTGGGGGTATCGGAATGGCGCATTTTCTGGCACATTCTCCTGCCGAATACCCGACAAGGGATTCTGGCCGGACTGGTTCTGTCCTTTGCCCGGACGATAGGTGAATTTGGCGCTACCATCATGTTTGCCGGCAACATTCCCGGACACACCCAGACCATGTCCACCGCTATATACGCCGCTGTTCAAGCCAATGACTATGCCCTTGCCGAGAAGTGGGCGGCCGGTATCATCCTGTTTTCTCTGTTGTTCATCCTTTCGCTAAATCACTGGCTGAACCGGCAAACTCGGAAAGCATTTTAATCATTTTCTCCTGCTGTAAGGAAAAAATAGTTAAACTGCCTGCATATACCCCTAAAGTAGTATTGTGATTTTTATTTTATACTTTGGTGGTATTGGCATGGATGATGTTCAATCGTATAATATTTTTTGTCACTTGGGGAAGTGATGACACACATGCCTTTATAAGTAAGAGTGGGGAAGCTTTGCAGGTAAAGGAATTATACGATAGAAAACGCAGGTTCTGAATCAACCTGCGTTTTTTCGTGTCCCTATTTCATGACAGCAATATCGCCAGAGCAATAATGGTTAAAACCAGCCCCTGCACAATGCCCAAAATCCGATTCAGATTCCTGGTGCCCAAAATAAACGTCCGGACTCTGCCTGCACAAAGGGCAATGCCCGAAAAGATAACAAACGCCTGCAAGGCAAAGACCGCTCCCAAAAGGGCGATATTCCAGGCAAAATCCGCACTTGCTGCGTCCACAAACTGCGGCAGGAAGGCCAGAAAAAAGAGCAGCACCTTGGGATTTAAGATATTCATAAGCACCCCACGGCGATAAATCGCCCCATAAGATGACGTTTCATCTGCCTGCCCCATCTGCAGTTCGCCCTTTTCCTGGAAAGCTTTCCATGCCAGATACAAGAGATAACCTGCGCCGATGAATTTCAACCCGGCAAAAGCCATGGGCGAGCTTTGGATAAGTGCCGCAACGCCTAAGATGACCAGCCCTGTATGAAAGACAATGCCACTGGCCAAACCGGCACTCAGAAAAACACCACTTTTTGCCCCACTCGCCAGACTCTTGGCCAACAGATATAGATTATCCGGACCGGGTGCTAAGGTCAGCAGTACAGACGCGGTCAAAAAATAGCTTAGCGTATTTATTTCCATAATCGTCTCCTCTCGTGTATAATAGTAGGGTATTTTTAAATCAAAGGAGATGTTTTTTTGTATATCGAATATATTACCTTGGGCGCAGTATTGCTGCTCAGTTATCTGGGACATAATATGACGGTGGTCTATGCCACAGCCATTGTCCTGGTCTTAAAGCTTTTGGGCTTGACCACCGCGCTGAATGCTCTTGGTTCACAAGGACTTAACTGGGGCATCATCATTCTCACGGCGGCAATCTTAGTTCCCATTGCCAATGGTACCATCACCATCAACAATATGATTGATGCCTTCCGCACCCACGCCGGGGTAATCGCCATCGTGGCCGGCCTCTTAGCCGCTGTTGCGGGTGGCAGCGGTGTTGACCTGCTAAAAAATACGCCGGATGTCATTCCAGCGCTGATTATCGGCACCATGGCAGGCGTTCTGTTATTCCACGGCGTTGCCGTAGGCCCCTTGATTGCCGGTGGCCTGACCTACTTCGTGCTCTGGCTGATGAAAGCCTTTAGCTGATGCTGTTGCGGAAAGCCGCATTGCCCATGCAGTAAGTCGTGCAGATAGCCACAGCCAAAGCATCGGCAGTGTCATCAGGCTTGGGCGGCTCAGGCAGGTGCAAAAGTTTCGTCACCATATAGATGACCTGCTTCTTGTCCGCCTTGCCATACCCCGTCACATCCTGCTTAATCTGCATCGGCGTGCGCTCCACAATGGGAATATTGTTTTTTGCCGCCGCGAGCAGCACAACGCCGCGCGCCTGTCCTACAGGAATGGCTGTCGTGACATTGCGGTTGAAAAAGAGTTTTTCAATCCCCATAATATCGGGCTTGTACTCCTTCATCAGCGCATCAAGTTCATCGTAAATCTTGACCAGCCGGTCTTCCATGCGCATCTTGGGCGAGGTGAATACCGAACCGTATTTTATGGGGATAAGGCGGCTACCGCGCGATTCTACCAAGCCAAAACCGCAGATGGCCGTACCGGGGTCAATTCCTAATGCAAGCATTTAATTCCTTTCCAAAATATACAAATACAAAAGCCCGCTGGGCTGATGATGACTTTCCGTAGCTTTTGACAAGCCTGTCTATGGCAAAGGAAAGTTATCGTCAGCCCAGCGGGCGCCTTATTGCCACGAACTAAAAGCCTGTGGCCTTTTATTTTATTCTTCGTCCGTTTCGTAGTTGCTGTATACGTTCTGTACGTCGTCGTTGTCTTCCAGAGCGTCTTCGAGCTTCTGCATCTTTTCGGCATCTTCACCGGACAGTTTTACGGTGTTTTCCGGAACCATCGTGATTTCAGCGGAAGCCGTTTCAATGCCCTTTTCACCCAGAGCAGCTTCGATGGCGTCAAAAGCATCCGGTTCAGCGGTGATTTCGAATACATCGCCTTCGTCCTTCATGTCATCCGCGCCTGCTTCGAGCACGATTTCCATGAGTTCGTCTTCGTTGTCGAACACTTCTTTTTCCACAACAAAGATGGCTTTCTTGTTGAACATCCAGCCTACGCAGCCGTCCTGACCGAGGTTGCCGCCGAACTTGGAGAACAGGTGGCGCACATCAGCAGCCGTACGGTTGCGGTTATCCGTGAGGATGTCGAGCATAACAGCCGTACCAGCCGGGCCGTAACCTTCGTAAGTGAGTTCTTCGTAGTTGCTGCCTTCAGAAGCACCGAGGCCCTTCTGGATAGCGCGGTTGATGTTGTCCTTCGGAATATTGTTGGCCTTGGCCTTGGAAAGAGCCAGCTTCAAACGCATATTACCCGTGGGGTCACCGCCGCCCATGCGTACAGCAATGGTGATTTCACGGCCGATTTTCGTGGTGATACGACCGCGGATGGCGTCATTGGCGCCTTTTTTACGTTTAATGTTGGCCCATTTGGAATGTCCTGACATGCAAAATTCGCTCCTTTTGCTTATTTACCCTCGATGTAGCGAGGAAAATTTCATTAATAACGGTAGTATTATACTACGATTCCCCATTGCCGTCAAATTTCCTTATATCATTTGCCATAGGTTCGTGCTATACTTTTAATCCACTAACCGCTCTACTGTGGTATACTTAGAAACAAAGGCGGTGAAACTATGATTTATGAAAAAATCATCCACTACTGGACAAGCAGCCAGATAAAAACCCGGGCAGCTTTAGAAGCCATCCTGAACGGGCAAATCATCAACTTTGCCTACCACTCCGGCAAAATCGAAAACGACAACATCACCTACAACGACACCCGAGATATTTTCGAGCGGGACACCCTCTCCAACTACACCGGCGACCTGCGCACCATTTTTGAAATCCGCAACGCCAAGGATGCCATGAATTTTGTTATGGAAGCCTTCGGCCAGCAACGGGCTTTCGATGAAAAATTCATCAAAGAACTACACTACGAGCTCACCAAGAATACCTACGATGAGCGCCGCTACAGCATCGGCGAGCGTCCTGGTGAATACAAGAAGCACGATTACGTCACAGGTCGGGAAGAAGTTGGTGCTCTCCCTGAAGATGTGCCCGAAGAAATCGGCGAACTCCTCAGTGACCTAACGGAAACCAATCTTGATTCCCCTAAGCATATCCTGACTGCCGCCGCATACTTCCATGCCAAATTTGAAAACATTCATCCCTTTGCCGATGGCAACGGCCGCACGGGGCGTCTGGCCACTAACTATTTCCTGTTGAACCATAACCATCCGCCCCTTATCATCCATGAAGAAGACCGCAACGACTACTACGCTGCTCTGGAAAGCTGGGACACAAAACAGGAGTTAGCTCCCCTAAAGGAATTTTTGACAAGTCAAATCGAAAAAACCTGGCAAAGACAAATTCAGCGGATGAGCAGAAATAACAAAGGTGGAATTTGATTGACAATTGCAACAGTTGTCGTCATTAACACAATATAGCCATGCAAAAAGCTGGTAACAAGTCAGATTTGACCGGTTATCAGCTTTTTTGACATGTCAAAATTGACTTTTCCGATTCCAAGCGACATCTTGAGCGTCATTCTTTCCCTCAGCGATGCTACTTTACAATATCCCGATACATCTCCGGCCGCCGATCACGGAAAAGGCCCCAGCTCAGGCGGTCTTTGGCGTATTGGTCAAGGTCAAAGGAAGCGGTCAAAACCTGTTCGTCCGTGCGGTTCGCTTCCGCGATAATCTCTCCTGTGTTATCCGTGATAAAGGAAGAACCATAGAAGTTCAGCGACGAGGACTGGCCGCCGTTTTCTGCGCAGGGTTCCACCTGCTCTACGCCAATGCGGTTAGCCGCCATTACGGGCACGAGGTTGCTGCCCGCATGCCCCTGCATACAGCGCCGCCAATGGGGCATGCTGTCGGTTTCGAGGATTGGCTCGGAGCCAATCGCCGTGGGATAGAGCAGGATTTCTGCCCCCTGCAGGGCCATGGCGCGGGCAGCTTCGGGGAACCACTGGTCCCAGCAGATGCCTACGCCTACCTTGCCATAGCGGGTATCCCAAACCTTAAAGCCGGTATTGCCCGGCGTGAAGTAGAATTTTTCCTGATAGTAATGGTCATCGGGAATATGGGTCTTGCGATACACCCCCATTACAGAACCATCGGCCTCAAGCATGGCAATGCTGTTAAAGAGCCGTGTGCCATCCTTTTCATAGAAACTGATGGGCATAACCACGGCCAGTTCTTTGGCGATGGGCTGGAAATGGCGAACCGCCGGATTCTCCTCTACAGATGTGGCATAATCATAAAAATCATACTGCCGCTGCTGGCAGAAGTAGGGCCGTTCAAAGAGTTCCGGCAACAGGATTATCTGTGCCCCCTGCCCGGAAGCTTTTCTCACCATTTGTTCGGCTTGACTTATATTCTCGCTTACATCTGCCGTCATCTGCATTTGAATGGCGGCAACGGTTACTTTGCGCATTATCTCACCTCGTTTCTCTGCGTGATGGAAGGAATCTGCTGGGTCAGACAATGGAAGTTGCCGCCGCCCACAATTACGGCTCTGGCAGGCAAGGGCACCACTTGGCGCTCCGGGAAACATTCTCCTAAGATACGCCGTGCCTCCTTGTCCATTTCATCACCGAACTGCGGCAGAATGACCTTGCCGTTGCAGAGGTAAAAATTCACATAGCTGGCCGCCAGCCGTTCTCCCGGTTCCCGCCTGTCCTCACCTTCCTCGAAGGTAAAGCTGTTTGCTTCTTCCTCGGTGATGCAGACAGGCTTTTGAGGAATGGGCAGTTTATGAATGATAAACTTACGCCCCTTGGCGTCCGTAGCCGCTTCCAATACCGCTAAATCCGCCTGACTCAGCGCATACTGCGGGTCAGATTTATCTTCCGTCCAGGCCAGCAGGACTTCACCGGGCTTTACAAAGGCAAAGACATTATCCACATGCTCGTTGGTTTCATCGTTGTAGATGCCCCGTGGCAGCCAAATGACTTTTTCCGCGCCGAGATATTGCAGCAGCTTTGCTTCAATCTGCTCTTTTGACCGGTCAGGATTGCGCCCCTTGGACAGCAGGCAGGCTTCGGTCGCGACAACCGTACCTTCGCCGTCCACATGAATGGAGCCGCCTTCGAGCACAAAATCCCCGGCATCATAGATATCATCTTCCAGAGCCGTGCACATCTTCTCTGCCGCCGCATCATCCTGCGCGTAATCCGGGTAAAGACCGTCAACATCGCCGCCCCAGGCATTGAAGCGCCAGTTGATGCCCCGGCGCTGACCTTTGCCGTCAACGACATAGGTCGGCCCCATATCCCGCGCCCAGGCATCATCCGTAGGGATAGCCAAGTAGTGAATATGCTCCTGCGGCAGGTTCTTGAGCATAGCTTCTGCCTGCTCGCGATGCGTTTCAGCCACCAGCAGATAAAGTTCCTCCACCGCCGAAATCTCGCGAATCAACTCCACAAACACCGGCTGCACATCTACTCCATTGTTCGTCCACGAGCCGGGCCGGATAGGCCAAATCAGGAAGGTTCCTGCATGGGGTGCAAACTCAGCGGGCATATAAAAGCCATCGGCTTTGGGTGTACTATCCTTTATCCTCATGACAATCGTTCCTTAAAGTCCTGATAACCAAATTTTTTGACCAAAGTGCAATCTCCATTATCATCCATCTTCCAAATAGCAGGCAGGGCCATGCCGTTGAAGGTGTTGTTCTTGACCATGGAATAGATGGCCATATCCTCAAAATAGAGCCTGTCCCCCGGCAGGATTTCCCGGTCAAAGGAATAATCCCCGATAATATCCCCCGCCAGACAAGTACAGGAGGAAAGCTTGTAGGTATAGGCTTTCTCCCTAGCCTCGCCGGAATCTTTAAGCGGTGGCCGGTAGGGCATTTCCAAAACATCAGGCATATGGCAGGCGGCGGATGCATCAAGGAGCAGGATATTTACGCCATGATTTTTGACCATATCCAACACTTCCGTAACGAGATACCCCGCATTGAGCGCCACGGCTTCGCCGGGTTCAAGATAGACTTCCACCGCATATTTATCTTTGACACCCTTAACCAGGTCAATCAGCAGCTGACGGTCATAATCCGCCCGCGTGATATGATGGCCGCCGCCCATATTGAGCCAGTGCAGTTTGTCCTGTTGCAGCCAGCGGCCAAACTTCTGCTCTACGGCCTGCAAAGTCTTGGCCAAAGCATCGCTATTCTGTTCGCAAAGGGTATGGAAGTGCAGACCGTCCAACAAATCCCAAAGCTGTGGTTCGGCTTCTGCCGCACGGGCAAAATCTTCTGCCGTAACGCCTAAGCGCGAACCGGGTGCACAGGGGTCGTAGATGGCATACTCCTGTGTAGAGCATTCGGGATTAATGCGCAGGCCAATGCCATGCGCTATGCCCCGCGCCTGCTGAATTTCTTTGACCTTGCCGCCAAAACGGCGCAGCTGGGAAAAGGAATTGAAGATTACATGGTCGCAAATGGTGGCAATCTCCTCGATTTCCTCAGAGCGGTAGGCCGGGGAAAACACATGGTTCTCCCCCGCCATTTCCTCATGGCCCAAGCGTGCCTCATAAAGGCCGCTGGCCGTGGCACCGTCAAGATATTTGCCAATCAGCGGATACTCGGCAAACATGGAAAAGCATTTCTGCGCCAGCAGGATTTTACAGCCTGCCGCCTCTTTGACCTGCTGCAAAATCCGCAGGTTATTCTCCAAGGCCTGCTCATCCACCACATAAGCGGGCGTGGGCACTTTGTCGATTTTCATGCGCATGCCTTAGTCCACCAGTACCGGATTTTCTTCGACCTTCCAGGGCAGGCCCCATTTGTTGAGGGCTTCCATATAGGGGTCCGGGTCGAACTCGTCCGTGGTGAATACGCCGGGCTTTTTCCACTGGCCCGTAGCGACTAGCATGGCGCCTATCATCGCGGGAACACCGGTCGTGTAGGAGATGGCCTGCGAACCGACTTCCTTATAGCATTCCTGATGGTCACAGACATTATAGATGTAGATGGAGCGCTCCTTGCCGTCCTTCTTGCCCGTAAAGATGCAGCCGATATTCGTCTTGCCCTTCGTACGCGGGCCAAGGGAGGCCGGGTCGGGCAGCAGCGCTTTGAGGAACTGAATCGGCACGATTTCCTGACCGTTGTAGTTGATTGGCGTCGTGGAGAGCATGCCCACATTTTCCAAGCAGCGCATATGGTCAAGATAACTCTGGCCAAAGGTCATAAAGAAACGGATGCGCTTGACTTCCGGCATATTGCGGCCCAAAGCCTCGATTTCCTCATGGTGCAGAAGGTACATATCCTTCTTGCCCACGCCCTCGAAGTCATACTCGCGCTTAATGCTCATGGCTGGAATCTCAATCCACTTGCCATTTTCCATATAGGAGCCGGGGGCCGAAACCTCGCGCAGGTTGATTTCGGGGTTGAAGTTCGTGGCAAAGGGATAACCGTGGTCACCGCCGTTGCAATCGAGGATATCAATGGTATCGATGGTATCGAAGTAATGCTTTTTGGCATAAGCGGCAAAGACCGAGGTTACGCCCGGGTCAAAGCCCGTGCCCAAGAGCGCCGTAAGGCCCGCATTCTTGAACTTGTCCTCATAAGCCCACTGCCAGGAATAGTCAAAGTACGCGGAGAAGCCCAAATCCTGGCAGCGCTTTTCGTAAATCTTGCGCCATTCCGGGTCTTCCGTATCTTCCGGCTCGTAGTTTGCCGTGTCGATATAGTCCACACCGGCAGCCAGACAGGCATCCATAATGGTGAGGTCCTGATAGGGCAGAGCTACGTTGAGCACGGCATCCGGCTTATATTCCTTAATCAGCCTGGTCAGAGCCTCCACATCATCCGCATCAATCTGCGCCGTGGTGATTTTCGTCTTCGTCTGCCCCTGCAACTTTTCCTTGAGAGCATCGCATTTGCTCACCGTGCGGCTGGCAATCATGAGTTCATCGAAAACCTCATCATTCTGACATACTTTATGGATAGCTACGCTGGCTACACCGCCGCAGCCGATAATCATTAATCTGCTCATTTCTGTTCCTCCTCCGCTAAAATATCCTCAACATATTTGGGCAGCATAAAAGCGCCCTTATGCAGATGGGTCGTATAATACCAGGTTTTCAGCCCGCGTGCGTCCCAGCGCTTGGCATCAAAATCCTTCAACGGATGATACTTCTTGGATGCAAAGCCAAACATCCAAAGCCCTGCCGGGCAGGTCGGAATCCCCGCCTGATAGACACGGCTCACGGGAAAGCTCTGATAAGCCTTGCGGTGCATGGCCCGGAAGGCCGCCTCATCCTCATCATAGAACGGGCTGCCATGCTGGTAGACCATAATGCCGTCATCATGCAGAGCGCGGTAACAGTTGCCATAGAATTCGCGCGTAAAAAGTCCTTCCGTATGCCCAAACGGATCAGTCGAATCGTTGATGATGAGGTCGTACTTATCCCGGCAGCGCCGCAAAAAGCGCAGGCCGTCCATGTTCGTAATCTTTACCCGGTCATCATCAAAGCCCTTGGCTGTCTCGGGGAAAAACTCCCGCGAAACCTCGATAAACATTTCGTCCGGCTCCACCACATCGATGGCTTCAATCTCCGGGTACTGGGTCAGGACTTTAGCCACACCACCATCGCCGCCGCCGATTATCAGCACATTTTTTACGCTTGGATGAACGGCCATCGGCACATGCACCACCATTTCGTTGTAGATGAATTCATCTGCCTCCGAAAAGATAATTTCGCCATCGAGCACAATCATCCTGCCAAATTCCCGCGATTCAAACACATCAATGCGCTGATATTCACTCTGGCGGGAAAAAAGCTGTTTGTCTACCCGCACAGAGGTCTTGACATTTTCCGTATCCAGCTGGGAAAACCATATTTCCATGTATCTGCCTCCTTTTGACCAGTCAACCTGACCGGTCAAATTGACATGTCAAATTTCCGTCAAAATGCGCATTTCCCGGCATTCCAAATCCTGGGTGCCCTGCAGGGAGCAGCCCTTTTCCCGCGCGTATTCAATATAGTCGAGAATCTCCTGCGTAATGCGCTCGCCCGGTGTCAGAATGGGAATCCCCGGCGGATAGCACATAAGCATTTCCCCGGCAATCCGTCCCACGGTCTTATGGAGCGGCATGCGTTCCCCTTGGGCATAAAAGGCTTCCCGCGGGCTCATCACGAGCTCGGGCGCAATGAATTCCCCGCAGTAAAGTTCCTTCCGGTTCGCTGCCGCCGAACGGTCCGCAATGTCTTCCAAAGCGCCCACGAGCCGTTCAATATCGCGGATGCGGTCACCGATGGAAATATAGGCCAGAATATTGCCGATATCGCCGAATTCAATCTGAATATCGTACTCGTCACGCAGCATATCGTAGACTTCAATCCCCGTCATGCCAATCCCCTGGGTGAAAACGGAAAGTTTCGTCACATCAAAGTCAAACACGCTGTCCCCATCGATAAGTTCCCGCCCATAGGCGTAATAACCGCCAATCTCGTTGATTTCCGCGCGGGCATATTCCGCCATCGAGCTGACCTTTTCAAAGGACTCCCTGCCATGCAGAGCAAGATTGCGACGGGACAAGTCAAGGCTCGAAATCAGCAGATACGATGCACTGGTGGTCTGGGTCAGATTGATAATCTGCTGTACATATTCTGCGTCCACATCCCTGCCGCAGAGCATAATGGAGCTCTGCGTCAGACTGCCGCCGGATTTATGCATGGAAACCGCCGCCAAATCCGCACCGGCAGCCATGCCCGAAATCGGCAGATTATCGCCAAAGTACAGATGGGTACCATGCGCCTCGTCCACGAGCACTTTCATGCCGGCCTTATGGGCAATATCCACAATGCCCTTTAGGTCGGATGCGATGCCATAATAAGTGGGATTGTTGACAAATATGGCCTTGGCCTGAGGATGCTCGCGGATAGCCCGCTCCACATCCGACAGCGCCATGCCGGTGGCAATGCCAATCTGATGATTGACCCGTACCGGCACATAAACCGGTATGCCGCCACACAAAACCAACGCATTGATGACGCTCTTATGCACATTGCGCGGCAGCAGGATTTCTTCCCCCGCACGCACGGTCGCGAGCACCATCGCCTGCACCGCCGAGGTGGTACCATGCACCATAAAAAACGCTTTCTGCGCGCCAAAAGCATCGGCGGTCAGTTCCTCCGCTTCCTTGATTACCGAAACCGGATGACTTAAATTATCCAGCATCTTCATGGAATTGACATCGACGCCCACGCATTTTTCGCCCAGGAAATCCACGAGTTCCGGATTGCCCCGTCCCCGCTTATGCCCGGGCACATCAAAGGGCACAACGCGCCGCTTGCGCAGTTCTAACATTGCTTCGTATACAGGGGCCGTATGTTGACTGATTCTATCCATTTTCCCCTCCCAGATGAAGATTCCGACAATTGTCACTAATGTCGTTACTCTTAAAATTTTACAGGTTCTACGAAGATTAAGCAAGTAAAATTATTTTATGGATTATAAGAATTGGATTGCTATTTGCTACAGCTCAGTTTAGGGCGGAGATGAGAATATACAAAAACCGTTTGGACAAAGTTTCTTCTTCCAAACGGTTCGTATGTTAGTCAAAAGCAGATAGACAATTATGTTTTTAATGAACCTGCGTCGTCTGTACCGGCACGGCCGCCGTGTTGCCGTAGAACTTCAACGCCGTGGCAATCAAAAGGTTCAGCACAAAGCAGGCGCCAAAGAAGTACAAGGTATCTGCATAACTATGGGTGTGTTCCCAAAACCAGGCTACAATGGTGGGCCCCACGACACCGGCTATGCCCCAGGCTGTGAGCACGCGGCCGTGGATGGCGCTGAGTTCCTTCGTGCCAAAGATATCGGAAAGATACGCCGGCATGCAGGAAAAGCCACCGCCGTAACAGCTGATAATCAGAAACACCAACATCTGGAACAGCATGGCATCACGCGTACCTGCCAGCAGCCAGAACGCCACTGTTTCCAACGCAAAGAAAGTCATATAGGTAAGCCCGCGCCCCAGATAATCCGAAAGGGTTGACCAAAGAATGCGCCCGCCGCCATTTAGGAGGCCGATAATCCCCACCATCGAAGCTGCCTGGGCCGCATCCATGCCCGTGACCTGCTGCGCCATCGGCGAAGCCACCGCCAAAAGGCCAATGCCGCAGGTAATGTTGACAAAGAATATCCACCAAAGCGCACCGAATTGCCAGGTCTTAATGGCTTCGGCTGCCGTTGCACCATGCTGCAGTTTCTTGACTGCGGAACTGCCCTCCGGCAGTACCGGCGGTTGCAGATACATGGCCGACGCGCCAATCAGCACCATATAGACCGTACCCAAAATCAGGAAATTTTCCACCAAACCGAAGCGAGCCGTCAAATACTGCATCACCGGCCCGGCAATCAAGGCCGCAAAGCCAAAGCCCATAATGGCGAGCCCGGTGGCAAAGCCGCGGTGATTGGGGAAATACTTAACCAAAGTCGATACCGGCGTAATGTAGCCCACGCCCAAACCAATACCGCCAATCACACCATAAAAGAGATAGAGCAGCGGCAGGCTGTGCAGATAAAAAGCCAGCGCCGTACCGAACATTCCTGTGCCGAAGAAGGCCATGGACAGAAGGCCGCTTTTCTTCGGGCCATGTTTTTCCACAAACCGCCCTAAGAAACCCGCGGACATGCCCAAAAACAGAATGGCCAACGAAAATGTCCAGGTCGTCTCCGACAAGGTAAAGCCCATCTCCGCCATAATCGGACGGGTCAAAACACTCCAGGCATAAACACTGCCGATGGAAATATGAATTCCCACTGCAGCTAAAGCAATCAGCCAACGATTCCGCATAAAAACCATCCTTTCTGCTGTATAAACAGCAACCGAAAAGAGATTTTTCCCAGCGGGCAAAACAAAAACCGCCTGGACAAAAATCTCTGCCCAGACGGTCGGCTTATCTTAACCATACAGTGCATGTGGTCATTTCCACTTATCCGTCAGCCCTGCATGGCCTGTTTACTTTTGCTGTTAGTATAACCGCTTTCGCATGGCCTGTCAAGATAGCAAAATGAATCATCAGCGCCCCGCCATCTCCTCCACCACCTGATAGATATAGCCCAAGGCAGAGTGCATTTTTTCCAATGACAAATCCACACCATAGCGCCGTTCTAGCTGACCGATTCCCTGCTCCATACCGCTCGCCTGTTTCTTGTCCTGCAAATCGGCAAACGAGAGTTGGCGGATATAGTCCTTGCTGAGATTCTGCATGCCCAGACCTATGAGGCGCACCGGCTGGCGCTTTACCTTTCGCAGCAGCTCGACCGCAATTTTGTAAATCTCATAGCCGTCATCGGTACTTTCACAGCCCTGAGAACGGGTAATGGATTTCATATCCCCGTAGGTAATCTTCAAGGTCACCGTCCGGCCGTAAAGTCCGCGCTTCTTGAGGCGTTCATCCACATTGCGGGCCAAAATCAGCAGCACATCCTGCAAAAAGAAAAAGTTCCGCTGGTCCTTCTGAAAGGTCATTTCCCGGCTCAATGACTTGGCATCGGCGGCATCATAATGAATCACCGGCCGTTCATCCATCCCTAAAGCAGAATTAAGGATAAAGCTGCCGTGTTTGGGTCCCAACATTTCCAACACCTGTTTGGACTTGGCAATGATATCTTTGACCTTATAGATACCATAGCCATTTAATTTTTCTGCCGTGCGCTTGCCAATACCGAAAATCACGCGGATATCCCGGTCGCTAATCAGCTTACAATACGACTCCCGGTCAGGAATCACAAAAAAGCCGTCCGGCTTCTTCTCCTCACTGGCAATCTTGGCCGCCGATTTGGAATAGCCGATACCCACGGAACAAGTCAGTCCCGTCTCGGCCTTTACCCGGGCTTTTATTAAAAGTCCCAATTCCTCAGGGCTATGAAAATTCTTTACGGAACGGGTTATTTCCAAATAACCTTCATCACAGGCTATGTACTCCGTGACATCTGCATAAGTTTCCCAAATATGATGAAGTTCCGCGGATATCCGACGGTATTTTTCATAGTCACCGTGCATAAAGACCGCCTGTGGGCAAAGCCGATAGGCCTCCTTGATATTCATGGCAGAGTGAATGCCATACTTCCGAGCAATATAATTGCAGGTAGAAACTACACCCCGCTCATGGGGCATTGCACCGATTACCACCGGCCGATTTTTCAGTTTAGGGTTGTCCCGGATTTCCACGGAAGCAAAAAAGGCATCCATATCCACATGTATGATGACTCGCTTCATAAAAGCCCCTCCACTCTGTGTAATCATCTTACACAAAGTGTAACATAAAGGCAAAATTCAGGCAAGATAATTACACACTGTGACCTGCTCCTCATTGCAAAAAAATCCGTTGACAGAACAAAGGTCGTAAGCACCCTATGAAAAGGTG
>DFHU01000009.1 GCA_002373045.1 Pseudoselenomonas ruminantium | reverse complement strand
CACTCATGCAACAGCCCCTTTTTATTTTCTATTTATGAATCCAGCAGCGGCATTCCTTTACTATCATCAAACGTCGCCGTACACCGTGGATAGTTCGTGCACCCCCAGAATGCCCCGTTCTTCCCGCGAATCAACCGCAAATGCCCTTCCCGGCATTTCGGACATAAGTATTTATCATCAGCCGCCTTGTTTTCCTTGGCGGCTTTTTCGAGCGGACTGGCCGAAAATTTCGGTTTATCGCCCCAGTTCTGCCACTGGCGCGGGGCAGGACGACTGGCCTCGTAACTGGCCATATCCGCCGCCATCTGCGCTTCGTAATCAGCCGCGGCAAACAGAGAATTCAAGTCCGCCATATCCTGTGCACTCGGGCCTGCGCCTGTTTGGGCATACGCCATCGTTGGAGCAGGCCTGGGCGCCGTACGCACTGCCCCGCCGCTTTGTCGTGCCAGCTGGCTGGCGGATACTGCCGCAGGGGCCGTACTGCGGAAACTGCGTGCCATTCTGGCCTTGGCATCCTCCAAATCCGGCTGCCCGTCTTTATCGTTGCAGGTCATACGGCATTTCGGGTAGTTGGAACAGCCCCAGAACAGACCGTTCTTGCCTTTGCGCTGGGTCAGTACACCGCTATGGCAGCGCGGGCAGACATTATCTCCCGTGACTTCCATCTGGGCACTTCCAGCCTTGGCGCAGAGTTTTTTGGTAAATTCAATCTGACCAGTCAAAAATTCCGCTAAGGTTCCATCCCCTTCGGACATGGAATGGAGCTTATCCTCCCAAATGGCCGTGGAATCGGGATAAGTCATTTCATCGGGCAGAGCATCGACCAAAAGATAAGCCGCCGGCGTGGGCACGAGGTATTTTTTCTTGCCCTGTTTCTGCATAAACTTGCGCTTGACCAAATCCTCGATAATGGTCGCGCGGGTCGCTTCGGTGCCTATGCCGTAGACATCCTTTAACTGCTTTTTGGCTTCGGGATTCTTCACATACTTGTGGATTTCCTTCATGCCCGCGAGCAGCGTGGATTCCGTAAAGCGCACCGGCGGCTTGGTCGCCCGCTGGGTAATATCGCCCTTTTCATAGGTGACACTATCCTTTTTCTTCATTACAGGCAGGGTGCCGTCGCTGTCCTCTTGGTCATTGTCGTTTTCGTTGTCGCTGTCCTCGTTGGCGGCTTTTTTCTTGGCCGACTGATACATAACCTTCCAGCCCAAGTCGCGCTCCATGCGCCCGCTGGCGGTAAAAAGTTCCTCCTTGTAAGTGACCTCCACCTTGGTCTGGTCATAAAGATGCACCGGATAGAACTGCGCCATATAGCCACGGGCAATCAAAAAGTAAAGATTGCGCTCCTCCGTGGTCATGGTCTGCATATTGGCCTTGACCGTCGTCGGAATGATGGCATGATGCGCCGAAATCTTCTTGTCGTTCCAAGCCCGGCTTTTGCTTTTCGTATCTACGCCGTTCGTCCAGCCGGCCAGCCGTTCGTCTCCGGCCTGTGCCAGATTGGTGATGATTTTCACCGCATCACCGAACTGATTGGTAGGCAGATATTCACAATCCGAACGCGGATAGGTGGTAAGTTTTTTCTCGTAAAGCTTTTGCGCAGTGTCCAAAACCACCTGCGGAGCATAGCCAAACATCTTGCCCGCCAAGACCTGCAAGGAGGACAGGGAAAAGGGCAAGGGCTGCGGCTCCTGCTTTTTCGTCTTTTGGTAGGCCGAGATTACACCTTCGCGCGTCTCCTGCTGAAATTCTGCAAGCTTCGCCTCGGCAATTTTCTTGTCAATCAGGCGGTTTTCGCTGTCCAGCCCCGCCATGGTATCCTTGGGCTTCCACTGCGCCGTGAAGCGGCCATTTTCATGGGCAAACTCCGCCTTAATTGTATAGTAATCGACGGGCTTAAAGTTCTCAATCTCCCGTTCCCGGCGTACGACGAGCGACAGGGTCGGCGTCTTAACCCGGCCGATGGGCAGTACCAATTTGTCATGGCCCGCCCGCCGGGCCGCCAGCGTATAGGCCCGCGAAAGATTCATGCCGATAAGCCAGTCCGCCCGTGCCCGCGCCAGTGCCGACTGCTTGAGATTGAAGAACTCGCTGTTCTCCCGCAAATTGGCATTGGCCTTCTTAATGCTCGCTTCATCCAAGGCGTTCAGCAGGATACGTTTGACCGGCTTTTTATTGCCGAGATAGTCAAGCACCTCGTCTACCAAAAGCTGTCCCTCACGGTCAGGGTCCCCGCCATGAACGATTTCATCACAGCGCTCAATGAGCCCCTTGACGATGGCAAACTGCTTTTCACAGGATTTATCGACAAAGAGCTTCCACTGCTGCGGGATAATGGGCAAGTCCTCCGCCCGCCATCTTTTGTACTTAGGGTCGTATTCATCCGGCTCTGCCTGCCGCAGAATATGCCCAAAGAGCCAGGTCACAACCCCTTCCCCGGTTTCCAGATAACCGTCACAGCGGCGCACAGGCCCCTTCAGGCACTTGGCGATTTCCCGCCCCATGCTCGGTTTTTCCGCAATATATAAACGCAATTTTACTTACTCCTCAAAAAAACAAGCGATACAAACCATAGATAATGAGCCCCAGCCAGCAGACAACAAAGAGCGTTGCCGTAAACAAAATAGCCGGCATATAGCGCAGCATTTTCCCTGCCTGTGCTTCCGCCTGATAGCGCACATGCGCGGGCAACATATTCGTCAGCCCCATAACCGCCGCGGGCACAATCACCGCATCATCGATAATCCCCGCCAGCGGTACGGCATCGGGAATAAGATCAATCGGGCTCACCAAATATAAAATCGCCGCAATGAGCAGCCCCTTCACATTCCGCGGCGTATCCCGATGCTTTAAGGCCACCAGCATCACGAGCAAATCATAGCGGAACAGTTTCAAAAACGTAAGAATTCTGCGCATATCATCCATCCCTTCCGTAATCTATTTCCTAATGTTACCACATTTGCAGAGCAAAATCGAGCCGGAGGCTATGGCCCTGCTTCGATTCGTTATCGCCCGCAGGCATTTCTTCAGCTTGACATAATTGCCCCTTGATAAGTATACTTCAATAAGTAACTACTATGGTGGGAAGCATATTGAACCGTCAGGCACGGCTGTCTGCCCATGCAATCCCGCCAATGGAGGAACTCTATGCTTCTACATGAACATTCTATCGTGGAAAAGGTGTTTCTGCAATCCATTCAGGCGACCATTGCCAACAAATTCACGCGAGCTGCCGGTGTGGCTGTGGATGGCGTTGTGGTCGGCATGTTTTTGGGCGTGGAATCCTTGGCAGCATACGGTCTGGCATGGCCGCTGGCCATGATATATGCGCTCCCCGGTTCAACGCTTTCGGGCGGCACGCGCAACCTGTACAGCAAGTATCTCGGCCAGGGAGAAACGGAAACAGCGGCCAATGTATTTACTTTGGGACTGCTGCTGTCTGCCGGCTGTTCCCTTGCCCTGGCTGCTATAACCTTTATTTTTTTGGAGCCTTTGGGCGTGCTTTTAGGCGCCAGTGGCGAAAATGCCGGCTTGCTGCTGTTGGTCTGTCAATATCTGCTGGGGCTTATCATTGGGCTGCCCTTTGACAATATGGCCAAGTACATCGCCGGTTTTCTTGGCATGGACTCAAACTACAGGCTGGTAGTGACCGGCATGACCGTAGCTACCGTTACCAATATCGCCGGTGACATTATCGTAGTTGCTTTATTAGGCGGTGATATGTTCATGCTGGGACTTACTACCTCGGTCAGCCGTATGATGTACTTTGCTGCCATAGGTACCCATTTCCTGCTTAAGGAAAGAATGCTCCGCTTTAACCTGACAGGCATTACCGGTGTACGCGAAAAGATTGCCATCATATTTGCCAACAGTACGCCTGCGGTATGTGACCGCATTTTTTCTTCCTTGGGAGCTGTTGCCTCTAACTGCATCCTGTCCGCTGCGTCAGGCGGTACCTATCTGGCCGCTTACAGCGTGCATAAATCCCTGACCAGTTTTATCGGCTCACTGTATTATGGCATCGGGGATACGGTCTGGACCCTGGCCAGTGTATATAATGGCGAGGAAGACAAAAAAGCCCTTGACGAATTGCAAAAGGTGACGCTGAAAATCGGCATGGGGATAGCCATAGGTGCGGCAGTATTGTTATGGCTGTTTTCTCCTGGTATTGCCGATATCTATATGGATATTGGCGACACCAAGACCTTTGGCCTGACGATAGAAGCGATACAGATGTTTGCACTGTCTGTACCGCTGTACTTGTTGTTTTTTTCCTTCGTTAATTACACGGCAGGCATAGGAAGATTAAAAGCGACCAATAACTTTTATTTCATGGCAAATTTTGGAGCAATCGTTCCTGTAATATGGGTGATGGTGAATATTTTTGGTGGACGTGGCGCATGGCTGGCCACACCGGTCATCCAACTGCTGATACTGGCAGGTGCCGCCGGCTATATTTATTTTCATCGGTCTGGCGACCGGTATAGCGCCAAACGCCTGCTGCTGCCGCCGGATTTTGGCACAGCTTTGGGCAAAGAGCTCACCATCACTGCTGACAGTATGTTGGAGGTAATGGGCATGTCCCGTATCGTTACGCTGTTTTGTCAGGAAAACGGTATCAGCAGGAAAAGAGCCGGGGCTTTGGCACACTGCATAGAGGAATTGGGCGTAAATATTATCAAGCATGGCTTTAACGATGGCAGGCCTCATGCTATAGATGTACGCATTCTGGCCAAAGAGAATGAAATCATTTTGCGGATAAGGGATGATTGCAGGCCGTTTAACCCTCTGAATTATTACCAGATATATGGGCATGATGGCAATTGGGAAAAGAATATCGGCCTCCGCATGGTGATAAACATGACCAAAAGCATAAAATATGTAAGCACAATGGGAACAAACAATCTGGTTATAAAGATTTAACCACTAGAATACGCCATGCCGGGCGCACAACAGCAAAGCACCCCTTCGTATGAGCAGTACGAAGGGGTGCTTTGCTGTGTATTATATTTAGTACCATGTTAAGTACAGGGAAATGCATATCATTTGTGCTTTTCCAGCTGTACTTATTTTCTTATAATGAGAGGGAGTAATTGGACTGGCGATGTTAATTAATTGGGTTGTCTATGTACACATCCGCTCCTAAAATCGTCATCCATCCCCTTGTTATGAAACCTTCGATTCAGCAGATTGAGCTCTAACGCTCGTGTAACCAACTAAATTGATCCATGATAAGTGCGGACGGAAGTTACCCTAATTTTATGTATCTGGAGTGATAGCAATGATCAGTGTGGGGATAGATGTCTCCAAAGGGAAAAGTACTATAGCAATCTTCAAGCCATATGGCGAAATAGTTGCCAAGCCATTTGACGTAAAGCATACTAAGGAGGATTTGCAGAGTCTGGCAGCTATGATCAGACATCTCAATGATGAAGTGCGCGTGACGATGGAATCTACAGGCATCTACCATTGGCCAGTTCTACAGACTCTATTAGCCAATGACATTTTTACTGTTGTAGTGAATCCATATGCCATGAAGCTGTATAGAAAACAGTCTATACGCAAAGGGAAAACCGATAAGATGGACGCTATGGCGATTGCACAATATGGACTGGACCACTGGGTAAATCTGGAAAGCTTCGAATCGACGCAACCCATATATGATGAATTGAAGCTATTAGGCCGAAGATATCGCCACTATATGCGTATGCATATAGATAGCTTGCAGGAGCTCACGCATATCCTGGATATGACAATGCCAGGCATAAACAAAGTATTTGCAGGGTGGCAGGAACGTAGTGGCCGAAATAAGGTGGCCGATTTTGCTGCGAAATTCTGGCATTACGATAATATAACCAAAATGTCTGAAAGCCAATTTGTAAAGACCTATGAGAAATGGAATAAAGAAAAGGGATACCGCATGAACGAGACCAAGGCAGTTGAAGTATATACCTTAGCTCGCAACAGTATCCCCACGCTTCCAGTCAACTACTCATCCGCGAAAATGATGGTACAGGAAGCTGTTCGAGTACTCCAAAGTGTGGATGCAACTCTTTATAAAATATTAGCACAGATGAAAGAGCTCGCCAAGAGTTTGCCAGAATATGGTGTTGTGCGCAATATGGGTGGTGTTGGTGATGTGCTGGCGCCTAAGCTGATTGCCGAAATAGGTGATGTACGCCGCTTTCACAGCGGAAAAGCTTTAATTGCTTATGCCGGACTGGATGCGCCGCCTTACCAATCAGGAAAGTTTACAGGGACAGAACGACATATATCAAAAAGAGGCTCATCTAATTTGAGGAAGATTGGATATGAGGTAATGCGCTGTCTAAAATGTCATTCAGCGCCAAATGATAGTCAGGTATACGATTTTATCCTTAAAAAGGAAAAAGAAGGCAAGAATAAGGCCGTAGCAAAAATTGCAGGGCTGAATAAGTTTCTTCGGATCTATTATGCTCGTGTAAAAGAGGTGTATAGAGAAAATGATTATATCCAAAATAGATATCAGAAAAATCTAACAAGCAAATTAAAAAAATAGAAACACAAGAGGCCTCGCATGAGCAGTACGAGACCTTTTGTGCTGTGTATTATATTTTAGGAGCCTGCTATCAGTGTTAAACAAAAAGTGCTTGACAACTGTTAGCAGATTTTAGGAGAGCTT
>DFHU01000022.1:113819-154706 GCA_002373045.1 Pseudoselenomonas ruminantium | reverse complement strand
CCTGCCACAACCAGGATAAACAACAAAAAAGCCGTCAGCAGCAGGGATGTATACCTTCTCATCAAACGATACCTCGCTCACAACTTCAATCATCCCCTATTCTACCATAAGAACCAGCCTGCCGCAATATATTTTACGCTAACTACACCACTAAGTTCGAGGCACAAGGCGGAGGGCAGGAGGGGGATAACTTTCGTCTGCTTAGACAGGCTTGTCAAACGCTGCCGAAAGCCATCCCCCTCCTGCCCTCCTCAGTTTTAGCACATAACCACCACGATATATAGTATCCGTTCACTTGACGCAATACTAAGCGCAGAAGCTGATGGTGTTTTTCCGTCGCGTTTGACAAGCCTGTCTAAACAAAGGAAAATACTATCCGCTTCTGCGCTCCTTAGCACCACAATGTATGCCATTCGTGATTGTACGAACTAAGCCCGTGGGGGCTGGTGATGTTTTCCGCAGCTTTTGACAAGCTTGTCTATGGCGAAGGAAAATATTACCAGCCCCCACGGGCGTCATTTAGCTCGCGATGTAATGTACGCAATAAGCCCGCGGGGCTGGTGATGTTTTTCCGCAGCTTTTGACAAGCCTGTCTATGGCGAAGGAAAAATATTACCAGCCCCGCGGGCGGCTTAGCAACTACATGTAATGCAAGAAAACAGCCCGATGGCTGATGATGCTTTCCCGGTGCGTTAGGCAAGCCTGCATAAGCATAGGGAAAGTATTATCAGTCATCGGGCGTCCTATCACATAGATGTCAACCAACCAACAATGGTCATTCTTCATCCGCATTCGGGTCCTTAATGGGCACCCCAAACACGAGATTATCCAACAGGCCAATCAGCTGATTGATTTCCGGCTTGGCAATCTGTCCGGAAGCACCCAGCTGTTCACCCTTGAGGCGCATTTCGTCACTGATCAATGAGGAGAAGAGGACCAACGGCACCTGTCCGAGCGTCTCATCTTCACGCACCAATTTGAGCAGGCGATGACCATCCATCTTGGGCATCTCGACATCGGAGATGATCACGCGTACATGGTCTTCGATTTTACCCGGTTTCTTGGCCAGTCCCTGCAGATAATCCCAGGCATCCTGACCATTGCCGAAGTCGCGGACATAACGATAACCGGATTCATGCAGCGTCGTAACCAGGAGGTCACGCAGCATCGGCGAATCTTCTGCCACAACAACATGTACATCGGAACGTTTGCTCTTAACATCCTCTGTCGCTTCTTCATAAGTCGTGAGTTTCGCATTGATTTCCGGATTGATTTCCGCAATGATCGTCTCAAAGTCAATGAGCAGGACAATGCGGTCCTCCATCTTGATGATACCAACGACACGAGACTGGTCGCCAACTTCCGGAGCCGGCTCCATGTCCTTCCAGGAAATACGATGAATACGGGAAACATTTTCCACCAGGAAACCGATATTGTAGTTATTGATTTCCGTCACAATGACATTGCGCGGTTCAGCTTTAGACTGCACATTCAGGCATCGCGGCAGGTTTACCAGAGGAATTGCCTTCCCACGCAGAGTGAACAGGCCATCAATATAGGGATGAGCCTGCGGCATAGCCGTCACCGGTGGGCAGGTGATTACCTCACGTACCTTTGCCACGTTGATGCCATAGTTAACTTGTCCGATGCTGAATTCCACAATTTCAAATTCATTGGTGCCGGTTTCCAGCAAGATTCCTTTCTTGTCTCCACTCGTTTCTGCTGCCATCTACTTCGCCCCCATCTATTTTATATCCCATTAAATTCTTCTCTAGCTTTCTTATTCGCCCTTTACGAGTAAATTCCTTCAACTAGCGAAAAATTTTGCATGAATTTATTCAATTTTCTTTGAGATAGGTCCAGCCGTCTTCTTCCACAATGCGATTTTCCCGCAGAAGATGACCCAAAGCCCGCTTAAAGGCAGCTTTGGAAATGCCAAATTTATCGCGGATAACCTCCGGTGAGGATTCGTCGCTGTAGGGCATTTTGCCGTTGCGATTATGCAAAAGTTCCATGATTTTTTCCGCATCCGTAATGAGCGCCTTTTCCTTGCTCTCCTTTAACGAAGCATTCAGACGGCCATCATCGCGGATATAGGTGACACGGGCCGTAACCACCTGCCCCACTTTAGGACGGGACTGCGGATTCATTTCCTTATTGGCGATAAAGACAATATAGCGTTCTTCGCTGAATAAGAATGCTCCGGCATCCGTATAGTTATAAATTGCCCCGGTGACCATCTGTCCTTTTTTGACGCCCTTGGCCGGCTGGGATGCACGGCGCATTTCGTCTTCGACTTCCATGGTGACGGCGAGTCTGCCCGACTTATCGGTGTAGAGCTTTGCCCAGACCACTTCGCCAATCTGCGGACGGCCGCGCATACCCGCATAGGGCATGAAGATGCCGCGTTCGGCACCTACATCGACAAACGCACCATCGCGGCTCACGTTGATGACCTTCAGGCGGGCAATCTGCCCTTCCTTCATCTTCGGCACCCGCATGCTGGCGGTCAGCTTGCGGTTAGGGTCAAGGTACAGGAACACCTCAACTTCATCCCCGATATTTACCGGATGCGTCTGCTGGTTCTTATGCAGCAGAATATCGTCATTGGTATTGCCGGTTTCCGCATCGAGGAATGCCCCCAGTTCCGACTCACGCACCACCTTCAGCGTGGCAACTGTGCTCGGGCCGTATTTTTTCTTACGCTGCTTATCCATAGCGCCCTCAATCAGTCTTCATAAACGGACAGCTTGGCATCGCCCCAGAGCTGTTCGAGTGCATAGTATTCGCGGGCTTCCTGCATAAACACATGCGCAACCACATCACCGAAGTCCAGCAGTACCCATTCGCCTTCACGATAGCCTTCCTTATGGTTGAAATTCACGCCGGCCTCGCTGAGCTCATCTTCGATGTTGTCAGCAATTGCGCGTACCTGCGTTGCCGTGTTGGCCGAGCAAATCACAAAATAATCCGTGGACGGGGAAATTTCCCGCATATCCATGACCACAATATCGCGCGCTTTCTTGTCGCTGGCTGCCTTGCAAATAGCCTGGCTCATTTCTTCAATCGTCATGTAAAATCCTCCAATCGATATATCATTATCCTATCATCATTCCTTGGCGCCTGCCTCAGGGAAAAGTTCTTTCATTCGCTGCTCCATCGCCGCATCGTCAATCACCCAAATCGAAGGGTCATCGGCGGCAGGCTCACCGGGCAGAATAATGCTCTCCGGCGCTACATTGCTCAAATGCCGCAGGGTATTCGCCAAATACATGGAATCAAAAATCTCTGCACTTGTCTCCACCCGCTGTTTGATGATATCGGCAATCGCAGGCAGCTTGGTCAGCATCTTAAACTGCAGGAGATTCTGATAGAGTGCCTTGCAGAAGCGTTGCTGGCGCTGCATGCGGCCCAAATCATTCAAATCGTCACTGCGATAGCGCAGATATTGCTGCGCCTGCTGACCATCCAAATGCTGATAACCCTGTGGCAGGTGAATCGCGATACCGCCCTCGGCGTCATCGTAATTCATGTCTTCCTCCACATAGATATCCACGCCGCCCAGCGCATCAATCAGTTCGCTGAATACCTGCATATCGAGCACGATGTACTGATGAATGGAAATCCCCAACAGCGCATTGACCTGCCGGGTCATCAGCGGCGCACCGCCCAGGGCATAAAGATATTTTATCTTCATCTGCTCCTTGCTGCCCGTGACATTTACCCAGGTATCCTGCGGGATATGAATAAAACGCAGCTTGCCGGTACTGTTTTCGAAGCTGGCCACCACAATGCCGTCGGCCTTCTTTTCCGTGCCGCCATCGATATCCACACCATCATCCAGCCCCATAATCAGCACATTGGTATAGCCGTCAAAACGCGGGTCAATCTGCCCCCGCTTGGCCTGCTGACGCTGACTGTAGCCAGCATACATGGCCTGATATTCCTGATTGATACGGGAGCCCAGGGAAACCAGCGCATAACCGGCAAAGAGGATTCCCGTGAGCACCACACCAAAAAAAATCAGCACAATCAGCAGCCGCAGCCGTGCCCGCCGCCGTCTTTGGGCCAGCAGTTTTCGTTTGTATTTAATATTTTGCTGGGTGACGTTTTTCTTGTCCATCCGCCTGACCTTCTATCTGTTAAGCAGTATTTCATTTCTAGCAATTACCGTATCGGGATGAATCAGCCCGCCCTTTTGCAGGACAAAGGTAATGGACTGCGTTAGACCTGCCAGCACCATATCATCCAAAGCAGCGTTTTTCGCCAGGCTGCGCAGTTCCTCTACCCCGGGATAATCCCGGTTTGGTTCAATCATATCCGCAAACCAGATAATCTTGTCCAGCTTCGTCATCTTCGCGCCGCCTACCGTATGGCGCCAGATGGCTTGCTCAACCGCATGGTCGCTGACACCGTATTTTTCCGTCACCAGACGGGAACCTACATATGCATGAAGCAACAACGGCATCTGCCGTTCAATATTCCCCACCATAATCAGGCGTTTTTCCGCTTCGGCGATTAAATCCTCGTTGCGAAATTCCCTCGCACAGTCATGGAGAAGCCCGGCCGTCTTCGCCTGTTCCTCATTTACGTCAAAGCGCTGCGCCAAAAATACCGCCGTCTCCGCTACACCCAAAGAGTGCTGATAGCGGGAGGGTTTCAGGCTCTTTTCCAGTAATGCACGCATTTCTTCATAGTCCATAGCAAAACTCATTGATACAAACCTTCTTTTTCGATATATTCTGCAACTGTTTCGGGTACTAAATAGCGAATGGACTTTCCCTGCGCAATACGCTGTCGGATAAGGGTTGAGGAAATCTCCATGCGCGGCACCTTGAGTTCATGAATGCGGCTGCACAGCTGCGGGCCAAAAAAGTCCAGCAGCATTTCCTCGTCAAAGGGTACTTCCGGCCGGGTGGTGCCAATAAAATGGCAGGCCGCCACCAGCTCTTTCGGATGGTTCCAGGTGGGCAAATCGTTAATGGAATCGGAACCGGTGATAAAGTAAAGCTCCGCATCCTGCCCCAGCCTTTTTTGCATTTCCTGCACCGTCCGCCACGAATACGATGGTCCCTGCAGCTCCATTTCCAAGAGGTCGAGCCTAAAGAACGGATTATCCGCGATAGCCAGTTCCACCATTTTGATGCGCTGCTCAGCCGAAGCGATTTTTCGCCCCTGCTTATGCGGCGGCTGAGCGGCAGGAATAAAGCGCACTTCATCCAACTGGAAGGCCTGCCGGGATTCCTCGGCAATATGCAAATGAGCCAGATGGATGGGGTCAAAGGTCCCCCCCATCAGCCCGATTCGCTTTTTCATCACCGGATTCCTCCCCACACATATAGCAACAGATATACTGCTGCCATCGTCAATAATATTAGCACTACCGCCTGAGCATAATCCTTGCTGTCATGTGCCCCTTTGGGGGTAGACAGATACTGACGCATAGCCCGGTAGTAGCCCTGCAAGTGAAACATCAGCGAATCTGCCCCTCACCCATGATGAGATACTTGGAACTCGTGAGCTCCATAAGCCCCATGGGACCACGGGCATGGAGTTTCTGCGTGCTGATGCCGATTTCCGCACCAAAGCCGAACTCAAAACCGTCCGTAAAGCGGGTCGAAGCATTGACATATACCGCCGCTGCATCCACTTCCTTCTGGAAGCGCGCAGCGTTCACGAGGTCACGCGTCACAATCGTTTCCGAATGGCCGGTGTTGTAGCGGTTGATATGGGCAATCGCTGACGCCACATCATCTACCACCTTGACAGAAAGAATCAAATCGCCATATTCCGTGCTCCAATCCGCTTCTTCCGCCGTCTGCATTTCCGGGCAGATGGCGCGCGCCTTATCGCAACCGCGCAGTTCCACCTTTTTCGCCGTCATGGCCTCATAAAGCATGGGCAGGAATTTTTCCGCTACATTCTTATGCACGAGCAGGGTTTCCATCGCATTGCAGACCGATGGGCGGCTGGTCTTGGCATTGACGGCAATATCGAGTGCCATCTGCAAATCTGCACTTTCGTCCACATAAGTATGGCAGACACCGGTGCCGGTTTCAATAACGGGTACGGAGCTATCCTCTACCACCCGCTTGATAAGGCCAGCGCCGCCGCGGGGAATGATGACATCCAACAGGCCGGTCAGATGCGTCATAACGCCCACAGCTTCCCTATCCGTAAAGTCGATAAACTGAATTGCCCCTTCGGGAATACCATGCTTATAGGCTTCTTCGGCCAAGAGTGAACTGATGGCAATATTCGAGCGAATCGCCTCGCTGCCGCCGCGCAAGAGCACGGCATTACCGGATTTCAGGCAAAGCGCCAGGGCATCTGCCGTGACATTGGGGCGGGCTTCATAGATGATACCCACCACGCCCAGCGGTACCCGCACGCGGCGGATTTCCAGCCCATTAGGCCGTACAGTTGAATAATCGCCCTGACCGATGGGGTCAGGCAGAGCCGCCGTCTGCCGCAGGCCTTCAGCCATGCCGGCAATGCGGTTTTCATCGAGCATCAGACGGTCCAGATAGGAGCGCTTGACGCCCTTTTGCCGGGCTTCTTCCAAGTCCTGCGCATTAGCGGTCAGTATCATGCTGCTGCGCTGTTCAAGAGCATGCGCCATAGCGAGCAGTGCTTCATTTTTTACCTTGGTCGAAAGCGTGCCCAGCTTATAGGACGCAGCTTTTGCCGCTTCTGCCTTTTTGCGTACTTCTGCCTGAATATCCAATCCGATTCCTCCCCATCAAAAATCAGTCCATTACCAGACCATCACACCATTAACACCATATTATCGCGGTGAATAACCTCTGTCGGTACATCACCATTTAATATCTCCGTAATTTTCTCGGTCTGACAGCCCAGGATTTTTTGCAAATCTCCCACAGAGAAATTCACAATCCCCCGGGCGATTTCCTGCTGCGATTCGGTCAGCACCCGCACGGTACTGCCAGCGGTAAATTCACCGTCACAGGCCGTAACACCTGCAGGCAGGATACTTGCCCCCTGTTCCCGCATGGCCTTGGCACAGCCCGCATCTACGACGATTTCCCCCGCCAGGCGCTTGCCAAAGGCCAGCCATGACTTACGCACCCTGAGATGCGACTCCCGCGCAGGAAACACCGTACCGATATTCTGACCGGTCAAAATATCCCGCAGCACGTTTTCCCGTGAGCCCGAAGCTATGACCATCGTCACGCCGGCACTCATGGCAATCTGCGCCGCCTGAATCTTGGTCATCATGCCGCCCGTGCCCAGCTTGGAACCGGCACCACCGGCAATCGCTTCAACTTCGGGCGTGATTTCGGGAATCTCGGCGATAAGCTCAGCTTCCGGATGGGTTGCCGGATTAGCTGTGTAAAGCCCCTCAATATCCGACAGGATAATCAGGGCATCGGCATCCACCAAGGTTGCCACCATTGCCGAAAGGTTATCGTTATCGCCAATCTTGATTTCATCTACGGCTACCGCGTCATTTTCATTGATGACGGGAATAGCGCCCATGGAAAGCTGAGCCAGCAGGGAATTGCGGGAATGGATGTACTGATGGTGCTGCACGGAATTTTCTTTGGTCAGCAGCACCTGTCCCATAACCTGTCCGTATTCGGCAAAGAGTTTCTCATAGATATGCATGAGCACGCCCTGTCCGATAGCCGCGACCGCCTGCTTTTCCGGAATGGAGTCCGGCTTTTGGGCAAGACCCAGTTTCCCCAAGCCTGCGGCAATGGCCCCCGAAGATACGAGAATCATTTCCTTGCCCTGATTTTTGAGGTCGGCGATTTCCCGCAGCAACAGGTCAATGCGGTGCAGATTCAGTTTTCCCGTTTCATGGGTCAGGGTACTTGTGCCCACCTTGACCACAATGCGCTTGGCTTCACGCAAACGCTCTCTGGCAGTTCCCATGTTCTTCCCTCCGCTCAAGTTTGGTTATGGCAGTTCGATTTTCGGCTTATCGTAGTTGCGCTTAAACAGCAGACCATTGCGGCCGATAATCTGCACGAGATTTACATCCGCACGTTCAGCCAGCATGGTAATGGCATCTTCCGGTTCTTCCATGCAGTTCTGCAATACGCGCACCTTGATGAGCTCGCGCTTCTTGATGGCTTCCTGCGCAGCCTGTACAACGGTTGGCGTCACGCCTTCCTTGCCCATCATCACCACGGGTTCCAGCTTCTGTCCCATGGAACGCAAAAAGCTTTTCTGCTTGCCTGTCAATGAATTTCTTAACAAATTTATTCCTCCGTAAATCCTTACTTTTAATCGCGGAATTCAAATTCCATTTCGCCGATATGGATGGTATCGCCCTCTTTGGCGCCCTTTTCCCGCAGCTTTTCATCGAGATTCTTGATGCGCCAGATGTACTGGAAGCGGCGCACAGCTTCATCGTTGAGGAAGTTGGTCATCTTCACAAGCTTTTCGATATTGGTACCGGAAACAACAAGTTCACCGCTGATGTTGCGGGAAATGGTAATCTTATCCGGGTCTTCCTCGTTCTCGTCATAGACCACAACTTCGTCTTCCGTCTCCGGCTCCTCGACATAATTGTCGAGCCATTCACCGGTATAGTCGATAAGCTCCTGCACGCCTTCGCGCGTAGCCGCCGAAATGGCAAAGAACTTCATGCCGTTTTCCTCGGCCAGCTTTTTCAGGCGCGGCAGATTCTCCTGCGCTTCCGGCAGGTCGATTTTATTGGCCACAAGTACCTGCGTGCGGCGGGCAATCTTTTCGCTGTACTTCTTGAGCTCCGCATTGATTTTGTAATAATCGTCAATGGGGTCGCGGCCTTCAAGCCCCGAAGCGTCCACGATATGCAGAATGAGCTTCGTGCGCTCCACATGACGCAGGAAGTCATGACCAAGGCCCACGCCGTCAGCCGCGCCTTCGATAAGGCCCGGAATGTCGGCCATGACAAAGCTCTTTTCGTAGTCCGTCTTGACCACGCCGAGCACCGGCGTAATCGTCGTAAAATGATACTCCGCAATCTCCGGGCGCGCTGCCGAACAGCTGGCCACAAGGCTCGACTTGCCCACACTCGGATAGCCGACCAGACCAACGTCTGCGAGCAGCTTCAATTCCAAAATCAGATTCTTTGCCTCACCCGGTTCGCCGAATTCGGCAAAGGTCGGCGTGCGGTTAGCTGAGTTGGCAAACTTCGCATTGCCACGGCCGCCACGGCCGCCCTTGCAGATTACCGCCTGCTGACCGATTTCCGTAAGGTCAGCCAGCACCTTGCCCGTAGCCTCGTCCTTCACAATCGTTCCGGGCGGTACCTTGACATAGCAGGCCGGTGCATTGGCGCCATACTGATTCTTGATATCGCCGTTCTCGCCGTTCTTCGCCGTAAACTTCCGATGAAAACGGAAATCCAACAGCGTGTTCATATTCTGGTCAACGACAAAAATCACATCGCCACCCCGGCCGCCATCACCGCCGGACGGCCCACCTTTCGGCACAAACTTCTCTCTTCTAAACGCCGACTTACCATGACCGCCGTCACCAGCTTTCACGATAACGCGGGTTCTATCTATAAACTGCATACTTCCTCCATCTTGTATCTCGTCACCTGGCGCCCAAGGACGGGCGCCCGCGGCCGTAAATTCCCGGAAGGAATTTCAGGCCGCAGTTTCTTTTGGTTCTTTTCTTTGCACCAAAGAAAAGAACACAGCGTATAATACACAAAGGCAAGAGCCGGCATTGCGTTCAATACCGGCTCTTGCCTTTATGCACTACAACGCAACCTAACGCCGTTCCTTATAAACAAATACCTGCGCCCAAAAGCGCAGGTATCCGTTATATGTCTTACATAGCTTCTTCAGCCGTATAAACGCTGACCTGACGCTGGTAACGGCCTTTGCGCTCGAAAGCAACCTTGCCGGCAACCTTTGCGAACAGGGTATCATCCTTACCGATACCAACATTGTGGCCCGGATGGAAATGCGTGCCGCGCTGACGAACCAGAATGCTGCCAGCAGTTACAACCGTACCAGCCTGCTCCTTAACGCCGAGACGCTTGGAATGGCTGTCACGACCGTTACGCGTGGAGCTAACACCCTTTTTATGTGCGAACAACTGGAGATCGATCAAAAACATTTTATTCACCTCCGACTTTCGTAATACGGACTACTCCTGGATATTGCAGAGCAACGTTCTCTACGCCCAATATCATGGTTCTAAAAATGGTCTCGGTCAATTCATCCGGCTCATCCTGCAACATCATTTGGAAGTCTCCACTCGCCCTATGAAAATCCACCTCGCGATGCAGATGCTCCTTTATTCCAAGATAAGCACTTTGTACGATAATAGATACGCTTGCACATACCAAATCATACTCACCGTCACCAGCCATCTCAGCATGTCCATGACAATCAATAGCATATACTCTGGAGTTATTGTCCAATGAAATCTCGATGCTAATCATTAAGCCTCAATCTTTTCGATAACAACCTTCGTGAACGGCTGACGATGACCCTGACGTTTACGATAGTTGCTCTTAGCCTTGTACTTGAAGACCAGAATCTTCTTGTCCTTGCCCTGAGCTTCAACCTTGCCCGTTACTTTGGCACCTTCAACAACCGGCTTGCCAACTTTGACATCACCGTCGTTTACTACCGTCAGAACTTCGTCAAACACTACAGCTTCGCCTTCAGCAGCGGAGAGCTTCTCCACCATAATTACATCACCTTCAGCGACCTTGTACTGCTTGCCACCAGTTTTGATAATTGCGTACATGAAAACACCTCCCTATAAGATTACTCGCCAACTACGGCACTGCCACAAGGCAGATTTCACAGCCTCGTTGTGCGGTTGGGGATGGGTTATGATAAAACCCAAATCAGACGCACTTCATGCGCCTACAGTTAGTAATGATAACATAGGCCCAACGGCGTGTCAAGAAAAATTCTGCCATCCCGCCCCAGGTTTTTTCCGTTTTTTTGACCTGTTCAAAAGGGTCATTTTTGCCCATTGGATGTGCCGTTTTGACCCCACCTATAACATAAGATGAACCATTAAACTGTTAAAAGAAAAGGTACTCCTCCACAATTGTACGGAATTTGTGCAAAGTGACATTGAGATTTTCCCCATTTTTCGCTATAATACAAGTGTATAGAATATGTAACGTTTAGGAGGAATTATTTATGATTAGTCCATATACCGCAGGTGCGCTCATCATCGTGGCCCTGATTGTCTTTGGCCCCAGCAGACTTCCGGAAATCGGCAAGGCTCTTGGCAAAGGCATTAAGGAGTTCAAATCCGGCGTGACCGATGAGAGCAAGAAAGCCGAAGACACGCAGATGATGAATGTAACGGAACAGCCCAAAGAACTGCCCAAGGCTGAAGACCAGACGAAGCAGTAAGCCGGTGGTGTAATGGCAGAAGAACAAAAATACGAAGAAATCGAGGCGCCCAAGCAGATTGGCGCCCCGGCAGATGCCGAAGTGGTCTTAGACGATGGCAGCATGTCCCTGATTGCCCATCTCACCGAGCTCAGGAGCCGCATCATCAAATGTCTTGTGGCTACAGGCTTAGGCAGTGTGATTGGCTATTATTACATTCAGGAAATCATGCACTACATCACCCTGCCCGCAGGCAAGCTCTACTACATGCAGCCTGCTGAAGCCTTCTTCACCTATTTGAAGGTGGCCTGCGTAGCCGGTTTTCTCTTGGCACTGCCCATTATCTTTTGGCAGGTCTGGCGCTTTTTCCTGCCGGCCCTGACCACCAGGGAACGCATGGTGCTCGGCATCGTTGTGCCGACCTCCGTCGTTCTCTTTTTCTGTGGACTGGCCTTTTCCTTTTTCCTGGTGCTGCCGGCAGGCATTAAGTTTTTCTTAGGTTTTGGCAACACGGAACTGGAGGCCTTGCTCTCCGTGGACAAGTACTTTGACTTTGTCATCATGTTTGTCCTGCCGTTTGGCTTTATCTTTGAGCTGCCGCTCGTGATTACCATTTTGGGCAAGATGGGACTCATCACTTCCGCTTTCCTCAAGAAATATCAGCGGATTATCATCTTCCTGTCCTTCGTCGTCGGTGCACTCATCACCCCGACCCCGGACGTATTCACCCAGTCCATGATTGCCCTGCCCATCATCGTACTCTATGAGGTAGGCTATTTCATTGTTCGTTATATTTTACGCAGATAAGAGGAGGTACATTTCTTGGCTTATAAGGACTTGCGGGAATTTATGGCTGCTTTGGAGGAAAAAGGACTCTTAAAGCGCATAAAGACCGAGGTTGACCCCGAACTGGAAATCACGGAAATCACCGACAGAGTATCCAAGATGGAGGGCAATAAAAATGTTGCCCTGCTCTTTGAAAATGTCAAAGGCTCCACCATGCCGGTACTCATGAACGCTTTCGGCAGCTATGAGCGCATGGCCATGGCCTTGGGTGTGGAAAAGCTCGATGATGTCGCCGATGAACTGCGGGAGATGCTCAAACTCCCCTACGTTTCCCTGCAAAACAAAATGAGCGTTGTCACCATGATTCCCATGATCAAGCGCGCAATCAACTTCCCGAAATACGTGAAGAACGCGCCCTGTCAGGAAGTTGTGGAAACGGAAAATCCGAGTCTTGACGATATTCCCATTCTCAAATGCTGGCCCGACGACGGCGGACCCTTCGTGACCCTGCCTTTGGTGTTCACCAAGAACCCCAAGACCGGCAAGCGCAATGTGGGCATGTACCGCCTGCAGAAATACGACAGCCGCACCACGGGCATGCACTGGCATATCCACAAAAACGGCGCGGAAAACTTCCGCGATACCAAGGCACAGGGCGGCGATAGAATCGAAGCGGCAGTAGCCATCGGCACGGACCCGGTGCTTACCTATGCCGCAACCGCTCCCCTGCCCCGCGATATTGACGAAATGGTTTTCGCCGGTTTCCTGCGGCATAAATCCGTGGAAATGGTCAAGTGCAAGACCGTGGATATCGAAGTGCCCGCGACAGCCGAAATCATCCTCGAAGGCTATGTGCTGACGGATGAAAAGCGCCGCGAAGGCCCCTTCGGCGACCATACGGGTTACTACTCTTTGGCGGACGATTATCCCGTGTTCCATATCACGGCAATTACCCACCGCAAGAACCCGATTTACTTCTCCACGGTGGTCGGCAAGCCGCCTATGGAAGACTGTTATCTTGCCAAGGCTACGGAACGCATCTTCCTGCCAATCCTGCAGCAGATGCAGCCGGAAATCATCGACATCAATATGCCGCTTGAAGGCGTATTCCATGACTGCTGCATCGTATCCATCAAAAAGCAGTACCCCATGCAGGCCCGCAAGGTCATGCACGCGCTTTGGGGCATGGGGCAGATGATGAACGTCAAGATGATTATTGTCGTGGATGCCCATGTCAACGTACAGGACCTCAAAGAAGTCTGGTGGCGCGTCTACAACAACATCGATGCCAAACACGATTTGGAAATCGTCGAAGGCCCGCTTGACGTCCTCGACCACTCCTCCCCGATGGCAAAATGGGGTGCCAAACTAGGCATTGATGCCACCAAGACCTGGCCGGAAGAAGGCCATACCCGCGAATGGCCGGAAGAAATCAGCATGAGCGAAGAAATCAAGGCGCGCGTAGATGCCAAGTGGAAGGAGCTTGGTCTGGATTGATTGATATAAAAGCCCATATTAATAACGTGGCGCTGCACCATACGATATTTGACCTGCCGTTCGCCTTTATGGGCGCGGTACTGGCAGCAAATGGCCATCCCAGCATCCATGACCTTGTCTGGATTGCTCTGGCCATCACCACTGGCCGCGCGGCGGCACTCGCGCTTGACAATCTGGCGGACTTAAAGTACGACAAATTGCAGCCCCGCATGAGCTACCGGGCCATGGTCAGCGGACGGATAAGCAAGCGTGAGGCAAAAGTCTTTATCGTCATCTGCCTGCTCTTAATGGTGCTGTCGGTTATGCAGCTGAATCCCATTTGCATTTACCTGCTGCCCCTTGCCGCACTGCCCTTTTTGATTTATCCCTTTACCAAGCGCTTTACCGGCTGGTGCCACCTCTTTTTGGGGCTGGCTATCGCCATGGCACCGGCAGGGGGCTGGGTCGGCGTCAGCGGGCAGATTACCACGCCCATGGTGCTCTTATGTATTGCCGTAGCCCTGTGGATTGGCGCCTTTGATGCCATGTACGGTGCACAGGACGAAGAATTTGACAAGAGTCAGGGACTGCATTCGCTGGCGGTAAGCTATGGCGCGCCGAACGCCTTTAAGCTCTCGGCAGCCATGCACGTTATCTGTATCGCCTGCTTCTTTGCCGTGGGCGTAATGCTCTCTTTGGGGCAGCTCTACTTCGTCGGTGTCGGCATTGCCGCAGGAACCCTTATCTATCAGCACCGCATCGTAAGCCCCACGGACTTTTCCCGGGTGACGCAAGGCTACTTTATGCGCAACGGCATTGTATCCGTCGCCATTTTTGTCTGCACCTGGCTTAGTTTCTACTTATAATCAACAAAATTGAGGTGACTCCATGTCCGCAAAAATTCTCGAAGGCAAGTTTTTCGCACAGCAGTTAAAAGATGATGCAGGGCGCCGGGCGGCAGCCTTGCAGGAAAAGTATGGCCGTGCTCCGGGCCTCGCGGTTATCCGCGTAGGCAACGACCCGGCATCCGAGGTCTATGTCCGCAACAAGGACAAGGCCTGTGCGGCCCTCGGCATTTATTCCGAGGTAATCGCCCTGCCCGAAGAAACCACCAAAGACGAATTAATCGCACGTATTGATGCCCTGAATGCCGATGAAAAAATTGACGGCATTCTCGTGCAGCTGCCCCTGCCTGCCCAGATTGCTAAGTTTGAGGCCGAAATCTTAAACCGCATTGACCCGTCCAAGGACGTAGATGGCTTCCATCCCGTCAATGTCGGCAAGATGGTAACGGGCGAACCAGCCCTGCTACCCTGCACACCGGCAGGCTGCATCCGCATGCTGGAAATGGCCGGTATTGAAATTGCAGGCAAACGCGCGGTAGTCATTGGGCGCAGCAATATCGTGGGCAAGCCCATGTTCCATCTGCTGATGGCGAAAAACGCCACCGTGACCGTGTGCCATTCCCGCACGGAGAATTTGGCGGAAATCACCCGTCAGGCCGATATTCTGGTCGCGGCTATCGGCAAGCCCCAATTTGTAAAAAAAGATATGGTAAAAAGAGGTGCAACCGTCATTGATGTCGGCATCAACCGCATTGCCCCCAAGAAACTCGTGGGCGATGTGGACTTTGAAGCCGTCAGCGAAGTTGCCGGCGCCATCACCCCTGTACCGGGCGGTGTGGGTCTCTTGACCGTCGCTATGCTCATGCAAAATGTTGTGCAGGCAGCAGAGACGCACCTACAATGTTAAATATAGCCTTCCCCAAGGGGGAAGGCTATAACTATATAACTTTATGTAAATTTTTATTGCAGAGGAGAAGAAAGCTCAATGAAAACCGATGTGGAAATCGCGCAGAGCGCACAGATGCAGGATATTCGCCGTATCGCGGAGAAACTCAACATCACCGAAGACGAACTGGAACTCTATGGCAAGTACAAAGCCAAAATCACACTGGATGCCTTCCAGCGGGTCAAAGACCAGCCCAACGGCAAACTGGTGCTGGTGACCGCCATCAATCCGACCCCGGCTGGCGAAGGCAAGACGACCACCAGCGTAGGCCTTGCCGATGCCTTCCATAAACAGGGCAAGAAAGTTGCCGTAGCCCTGCGCGAACCCTCCCTTGGCCCCTGTTTTGGCCTCAAGGGCGGTGCCGCAGGCGGCGGTTATGCCCAGGTCGTGCCCATGGAAGACATCAACCTGCACTTTACCGGAGACTTCCATGCCATCACCACCGCACACAACCTGCTCGCTGCCGTCATCGACAACCATATCCAGCAGGGCAATGCCCTCGATATCGATGTGCGCCGCGTGGTCTGGAAACGCGTCCTCGACCTCAACGACCGCGCCCTGCGCCATGTCGTTATCGGTATGGGCGGCAAGGCCCACGGCGTGCCCCGCGAAACCGGCTTTGATATCACCGTGGCCTCCGAAATGATGGCCATCCTGTGCCTGGCTTCCGACCTTGCCGATATGAAAAAACGCCTCGGCGAAATCGTCGTTGCCTATACCCGCGACGGCCGCGCCGTAAGAGCCAAGGAACTAAACGTCACAGGAGCACTCACCCTGCTCTTTAAGGATGCGATAAAGCCCAACCTCGTACAGACCTTGGAGGGCACGCCCGCCTTTATCCACGGTGGCCCGTTTGCCAACATCGCCCATGGCTGCAACAGCGTTATGGCCACGAAATTTGCGCTCAAATTTGCCGATTACGTGGTCACCGAAGCCGGTTTCGGTGCTGACCTCGGTGCCGAAAAATTCCTCGATATCAAATGCCGCTTCGCCGGAATTCATCCCGATGCCGTGGTTATCGTTGCCACCGTCCGCGCCCTCAAGATGCACGGCGGTATGGACAAAAAAGACCTCGGTCAGGTCAATATGGATGCCTTGGAACGCGGTATGCAGAACCTCGAAAAGCACATTGAAAACATCCATAAATTCGGCCTGCCCGCAGTTGTCGCCATCAACGCCTTCCCCACCGACACCAAGGAAGAACTCGATTTCGTTGAAGCCGCCTGCAACAAGCGCGGCGCCGAAGTCGCCCTCTCCGAAGTCTGGGCCAAAGGCGGCGAAGGCGGCCTGAAACTGGCGGAAAAAGTCGAAGCGGCCATGAATAAGCCCAATGACTTCCACTTCATCTACGAAACCGAACAGAGCGTGGAAGAAAAAATCACCGCCATTGCCAAAGAAATCTACGGCGCAGACGGCATTGCCTTCACGGATGCAGCCCAAAAACAGCTCGCCGAAATAAAAGAACTCGGCTTTGACAAAATGCCCGTCTGCATGGCCAAGACCCAGTACTCCCTCTCTGACGATGCCACAAAGATTGGCCGTCCCACAGGCTTTACCGTAACCGTAAGAGAACTCAGAATCTCCGCCGGAGCAGGCTTTATCGTAGCGCTGACCGGCAATATCCTCACCATGCCCGGCCTGCCGAAGAAACCAGCAGCTGAGAATATGGATATCGATAACGAAGGAAAGATTACGGGACTTTTCTAAACATCCCTATTTATAAGAGCCGAGCTGACTATATTAAAGGTCAGCTCGGCTCTTTGTAGTCAACTCAAGAAAAACCATCTGTCCCGCTATATGAAATTATTTCAGCGAATATCTAGTTCCCCGTCCTTTGCCTGATACGTTAGCATACCCTTTCTTAACCAGCGCCTTCAGAATATCAACGGTCTTGTTTTTTCCAAACCCCACAGCCTCAGAAATAGCCGAGCTAGGCATTTCCCTTCCTTTGAGCAACTGATAGACTCTGTTTTCATCTTCCGTCAGGCTGCTCCCTTTTTCCTTAACCGGCAGGGTTATCTTGATGGTATTTTCCGTCATATCAAAAACAGGCTTAATCTTGCTATCCATGTATTCCTCTTTAATGCGCCTTACCCCGGTGCCAAATCGTTCTATCAGATGCAGCCTGAAAAAAACACTACCAATAATACGATTTCTGAGCATAGAGATGCCACCTCTGAGGTAGGCCTCTTTATCCATGCCTTTAGGAAGACCTCCGGGAGAAGTTATTTCAATCCTGTCCGAAAACATGGAAACATTGATATGCGCCTTCACATCCCAAGTTCTGTGCACAATAGCATTAGCAATAGCTTCACGAAAGGCCTCTTCGGGAATCATGGCAATGCTTTCCCTGTAGCTGCCTTTTATCTGCTCATATTGATAATATTTCCTGTACATTTGCATGGCTTGGTCATACAGCTTCAGGATGGAAACATGCTCGCAAGTTTCCCGGTCAAGGATAATGCTGATGCTATCACCAAATCTAGCCATGTCCAGCCCGCTAAAATCATTATTGTCAGCTAAAAGCGCTGCAGCCTGGTTGTAGCCATTCTCATCCGAATACAGCTCTAGTGTTTTCAACGTGTCCAAATTGACCGTTTTTATATTAAGTGCCTTCTTTAATTTTTCGTCCAATAGCTGAAATGAAAGATCCCGTCTGCAGGCAGGCAACTCTTCAAACGAACGATTCTGCCCTTCCAATATAAGGCGCTCCAGCTCCAGCCTATCTACGGGAATGCTGGCAGAATCATTTCTCCTGTATGCCTTTGATTTATAGAAATACGGTTTATGCAATCCTTCTATCACTTTAAGCGTCACTACTGAAGTACGCTCATTGATATTCAGGGTATACTCCGGCACAGGGTCGATGCTGTCGTTTATTTTGTTTTCGATATCCAGACACACTCGCTCTGGGTCTGCCATCCCCTTGACATTTCCATCATCCGTGAGACCAAATAGGATTTCTCCGCCATCATAATTGGCAAAGGCGCTTACCGTTTTCAAAAAGGTATTGGTAACCTGCTCTTTGAACTCAAGATTTCTCGTTTCTCGCACCGTAATCAACCTCCTGCGCCAATCTGCATTTACTTGTTGCTTGTATTATAGCGAAAAACAAACGCAAAATCAAACGCAAAAAAATGCGTTTGATTTTGCGTTTGTTTTTGCCTCGCTGAAAATCGAATCTACAGCAGAATAGCGGACCATACTTTCCATATCCATCTACTTTGTCCCCCAAATCCAATCATCAAGAAAGGCCATCATAGAATGCCTTACCAACTACAGGCCCCACTATCCGGTATGTCTTGGTGGCAATGGCGCATTGACGTGGGTGCTCTTATGGACACGGCAGCCAGCTTTTTCAATCTTATTGACTTTGCTGCCTGTCTCCACGCCGAAGTAATCCGCGATTTCTACGGTATCCTTGGTTGCAAAAACCAGACTGCTTGATAATTTTATCTCTTATTTCCATACACGCGGTCATAATAATCTTGATACTCACCGTTGATGATATTTTCCCACCATTGGCGGTTATCCAGATACCATTGCACGGTAGCCTTGATGCCGTCTTCGAATTTCGTTTCCGGCAGCCAGCCGAGTTCGTTATGAATCTTGGTCGGGTCAATGGCGTAACGGCGGTCATGTCCCTTACGGTCACCAACATATTCGATCAAATCTTCGCTCTTGCCCAGTTGTTTGAGGATTGTCTTGACTACATCAATATTCGCCCGTTCATTATGTCCGCCAATATTGTAGACTTCGCCGACCTTGCCCTTCTCCAGAATAAGATTGATGGCCGCACAGTGGTCTTCTACATAGAGCCAGTCACGGACATTGAGTCCATCACCATATACCGGCAGTTTCTTATCCGCTAACGCATTGATAATCATCAAAGGAATCAGCTTTTCCGGGAAATGGAATGGGCCATAGTTATTCGAGCAGCGGGAAATCGTCACCGGCACTTTGTACGTGCGATGGTAAGCCATCACCATCAAATATGCCGAGAAGCCTTGGAAGGCTTAAGCTGTTTGGAAACCACTTTTGTTAATGGATACAAGCGTGTTCCTGAACCGCCTGCCAAGATTATTCCTTTTTTATCAATGAAAACACTCCAATTATGCACGAATCTTAGCCAGCAACTTCTGAGTTTTATTTTTCATAAGCATTTCATCATCGCGCGTTTCCACATTCAATCGGATAACCGGTTCCGTGTTGGACTTACGCAGGTTAAAACGCCAATTAGGAAATTCCACAGACAATCCATCAATTTTCGTGACTTCCCCCTGCAGACCATATTCAGCCTCGATACGTTCCAGCACTTCATCGGCATCCATAACCTTACTGTTAATTTCCCCGGAACAAGGATAGCTTGCCATACGCTCCTGCATTAAGTCAGACAGACGTTTATCTCCAACTTGCGAGAGCAGTTCCAGCACAAGCAGCCACGGAATCATACCGCTGTCACAGTAAGAAAAATCACGGAAATAATGATGCGCACTCATCTCCCCGCCGTAAATGGCATTTTCTGCCCGCATCTTTTCCTTGATAAAGGCATGGCCACTCTTGGAAATTACGGGGATACCGCCATTTTCCCTGACCAGTTCTTCCGTATTCCAGGTAAGTCGCGGGTCGTAGATAATCTTCTCGCCAGCATTTTTCTGCAGAAACGCCTTTGCCAGGAAACCGACCATATAATAGCCCTCGATGAAATTCCCCTGTTCATCAAACATAAAACAGCGGTCAAAGTCACCATCCCAGGCTACACCGGCATCGGCACCTGATTCACGCACAGCATTAGCCGTAGCCTCACGATTTTCCGGCAGAAGCGGATTCGGTACGCCATTCGGGAAACTGCCGTCTGGATGATGGTGTACTTTCACCAGTTCAAAGGGCAGATATTTTTCCATTACATCGAGAATCGGACCGGCTGCGCCATTACCGGCATTAACCACTACCTTGAGCGGCTTCAGCTTTGTAACATCCACATAGGACAGAATATGCTGCACATAATCCTCGACAATATCCAACTGTTCTACCTTGCCATGAGTTTCTGCCATAGGCGGCAGTTCACCATCGGCAACCTGCGCTTCCAGCTCCCGCAGCCCTGTATCACCAGAAATCGGCCTTGCCTCCTGGCGTACAAATTTCATGCCGTTATATTCCTTAGGATTGTGGCTAGCTGTAATCATCACACCGCCATCGAGTTTTAAATGGAACGTGGCGAAATAAATCATCTCTGTACCGCACTGGCCAATATCGATAACATCACAGCCCGATTCCACCAAGCCTTTCATTAAGGCTTTTTTTATTGCCGGGCCAGACAAGCGGATGTCATTACCGACAACCACTTTCTTTGCCACAAACAGCGAAGGAAAGAATCTGCCAATACGATAGGCAATTTCCTCATTAATCGTTTTGGGGTAAATGCCCCGAATATCATAGGCACCAAATGCCTCTGTACAATAACTCATTCTAAACTTCCTTACTAATTTCTATCTGCCCCCAAGCAAGAACCGATTAGCATAATCCTGCTTGCGAATAAGCCAAAATACCCCATAGCATATAATTATAACCACCACAGACTCCAATAAAGTCACAGCATAATCCAACTCAAAGGAGCCGCATATTTTAGGCAAGACAAGACCATTCATATAACCTGATATGATGTATATCGCCAATGAGGCTATCCCTATTTTTTGCAACATTTTCCAAACCATGCCAAGCTTAGTTCGGCTGCTGTCATAAGCCAATCTTAACAAAAGCATAATCATCGCCGACCCTGTAAATCCAATCAGCATTCTGTACATATCATTCCAAAACTTCCAGCTCATAATGGTATGTGACCTGAATCCCCCTATCACATAACCAGAAGTATAAATATAGGCATAATATCCATACATGGAAAACAAGAAGCCATAAATTACAATGACCACCATAAGCATTCTTTGCTGACTAAATCTGCTTATAATCTCTGATAACCATGGCAATTTCCCAGCACCATATAAATACGCCGTTACAAAAAATGGATACATGAATTTATACAAACCTGCATTGAGTATATCCGGGGTAACAAATGTCAATATGAACAGAACCAAATATACGCCCAACCTGTCTGCCAAATATCTTCTTACCAACAGCACTACTATGGAATTATAAAATATGGCCCACAAGAACCAAATATCATTGAGAAAATGTTTGCCGACGCTATTAAGAAACGGACTGATGTCCCCCCCTAGTGTACGCAGTACAATCGCTATAAGTAACGACCATGACAACATCGGCAAAAGTAACTGCTTAAAGCGGCTTTTTAACAAAGATGACCAATCATGGCGATTTACACTGAAACTGAACAGATAGCCACTTACCAACATAAAGAGCGGCATATGCCAGCTGTAAATGAACCGAAATACATCGTTGTAGAAAAAATCTCCCTTTAAAAATTCAGCCCCGCTTCCAAACTGAATACAATGACCAAACGCCACAGCGATAATCGCTACGCCCTTAACAATATCCAAGTAAGCATCACGTTTTCTCACTTCTGCCAAAATACTCACCTCTTACCGCTCTGCCCGCATAGGATTATGGAGGAAATCCTCATAAGCCAGCTTAATGCCATCTTTGAGCTCCGTCTTATATGTCCAGCCCAGCTTTGTAGCTTTGGACACATCCAGAAGCTTGCGAGGCGTACCGTTTGGCTTAGTGATATCCCAGGCAATTTCACCTTCATAGCCGATGACTTCCGCTACCAGTTCCGTCAGTTCCTTAATGGTCAGCTCTTTGCCCGTGCCGGCATTGACCGTTTCATCGCCACTGTAATTGTTCATCAGGAACACGCAGAGATTGGCCAAATCGTCTACATAAAGGAACTCTCTGAGCGGCGAACCATCGCCCCAGCAGGTAACTTTCGTCAAGCCTTGTTCCTTTGCCTCATGAAAACGGCGGATAAGGGCAGGCAGTACATGGCTGTGCGTCGGATGGTAGTTATCATTCGGTCCATAAAGATTGGTCGGCATCACGGAAATATAGTCCGTACCATACTGCTTGTTGAGGAACTCACAGTATTTCAGACCGGAAATCTTCGCCAAGGCATAGGCTTCATTGGTCTTTTCGAGTTCCGAAGTCAACAAACAAGATTCCTTCATCGGCTGCGGTGCCATGCGCGGATAAATGCAGCTGGAACCCAAGAATTCCAGCTTCTTACAACCATTCTGCCAAGCTGCATGAATCACATTCATCTCCAGCATCATATTGTCATACATAAAGTCAGCCAATGCTTCACTGTTGGCTACAATACCGCCGACCTTGGCAGCTGCCAGGAACACATACTCCGGCTTTTCCTGCGCAAAAAAAGCATTTACAGCCACCTGGTCAATTAAGTCCAGTTCTTTATGCGTGCGGGTGATGATATTCGTGTAGCCCTGACGTTTCAATTCCCGTACGATAGCCGAGCCAACCATACCTCTATGCCCTGCCACATAGATTTTTGCATTTTTATCCATCATTATAAATACGCCTCTTTATTCCCACTTAATTTTATCCGCTTTTGAAATTGCTTCACCCATCTGCACTTCAATAATCGTCATGCGGGTATCTGCCATGATCTTATGCTTGCAACCAACAGGCAGTTCGATAATATCTCCCGTCTTGACCAGCTGTTCCTTATCGTCCAGTAAAACCTTGCCTTCGCCGCTGACAATATTCCAAATTTCCTGCCGGTGCGCATGGCTATGGTAGTTCATTCCATGGCCTTCATTTAGTGTCACCTTGATGGTCAGGCTTTCATCCTCTACATCAATAATCTGGAAACTGCCCCAGGATTTTTCAGCAAACATCACCTGCTGAGTCAGATTTTCTACATATGGCTTGATATGACTTGAAGAATCCTTATCAGCTACCAAAATGCCTTCCGGACTGGCAGCTATCACTAAGTTACTCGCTCCCATAACCAAAACAGGCACATCCATTTCATTGACCACATGAGTATCCACGCAGTTATCGTCCATCGTCACATCGCCAATAAAAGGCTCATGCATGATTTCCGTCAGTGTATTCCATGTGCCCAAATCTTTCCATTCCCCGGCATAGCGGAGCACACCTATGCTCGATTCCTTCTCCACCACGGCATAGTCAAAACTAATTTTCGTCAGATTGCCGTAATTCGCATACAAATCCTCGTAACTTTGGAAGTCGAGCAGTTCATGTGCTTTTTCCAACACATAGCCCAGCCGATAGGCAAAGACACCACTATTCCAAAGTGCGCCTTTTTCGATATACTCAGCCGCCTTCTTTTCCGTTGGTTTTTCCTTAAAAGCAGCCACCTTGCTGATTTTTTCCTTTGAATTTGGCATAATATAGCCGTACTTCTCACTAGGATAGGTCGGCTCAATGCCCATCAGCATCAAATCAGCAGTCCCCTGTGCCGCAAGTTCAGTCAACTGCTCAACCGCCTTGTAATAATCCGTGGACACATAGGGGTCAACAGGACAAACAGCCACTGCCTCATCCAGACCAACACCTTTTACATCATGAAGATATGCGCTGACGAGAACAATAGCGGGAAAAGTATCCCGGCGGCAAGGCTCTACGGAAATATCCACATGATCTCCAAGTTGATTCTTCAACGTGGATACCTGCGACTTCGAGGTAGCTACCGTGATATCAGCTTCCTTGTCTACTTTACGAATCTGGCGGAATACACGCTGAGCCATGGAGATATATTCACCATCTACCTGTGGAAACAGTGGGATAAACTGCTTCGAGCGGATATCATTGGACAACGGCCACAAGCGTTTGCCTGAACCGCCAGATAACAATACAATATGTAAAGTTCCCATCATTTGATAATACCCTTTTCCAAGAACTCCGCCAAATTAACACGTTCTTTTAAGCACTCAGCTGCAACCTTTTCCATATCATACTTGACCATGATTTCTACCAACTGCTCAAAGGTGGTCTTCGTCGGATTCCAGCCAAGCTCTTTCTTTGCCTTTGTCGGGTCGCCCCAAAGATTTACCACATCTGTTGGACGATAGAAGTCCGGGCTAACCTCAACTACCACTTTACCCGTAGCCTTGTCAATGCCCTTTTCGTCCATTCCCTCGCCAGTGAATTCTAGTTCGATGCCAGCATGATGGAACGCTAGTTGACAGAACTCACGTACCGAATGTTGCACGCCTGTTGCAATGACAAAATCCTCCGGTTTGTCATGCTGTAGAATCAGCCACATGCATTCCACATAATCCTTAGCATAGCCCCAATCACGCAGACTGTCCAGATTGCCGAGATACAATTTCTCCTGCTTCCCCTGTGCAATACGTGCCGCCGCCAGAGTAATCTTACGCGTTACAAAAGTTTCCCCACGGCGCTCTGACTCATGGTTAAAGAGAATGCCAGAGCAAGCGAACATATTATATGCCTCACGATATTCCTTCGTAATCCAAAAGCCATACTGCTTAGCAACCGCATACGGCGAATACGGATGAAACGGCGTATTTTCGTTCTGCGGAACTTCCTCCACCTTGCCATAGAGTTCCGATGTAGATGCCTGATAAATGCGGCAGTTATCCTTAAGTCCACTTAAGCGAACCGCTTCCAAAATACGCAGTACACCCGTAGCGTCCACATCTGCTGTAAATTCGGGTGCATCGAAGGACACCTGTACATGACTCTGTGCCGCCAAATTATAGATTTCATCAGGACGTACCGTGCTTATAATAGCCATCAGTCCCATTGAATCCCCCATGTCACCATAATGTAAATGGAAATTCGATTTTCCCTCCAAATGGGCAATACGCTCACGATAATCCACAGAAGAACGGCGAATAATCCCATGTACCTCATAATTTTTATCTAACAAAAATTCTGCAAGATAAGATCCATCTTGCCCAGTAATCCCCGTAATCAACGCCTTTTTCATAATAAAAAATCCTCCAATCTATTTAGAGTAAAAAAACGACTACTCTAACATAAATAATAAATAATCATCCCTAATTCCAATTCATTTTAGCGACGATAATTGTATTCTTGAAACAAGGTTATAGTATATCTTTATAAATTTCTTTAAAATAATATCAACCATATAAACTTGTCTAGGCTCTATATAAATTTTCCGTAAATACTCTACACACACACACACCAAGAATACTAACAACACCTTTACTATATAAAAGATAGGATAAAAAATGCTGTCTATAAAATTTAAATTAGGGAAATACTGATTCCATAAAATCTGCCGCATCAAACTATTATCATGGATTAAATAGACTCCTAAAACAGTTTGTGCTACCATGTTAATTTTATAATTATTAAAAGGTTTTATTGATAAAAATAGACAAAAAATACTCACTGATATGGGAACCGTAAAAATCATTCCCCCTCCTACCCTAGATGCCATAAAAACAAACTTATCTATATGTAAGTATATTCCCAAAAAGTCTAGTAAAAAAATAGACAACACAATCATAAGAGAAAAAGTAGTAAACAAAAATATATATTTTTGTTTGTATTCTTCTCTTAAATATTCTTGAAAATAAAGTCTTAAATACCCTCCTATCGCATATCCAAATCCAAAAAATATAAACTGCGATTTATTCATAAATGTCACCCCACCAAGAGTAGGTAGTAATGACTGAAAAATAAATAATAACAACAATAAATACAAATATTGTCTATTATCTAAACTTAATAAAAACTTATTTACAAAAGGAATAAATGTAGAGAAAATTATGTAACAGGAAACAAACCAATTTAAGCCAAACCATATAGGAAAGGTGTTTTTAACAAAAACATCGATTGAACACGACATCCCTATAATATAAAAACTCACTATTTCAATAACCCAAGAATATAAAAGCATAGTAAATAAAAGCAAAAGTATTTTTTCTTTTTTTACATTAGCATTAATCATATAATAACCAGTAATCATCATAAAAATCATATTGCCAAGATTACCACCCCAACTCACTAGTTGTGTGAAGACGATTTGCCAATTTAGATTTGCAACAGTTAATATGTTTTCCTTTAACACACCATGATAACCAAAATGATGCGTTATAATAATTAGAATAGCTATAATTCTTAAACTCTCTATTGATGAATTCCTATTTATACTATATGCTGTTTCACTTAGATTGAAAATCCGTCGCATATTAAAATGCTTACCTCCCTGATCTTCCGCATTTGACTAAATTCGAACACTCCCATGTTGATGATTACTAATATTAGTGATTAACTTTGTATTTGAGATAATGCCACACCATCAACACTGTACGAAATTCATTTCTTAGGAGCATTAATTTTGGCCTCATACCATAAATACAAAAATCTTGACATCTTCTTTATATCAAAGCCCTTCTTCGAAAGTTCTTCCGTTGCGTTAGGATCTCTTTCCCTTAGTGATGACAATATTAATTCCGCCCACTTAACCGGACCATTTTTGATGTCATAAAAAAGAGTGTTAGATAATAACTTTGATTCTTGTGTGACATAATTTGAAAATAGACATGGCAATCCGTTTGCCTGTGCCTCCACAGCCACAACCGGTAATCCTTCATACCATGATGGCAAAACAAAATAATCCATTGCATTGTATAAGCTTTTTACATCTTTTCTAATACCTAAAAATTTTACACAATTATCAAGACCCATATTTTTTACTAAAGATTGAATTTGTGGTTTTAAGTGTCCATCGCCAACAAGTAGTAATAACGAATTGCTATTTTTTTTGTTAATTTCATAAAAAACCTCAATCAAAAATTTATGATTTTTTTGATTAACAAATCTTCCTACATGGCCTATAACTACTGTATCTTCGGAAATTCTCAAACTATTTCGTAATTCATTGCGTAATTCGAGATTAAATTTATATAAACTTAAATCTATCGCATTATTAACAATCGTTACTTTTTCATTTTTAATTCTATTGATTCCATACATCCATTCCGCAGCCAAACGTGAACATGCGACATAATAATTCGCAAAAATAAAATTAGTTGGACGTAAAATATATTTTAATAATGTACGAAAACTTTCAGTAGATGTCGCTGTAGAATGATTATGTAGTATTCTAATTTTTGCCCCCCCAACAAAAGCAGGGAACAAAGAAAATACAGATAATGTATTCATATTAGAATGAACAATACTATATTGATTTTTTTTTACTATATAATACAATTCTTTCATAAATTTGAATACATTTTCCTTATACGACGTTATATGATATACTTTCCCACCTAATTGTTGTATTTCTTCATCCCACATATCATTAAATCCATCAAAAACAAAGTCAAACTGGATCTTGTTTTTGTCAATATGCCTATAGTAATTCATTATAACTGATTCGACGCCACCTGCACAAGCAATGCCTATAACTTGAAGTACCCTAAACGGTGTTTTTTCCTCAATAATATTACTCATATTGTGATACCCTTTCTTTAATACTGCACCCACATTTCAATGGGGGTTAAATTTAACCCCTCCGGGGTATTATACTGGTTCCACCTAAGGCGGAGTTTTGCAGCACTATTGATACTGGTAGCCGCCTGTGGCGGCTAAATGCTACTTCCCTCTGTCCTCAAACTTATCATTTTTCTCCTGATTCTTTATGTACTCCACGATAGTTGACTCGTTTACATTGCCAACCGTGGCCACATAGTAACCTCTTGCCCAAAAGTGCTGTTTCCCCCAGCCCTGCCTAAACGCTGGATGCCGGTCAAATATCATCAAGCTGCTTCTCCCCTTGACATACGATATTACATCCGACACGCTAAGCTTTGACGGAATGGCCACATACATGTGTACATGGTCTTTCACACCTTGCCCTCTATCAACTCTGTATCTATTTCATCTCGCACAGCTTCTTCAAGATTTCCACTATATCCCGCTTAACTTCACCATACATTACTTTACGACGATACTTTGGGATAAATACGATATAATACATGCAATTCCAGCACGTATGTGTTATACCCTAGTTGTCCATCTTTGGACACCTCCTGTTTTATGATATGGCCGCGAAGCCAATATCATAAAACAGGAGTTTTTTGCATTTGCTGGTACTTTGGGCAACGCCTCAGCTTATTCCATTCTGCCCATCTTAAATGAGAGATCAAAAGCTCTTTTTATTAAATTTTCCATCTTTTAAATATTTTACGTATTTGTAATGGCAAAATGATAAATAAAACACTTAATGAAAGTATCATACTAAATGCAATGCCTTCTGCCTTCATACCATAAAAATATATAAATATATACGATAAAGGTATTACTAAAAAAGCTGAAACAATCCATGCATACATCTGAATTGTAATAAGACCTATTCCGTTTAAAATAACTGAAAAAGCATTATCAAACAATAGTAATACATTGTATAAAAAAATAAAAAAGGGCAATAGGTAGCTACTATTTACAGTAATGTGCATCCAGAAAAAAATAATTGGATCAATAAAAATAGTTACAAAAAAGAATAATATAGCAATCAACAATGTAATCCATAAGCTTTTAAAATATATTTTCTTTATCCACAAATAATCTTTCAATGCATAAGCCTGTGTATACGCAGACCATAACGGCGTCATAATTAATGTTTGTATCATCATAGATGCGTTTATTATCTTAAAAATAACATCGAAATCTCTAACATATTCCGGCCCTAAAAGTTTTGTAATTAATATATTATTAAATGAATTACAAAATAAACAGCAAAGCTGAATTATAAAAAACTTAAGTCCTAAAGATGTCATATCAAAGATCTTATCTTTAACAAAAAAACTCATGCTTGGAATTATTTCTTTATGACTCCGAAAAAAAACAAAAATAAATGTGCAACGAGAAATCAACATAGATAAACCGTAACTATATACAAAAAAAATCAAATCATGTTTTCCTTTAGTTATCAAATAATATATACAACCAAGCATAACAAGACTTTGGATAATATTAATCGCACCTGTTATTGCCGCTTTTTGGTATGCGTAATATACCTGATTAATTATAGATAATATAAACGCAACAATAACAAAAGTTCCTGCCCAAAATACTATACAATATAACTCATGTTCTAAAATTTGGCTTGTATTAAAAAATTCTTGAAGACATATATTATTTAAAATAACCAAAAAAGTAGCATATATAACAATACTTAAAAGGATAATTACAGATATTCCCGTCGATAAATATTCTCGGACTGAAATAAAATCATTTTTTGCTATTGCCGCTGCTATTTTATTTCTAAGTCCTAAGCCAATTCCCATATCAAATATATTGACCCATGTAAGTATGGAAAAAATAGTAACCCATATTCCATATTCGACTTCTGATAAATAATTAACCGTTAATGGCAACAGTAAAAAAGACAATACTACAGATATAGCTTTAAATAAAATAGAATATTTAATATTTTTCTTTAAAGTTTTCGTTCGTTCTACTGAATTTTTCATCTTAAATGTTCACAATACCATTCTAAGAGAATCAATGACTTTTTTTGCCTCTAAAGGATTCTTTTCCCACCATCTTGATTCTCTTATAATGTCCACCTTATTATCTTCAAATCTCTGTCTAATAATTCTAGCAGGCACGCCGGCAACAATAGCATATGCAGGAACATCTTTAGTGACTACAGCGCCTGCAGCAATAATTGCGCCATCACCTATATTTACATCACCTAAAATAATAGCGCGTGTACCAATCCAAACATCATTGCCAATTTTGACACTTTTACGTGTTAAAACATTCCATGGATCATCATAAAATATCGCATTTGTCGACACTTCCTCTATTATGTGTTCTCCAGGATTTATGCAAACATTTTCGCCTATACTGCAATATCTACCGATTTTTGATTTTGTTATTGAAGTTCCGTTGCCAATATATGAATATTCGCCAATTTCTATTTCATCCAAAAGATTTTTTGAATAAAGATTCACATCACGATCAAACACAACTTTTGGATACAACTTTTTTAATAAAAAACGTCTTTTGATATTAAAAATAAATTTACCTAACATAAAATCCCTCTAGCCTAAACGAACCCATCTTTCTGGTACTATATCTCCATTAATACATGATTTTAGCCATATATTAGGTGCAATTGTTATAGTATTATCTTTTTCGCCTAACCAGGCACCCCACCATGAAAAACTACTATTTGCTATTATATGATGTTTACATAAAGACATTAATTGCATATCTCTAAAAGATTCTTTTCCTTTATTATAATCTATAAACATAGCATTATTTACTACTATATTTCTTTTACACCATTCAATATCATTACTAAAAACAAAAAAATAAGGGTCAGTTACTTTTCCTTTAATATAGTTAACAGCATCTAAATAATACAGTTCAGGGATAACATTAAAATCATCCAATCCAATGTAATCTCCCCTTCTTACGTGAACGCTAACTGAATTAGTTCTACGTATAATCGATTCCATCGATTTATTTCTCTCATCAATAATATCAGGAAAATTATAAATATTCTTTACTTCATTTTTTATCATATCAAAATATTTTTCTGATTGCCAATAGCCACACATATAACCATCATCATAAATCATCGCATCTTCATAGAATTTAATTGCTGATTTTTGATAATAATACCGATATTTAAAGCCAAGCTTTCTTTTCAACCTATTAAAATAGTTATCTTCATTTTTTAACTTTTTTTTTAGTTCTTCTTCAGCTTCATCTATTAAAATATTAAATATCTTATCGAGTTCAAATCCATTATGGTCATGATTTGTACTATAAAAAGATAAATCCATTTTAACATCTTTTTTTCTATGCTTTTGTGCCATATAAAAAGCATATTGAAACATTTGATTTCCCAATCCACCTGCAAATGAAACAGTTATCATTACATCACCTCATAATGTGAATTACAAATAAACTAGATAAAATCATATTATGCTTTTAGGTAAAAACTTTAATACAAATTTTACCAACAACCTTTAATTGAATTATATTTTTTGTTTTTCATATTTTTTTAACCTCATCCATGAGTATATATGCCCCTTGACATCTCTTAAATGCAAAACACTTTTTACTAAAAACTTAAACGTGTACAGTGAAAACATTTTTATACACTTAAACTTATAAACAGACCACAGAAAAAAACGTATTCCGTTATGTGCGTGCCTAATGCATAATTTCTTTATCGCTATATCAGCAGCCAATCTGTTAGAAAATAAACCCATTCTTTTATTCAAATTCGGTCTATCTCCAATTGTATTGATTAACAACAAATCATTTTGTAATTTAGAAAGAGAAGTATTGTCGAAATCTATTTGCGTGTATAAGGTCACACTACTATCAGCAAGATTTGAAAAATTTCTATTGATGATATGTCCTGTAATAACATCCTGTTCTGTACTTCTCTGCGATGATAGATGATCGTGACCAGACCTATATCCCACTAAAACTTCCGGAATATTGTGATAGGTCATGTACTGAGCCGCTCTACACCATAAATCATAATCTTCTGCAGTTTTTAAGCTTGTATCATATAATAAATTATATTTTCTTAATGAGCTAATTCTTATCATACATGTCGAATGTATAAACGGACATGTAGTAATCATATATGATTTTATTACTTGATCATCCAATGGCTTTTTCATTATATAATCATATTTCCCAAACATTTTCGCATAACTACCACATATATCTACATTTGGATTATCTTGTAAATACGATACTTGCTTTATAAAACGCTTATCATACGAAATATCATCAGAATCTAAAATGCATGCATAAATACCATTAGCATATTTCAATGCTTCATTTCTACTAAATGATGCCCCCATATTTTTTTCATTTTCTATAACGATAAATCTATCATCGTTATATGACTTTATTATATCAACGCTTTTATCATAAGAGCAGTCATTTACAAAGATAAACTCAAAATTAGCGTAATTTTGTGCATATACACTATCAATCGTTTCACGTATATATTTCTCACTATTATAGACTGCTGTAATTATTGATATCAATGGATAGCTTTTTAGCATTATTATCCTCCTTAAGTCCTTCATCACAATAAAGCGCAGTGCATTCCAATAACAATATTGGGTAAAACTGAATCATAATGCTATGAGGAACACCCAAAGGGACTCCCGCTACAAGTATGATTACTAACATGCTAAAATCATACTTTCTTTGAAATACTATATTTGCACGTATTAGCTTAATCCAAATCATTAAGCCCATCACACCAAAATCACATAATGTCGTAACAAAAGTATCATGGGCATACTGCACTCCCGGACCCAACCCTCCAAAAGGTCGATCAAAAACGTTACTTCCTACCTCATAAATAGAAAAAAGCCTTATTACTGTAGAAATATCTGTGTCAGTGTCAATAGTTAAAGTAAAGAAAATAGCCGGATTCTGCGTCAATATTTCTAACGAACTTGTTATTCTATCAAAACGCTCAAATAAATAAAATAGGTCATCATTAAAAATGTTAATAGCAAAAATAGATATTGAAACAGTCAATATTGTAATAAATATTATACTTTTAAAAACATCATCTTTATTAAGTTTTGTAAACTTATACCATAGCACAAATATAAATGCAACAATCATGGTTGTATACCAAAAAGCAGACATACCACTCGTTCCAAACATTAAAAAAACACACAACAGCAACGGGCTTTTACATAGTGATGTGATAAAGCTTTTATGACTAGACCTTGCCTTGACAGCACATAATGAAATATAAAAAAGTGACATTGTAAATAAAGAAATGACAAAATGTGACGCTTCTTTTGTTGGGCCCTGAACTAAATATAAATTTCCTCTCATTGTTGGTTCTGTTACTGTTGACAATTCACTCACACCGAAAAACAGTTCTGTAAATCCATAAGTTAAATCTGGCAAATTAAAAACATTTTTTAACAAGAATTCTAATATACCAAATGTCAACACATATTTAAACATATTGCATATTTTTTCCAAAGATGCATACAATTGACTTTCAGTTATATTATTTTTAACGATTATTATAACCATTAAACAGCCAACAAAAGGGAAAAACACCCTTCTAAAATCGCTAAAATTAAATGATATTTTTTGCTTAGCAGTCTCTCCCATATAATACATGTCCCATGAATCATTAACCGACAATATCAGATTTTCATACGGGTATATATAATTATTAATTATTATTGTAAAAAGTGGTAAAAATAAAAGTATGAGACAAATATACACTATACTTTTTGTTATATATAATTTTTTGATAAAAAAACAATATATAGTATATAATAATAATATTATTTGACATACTGTAAAATGTTGTGGTTCTAATGATCCTAATTTAATAAAATATCCCTGCGGATGCATTACTTGAACAAAAGTAGTAAATACTAATAGCTCTATAAATTTCTGTTCTATCGATTTATTTTTTGTGAACAAATAAACCAAATATAATACTGTTATAAATGAAAATATCGGCATAAAAACCACTTCCTTAACGACAAACTCACTAAGACATTTCTATAGTAATAACTTTATCCATTTTTTCAATATATTACCATTCTTGAATTTGTCTGCATTATCATAACAGTTATCCGAAAACATCTGCAATAATGACTCATCACTTATTAAATAACAAATCTTATTTGCCATCAAATCCTCATCAAACGGTTTAATAAGAAAGCCATCTAATCCATCGGATATTATATCTCGTGGTCCAGAATCAACATTAAATGCTATAGCAGGAATTCCATTCAATTTAGATTCCACTAACACCAAACCAAAGCTTTCGTACTTAGATGTCAAAACCAACAATGAAGCATTGGAATATATCTCTTTTAAATCGCTTGCTTTCCCCTTAAAAATAAGTCTATCAAGGGAAAAAATATTCTTATACTGTATTAACTTATTTAAATACTTCTCGTCTCCATCACCATAAACTTCCCAAACCCAATTTTGTTTCTCAGCCAAGACTTTTGCTGCGACCCTAATTATTGATTCATAATTTTTTTCAGATGCTATTCTACCAACGGATATAATTTTTCTTTCTCTTTTTTTCTTCTTCCCATCAGACAAAATAACATCGTCATCTATCAGATTGGGTACAGTATGAACATTTAAACTATTCGCCCCACATTTGTTTATATAATTGTTTTTTTCAGAATCTGTTAAAACTACAATCTCATTAAAAAAATTAACTATTATGAACGTTATAAAATCAAAAATTATTTTTTGATAATTAGTGGTTTCTATATACTTACTACTTAAAGTAACATGTTCCCAAAAAACGTTCTTGATATTAAGCCCAATAGATGCTATAGGTATAATAGGTATAGCATTTCTTCCTGCAGCAATAATAATATCAATACACAGACTCTTTATTAAATTTCTTGTTTGTATAATATATTTTACAATTGCTTTCCGTCTTTTTCCCTTAAATTCATTTAAATAAAAAATTTTAACTTCTTCGTTAATATAATAAGGACATTCCGTATTACCTTTGTAAAAACAAATTATATATACATCAAAGTTTTCAGTTAGCGAATTTGCTAAATTTATAGAAACACGCTCTCGCCCACCTACATTATTTATTGTATTTTCGACAATTGCAATTTTCTTTTTCAAAGCCTCCACCCTATTCAAATATAGTAAACACCTTGAGCATAACTATTTTAATTGCTTTAGTATATTTACCGTCCTTTTTAAGCCATCTTGCAATGTATATTTATTTGTCCAACCCAATTTTTTTAATTTATTCGCATTCATTATTGCTACCATTGATTTCGAAAATCCTTTTTTCTCCGTTTGATTTGGCAAATCATATATTACATTTGTATTTGCTATACTAGATAAGAACAAAGAAATCTCTTTTAATGAATAATTCTCATCTAAATTTGCAATATTATAGGCTTCTCCGTCCTCTCCTTTGAGTAAAACTGTAAATATACCTGCAACGGCATCTGAAACATAGGTATATGAAAATCTCTGTAACCCCTCACTTTTCAACACAATGTCTTTACCAGCTACAGCATCGCTTATAAATTGTGACATTGCTTTCGTATCATCGTTTTTTACACTTGGACCATAAATCCTAGACAACCTTGGAATTACAATATCCATGCCATATTTTTCTCTATAAGCTTGGCAAAGCGCCTCTCCTGCGCGCTTCCCTTCTGGATATCCAGCGCGCAACGTATTAGAATCGATATACCCACAATAATTTTCATCAAAGATGTCATTTTGTGCATGAGCCCGCCCATATATTTCTACTGACGATAAAAATACAACCCTTTTAGTCTTTATACAATTTGCATATTGTAATAAATTATTTAACCCCACAATATTAGTCATTATAGATCCTATAGGATCTGTAGCATAAGCCCTTGGATGCGTATTACTTGCAGCATGTATAATATAATCTATTTTTTCGCTTAATTGTATCGTTTTATTTACATCTGCTGTAATAACATAAAAACCATCTTCACCTATATAATCATGAAATCGCTCTTCTAAATTCAATCGATTCCTAGCCAATGCAAATATAGAAATATTAAGTTTCTTTCTCTTGTTTAACAATTGAATAGCATCTATAATACAGGTACCTATTAATCCTGATGCCCCTGTTATTAATACAGACTTTGACTCTAATTGATTCCACGGAAGATTTCTATTGATAATAGCTTCGATATCATCAGTATATGCTTTATTATCTATATACATAACACCACTCACCTTAACCAAGAACTTTTTTTGATACTAAGCATTGATTTAAACAATTCAAAATCCTCAGGATTAGTAATCTTGATATTTTTATTGGATCCTTTTGCAAAATACAAAACCTCGCCAAGATCTGCCATCATTGTATTCGTGTATGACGAACCTTTTATCCCAATATTCTCTTCAAATGCTTTCTGGTATGCCCACAATAGCTTTCCAAATGTATAAGCCTGAGGTGTCATCACCCGCCGCAATGTTTCACGAGGAATATATTGTTTTGTTGTTTTATCATCATTTACTAAAAAAATTTGTTCATTGTACGGCAAAGATGATACAGCATTACCATATTTTTTACAAGTAATAATAACATCGGACAACACCTCTTCATCTACCATAGGACGAATACCATCGTGTATTATTACTACATCATCATCTTTACATTTATTTTTCAGTGCGTAAACACCATTGCGAATAGATTCTTGACCTGATTCACCACCTGAAACGATCCATCTTAATTTTGTAATATTATATTGTTTTGCATAAGCACGCAATATTTCATGCCATCCGTCTAAACAAACGACTTCAATTGCATCTACCTCTGGATGTTTTTGAAATCCTTCAAGTGTATAAATAATTATAGGCTTATCATTAATATTTATAAATTGCTTCGGAATATCTTGACCGGCGCGACTTCCTACGCCACCAGCTATAACTATTGCTACAGTCATCTCGAGCACCTCCAAAATAATCTTAACGCTCATCAAATTCATGAACATTTGAACTATATACTGCTTCAATCCATTGTTCTTATTCAATATATGCAGTTATCTGATGATCACCCATTTGCTGATCCAATGGCGGTAATTTCATATAATCACCATAAATACCTGTTAAGTAACTATCCCAATAACTCGTTGCTTGGAAAAATTTACCTTCAAATTCAACTTCTGTGAACTTTTCAAATTTATCTTTTGGCATCTTTTCACCAACACCATAGCGTCCCCACGTAACCACTCCAACATAATCTGAAGTCTCATAATCATTACTTGTTGCAATTTCTTCGAGCATTTCTGCACATTTCTTACTTCCCCAAAGCAACTGCGCTAGCGGTTTTAAAAATATTCCAGATAATTTTTTTATAAAGCTTCTACCTTGCCCCCATCTAAGTCTACATAAAATACTAATTTTTCTATAAAAAAATATTTTTTTATAAAGATTACTAGTAACGATATCATCTGCTGGCAAACCATCAATAGGTATAACATCTATCCATACATGATGTTTTCCATCTTCTGAGCTTTCAACAACAGTTCTTTTGTCAACTATCTTTATTAGGGGAATATCTAATTCCATACGATCGAAAGTTAGCATTTTATATTTTTCTGTATTCAGCGTTAATTTTTTCAATCTTTCATAATCGGGCCGAGGCATCCCAATATCAATATCATCATCCCAAGGAATAAATCCTTTATGTCTAATAGCACCTAGCAACGACCCTCCAATAAGTACATATCTTAAATTATTTTTTTTACAAAATTTAACAAAATACTCTAATACATCTAACTCAATTAATTGTAGTTCTCTTAAACTTATTTTCTTCATGTATTAACCCCTTATATTTTTTATACAATAGATTAACATCAATAAGCATCCTATCAAAGCGCCTACTAAAAACATGATTTTTTTTCTTGGCCATACCGGTTGATCTACAAAGGGCAAATTAGCTTCATCTATTACCTGAATATCCATGGAATCCATGGCCTGACGGATTTTGTTGTTTTCCATCTGCTTGATTAGGTCAGTATAGATACCCTCTTTAATAACCGTGTCGCGCTGGAGGTTCATATATTCCTGTACTTCCTGCGGGAAATCATCCAGTTCTTTTGCCTTTTCATCACGGCGTTTGGCAACAGCCTGTTCGCTTGCCTTGGATACCTCTATGGCCACTTGTGCATTAACCTGATCTTTTATCAGGGATTCCTGCGTAGGATTAATCGTGGTGTATTTGGATGCCACCAAGGCATTTACTTCCTGTGCCAAATTTTGCTTCAAGGCTGTCAGTTTTTCCTCAGCCTTGATTACATTCGGGTTTTCTTCTGTATATTGCTGACGCAAGCCAACCAAATCCACTTCAGCAGCAATAATCTTTGACCGCAAGTTTTGTACGTTTGCATTGTCGTTGATTTTTAAGCTTTGGCTATTGGCATTGATATCACCTAATTGTGCTGCCGCACTGTCCACCTTGGCCTGATTAGCCTGTTGCTGAACGCGCATATTGCCAATAGCTTCGTCAAAGGCATTCATTTTGTTTACGGCAATTTTGGCCTGTTCATTTGGGCTGTAAATGCCATGTTCCTTCTGATACGTAGCAAACTTATTTCTTGCTTCCTCGGCCTCTTTTTTCGCCACCTCTACTCGCTCATTCAGAAATTGCACCAACAAGCTCTGCGTTTCCTTGTTCATATCCGTCATCATGACCAGAAAGTTTTCTACTACATGCTTGGAAATCATTTGCGCTTCTTCCGGAGTTCTTCCTTTTGCTGTCACTTTTAAAATATTTGTCTGCTTAATATTTTCTATTTTTAAATTATTTTTAGCGAAACTTTCAGGAGTAAGATATCTCTTTTCATCTTCATCCCGATCCAGCTCGTCAATAATCGGTTGCAAAACAGCATTTGATTTCATAAGTTCTGAATAAGTCGCTGTCGGTGAAGTGCTCGATCCTAATCCTAATCTCATAGCAGCTGCCATATCACCACTCACACCAGCACCTGTTACACGAGTCTGCACTGTCGTAATTGATTCATAGGTTGGGGGTAGAACTAGGGCAATCGCCAGCGATACCGCTGTGCAACTTCCAACAATGCCAACACATATCTTTTTCTTTCTTTTCATCACCAACCATAGGTTGGCGAAGTCAATTTTTTTATCCTGTGCATTATTTTCCATCGACTTATTTCTCCCTATTTCTTTTAATATGCACCTTTACCCCTTATTACAGTGGTAAAAGTTTTAGTCAAATACATAATATCAAGCCACACTGACCAGTTCCTAACATACCATGCATCCATGTTAACTCGCTCTTGAAAGCTGACATCATTTCTACCGCTTACCTGCCAATAGCCGGTGATTCCCGGCATACTCATGGTTATGGTACTGAGTTCCTCGCCAATATCTTCCTTTTCTCTTGGAAGATATGGTCTTGGCCCTACCAAACTCATATCACCTTTTATGACATTGAGTATCTGTGGCAGTTCATCAAGGCTGTATTTACGCATCCATGTACCGGCCTTAGTAACCCGTGGGTCATAATCGCGAAGTTTGGCGTATTCCTTCCATTCCGTAGCAGCTTCCGGATTCTTGGCCAGATAATCCTTGAGGATTTCATCGCCGTTGATATACATGGAACGGAATTTATAACACTTAAAATTCCTGCCGTCTTTGCCAATGCGGTCTGCATTGTAGAATACATTTCCTTTGGAATCCAGTTTTATACATATTGCCAGAACGAGCAATATGGGGCTGATGGCTATACCGCCTGCAACGCTCAGTATCAAATCAAATAAGCGTTTATAAATCCGGTTGCGCCGCAAGGCAAGATTGTTCTTCATATGCAACATGAGGATTTCTTCACTGAACAGCGATTGTGCTTCCACACCCGCCATCGGCGTGCCAATTAAATCCGGCACATAGGACAAATTGCGTACATGGGGCTGGACGGTGGTGATAAGCTGCTGCAATTTATCGCGCTCCATCCCCGGTGCCGTGATGATTACGTTCTGTACATGACTGTTTTCCACAATCTTTTCTGCTTCGCTGATTTTTCCCAGCAACTTGTATTTGTCTGGGATTTTGTCGGAAATCGGATCATCATCCAAAAAGCCAATAACATGGTACCGATACCCCAAATCATCCTGAAAGTAATGCAAGGCACGTTCTGCTGTCTTGCCTGCTCCTACGAAAATCACATCTTCATACAAATGATGGCTGTGTTTCAGCCACAGGCTTATAAACAGGCGTTCGATGTAGAGCGTAATCAGTAAAACCAGCCAGAATACCACAAAGAAGGAACGCGCCGCCATCCAGTCCGTAAAAAAATACAAGGCAACGATATAAGCGATAAGTCCGTAAGTTGCCGCATAGAATATATTCCTGACGGTATAGATAATGGGCTGCATGGTCGCATAGGCTTTGGCCTGAGCCAAAAATATCAGGAAGGTCAGCGGCAGCCATAGATAGATATAACTTGGGTCAATTTCCAAGTCATATATTCCCGTTGAAATCAAGCCGGTCAGTATCACTGCAAGATAATCCGCACTCATAAAAATTATGGGTGCAAGATATGGACGCAGCCTTTGACGTATACCGTTATTACGTTTTTGCATGGTCAATGTCATATGATTCCTTTCTTGCTTTTATTTTTCCGATTTCATGTTGGATAAGGCGTACTCACAGCACTGCCGCACCAGATTGTTCACAGACACTTTCTCATGCTCAGCAATCCTTGCCAGCTCGTCCAGCAGGCTGGCTGGCAGCCGGAACGTTTTATTGAGCATTTCCTCGGTCTGTTTGACCTCGAACATTTCGTAATCACCCCTAATATTTTTTACATGCATATTGCAATAGCATAAGTCTCAAAACTACAGTCTCAAAAAGTGTACTTTTTGAGACTGTAGAATTTACAAACTACATTATAGCAAAGGACTTTTACAAAGTCCAATTTTTTTCTAATTTTTTATTATACAGGGACTTTTTGATACTCTTAGGCTCTAAAATGACATTTTTTGCAATGTTTTACTACAGTCTCAAAAAGTAC
>DFHU01000022.1:88945-113789 GCA_002373045.1 Pseudoselenomonas ruminantium | reverse complement strand
CTCAAAAAGTACACTTTTTGAGACCTTTTGATTGTATACAACTTTTTTACACTAAAAAAACGCCCTGACAAGCGCAATGCCTGTCAGGGCGTTCCTCTATTTCTATATGTAATTCAATCAGCCAATCTTCAGTTTTTCCTGTGCCGATACATGACGGTCAAAACCCATTTCTTCCTTGCTCATGCCCAAGGCGAAGCCTACGAGCTGCTGCAGGTGCAGGATGGGAACTTCTGCCTGAGAATGTACGGCTTCACGGCCTTCCGGTTCGTACATATCCAGCTGCATCTGGCAGAGCGGGCAGGGCGTAGCAATGGCCATAGCACCGGCACGGCCTGCGCTGTCCACAATCTGGCCGGTAACGGTCAGTACATCGTGTTCAGCGGCCAGCTGGGCATGGAAACCACAGCATTTACGGCTGGCATCGAACCAGACCGCTTCTGCGCCGAGTTTGCGGATCAGGCGCTCCAGATATTCGGGATGTTTGCCGTCACCGTGGTTCATGACTTCCTGCGGACGCAGGATATGACAGCCATAATAACCGGCAATCTTTACGCCCGTCAGCGGGTTAACAATCTTGCCATCCAAAAGTTCCGGATGTTCGTCCAAAATCCAAAGGAAGTGCGTCACCTGACTCGTGCCTTTGTACTCGTAGGGATGACCGGACTCTTTGAGCACCTTGTTGACCTTCTCCTTGAGTTTGGCATCTTTATCGAGACGGGCTTTGGCAGTACGCAGCTGCAGGGTGCAGGTGTTGCAGACCGTCATGATGTCCAGTCCCATATTCTCGGCAATGGAGATATTGCGGGCATTAATCACGAGCGCGGCAAAGTCATTGACCCCCTGCGCATGGGATGCGCCACAGCAGGTCCAGTTGGGTATTTCTTCAATTTCAATGCCTAATTTATCGCAGACTTTTTTCAGCGAAGTGTAGGCTTCAGCTGCTGCACCTTCCAGCACGCAGCCCGGAAATAATGCGTATTTCATAATCATTCAGCCTCCTTCGCTGCCGCTTCGGCATTCTTCACAATCTTACGGATGGTTTCGATTTCGGGATTCACCTTATGCGTATCCAGCGGATTCATCTTGCCTACCCGCATGAGGCGCAGGGCCATCGGCGCACGCAGACCGGCCATCAGGAAGCCTTCGGACTTGATGTTGAGCTTGGATTCATCGAGGGTACCGGATTCGCTGATATCGTCATAGATGGCTTTTGCATGGCGGGCGCCGACATTATCGTCAAGCCCCTTCTTAAAGGTCGCTTCCTTGAGTTTTTCGATAGCGCCTGCCGGGTCAAGTCCTTTTGGACATTTAGCCGTACATTCCTGACAGTTGAAGCAGCGCCAGAGTCCGGCATCCACTACTGCTTTGAGGTGTTCTTCGGGGCTCTTGTCGCGGCTGTCGGCCACCAGTTTTTCCGCCTTGACGAACACGAAGGGGTCAAGAAAATCCCCTTGATTCAGTGTGTTCTTATTGCACTCGGATACGCAGGAACCGCAGAGAATGCAGCCGGCGTATTTCTTGTACTTGTTGAAATCCTCCGGTGACTGTTTGCAGCCTGTTTCCTTGGAGAATTCGTCCTTGGGCTGCACCACGGGTTTAATCTTCTTGATGCGGGCGTATTTAGGGTCCCAGTCCACAATCAAATCGCGGATAACCTTGAAGTTGCCCAGCGGTTCAATGGTCAGTTCCGTGGTATCGTAACGTTTCACCAGATTTTCGACCAGCATTTCGCAGGCCAGTTCGGCATTGCCATTAACCCGGACAGCGCAGGCGCCGCAGATACTGGAACGGCAGGAACAGGTAAAGGAGAGTGTCGGGTCCTGCTTTTCCTTGATTTCAATGAGGGCTTCGAGAACCGTCATGCCTGTTTTTAAGGTTACGATGTAATTCTGTTCCCACTTTTTGCCTTCTACGAAGCGATGGATTCTAAGTTTCACATCCATAATCAATACTTCCTTTCTTTCGGCTGGTATTTCGTGATTACGACATCTTTATACTCGGCACGGTATTTGCCGGTTTCCTTGTCCTTGAAAATCAAGGTGTGCTTCAAAAAGTTCACGTCATCACGTTTCGGGAAGTCTCTGCGGGAATGACCGCCACGGCTTTCCTTGCGGGCAAGTGCGCCCTGCACAATCGCATGGGAAATCTGCAGGAGGTTGCCCAGCTCTACATACTGCTCGAAAGCGGTGTTATAGACATGAGAATTATCGCCAACATAGCAATGTTCGTATTCTTTATCCAGAGCATCGAGTTCGGCGCTGGCCTGCGTAAGCTGTGCTTCATCGCGGAATACACCGGCCTTGTACCACATGGTATTAATCATGGCATCACGGATTTCCGGCACGCTCTTGTTGCCTTCCCGGCCGCGGGTCGTTGCCTTGTCAAAAGTCTCTTTCCACTTCTCGCAGGCTTTGGCGAGGCTGTCCTGATTGCCGACATAGGAATTGGCCTTGGCAAATTCAGCGGCACCATCACCAGCTGTATGGCCGAAGACCAGAACTTCCGACAGGGAGTTAGCGCCTAAGCGGTTAGCACCATGTACGGATACGCAGCTGCATTCTCCGGCTACATAAACGCCCTTGACGCGGCTTTCGCCTGTATGGAAGTCTGCCATTTCGAGGCCACCCATGGAATAGTGACAGGTCGGCGCAATGGGTACGGGTTCTTTGGTGATATCCACACCAGCAAAGCGGCGGGACAGGTCATATACCTGACCAAGACGCTCATGGATGCGCTCGGCGGGAATCTTGGTGAAATCCATATAGACGCCGGCATGGATGCCTTCGCCGACGCCGCGGCCCTGTTCAATTTCCGTGGCAATGGCGCGGGCTACGATATCGCGCGTTGCCAGTTCCATGCGTTCCGGCGCGTATTTGCTCATAAAACGCTCGCCGTTCTTGTTGATGAGCAGCGCACCTTCGGCACGGCTGGACTCGGAGAGCAGTACGCCGTTAGCCGACAGGCCCGTGGGATGGAACTGCACCATTTCCGGGTCTTTGAAGGGAATGCCCACGTTCATGCCGGCGACGATGCCATCACCGGTGGAGCTGTACGGATTGGACGTACGCACCCAGTACACGCGCCCATAGCCGCCGGTCGCGATGATGATGGATTTCGCCGGTACGCCCATCAGATTGCCCGTGCGCATATCCATGGCGATTACACCGTTGAGCTTATCGCCGTCCATGCTGATTTCGAGCATCTGACATTCGGAAATAAAGTCGATGTCATTTTCGAGGCACTGCTCAAAGAGCGTGTGCACCATGGCATGACCTGCGCGGTCTTCGAAGTAGGACGCACGCGGATGGCTGTGACCGCCCATCTTGCGCTGATGGAAGGCGCCATCTTTCTGACGGTTATAGGGATAGCCCATATAATCCATTTCATAGATGTTTTGTCCGGCGCGTTCGGCAAAGTATTCCACGGCATCCTGGTCGCAGAGATAGTCGCCGCCCTTGATGGTATCAAAGACATGGGATTCAACGGTGTCTGTCGGGTCGCTCACGCCCGTAACACCATTCATGCCGCCCTGTGCCATCGTGGATGCGGAGCGGGTCGGAACCAGCTTCGTCATCACGGCTACCTTGAGCTCCTTGCGTTCTGCTGCTGCAAGTGCCGCCCGCATACCGGCGCCGCCACTGCCGATGACCAGAACATCATAGGTTACATCCCCTGTTTTTACCTTCTCCGGAATATTCTTCCCATCCCAGGCAAAATACGTGCCGGCTGCCAGCACAACACCGGCCGCTGCCGCCCCCTTGATAAATGTGCGGCGCGAAATTTCCATTGCCATATTCCTTTCCCTCCTAATAAAACTAGGCTTTCTCAAATCTCGAAAAGCGAGACATTAATTAAACCTATTATATATAAATAGCAGCTATAAGGAAAATACATAATCCTTATAGCTGCTATTGAAAAATCCAATACGGTTTTGTCAGAATTTGAATTGTTTCAGCGCTTGTTGCTGTTCATGGGCCATATTCGAGAGCGTTTCGCTGGCCGAGGCGATTTCTTCAGACGAGGCCGACTGTTCCTCCGTGGCCGCCGATACGGATTCCATATGCTGAGAGATAACCTGCCCCTTGGCCGTAATATCCTCGACGGAATGGGAAATATTGCCCGCATCCTCATTGACCACATCAATGGCCCTATCCATAAGCACGGTCTTTTCGGCACCGTTTTCAACCAAATCGCGAATCTGGTCAAAGACACGCTGCAAGTCCTCTACGGACTGGGCGCCAGCCACCACGGCTTCGCAGCCCTGATTCATGGATTTTACGGCCGCTTCCGTATCCTTCTGCATGGTCATAATGAGCTGGGAAATCTTTTCGGCAGCTTCTTCGGACTGCTCGGCAAGCTTCCGAACTTCTTCGGCCACGACAGAGAAGCCACGCCCCTGCTCACCGGCACGGGCCGCTTCAATCGCCGCATTGAGCGCCAACAGATTCGTCTGGCTGGCGATATTGGAAATCGTATCCACAATGGCGCCGATTTCCTCAGAGCGAGAACCCAATTTGCCCACAATTTCCGCTGTATCGCTGACGGTCTTTTCTACGCCGCGAATCTGCGCCACGGATTTTTCGAGCACATCATGCCCGCGCTCAGCTTCTTCGGCGGCCTGCTGGGAATTGCGGCTTACATCACCGGCATGGTCACGCATTTCCTGAATGGAGTTATTGACCTTAGTTAAAAGCGCCGTATTATTGTTAAGGGCTGTCTCCTGATCAGCCACGAGCTGCGCCGATTCGCCCACAGCCTCAGCCGACTGCACAGCTGCCTGTGCGGACTGCAGGGAGGCTTCTTTCAGATTGGCAGAGGCTTCATTGATGCTCTGCACGGTTTTATAGATTCCCTGCATATAGGAGGCCATTTTATTCTGCATATCCATCAGGGTTCTGGCCAGATGACCAAATTCATCCCCGCGGTCAAAGGTCACGCCCGTAGAACGGAAATCGCCATCACGGAGTTTTTCACAACCTGCTTCCATAAAACGCAAAGCGCCGGTAATGCTATTGGCAATAACCCGGCTGATACCTGCCTGAATGGCCAGTGCGGCCAGCGTCACGATTAGAATCGTTATCGCAGCGGCACCATTGGCGCTGCTGCTGGCTTCATTAGCTGCGGCAGCCGCCTGATTGATCTTGTCCTGCTGGCCATGCAATGCATCCCGCAAGCCCCTTGTTGCCGGTGAGCCGTCTTTTTCATAGACCGTCATGGCTTCTTCCGTATTGCCTGCCGCCGCAAGGCTCATGACCTTATTCATTACGCCCTGATACTTCTGCCACTCGCTGTCAATTTCGGGGATATTGGCCAGTTCCGAACCTTTCATGGCTTCTTTATAGGAGGCAATCGCCGCATCAAAATCCTGCTGGGCTTTCTGCTGCTGCCCCTTCACCCGCTGCAGATGCTCAGGATTATCCTTGAGCATGACCGCCTGTAAGGTCTTGACCATCATCACGCGGCTCTGTTCTACCGCTGTACCGAGGTGCTGTACGCCCTGCATTTCCCGATTGTACAGGCTCGCCATCGCATCATCGGCATTGGTCAGTGAGCGGTAGCCCACCAGACTGATGACCACCATGGCCACAGCCGCCACACCTACAATCAGCAGCAGCTTAACATTCATTTTAATGTTGTCAAACATGTAAAAATCCCTCCCCTTTCCTTACACCAAAAGCAGTAAGCCAAAAATCAGACCACTTTTCGCTTACTGCTTTCATTCGCCAAAAAATCTAATCTCCCTGCAAAAGCTCGATAAATTTTCGTGCCGCCTGCGAAAGATGCTTGTTTCGGGCATAGGCGGCCACGAGCTGGCGGTCATCCACATGTTCTTCCAGTTGAAAGAAGCAGGGCGGCTCCGACCAGCGGCCATTATGCACCACCATATCCGTAACCAGCGTAGCCCCCATACCTGCGGCACATAGCTCGACGGCATCCACAATGCTGTTGGCTTCAAAGACTACATTCGGACTGCACTGTGTCTCCACACATAAATCACTGAAAATCCGGGACATGCGGCGGCTTTCCTGCAAACAGATAAAAGGCTGCTTATGCATACGGGCAAAGGACATCACCGGATAGGGCGCTCCCTGTACATGATTATACCCCTGCGCGAAAGGATGGGTGGACGGCAGTGCCAGCAGGGTCTTTTCCGACAGCAGGGGAATCCGCTCAAAATTACTCTCCAAGGGTTCATAAATCAGCGCAAAGTCCACATCCCCTGCTGCCACAGCCTCTTTCAACTCCTGGACGCTGTGCTCCTTCACCATCAGCCGTATGCCCGGGTAGCGCCGATGAAACTCAATGATGGGCTGGGTCAGGTAACAGCTGGAACGCGTGCGGGAACTGCCGATGATGAGCATTCCCGATTTCATCCCCGTAAGGTCGGCCGTCTCCTGCACGAGTTCATGATAAATCCGCTGCATTTCCCTAGCCTTGCGCACATAGATTTCGCCCGCCGCCGTGAGCTGCAAAGGCGTCTGACTGCGGTCAAAGAGCGGCATACCGATTTCCCCTTCAATCTTCTTTATCGACTGGGAAAGCGACGGCTGCGACACAAAGAGCTTTTTCGCTGCCGCAGAAAATGTGCCGTCACTGGCTGCCTGCAAAACATATTTCCATTCATGTTCATCAATCACCAAAAAACGCCCCTTATCTTCCCTTTTATTTTTATCAATCCCCCCTTATTTTACTTAAAAATCAGTATTATAGCAAATTTTAGCCGAATTTTTTCCAAAAAGAAAAGACAGTCCCCGCAGGAACTGTCTTCACGTTCGCTATAAACCTAAAATTAGAGGTTTTCTTTAGCAACAGCAACGAGCTGAGCGAAAGCCTTTTCATCGGAGATGGCAAGGTCAGCCAGCATCTTGCGGTTTACTTCAACGCCAGCCTTGGTCAGGCCGCAAACGAGACGGCTGTAGGAAATGCCGTTTACACGTGCAGCAGCGTTGATACGAGCAATCCAGAGACGACGGAAGTTGCCCTTCTTCGCACGACGGTCACGACGAGCGTAGTAGAGAGCCTTCATTACAGTCTCGTTAGCTTTCTTAAACTGTTTGCTCTTGGAACCTTTGTAACCCTTAGCGAGCTTCAGGATTTTCTTATGACGTCTATGTGCAGTCACGCCTACTTTTACTCTTGGCATGGTTTCATCCTCCTAAAAAATCAAAATAAACGAGTCATTTACGAAAAAATTATGCGTACGGGAGCATTCTCTTTACGCGGCCGAAATCAGCGGCAGTAACCATAGCGGCTTTACGCAGGTTACGTTTACGCTTCGGAGACTTCTTCTCCAGGATATGGCTCTTGAAAGCCTTGTTGCGTTTGAAGTTTTCACCGCTACCAGTCATGGTGAAGCGTTTAGCTGCTGCTCTGCGAGTCTTAATCTTTGGCATTACATTTTCCTCCTTAAATTAGCCATTGCATCAGGATTCCTGTGCAGGCTGTTTGGGCTTCGATGCTTTCTGCACTTTCGGTGCAACAATCATCGTCATATTTTTTCCTTCAAGTTTGGCATTGCGTTCAATGGAAACACGGTCGCCCAGTGCTTCTGCCACACGGCCCAGGACAGTTTTGCCCAGTTCCGGATGGGAAAGCTCACGGCCACGGAACATGATGGTCACTTTGACCTTGTTCCCTTCCTCTACGAAACGAAGTGCGTTCTTCAACTTGACGTCAAAATCGTGTTGTTCAATGTTGGGGCGAAGCTTAACTTCTTTGATGTTAATAACCTTCTGCTTCTTCTTCGCTTCCTTTTCCCGCTTCTGCTGTTCATAGCGGTACTTACCGAAGTCCATGATGCGGCATACCGGCGGCTTAGCCTTCGGCGCAATCTCGACGAGGTCAAGATGCTGTTCTTCGGCCATGCGCAGTGCGTCACGAGTTGCCATGATGCCCAGCTGTTCGCCTTCGGCGCTGGTCACGCGCACTTCACGGATGCGAATTTCCTCATTGATGCGTAAAGATTCTTTGCTAATAGTAAAACACCTCCTGCTTAAAGTCTACATCTCTTATCCAAACAAGAAAAAGGCGGCACAAAGCCACCTTCTAAAACTCAATGCTATAAACCCGACTGACCTTTGCATGCGGCCATCAGGTGAGAAGCGGTGGCTTCTTCTTGTTCACGACTTGATTAGTTTATCACAATCAGCGCACTGCTGTCAATGATTTTTTTGCAAAATTACCTTGTCGATTTCCTTGCCGTCCGGCAGGAAGCAGCGGACGGTGATTTCATCGCCCTTCACATCCATCGTCAGGTAATTGTCCGTCTCCGGCTGCGGCGCAACGACTTCATCGAGCTTATGGTCAATCCACAAGCCGGGATAGCGCACATTTCCTGCCACGCCAGTAAGGATATACAGCGGCCCCTTCGCGCTGCGCTGGAAATTCTGGATATGGCCCCGGTTGCGGTAAGTATGCAGATGGGCGCTAAAGACAAGGTCGATACCCAGTTCATCAAACAGCGGCATAAAGACTTCGCCCACATCGGATATCCCTTCCTTGCGCTCCGGACGGTTATGGATGCGATATTGCAGAACATCCTTATGCACCAGCACAATCTTCCACTTCTTCCGGCTGGCCGCAGCGTCCTGCCGCAGCCAGGCCACCTGCTCGTCCCGCAGGCCCGGCTTGAATTCCTCCGTTTCGTCCCACTGGCTGTTCAGCACGATAAAATGTACATCACCATAGTCATAGGAATAATAATACCGGCCAAAGTTTGCGCTGCCATTATCCGGAACGGCAAAATACTTCAAATAGGCCTCCGGCAGACGTACCTTCCAGTTCAGATTATAGGTTTCATGGTTGCCCATCAGCGGCACAAAGGGAATCCGGTCAATTATGCCACTCACGCCGTGAAACCAGGCCTGCCACTGCGTATGGTCTTCCCCGTTGTCCACAATATCCCCCATATTGATGAAAAAGGCCGCCTGTGGATTGCGTTGCGCCGCATTTTGCGCCAGCTGTTCCCAATCGCTGTAATCGCTGGACTGGGAATCCGGGAAAATCAGGCATTGAAAATCCCCCTCTCCCGCCGTATGCAACGAATGCCACGCCCCTGCTGCCCCTTCGGCAGCCACGCGGTATTCGTACTCGGTATCGGCTGCTAAATTCGTCAATTCGGCTGTATATTGATTATTCTCCACACCATCATCGGTGAAAAAATCCTGTTTTGCGGCAACAATCAGGGCATCTTCCTGCCCTTTAATACGATATTCTATGCCCGGATTAACCAAAGGGCTTTCCGCCTGCCACATCAGCATGCGGCTATAGGCGCTGTCTGCCGTAATTATCTGCCGCAAAAACTGCGCATCCAAATCACCGGTCAACTGCCGCATGCTGTTGGCCGCTTTGCGGTATAATGTCCCTTTTGCCCAAAAGATGCCGCCGGCCAGCAGGCCCAATGCACCCAGGCCGCCCGCAATAAATGTTCTACGCTTCATGATTTCCTCCTCATCTTTTTTCTCATTTTATCACTTGGAGTTGACTTCAAGTCAAGAATGTATATTTTATTTCCATCTATTTTTCTACGGAAAAATCCATTATAATGAAAAACATCACTATATACGAAATGGAGATACAACATGGAAAAAAACAGCCCCATCTATAACTGCTATGTCGAAATCCTCAAGCGGGAACTGGTGCCCGCAATGGGTTGCACCGAGCCCATCGCCATTGCCTACTGTGCCGCCAAAGCCCGCGCCGTCCTCGGCTGCCTGCCCGATAAAGTCACCATCGCCGCCAGTGGCAACATCATCAAGAATGTCAAAAGCGTCATCGTGCCCAACACCGGCGGCCGCAAGGGCATTGAAGCTGCCGCCGCCATCGGCATTGTCGCCGGCGACGAAACAGCAGGGCTCGAAGTTATCGCTAAGCCCTGCGAAGACGATAAAGCAAAGCTCGGTGATTACCTCGCGCATACGGAAATAAATGTGGAATTTGCCCAGTCTGACCATGTCCTCGATATCATCGTCAAGGTCAGCAAAGGCGAAGACAGCGCCGAAGTTCAGGTAGTCAACGAACATACCAATATCACCAAAATCACGCGCAACGGCGAAGTCCTGCTCGAAAAGGAAATCGTAACGACCGTAGAGGAAGGCAAACCCGACTACGAATGTATGACCATTGAAGATATCTACGATTTTGCCATGACTTGTGATATCGCCGATGTGCAGGAGATACTCGACCGCCAGATTGCCTATAACACGGCCATTGCCGACGAAGGACTCAAAAACGATTACGGCGCCAATATCGGCAAGACCCTGCTCAAGGCTTATGGTCAGGACGTCCGCATCCGCGCCCGTGCCAGAGCCGCTGCGGGGTCAGATGCTCGCATGAACGGCTGCGAACTGCCGGTAGTCATCAACTCCGGCAGCGGCAATCAGGGCATGACCGTTTCCCTGCCCGTCATCGAATACGCCAAGGAACTCGGTGCCAGCAAAGAACAACTCTATCGCGCCCTGCTGCTGGCCAACCTCGTGACCCTGCATGAAAAGGAGGGCATTGGCCGTCTTTCCGCTTACTGCGGTGCCGTAAGTGCAGGCGCGGGTGCGGGGGCCGGCATTGCCTGGTTGTGCACCGGTGACTACAAGACCGTCATTCACACCATCGTCAACGCACTGGCCATCACCTCCGGCATCGTCTGTGACGGTGCTAAGGCCTCCTGCGCCGCCAAAATCTCTGCTGCTGTCGATGCCGGCATCTTAGGTTTTGAAATGTACCGCAACGGCCAACAGTTCTACGGTGGTGACGGTCTGGTGAAAAAAGGCGTAGAAAACACCATTCGCAACATCAGCCGTTTGGGCCGTATTGGCATGAAAGAAACCGACAAGGAAATCATCAGCATGATGATTGAACCGTAATCATTTCCCTAAAAGCAAATGTCAACCATGTATTTTTATCATGTTGACATTTGCTTTTTTTTCGTCTATTGTAATAAGTATCACGAGCAAAGGATATGATTACATGAAAGCCAAACTGACTGCACTTGAAGAAAAGATTATCCACGGATATCGCCTTTCCCGCGAAGACGATGCCGATGTAAAAGAACTGCTGACCACACCTTTAGATGCGTTAATGGCCTGCGCCGGCAAGCTGCAAAAGCATTTTTGCGGCAATCACGTCGACCTCTGCACCATCATCAACGGACGCAGCGGCCGCTGCAGCGAGAACTGCAAATACTGTGCACAGGCAGCCTGCCATCATACCGGTATTGAGGAATACGCGTTCCTGCCCGCTGAGGAAATCATCGCCAATGCACGCGCCAACGAGCAAGCCGGTGTAAACCGCTTTGCCATTGTCACCTCGGGCCGGGCGCTGGGTGGAGCAGAATTCGACCAGGCCATAAAAACCTACGAAAAGATGAATGCCGAGCTAAATATCGGGCTCTGCGCTTCCCACGGCATTCTAACCCGCGAACAGTTCCGCAGGCTGCGCGCGGCAGGCGTCACGAGCTATCATCACAATATCGAAACCTCCCGCCGCTATTTCCCGCAAATCTGCACGACCCATACCTATGAAGACCGCATAAAGACCATCCGCCTGGCTCAGTCCGAAGGACTCAGCGTATGTTCCGGCGGCATCATCGGTATGGGCGAAACCTGGGAAGACCGCATCGACATGGCCTTCAGCCTGGCTGAACTGAACATCCAATCCATTCCCATCAATGCGCTGATGGCGATAAAAGGCACCGGACTGGAAAATCAGCCCGCCCTGCCCGCAGAAGATATTCTGCGCACCATCGCCATCTTCCGTCTGATTAACCCGACAGCCAATATTCGTCTGGCGGCGGGACGCAAACTATTGCCGGATAACGGCTCCACCGCCTTCCTGCATGGAGCGTCTGCCTCCATCACCGGCAATATGCTCACCACCTCCGGCACCACGATTGCCGAAGATTTGGCCATGCTGGAAAAGCTTGGACTAAGCAATCAAGCCTGACCATAAAGAATACCTCCCTGCTCAGCGCCTGAGCAGGGAGGTATTTTATTTGCTTACATATTATGTACATGTGTATGCAAATAGTCCAGCAGCTTTTCTTTCGTGGTTGATTTCAGGATATAGCCTGTCGGCCTTAGGCGCAATACGCGCTCTACCTGGTCCTTGTCTCCGACACCAGTCAGGAATATCACAGGAATATTCTGCGTAGACGGCTCCTGCTGCAGCATTTGGAAAACCTGCGCTCCATCGACTACAGGCATTTCATAGTCCAACAAAATCATATCCACGGGATTTTTTGCCAGGAAGGTAATCGCCTGAATCCCTGCGGTAACAATACTGACCTGATAATGGTCTTTTATCCACTCACGCACCATTTTGGCATAGGACGGGTCATCATCAACAATCAGAATGTGCTTTTTGCTTTTATGCACGCCTTCCGGCAGATGACCGCCGGTAATCAACAGTTCCAATTCCTCCATCTTCAGCGGACGGTCCAGCCACTTAACACTAGTCATATCAAATAAACTTCCCGCCAAGTCCTCGCGGTCGCGTTGGTCACCAACCACAATTATCTCACGGCTCATTTTACTTATACTGGTGTAAATACCTTCCATCCAGTTGTACTGAATCATATCCTCCATAATCTTATTGGGCAGATACAAGATAAACATTCTTTCTTCTTTTTCTGCATCATACTTGGGAATCTTCTCATTTTCCTGCGTCACCATCGACACTTTACAGCCCATTTCCGTCAGTTTGCGTTCAATCCCCTTAACCACCACGCTGTACTTGCACATAACAATGACAACGTTCTTGCGCTTCTCTACCTTTTTCTTTTCTTCAATCATTATGTTCACCCCATATGGTATTTATATCGTAAGACATTCCGGTCTATTTCGTCAGCAGCTGTATAATTGTATCATAAGCAAATTGCCCGGCTGCGGATTTAAGCTGCTTCCATTTTTCCTTCTCCTGTGCTGGCATACTGTATTCTTCCATCTCTGCAAATATATCCTCCAGACGGTCGCAGTCCATATCCTCTGCCGCCGCCCGAATTTCCTCATAAACGGCTGCAAGCAAATCCGCATCTGCCTCCGGCTTGTCTTCCTCCTGCACAGCATGCACAGCAGCGAAAACTTCCGCCAATGGAGCCTTAAAGCTGCGGCATTTTGCCATAAAACCTGCATGATGCTCATGGATATAGGCCAAATCCCCGCTCTTGCCCGCATTCTCTAAAAGCTGCGCTTCTTCACCAAAGGACACCGCTCCGATAATGCGCGCCGAACTCTTGAGGGCATGGACCTTGATGGTATAATCCTGCCAGTTTTCCGCCGCATAAAAGCCTTCAATTTCATCGCTTTTTTCATCAAGCGATTCATAAAAGATTTTCAACAACGGCAAATAGGCGTCGACTGAACCGCTGTTCTTAATCCCGACAGACAAATCCAGCCAATCGGCCGCCTTTAGCGGAGCAAGCGCCTCAGGTAACTCAGGCGCAGTTATTTCCGGCACATCTTCGATACTAGTCTTCTTAATCTTTTCCGGAGGCAGATAAGCAAGCAGCGCGCCCTCTATTTTTTCCGGCTCAATCGGTTTTGTCAGATAATCGTCAAAACCGGCCTCGATATACTGCGTACGCGCATTGGCAATGGCATTGGCCGTAAGACAGACGACTTTCGTATCGGCATTCATATTATCCGGCTGTGAACGAAGTTCCTGCAGCGTCTCAATGCCGTCTTTATGCGGCATCATATGGTCAAGGAAAATCACATCGTATTTCCGCTGCTGGGTAAGTTCCAAACATTGCATGCCGCTTTCTGCCGTGTCGATTTGTACCTGTGTCTGCTTCAGGAGGTTTTTGAATACCACCAGATTCATGTGGTTATCATCCACCACCAGGATATGGGCGTCAGGCGCAATAAATTGTTCATGATAACCACTTCGATTTTTGATGCTGCTGCGGCAGGCTTCCTCATAATTGCCCATCGGCTCCCAGCTGACCACTTTTTGTTTGAGGACAAAACAAAAGGTCGAGCCATAACCATAGGTGCTGTCCACCTGTATGGTACTGCCCATCATATTCAGCAAATTCTGGGTTATCGCCATCCCCAGCCCTGTTCCTTCAATGTTGCGGTTGCGTTTTTCCTCAATACGCTCAAATTCCGTAAAGAGTTTTGCCATATCCTCTTCTTTGATGCCAATGCCCGTATCCTGAACTGCTACACGCAGATATATGCTGTCCGGGTCATTGCTGTCCGGATCACAGCCCACAAAGAACGTCACCGTTCCGCGTTCCGTATACTTCACCGCATTGGTCAGGATATTGGTGATAATCTGCTTGATGCGGACTTCATCACCATAAAGCTTGCTAGGCATTTCTTCATCAAAGCCCAGCTCAAGCGTCAACCCTTTGTCCTTCGCTCGCGGCTGGAGCATATTTACCAAATCGTTTAACAACGAGGCCGTCGAATATTCTACAGGAATGATTTCAATTTTCCCTGCCTCGATCTTGGAAAAGTCCAAAATTTGATTAACCAGGTCCAACAAGGTTTGCCCGGCATTCTTGATATTCGCGGCATAATATAAAATATTTTTTTCCCGGCACTCCCGCAAAATCATTTCATTCATGCCGATGACCGCATTAATCGGCGTGCGAATCTCATGGGACATATTGGCCAAAAAATCACTTTTTGCCCGTGAGGCCTTCTCTGCCATCGCCTTGGCCCCCATGAGTTCCTCACTCTCACGAAATTGCCGCTGCGAACGCAGCAAAAACATAACATCAATAACGACGAGTATTAACAGCAGGCCAAACACGTAGATAACCAACAGCGTAATGCGTTCAATGCCCTCTGACGCCTTAGCTTGGGGTACAAAGCCAGATACCAGATAATCTGTCCCAGGAATTTCCGCCTCAAACATAATCATATCCCCATGACTTGAATTGAAGCTGCGGGCAGACGCCACGGAAACTTCTATTTCCCGGTACATTTTCTGATAAAACTTTCGCACCTCATTGCTTTGCATAAATTCAACATCTTCGGGATCACACTGGTCGAAAGGAATGATAATATCCCCCTCACGGGTTGTAACCATCACTTTGCCTATACCATCATAACACCGAATGGAAAATTCTTCCATCAAACTTTTGATAGGATACAGGCGATAAAGAACGTACTTGACGTTTTCACCATGAAATACCGGACAGGTAAATAAAAGCCCCTCGCCATGTACAAAGGTAATCCCCTTGAAGCCACGAAACGAAGTTTGTATGCCGTCAAATTGGCGGACAGACAGACTATCCCCATAGACTGCCCGCCCATTAAGGGTCAAAAGTCCCTGCTTAACCCCAGATGATTCATTGTACAGCAAGGGCATCAAACGGGCGATTTCGTCTGGTGACGCTTCAATTTTAGAAGCGATATACGCAAGGTTTTTCAGCTCCACACTTAAATTCTCTGCCGCCTGTCCAGCCAGCGTTTCCGCCTGCCGTCTGGTCTGTCTTTCAGTATAAAGGATAAGCAGGTCATTCATCCTGTCTTTGAACATCACACCAACAAACAACAGCACAAAAGCAAAAACGACCAGCGTGATGATCGCAGTTCCTTTTCTTTTCCAGGAAGAAATATCAATCATGTATCTCTACCCCCTCAACAAACCAGTCCATGCCGTAAAAAAGCTCATGGTCACTGATTTGTTCCCCATCCTCACAGCGAATCTTTCCCGCGTTATCCCGAATCAAGCCGGTAAACACATCCTGTTTGCGAATACGCTGCTGTTCCAGCTCGACTAAATCGCGCGTTTTGGGTGCTACCAGCGAAGACATATTATCCAGCCGGACGCCGCCTTCTTCCAGCCCCAGCCAATATTCTCTGCTTGGCCGCATGCGGCCGCTCATATAATCCCCCAGCACCTTCTTATAAACAACATCCCAGTCATATAACGCCGCGGTCAGATAACGCGGGGAATACTTTTCCCTTGTTGAACCATAGCCTATTGTATAAAGCCCTATAGCTTCCGCCATTTGTATAGCATGCGGCTTATCCTCATGATAGGTAATGACATCTGCGCCTTCCGCTGCCAGCCGGCTGACGCTCTCCCGCTGCTTTTTTTCATCATCCCAGCTGCCCGTAAAGCAAACCACCAATTTTGCCTGCGGGTTTGCCTTGCGCATGCCCAGTGCATAGGCATTTATCCCGCGATTCGTCTGGGCATTCGGCATAGCTGCCACATAGCCGAGAACCCCCGTCTTGGTGGCAGCACCAGCAACGATTCCCGCGAGATAACGTACCTGATAAAGGCGGGCAAAATACGAGGTGCTGTTTTTCGCTTTCCCATGACCGGAAATGCAAAAAAACGCCACATTCGGATACCTGGCAGACAGTTTATCCAAATAGGTTCCATAGCCAAAGCTGGTCAAAAAAATCACGTTTGCACCTTCGTCCACCAGTTCCTCGACTGCTTCGTAAAAACCACTTTCGCCGGCGCTTTCCTGTATGTCTTCGCGAATTTTCAGTTCACATCCTTTTTCCCTGCAGGCATTCATAAGCCCATTGAAATGAATTTCATTCCATCCTTTGTCCTCCTTAGAACCAATCAAAACAGCCCCCACGGTAACCTGCCTGGCCTCGTAGGGAATGCGAAAACTTTGAATCACGAAAAAGATTACGGCCACAATGAAAATCACCAACAGTATGGGAATATTACGCTGCTTCCATTTTTCACTGTTCAACGCTCACGCCCTCCACATACCAGTCAAATTTATTAAGCAGTGCCTGGTCCGACATGGCTTCGCCGGCTTCCACACGCATATTGCCCTGATTATCCTTTATCGGTCCATAAAACACATCCTGTTCACGGCTCACCAATCGGTAATTTGCCGCCTCAACCGCAGTCTTTGTCTCTTTCCTGACCAGATTGGAAAATGCGCTCAACTTAACAATTCCATCCTCCATGCCCACCCAGGTATGCTTGCCATGGAATTTTCCCCGCAGGCAGTCCCATATCTGCCGGCGGTAATAGACCTGCCAGTTCCATTCACCAGCAGTCAGATAGGTACTCGTAAACAAATCATGATTATCCTTATTGTAGCCAATGGACTTTACACCCCTGCTTTCTGCAATTTTATGCGGCATTAGGGAATCTGTATGCATAGTGATGATATCTATCGGATGTGCATCGAGAAGTTTTACACAGGCATCTGCCGCAGGTTCATCCTCTGTCCACGAATGACAATAGCGCACATAGACTTTGGCATCCGAACGGACACTGCGTGCACCTAAGGCAAAGGCATTGATTCCGCGAATCACCTCGGGAATGGGAAAGGCTGCCACATAGCCGAGCTCACCATCGGTCGTTTCCATGCCCGCTACGATGCCAGCCAGATATCTAGCCTGATACATTCGCCCGAAGAAGGATGACAGATTGGAACCCTCTCCCATTCCTGCCGCGTGCAGAAAATAGACATTAGGGTATGCTGCTGCAGCTTTTTCCATATTCTCGCCAAATTCCAAGGAACTTGCCACAATAATAGCGCAGCCTTCCTCCTGTATAAGTTCTTTAATCACATCATAACATTCATCGTGAACGTTCTCCCGATAAATGACTTTTAAGTTCAGATCCTGCTGTAAAGACTGCAATGCTTCAAAATGGGTCTGGTTATAATTCCGGTCCGCATGGCTCCCATTCAGAATAAGCCCCACTCGTGTTGTTTTTGCGGTGATATCCTCTTCCGCCTGCTGGTCCTGTATCATGAGAATCCCTGCGACCGCTGCGGCGAAAATCAGGCTCACCAGTATGAGTATCTTCCTCAACTAGCTCCCCCCCGCCATCTGAAAATCCCATTTGACTCAAAGCTTCCCTTTGTTACACCTATTCGCCGAAATTTTTTGAAGTCCTGCCATTTTTTGCCTATCTCTGCTGCCTGTTGTTAAAAACAATAAAAAATATCCTCTCTAATGCCTAAAGAGGATATTTTTTACTCGCTATTGTATTTACGCGATGACGCCGTTCCCCCGCAGAACTGCCTGAATGCTCTCCGCACTCTTTTGCATAAGTTCTTCTTCATCTTTCGCCAACGGCAGCGGTATGCGCTTTTCCACACCATGACGACCAATAATGCTCGGCATGGATAATGCCACATGATGCAGGCCATATTCCCCGTTCAAGGGCATGGATACCGGCATAACGCAGCGTTCATCAAAGAGTACCGCCTTGGCCAGGCGGCAGGCGCCCATCGCAATGCCCGTATTCGTCCAGCCCTTGGACATGACCACATCATAGGCGGTATTGACCACTTCCTGCGCAATTTTTTCCCGATTCAGGTCTTCCTCATGGTCAAAGAATTCATCGAGCTTAGAAAGCGTTACGCCGCCAATGCTGACCGTACTCCATGCAGGGAAAGCCGAATTGCCGTGTTCGCCTAACATATAGCCCTGCACATCGCTGGCATCCACATGGAAGTGCTTGCCTAAAATGCTTTTAAAGCGCATGGTTTCCAGGATTGTCCCTGTACCAAACAGACGCCCAGCCGGATAATCAAACTCCGTTGCCGCCACATAAGTCGTGATGTCCAAAGGATTGGTAATCATGATGAATACGGCCTCACGGGTATAATCCGTTACCTTTTTCATCACATCACGGATAACCGCGATATTTTCTTTGGCCAGTATCAGGCGGTCCATCTTCTGCCCCGGTACAATGCTCGGGCCGGCATCACAGATAATCACATCGGCATCGCGGCATTCTTCAAAGCCGCCGGAATAGACATGAATCCCCGGCACATAGGAGCAGGACAACGAATGCACCGCATCTAATGCTTCGCCGTGTGCGACTTCCGGTTTGATATCAATGCAAACGATTTCCGCTGCGAGCTGGCAGGCAATCGCTCTGGCTAAAACCGCCGAACCAACATGACCAAGACCGATGATTGCTAACTTATGTGGTTTAAACATTTTTACATATCTCCTTTATCTATTGTAGATACAGCGTGTACATTAACACTTATACAGTATACAACTTTTTGACAGCGTTGACAAACAACCAGCACAAATTTTCTTTGCTCCCCGTCCACGTACTGCTGCAATGATTTATCTGTAGCATATTTTCCTCTGACATGATATTTTTTACAAAAAGTATTGACAACCATCGGCATTTAAGATATAGTAGCAATCTGTTAATGGGATATTGAAAGGAAAGATGGAGGAAATATGTTAGAAAGAGAATTGATTATCAAGGCTTTAGTTTGGAAGTATATGATTAGCGAAAGTTCCGCCAGACGTATGTATGACGAAACGATCAGCACCGGCAGCGACAACCTGCGTAAATTAGCAGAAAGCTACAAGGCCTCTGCCAGAATGTCGTTCTTCTACAAATAATTGTCAAAAATCAACATCAGATAAATGTTCTTTTGAACAGCAAGGAGCACCGCCTTTTTTGCGCGGTGCTCCTTGTTTTAATCATCAGCTTATTTTGTCTTCTGCCCTGCAGTAACATAACTCCGCTTGTCTGCCGGAATCTCATCCCACTTCAGGGCATTGGCGGCAATATTATGCGAAATCCCCCATGCCGCCGCAATGCCTGCCGCTTCACCAATGCTCATACAGGTGGGCTGAATGCGCATCGAGGCCTGCAGGATAAAGCTGGCACTGATGCAGCGCCCGGTCACAATAAGATTTTCCATCTTTTCCGTCACCAAAGAACCATACGGGATCTCATAAAATCCGCCCTTCGGCAGTTTCTCCGAAACCTTCTCTCCATGCGCGTCAATAAACCATGCTGTACGGCATACCGCATCCGGAAAACGGCTCTGATTATGGTAATCGTCCTCTACCAAATAATGCTTGCCGCGAATTCGCCAAGATTCCCGTGCGCCCAACATCGCTGCCTCACGGCTGATAAAGGCCTTTTCAAAGCCTGGCAAATGGCGAATCAGGTAATCGGCAATATGGCGCATCATCTTCCGACCATAGGCCACCGCTTTGCTGTAAGAAACCGGGTCTGACGCAGAAAATTTCATCGGGATTTCCGGACAGTTCATACTCATGACGCCATTCTTGCCAATAATGGTATAGGCCTGCATATATTCTGCCTCTTCCTGCGTGATTTCCCCGGTTTCTACCCCCTTGGCCATCAAGTCTTCCAGCTTATATCTCTGCTTGCGATGCATGGCCTCGGCAATTTCAAAATAGGGCGGCTTGGACTTGCACCAATCCTCCTGCAAATCTACAGCCACATGCTGATAAAGCCGTTCTACATCAATGCCGCCCATTTCAAAACGGAAGGACAATGGCTGATTGTTGCCGGTCTTTTCATAACCATGCTCAGATGGAACACCAGCCGCACGGGAAAGATAGGCATCACCTGTACTGTCGATAAAGGTCTTGGCACAAATAGCAGCCAGCCCGGCAATGGTCTGAACGATGCAGGCCTTAATGACGGAATTTTCCTGTACCGTATCGACCAGTACAGTCTGATACAAAACATCCACACCGGCTTCTGCACACATTTCATCATAAATGAGTGCCAACGTCTCCGGGTTATGCCAGGTCTGCTGAGTCACGCCATCAAAGGGTTCAATGCCATGTTTCCGCAAGCGTTCCTTGACCTCTGCTACATAGGGCGTGTCACTATCCGGCGCATGGGTATCCATAAAGGGATAAACACAGCCCAATACTGCCAGGCCGCCCAATGCCACACCACGTTCGATGAGCACCGTTTTAGCGCCATTCCTTGCTGCCATAATCGCAGCCGCCGTCCCGGAAGGGCCGCCACCGGCTACACACACATCGGCTGAAAACAGCACCGGAATTTCCTTACCAGCATAGGTCATAGTACCTTTATTCCCTTCTTTAGATGCTGCCAGTACATTTTCCGGCTCACCTAAAGTATTACCGGCCAATACGCCTGCTGCTGCCATTCCTGCCATTTTCATAAAAGCGCGGCGGGATATGGGTATTGAAAACGATTTTTCCATTAAGATCACTCCTATGTCTAGATACAACTCTAATTTTTCATTCGCGTTTATCATCGTGTTTTCCTGCCTGCCGCTATCTATATGGCCAAAATAGATGGTGGAAAATCGAATCAATCGTCTGCTGCACTACTGCCCTGTGCCATATTGTCATTGCCGCCACCATGACCGTTCAATTCCTTATTGAGTACAGCTATACGTTCCCGGCAGCTGACGGGCACAGCATTTCCCCGCGTCAGGATATAGTTAAGCCTGTTTTTTTGCTTATAAAACAACGTGACCTGTGCCAGCGGTTCTTCGGCGAGCCGCTGCGCCAATTTTCTGGCTGCATTAGCCGAAATATCCTCAAAATGGACCTCAACAAGTTTAATATCCTCTTTAAGCTCCGCCTTGGCCAGAAGCTGCGGGGCTATTTCGTTTATCCAGCGTTCTTCAGCTAAAGTCAGCTTATCCCGCAGTTCCTTGTTTTCCGCCTGCAGACGTTCTACGCCGGATTTAATTTCTTCATCTTTGAGCGAAAGCAGCTGTACAGCACCAGTTAGCTCCTGCCAACACGTTTGGATTTTTTCCATTGCCCGCCTGCCACAGAGGAAATAAATCCGCGTGCCTTCCTTATGCTTTTCTGCCTTGAAGATTTTAACCAGTCCCACCATGCCCGTCATGGGCGGGTGCGTGCCACAGCAGGTGCAGGCATCACTGCCTTCAATGCTGACCACCCGCACAGGGCCGGTCAGCTTGTCATTGAATTTACGGGTTGCACAGGCAGCGGCCTGCTCGGCATCCATCCAGGTCGTTTTTATCGGCAAGTTTTCCTGAATCTGTGCATTCGCCAATGTTTCCACCTGCTGAACCTCGGCGGGGCTGACCTCACGGTTCAGGTCAATCGTCACCATTTCCTCCGTCATATGAAAGCCCACATTATCGGCCTGACAAAGTTTCCAGAAACCATAGGATAAGAGATGCTCCCCGCAGTGCTGCTGCATATGGTCAAAGCGCATCTGCCAGTCGATTTCGGCGGTAACTTCCGTTCCCACGGCTATGGGTTCTGCCGTTTCATGATAGATATGCCCGTCCTTTTCCCGCACATGGGTAACGCTTACGGTCTTATCGGCCAAAATCAATTTACCCGTATCGCTTAACTGACCGCCGCCCTCAGGGTAAAATACGGTTTCTTCAAGTTCCACACCAAACCCTTTTTTGCGTTCCACACAGGCCGTAACAACGGTCTTGCAGCTGCGCAGCATAACCTGCTCATCGTACAATCTTCTGGTTTTCGTTTCCGTCATCTTTCACACCTCATCCTTACGCATGGTCTGATTTTAAGCCGGCGCGGCACAATGGTCACGATTGCCCGGCACAATCACCACTTTGGCGCCATGGGCTTCAATCATGCGGATTTTCTTATCCGATGTTCCTTCCGGCACAAAAATTTCACAGACATTATCCACTATTTATATTCTTGCCCAAAAGATTTAATCCTGCTCAATCTACATTCAACCCTCTGCATTCTGCTATGGCTTCAATTTCCACCAAAGCCCCATGATGCAATTTGCCCGCTGGTACAATGACCCGCGCCGGTTTATGTCCGCCAAAAAAGCTGGCATAGGCTTCATTGACGATATCCCAAAAAGATGGGGCTTTAGCGCTTGCCCCTAACTTCATCCAGATAACTGTACACGGTTACGCGATTTACGCCCAACCGTTCGGCCACCTGGTCAATACTACCCTTTAACTGGAAAATCCCGCGCGTATCCATAAAGCGGATTTTTTCGTAAAGTCAATGTATATATTTTTTTATATAGGTATCCTATAAAAAAACTGTGACAAGGTATGCTCTGTATCCTCCACATGCCTTATCACAGTTTTCCCTTTTAATATTTTACGCCCAGCTGACGGCACAGCCAGCGCATCATGGCCTTGTTGGTATCTTCGCCCACATAGCCATGTTCGGCTTCTGAGTTACACATAAAGATATTTTCCACACCAGCATCGGTCAAGGCCTTTTGCAGGCTGATGCTCTGCTGGATGGGCACGAGCGAATCATGGCCGCCATGTGCAATGAAGAAGGGCGGCGCATCTTTCGTCACCTGATAAACGGGGCTGGCCAATTTAGCCAGTTCCACCATTTTCCAATACGGCGAAGTCTTATCCTGTGCTTCCGCTACCTTGCGCAGAGTTCCTACACCTTGACCTTCGCCCACGAAGCCTAAGAGAATAGACTCATTGGCGCGAACAGAATCATGCGTTTCTGCCGCCTGCGCAGGGTCTTGCAGCTTAGTGCTCATTTCCGGTGCCATGGTCAGCAGGTTAGTGGGGCCATAATAATCGACACAGGCTTTTACATTGCTGCTATAGCCAAGGTTGCCGCCTTCATCGCCTTCGAGTGCCTTATTGTCGCTGGTCACAGCAAGTTCTGCAGCCAAGTGCGCTCCGGCAGATGTGCCCGCTATGGCAATCCGCTCAGCATCCAGCCCATATTCATCGGCATGAGCGCGTACAAAACGCACGGCCGCCTTTACATCATAAATCTGCGCAGGGAAGGCCGCTTCGCTGTTCAGCCGGTAATCCACGGACACAAAGGCAATCCCATGATTTAATACATCCTTGAAAATCTTATACGATGATTTATTGTCCTTGTCCATCAAGGCATTGTTACCATTGTTCACCGTACTGGATGTACTTTGCTTAGCATCGTCCCCCTCATAGGAGCCTCGTGCCCAGCCGCCGCCATGCACGAACACCAGTACAGGAACTTTTTCGGCTTTCGCTTTCGGCGGCACAAATACATTCATGCGCAGCTGGCGCGGCGCACCATTGTCATTTTGCACATTGGCCACTACAACATCCCGGTAGGTAGGCTGCATATTGACCAGATTTTCAGCGGCTGCACAGCTGCCACCAGTCATGGGCACCGCTAAAGCCAATGACAATAACGCCGCTAGAGAGAGTTTCCGCAATTTACCTGCTTTCATCGCTACGACCTCCTGCTTTTATTTTTTCAAACGCTTATAATTTGCATCAAAGTATTTGCCAGCACGAATTTCATCCGTCATGCCTACATAAGGAGCTTCAGCAATAACATCTTCGTTATTCTGACCAGCCTTGCCCATATAGGTAATCTTGGCAAATTCCGGCACCAGATATTTCGGATAGGTTTCGTATTTTTCGCGGGATTCTTCCATCAGGTCAATATGCTCATTCTGGAAGCAGACCGTGATGGACGGATGATCCTGTACCCATTTCGGGAAGAAAATCACACCATGCATGATGTTTTCATTGGGCATAAAATCCAATGCCACATCCGTGCCCGTCGGTTCCGTCCAGGTTACCTTGAACACACCATCCGTAAGCTTCACGATATTGGCTTCCTGGTCCTTCACCCAACGACCAGCGACCATACCGCCATGAATGCGGTAATCCACCGTGTGGTCGTTCTTGGCATACCACTCATATTCCCAGCCATTATCGTACGTATAAATAAAATGCGTGCCTAAAAAATCATCCAGTTCCTTAAATTTCATCTTTTCTTTCCTCCTAATTATGTATTTATTTACATACCATTGACATAATTTAGCATACACGCTTTGGAAGCGTTTGTCAATATCATGTAATAAAATACATAATATTGATAGTCAAGAAAAATGCCTAAAAAACAGCCCCGATGTTTTTTCAGCGAGACTGCTTTTTTATTTACTTTTTCTGTTGCCGCTTCCATGCTTTTATCTCCTGCCGGCGCTTGGCAAAACGTCCTTCCAGTCCTTCCTGCGTGGGATGGTAATAGCTTCTGCCCTGCAGGGACTCCGGCAGGCATTCCATAGCGGTGATTTTTTCCTGCGTATCATGCGCATATTGGTAATCCTTGCCATAATCCAAGTCTTTCATCAGCTTGGTCACAGCATTGCGTAAATGCAGGGGAACCGGCTCTGCCTGCCGTTC
>DFHU01000022.1:0-88834 GCA_002373045.1 Pseudoselenomonas ruminantium | reverse complement strand
GTTGGCAAAGGCAGCCAACTTTTGCAGCAGGCTGTCTTCTATGATTATCTTTTGTCCGCCAAAGCCGCGCTCATCGGTTATGGCGCGCCGCAGAAGGGCAGTGATATCCTCCACACTCAGCGCCTTCAGAACAAAGACCTTGCAGCGTGAAAGCAAGGCGCCGTTGACTTCAAAGGACGGATGGCACAGACTTAGCAAATAAAGATGCCTGTTCCATAGTCATTTATCTTCCTTTTCTAACGTAGTACATCTAAGCCATTTCCCATATTCGGCAGAAAGCTTATGAATTTCATCTATATAGCCCTCCGGTAAAGGCGGCAGCTCAATTTTCACAATCCGTCCATGGGGAATTTTTTCTCCACAGCTTTGCTGATACGTTTCACGCCATCTCCCCCTCGTTTTTCCCTTCCGGGTCAACATATTCCAGCAATACATCGACAATGCCGCCGCACAGCATATATCCTGCCTCCTGATGCGCCCCGGTCAAATCCACCTTTTCCCATACATCTTTGGCTTCCTTGTCAGCCAGCATTTTGCGGCCTCGTTTTATAATCCGTGCTTCCAATGTACCGCCGCCGATACTTGCCACAATCGTATCGGCAAAAATCAGCATTTTCGTCCCGATATCCCGTGGTGCCGACCCCTGACGGGAAATGATGGTCGCCAGCACAAAAGGCTGCTCGGCCTTTAGCGCCGCTGCACATAACTTAGCCGGAAAGGTGTTCTTATGCCTGCTGACCTTTATTATCTCAGCCATAACCGAAACGGCTATTTCCATCTCCGTTTCGGCACCGATGGCAAGGCCAATCGGCGCATGCAGCCTGTTCACCACCGCCTGTGAAATCCCCTGCTCTAAAAGTTTTTGCCGCAAAAGCTCCGTTCTGCGACGACTGCCCATTACGCCCACATAGGCCGATTCCTTTTGCATGATGGCCTGCAAGCAGACAGCATCGTACTGATGTTCTCTGGTCATCACCACAAAATACGTATTATCGTCACCGACAACCTGTTTAAGCGCCTCGGCAAAGCCTGCACAGATAACCTTGTCAGCGCCTGCGTCACGGGCAGCGGCAGCAAATTCCCGGCGGTCTTCAAGCACAGTTATGTTAAACTCCAGCCTTTCAGCAAGGGAAATCAGTGCCAAGGCGACCGTGCCTGCACCGCAAATGACCAGTTCACGCTCACCGTAAATGTAGTCAGTAAACAAGCCGGCCTGCTCCATATTCTGCCGCAGGAAGTCTTTACCGCGCTGCCAAACGACCTCGCCAGCAGACAGCAGGGCTTTAGCCCCTTTATATTGTCCCTCCAATACGGTCAGCACCTTGTTTTCCGCCCCTGCAGGGAGTTGTTGCAGTTTGATAAAAAAGTTCCTGTCCAGCATTTTTTCCCCCCGATTTCAACCAGCACAATCATACCGCTTTGCAAAAATTCCATTAACCTAGTTTCTTAATATCTCAACTTTCCCACCACGAAAATAACGCCAATCCCTAGAAAATACTGGCATCGCGTAGGATATAAAGCCTTTCTTGACAACAAAATAGCACCTGTTCTTGGTATAATGGAATCAGCTACAAAACCAAATACCAGAAAGGTGCTGACTACATGTTATACCAAAATTATTCTTTTGAACAGTCCCAAAATCAGATTTTCTCTGTCCTAAAGGAGCTGCAAATTGCTAAACTTCTTTACAAAGCCAATATACGCAAGGGCTGCGGCCTTTCTGCCTTTGAAATGTTTCAGCGCCTTGTTATGCTGGTTTTCCACGGGAAGAATCTGTTCCGTTCCTTGGAGTCAAAACATAACGACTGTCTTGCGGAAGCTTACCTGCAAGAGCAGGGTCACTGTGCTTGTCCTCGACGATTCGGTGTTGCGGCGCAACCGCAGCAAAGCCGTGGAACTCCTCGCAAAGGTGTATAACCACGTGTTTCATGAATTTGTTCGTGGCTTCAACCCCTTGGCACTGGGCTGGTCGGACGGCTTCAGCTTCATTCCTGTTTCTTTTGTTTTGCTTTCATCTATGACTCTGCCGTAGCACATACGGCAATTGTTTTTGCACGCTATACATTTCTTGAATGGCTGCGCCGTCAGGGAATCTCTTCCTAGAAACCATCAACGGCTACGGAACTGAGGATACAGAAATCATAAAAAGTAAAGTGGTCAATTGGATTGCCAGTCAGAGCAGGTATATCAAGGTATTGTTCCAAAATTTATGCTGGGAAAGTTGAGTACTATACATATTATTGGCTATCTTATGCCTTATACACCATTTCCCCATCGACGAAGGTAGCCAAACACTTAGCCTGCTCTATGTCCTTGAAATCGTCCTTCAGGAAGTCGCGGTCAAATACGGTCAAATTGGCTAATTTCCCTGTGGCTAGCGTTCCCATACGATTTTCCTCGTGCCACATATACGCCACATTGACGGTCAGCGCTTTGAGGGTGTCTTTTCTGCTAATGAGTTCAGCCTGATGCCGCAGCCGTTTCTTGCCATTGGAGGGCAGGTAGCCGAGGGCGCCATAGCATACGGTATGAGCCGCGCTGAAGTAGGGCGAAACCGGATAATCCGAATGAGAACCAACCACGGCGCCGCATTCAATCAGAGATTTGATGGGATAATCGTTATAAGCTCTTTCTTTGCCCACATAATCGATTTCCTGCTTAAAGACCACATCGTCCCCCTCGATCCACATCATGCCCACCACCGACATGACATTGTAGTCCGCAATCCGCTTGTAGTCGTCCTTGTGCACGATATGCAGATGGGCCAGAGCGTTGCGCATGTCAAAATAGCCCGTCTCTTCTTCCGCCTCCGCAAAGGCATTAAGCCACGCTCTTGTGGAAGCATCGCCGATGGAGTGGACATGGACGTTCAAATTGTGATTGGCGGCAGCCTTGGTGAGCCGCACCATTTTTTTATGATCGGCAAACCGGGTCACACCCTTGTAGCCGGGCTGGTCTGCATAATCATCGATGAGCCACGCTGTATGAGCCTCCACGACACCATCGCAGAAAACTTTTGCGCCGAGGATGTGATAGTGCTTGCTGTTATGTTTCTCCGCTTCCTCTGCAATCCGAGCCATATCCGCTTCCGGCGTATCCGTATTGTCGTTGACATAGCAGCCGGAATAGTTATAATGCTTGAGTTTGCCCTCCTCTTCCAGAGCATAATATGCCAAAGGCTCCGACTTGGACAAAAGATCCACGCCCGCATTGTACGTGCCGGTATATCCATTAGAAAGAGCGTACTCCTGCCACGCCAGCAGCGCTTTCTTCATTTCGTCAAGAGGAATATTGATTTGGGCGCGCACATGGAAGGTGGGGGCTTCCGAGATAATCCCGGTGGGGTTTCCGCTTGCATCCACATGCACGCAGTCCGTTCCCCATTTGGCCACAGCGTCCCGATTGATCCCAAATTCCTGCATAGCCTTCGTATTCAGCCACATGGAGTGCTTGTCGTAGCTTTCTACAACAACGACTTTGTCGGGGCATATCGCGTCCAGCATGGCGGCAGTCGGAAGTTCGCCGCTGGTGGAAAACCCCTCCCCGCCGATGGAGGTCTTTTCGGGGTGCTCTTCAATGTATTTCTTTATATCTTTGAGCCAGCTTTCCACACCGGCAAAGGTATCCACCTTCACCTTGCCGGTCATGGTATATCCGGCAGCTCCCGGATGGCAATGGGCCTCCAAAAAGCCAGGGTAAACGGAATTTTTGCCAAAATCCTTGATTTGCGTGTGACTGTCGCAAAGTTTTCTGGCAACATCGGCCTCCCCCACGTACAGAATCGTATCGCCCTTGACGGCCACCGCCTCTGCAAAGGGCTTATACTCGTCCATGGTGATGACGTTGCCCAGAATCAAGAGATCTGCCTTGCCGCCTTTTTGCTTGCTGATTGCCCTGGATTTATTCTTGGCACGGGAACCGTGGTCCGGCTTTGCCTCGGCTGCCATGGCCGTCCCTACCGGCAGCGCTGCCACTGCAGCTGCCATCACTCCCGTGCCGGCCAGCCGCAGGAAATCACGGCGGCTAAAGTCCAGACTGCCCTTCTTGTTCTTTTCATTTTCTGACATGGTTGAGCTCCTTTCTGATGCAGATTAACAATTTTTCCCAAGAATCACCTGTCCAAGGTAGCCGGCAAAAGCATGTAGTACTTAGTTAAAAGATACGTCCTATCCCAGTCCACAATCTTTCGCTGGTCCTCCTTTTCCGGATGAATATTGAACTCGTCGAAAACCATCACTCTCTTATCCTTCATGTCATAGAGAGGCCACACCTTGGCCTTGCCATCCGGGGAAATTTCCGCGCTGAGGGAGGGATTGCCGGTCTTGGCGAACTGAACCCACATCTTGCGCATGGTCTTGGAGAAGGTTTCGTCAAATACCCTTCCCGTGTCGAAGGTCATCTCCGGATGGTTGAAAATCCCCGCCAGCTCGATGGAATGTCCGCTTTTTACAAGGGGCACAGAGGATTCGGGAGTGAAATAGTAGGTGTAGGATTTGCCGCCGCCCTTGGTCTGGCACTCCGACAATTTGAATATGGGGTCAATAAACCAGATATGGCTGAAGAGACGGCTGTCCTTTTCGTAGCTTTCGTTCGCCTTCACTTCTCTCAGGAAACTGTCTACCAGATTTTTATCTTTTTCCGGCACTCCTGCCAGCCACTTCGACTTACGTTCGGTGCCCCACTCCCGGAATCCTTCCAGACCAAAGCCGGCCACAAAAAAGTCGAATTCATCCTTGTTACAGCCCTGAAGGATGGCGATATTCTTCGCGGCGCCCCCGGCATAAGCCTCATAGGGATCCAATGGCAGATAGTGTCCGTCCCTTTCCGGGAATTGACACAGGGAAAGCACAGCGGATGCGTCCATAATCTTTTGGGCATCGACCTTCTGCAACTCGGCAACCGTCTTGCAGCCAAGTACATCCATGAGTATATTGGTGCAGGCAATGCCTTCCTCTGCAGATTTCGTTTGGTTGGGGGAGCCGCTCTGGGCAATGACCCGCTTGAAATACGCATGGGAGCCATCGATGAGCGGAAGCATGGTGCAGCTTCCGGCGCCGGCGGATTCGCCCCAGATGGTCACATTGTCAGGGTCGCCACCAAAGCCGGCAATGTTCTCATGGATCCACTTCAAAGCCATCAGCTGATCCAGCAGCCCCAGGTTCTGGGCATCCGGGCAGTCCTTGCCGTCGGGCAAATGGGACAGATGCAGGAAACCGAAGGGGCCGAGCCTGTATGCGATAGTAACAACGATGACATCCGAATTCTCTTTGACGAAATTGTGGCAATCGAACATGGGATCCACCGTACCGCCGGCTTCAAAAGCGCCGCCGTGAATCCATACCATGACCGGCTTTTTCTTTGCCGCCCCATCATCCGATTTCCACACATTCAGATACAGGCAGTCTTCATCCTGATAGAACAAGGAGCCGGTTTCCAGTTGCTCATTTCCGTAGGCGCTTTTTGCATTGTAATAAGCCTCGTACACGCCGTCATCGGGCCGGACTTCCACGGGTGCTTTCCAGCGAAGTTCCCCAACCGGCGGCTTTCCTACAAAGGGAATGCCCCGATAGGCAATGATATTTTCTGTTTTCTTGCCGACGAAAGTACCATTGACGCATTTGACGGCAAGAGAATGATCATAGTTGCCGTCGCTAATCTTTTTATTCTCGCCGTATTGCGCTCGAAGCTGTTCCCTCGCTTCATTCAGGGCTTTCATCTGCTCTTCCGCTGCTTCTGCCTTTTTCGTTTTCTGAATATCCCCTGCTTGTTCCTGCGCTGCTGCAGCAAGAACATAGTTCTGCCCCTCCTGAGGAAGAATCATCGCAGGCATAGCCAGCAACACGGAAAAAGGCAATAAGGATGCCATCAGCCTCCTTTTCTTCCACACACCTGAAAAATTCTTGTGTTTCACATTCGTCCCTCCTCCACTTGTAACCCGTCATAACCAAAAACCGTCGAACCTGACAGTGCATAGTCCCCCCATCAAATCCGACGGTTATCCATCGTGAATGTTATATGCAGCTTTGTTACAGGAAAAAAGCGCGCAGTAAACCTGTGCTGGGCAAAGCGTAACGCTGCTCTTCATGGTTGTCAAATTCCTTTCTCTAAATTTTTGAAATCTTCCGATATTTCTCTAAAAAATTCTGCATATAAAACTTTCCACATCACCTTGATGATTCCTGCAAGTCACGAAAATTTTTTTCAAATCCCTGTCCCATCCCGTTTTGCCAGCTTTCTGACCTCGTCAAAGATGTCGAAGGTGATCGCATTGACCTTGCCAGCATTGAAGATGTCCTGTTCATTTACCAAGTCTCGACGCGATACGTTGTATTCGCCATTGTACTTCTTTACACGACTAAACTGTGCTTCCAAAACTTTGCTAGGCGATGTTTCACCTTCAAGGAAAAACAAGAGAAGGTGAACTAATCTGCAATGTCTATATTGCAGCAGCGTTGCTTGACATCTTCAGTAAAAAACCTTACAGCGTACGCTGAATTATCCCCAGTACCAATCCAGCCACGCCCGTACCAGCCAAAAGTTTGATCACACCGACTTTCCTGCGCACAGCTGCCAATGAGCCCGGCAGGATAGTTGCAGCCAAAGCCGTCAACGCCCCAGGAATACCCGCCATGCGGTAGCCCAAGATAATGGACGCATTGACCGCCACCACACCGGGCATGGACTGGGCGATGGATACCAGATTCAGTGTTTCCTTATCGCTCAGCCAGCCATATTCATCTACATACTTAGCCCGCAGCAACGGAATAATCACAAAGCCGCCACCTACGGTAAAGGCACTGATGAGAAAAGTCGATTGAAAGAGTTTCCCATAAAAATTTGGACAGGCTGCCACCACGTTTTTCAGTTCTTCATTGGACATTTATTTTCCCTCCTGACTCGTATCCATATCGCTTGCAACATTCAGCCCGCAAAGAGCCGTTAAAAATTCCCGGCCGATTCTGGACAGGCTCGTATGCTGCCGCCAAACAGCTGCAATTTGCGTTTCCAATGCCGGTTCATCAATAATCTTGATATGCAGCTGATCATGGGCAGCCAATTCCACGGCTGAAAGCGGCGCGATGCCAATCCCCAGACCGGCATTAGCCCAAAGAATGGTCGTACGGGCATCATCATTGCGGCAGTATATCTCCGGCGCTGCCTGTTTTTGTGCAAAGACATCCTGAAGCAGCTGCTGAAAGCGGCGATAGATAATCAACGGACGCTTGTTCATAAACAAAAATCCCCTTAAGCAAGCTCTAAAAAACGCTCACTTAAAGGGATTCCCTCTTTAATAGCAGGAAATTTCTCTGCCATCGCGAAATTATGCGGAAACGAATAGTTCAAAATTTTACCTAAGGAGGATTGCCTATGAACACCCTCAAAACCATCGCAGCCAATATCTTTGATTTGGAAAAGGACCGCGCTCCGTTGGAAGAAATTGCCGAGCGCATCTATAGCGGCGGCACCCTCAAAGGAACGAATATGTGCATCCTGATTCTTGCCATCTTCATTGCCTCGATTGGCCTGAATATGAACAGCACAGCCGTCATCATCGGTGCGATGCTGATTTCCCCCTTGATGGGCGTAATCATGTCCATAGGCTATGGCATGGCTACCTATGACAGCGCCTATGTCCGGGAATCTTTCCTGAAGCTCGTGTTTCAAGTCAGCCTGTCTGTTTTGACTTCAGCGCTATATTTTGCACTCTCCCCTATTGACACTGCCTCCACGGAGCTTTTGGCCCGCACGGAACCGACCATTTGGGACGTTCTTATCGCCATCTTTGGCGGTCTGGCCGGCATTATCGGCAGCACCCGCATTGAAAAGAGCAATGTGATTCCCGGTGTAGCCATCGCCACCGCCCTGATGCCACCATTGTGCACAGCAGGTTATGGCCTTGCCACCTATTCGCCAAAGTTCTTCTTTGGCGCGCTCTATCTTTTCTTTATCAACAGCTTTTTCATCTGTCTGACCACCTTTATCGTGTTGAAATTCATCCACATTCCTGCCAAGACCTATGTCTCCGAGCAGGTTTTCCGCCGCCAGCGCTGGTTTCTCTCCCTGTTGGGCATTCTCATCATCCTGCCCAGTATGTACATGGCCTATCAGAGTATCCGCAACAATCTGGAACAGGCTCAGGTCAAATCATATATCGAAAGCAATTTCCAGCAGGGCAATCCACAAGTCGTGGCCTTCCATCTGACTCCTGCGGAAAAAGAACTGGCTCTGACCATTATCGGCCGTACCATTACTGCCGAGGAACAAACCGAGCTGGAAAAAAAGCTGCATACTTATTCCCATTTTACCGATTGGAGCCTGCAAATCATCCAAAATGATTTATCCGGCACTGTTCGTACTGAAGATGTGCAAAACCTTATCAAGACCCAGTGGAATGCGGCCGGTGGCGCCAGCCTTACAAAAGCTCAGGAAGATTTACGCAAGTACAAGGAACTGAGCATGCGTTACAGCCCCACCTATCAACGATTCGAGGCCGATCAAAAACTGCTGACCAGCATCCGGGAAAAAGCCCCCATTCTTTTCCCCTCTTTCGCTGGCATTGAAGGCGCTGCCATCGCCACAGAAAATAAGGACAGCCAAATTGTCTATACCGGCTTTTTGGCCATCATCACTTGCAAATCCCCCCTTGACGAAAGCGAACAAGCCCGCCTGCAAAAATGGCTCAATGCCGAAGCTGAACTCCCCGTAACTTTTATCTTAAAACTTGCCCCCGAAGCGAAGTAAACCACGTCAGTGCCTAAGTCAAATCCCGACTGCCTTGTCAACAGTCGGGATTTGACGTTTTTATTCTTATCAGCTACCCAGCAAACTTTTCCCCAATTCATAAGCCGCTGCACATTGCTTGGGGAACATCTCCTCACGATAGGCCGCTTTGGCCTGCGGGTCGAATATCGAAGACTCATATTTAGCATAATCAGAAAACTGTGTCGTATTGTACGCATAAAGCGTCTTGGTTTCCGCCCGCAGGATTTTGCTGGCAAAGCCTTCATGGACGGCAAATTTCTCCCGCATGCCAAACTGCTTGACCTGCTCCTCCGTCATATTCATGGTGTAGATAAAGGCATTGGGCAGAGACTTGGGAAAGACCGTCGGAATTTCGTTGCTGTAAATGTAGTTGGAAAACAGCAGCCGTTCGATAAAGGCGCTCATGCCGGACGAAAGGTTCATAAAGTAGACCGGTACGCCCATAATCAAGGCATCGGCTTCCTTAATGCGCTCGATAACCGGCGTCAAATCATCCTTCATCGCGCAGATGCCATGTTCCTTATCCTTGCGTTTGCAGTAAAAACAGCTGATACAGCCCTTGAAGTTCAGGCTGTAAAGATTTATGAGTTCCGTTTCCGCACCGGCCTCCTGCGCGCCCTTCAAGGCCTGCTGCAAAAGTTCTGCCGTGTTGCCGTTGCGCCGCGGGCTGCCATTGATGGCAATTACTTTCTTCATCGTTAAATCCTCCCATCAACCAATACACAAATACCTAAGGAAGCACTGATTAAATCCTCCCAAAAGCAGCGTGAGTGACTTGTTCACATATTTCATGAATTTGTGCACGAATAGTTCATTTTCATGCTCAAAATGAGCCTGTATTTGCCTCCGACGCTCCAAATTTGCGGGAATTTCCCGCAAAGGGGCGCGCGGCAATGTGGTATTCCACTTGCGAGAGATGCTCGTCATGTTTGATTTCATCACGCTTTTCGATTCCAAGATACCCGGAATACGCATATACTGTGTGGTCATCTTCACGCACCAGATGATGCGTCTCGACGATGTCATGCGTGTTGGCTGCTGTGGCCGTTATGGTATGGACGTAGCCTGTGCCGGCGTCCACTCCGGAATGGATCTTCATCCCGAAATGCCATTGGTTGCCCTTCTTGGTCTGATGCATTTCCGGATCGCGAGCCTTGTCTTTGTTTTTGGTCGAGCTGGGAGCCCGCACAATGGTGGCATCCACAATCGTCCCGCCATGCATGATCAATCCGGAATGATCCAAGCGCTCCCTGATATCCGCAAACAGCTTTTCAGCAATGTTGTGCCTCTCAAGGAGATGACGGAACTTGAGCAATGTGGTAGCGTCGGAAACCTGCTCGTGCGTGAAATCTATGCCCAGAAAATTTTTCATCGCATAGCTGTCGTAAACAGCATCTTCCATGCCTTCGTCAGACAAGCCGAACCAGTTTTGCATCAGGTACATACGGAGCATGGTTTCTGCGCCAATCGGCTTGCGTCCGTGCGTCCCTTTCGGATAATAAGGCTCTATCATGTCAACCCAGTCCTGCCAGGGAATCATCTCGTCCATCGACGTGAGGAATTGTTCGCGCCGAGTCCGACGGCTGCGATTGTCATATTCGTAATCTGTAAAACTGGTTTGCCGATCCATGGTGGTTCCTCTTAGCAGAATTAATAGTTTCTTCGATTATTTTACCACATTATCAAGTGGAATCGATCAAAATCAATGCAACGATGCTGAATTAATCAGTGTTTCCTTAACAAAATCGCCCAATTTGGAACGGTATTCACCGACTTTGCTACTGTTTTGAAATCGGTACAAAATTATGAATACCCGTTTCATAGAGATAATATATCGTTCAAAATATATGGTTTTACGAGAAGGAGGCGTGTAAGCAGGGAATATAAAAGAAAGCAATTTAGCATAAGAATAGGGTCTTGGAATTAACGCCAAGTCCACGGTCGTTTCATAAAAATCAAGAATGTGTAAACTCCTCCCTGCCGCTTCGCGGCATCCCTCCTCTTTGAGGAGGGGGGATCGCTTGCGGTGGGAGGAGTAGCGACAAATTTCAAACGACAAAGGGTTTTAATCAGACAAGCGCGACTCCTTCGCTCTTTAAAATTTCCGCAACTTCAGGCGTTACGTTTTCAAAAGTCAATTCGGAGTGTTCCTTTATTATGTGGAACACGCGTATTCCCGCGCGAGATATATAGGTAAGTTCGGCGCAATCGACGCGCACCGATTTTATTGGTCGTTCGCCGGAAATTTTTTCGTAAAAAGACAAAATCTCCGGCGCAGTCAAGGTGTCTACCCTGCCCGTCAAAGATATGAAAAGTTTTTTGCCTTTTGCATACGCCTTAACGTCAAAATTTTTATCGCAGGCGGTTTTGCCCGTCTTAGAACCAAAATCTTTGACGGCGGTTATCTTCCAATAAGCGTTATTTTTCATAACCTCTTTAACGGCGGCCGTTTGCTCTTCGGTCAGCTTGTCAAACGTCTTAAGTTCAGGCATATAATCGGCTACAATCATTCTTTCGGCTTTTAATCCGTGTTTTGCCAAAAAAGCCATAGCATCTTTTATATCCTTTGATATATCTTCCTTCGGAAAAACCACCAAGGCGCTGCCGTTTACGTCCACGTCGGATTTATCTTCAACTCTTTTTTGCATTGACAATAAAACTTCGTCAGCTTTTTCTCCCAAAATTGCCCGTATGACGAGAACGTACGACATAAGCCATTCCGGGTCTATGGTGAGCCAACAACCGCCGCGCTCCTCCAAAATCCTCCTTATATTGTCGCAAACCGCTCCTATTTCCGAGTCGCTTAAATATTCCATCAAACCTTCCGTGGTAATTACGACTTTCCCTTTGACGTCGGATAAAGCCGATTGCAACGAATTAAAGTTTGTTGCGTCTACCCCCGCAAACTTTACCATTTTACGCTGTTTTTCATTCAAAAGGGCGTTTATGGCAGGTTTTGCCTCGGCAATGGTCGCGGGTAAATCCAGTCCGACAAATCTATGTCCCGCGTTTACGAATCTCAAAGCCTTCGGCAGATAGCCGCAGGGAAGGTCTACTTCGGTAAAATCTCCCTCTTTCATAGCCATCTGCTCCATAGTATGATACCTCATATCCATCAGCAGGCTTTCCAACAAGAGTTTTTCCGAATCGGAAGATGTTGTCACGCTGTTTTGCGTATCCTTTGTAAACCCGAGTTCACGCGCAACGCGGATAGAATCTTCGTCGCCGGATGCCGCCAACTGATAAAGCGTCATTTTCGCGGTGTTGAAAACAGGATTGGCGCGTTCCAAAATATCAGGGGTTATCTCAATATCATCAAAATTAAACAAATTATTCATAGTCGTTCCCTTTAACCTCCCTATCACGCGTCAGACGGTGCGTCTCGACGATGTCATGCGTGTTGGCTGCTGTGGCCGTTATGGTATGGACATAGCCTGTGCCGGCGTCCACTCCGGAATGGATCTTCATCCCGAAATACCATTGGTTGCCCTTCTTGGTCTGATGCATTTCCGGATCGCGGGTCTTGTCTTTGTTCTTGGTCGAGCTGGGAGCCCGCACAATGGTAGCGTCCACAATCGTTCCGCCATGCATGATCAGCCCGGAATGATCCAGCCGCTCCCTGATATCCGCAAACAGCTTTTCGGCAAGGTTATACTTCTCAAGGGAGATGACGGAACTTGAGCAGCGTGGTAGCATCGGGAACCTGCTCGTGCGTGAAATCTATGCCCAGAAAATTCTTCATCGCGTAGCTATCGTACACAGCATCTTCCATACCCTCGTCAGACAAGCCGAACCAGTTTTGCATCAGATACATACGGAGCATGGTTTCTGCGCCAATCGGCCTGCGTCCGTGCGTCCCTTTCGGATAATAAGGCTCTATCATGTCGACCCAGTCCTGCCAGGGAATCATCTCGTCCATCAATGCGAGGAATTGTTCGCGCCGAGTCCGACGGCTGCGATTGTCATATTCGTAATCTGTAAAACTGGTTTGCTGATTCATGGTGCTTCCTCCTCGCAGGATTGATACTTTCTTCGATTATTTTACCACATTATCAGCAGAGTGGAACAAAATCAGCGCAATGATACTGAATTAATCAGTGTTTCCCTAAAGTAATCTTCGACACCAGGCAAGGATTACCTGCTCTGCAAAAATAGCCTGACAAAGCCATACGCCCTGTCAGGCTATTTTTCAGCGTTTAATTTCCTGATATTCTGCCACCCGGCCTACGCTGAAATGGAGAATCCATTCCGGACGTTCCGTAATCGGTGTCCAAAAACCGTAGGCTTTGCCCTGCGGGCCTTCATAAGCCACATGTACGGACTTGTTTTCATCAATGGCCTTGTTGCACAGGCAGCCTTTATGGTCTTCGGGTCGCCCAATTGAGGAACACTTAATCCCCGCAGTCAATCCCAATTCTGCCGCTTTTTTATTCACAGCGATAATCTCCCGGCTCCGCTGGGTAATGGTCACCGGTTCGGGAAAATTATCCCACATGATATGAAACGCCTGGATTACTTCCTGATCTGTCATGGTCAAAAGTCCCCTCAATCCTTCAGTTTGAACACTTTCTTCGGCTGGCCGCAGAGCGGGCAGGCAAAATCATCCGGTTCCGCATCCAAATCGCCTACATGCTCATAGCCGCAAACCGAGCAGACATAGATTTTTTTGCCGGCAGCTTCCAACAGTCCCGGACAATATTTTTCCAAAATTTTAGCCAGTACAACGCCATGATGGCCTTCCTGCTTGGCAAAGATTTCCATTTCATCAGCAGCTTCGGCAAGACCTGCCTCGCGGAATTTATCGGCCATAGCCTTGACCTTCTTTTCACCGCTGGTTTCTGCGCTCATCAGACCGCGCACGAGCTGCCAGAAATCCTTGGGAAGCATGCCGTTTACCGTTGCATAGAAACCGGCATGGACAGCTTCCTGATTAGCCGCTTCGATAAACTGTTCAGCCACATCGTCAAGCCCCTGCTCCTTGGCCAGACGCGCCAGCGTATAATACATCATTGTGCCCTTGGCTTCGCCCAAAGCCATCATTTCTGCCATTTTTTCCAACGGGGTTCCCTTCGTAATACCATGTAAGCTCATGTTAATCTCTCCTTTATCTACACATAATACACATTACACACATTTTTTATAACAGCTTTTCGATTGCTGCCGTCATTGCAGACGGGCTCGTGGTCGGTTCAAAACGCTCTACCACCTTGCCTTCCCTGTCAATGAGGAACTTGGTGAAATTCCACTTGATGCCGTCATCTTCGAGATATTCCGGATAGTTTTTCTTAAGTGCATCCATGAGGATAGCCGACAGTTCATGGTCCTTGTCAAAGCCCTTGAAGCCCTTTTCTGCAGTCAGATACTTGAAGAGCGGCTGAGCGGTTTCGCCGCGCACATCGCCTTTCTCAAAAATCTGGAAGCTTACGCCGTAGTTGCGGCGGCAGAACTGCTGTACTTCGCTATTGCTGCCCGGTTCCTGCGCACCAAACTGGTTGCAGGGAAAGCCCAGGATTTCCAGCCCCTTGTCCTGATACTTATCGTAAAGTTCCTGCAGTACCTTGTACTGCGGAGTGAAGCCGCACTTGCTGGCGGTATTGACAATAATCAGTACCTTGCCTGCATAATCCTTTAAGGATTTTTCCTCACCGCTGTTCGTCTTTGCCGAAAAATCATAAACACTCATCTTTATTCTCCTCTTATATGCCTTATGGCAGTTCATTAACGCAATTATTCAATCAAAGCCCCAGCAGGACATCAATCTTACCCTTGTCAAAGCCCAGTACATACTCTTTGCCATCCGCAGTAATCACGGGAACGGCTTCATCACCAGTAAGCGCCTGACATTCCGCCAGCGCGGCCTCGTCATTTTCGATATTGCATTCCACGTATTCCACCTGACGCGACTGCAGGTATTTCTTTACCTTGTCACACCACGGACAATTATTGATTGAATAAACCTTAACCATTTTTCATTTCCCCTTTCTGATTTGCGCTAAGGAACTTGCAATTTACTAAAATTTATTTATGAACAGTTCCTAAATATTTCTCCGCTAAAATTGCGGCTGTCGTACCATCTGCGGCGGCTGTTGTAAGCTGCCTTACTTCTTTGTGCCGGACATCACCGGCGGCAAAAACGCCCGGAATATTGGTGCGGCAATCTTCCCCTGCCGCAATCCGGCCATCTTCGGCCAGCTCAATATCCGCCTGAAACAGCGCCGTATTGGGCGTAACGCCGATATTGACGAAAATGCCATCTATGGCTAATTCTTTCTTTTCGCCAGTCGCTTTGTCCAAAACTTCAACGCTTTCTAAGCGCTTTTCACCCTTCAATGCTATCACATCGGTTTCGAGCAGAATTTCTACTTTTTCATTGCTACGCAGTTTTTCCTGCGCGGATTCATCGGCACGCAGCTTAGAACGGTGCAGCAGATATAGCTTCTTGGCGTACTTGGTCAGGAAGTTGGCTGCATCCACGGCAGCATTGCCGCCGCCCATAACGGCAATCACCTTGTCCTGATACAGATGACCGTCACAAAGCTCACAATAGTGCACACCCTTGCCGGCGTATTTGCGTTCTTCGGACAGCGGCAGCTTGCGCCGTTCCATACCTGAAGCGATAATGACGCTGCCGGCTTCGTAAATGCAGGACTCGGTTTCCACGATTTTTTGTTCTTCCTGCAAGCTGACTTTTTCTATCGTGTCAAACTCATCAACCACAGCGCCAAAGTTCTCCGCCTGCTGCTGTACGGTTGCGATTAAATCCTTGCCCGCCACATTGGGCAGCCCCGGATAATTCTCAATCCCGGTAGCATTGGCAATCTGACCGCCTACCAGTGCGTTTTCTAACACCAGTACCGACAGATTCATGCGCCCTGCATAAAGGGCGGCGGTAAGCCCAGCCATGCCGGCACCGATGATGACGATATCCTTTTGTATGCGTTTCTTTTCCGTTGGCATCATTATCTCCTTTCTGAACCTCATCGCTACTACGTTTTTGATTATAGAGACCAAATGTGACCTCTATGTGACTTTTATTCGGTTTTTTACAATCTTTTTGTAAAAAATTTTATTTCGCTAATATTGGGAGCAAACAGCTTTTGCCACTGTCCAGCGGCAGGGCTACAATCATTTCCGTTCCCTTCCCTATCTGGCTTCGGCAAGCAATCTGACCGCCCAACAATTCCAAAATCCGCTTGACGATGGAAAGCCCCAGGCCATGGCCTTTTTCCTGATGGGATTCGTCACATTGATAAAACCGCTCAAAGATATGCGCCTGTTTATCCACAGGAATGCCGATGCCTTCATCCTTGATATGCACGCAGATGGAACCGGGCGCAGACTCACCCGTAATCTGAATCGTGCTGCCCTTTGCCGAATACTTGACGGCATTGTCGATAAGGTTCAGCCATACCTGCTTGGTCATATCCGGGTCGCTTTCAATCATCAGTGCAGGCAAATCCAACGAAAACGAAATATCCTTTGTTTCCCAGCGCTCAGCTAAAAGAATCACACATTGGCGTATCTGCTCATCCACCGCAATATCCTCATGGCGCATGACAATGGCCTGCGCATCGAGCCGCGACAAGCGCAAAAGATTTTCCGCCAGCCGCGAAAGCCTTAGGGCCTCCTCATGGACAAGCCCCGTATACTCCCGCCGTTCTTCCTCACTTAATCCGCCTTCGAGCAAGATTTCCGAAAAGCCGACAATGGAAGAAAGCGGCGTCTTGAATTCATGGGATACGCTGCCGGTAAAGCCCTTTTGCATATGGTCAATGCTTTGCAGTTCCTTGGCCATGCGGTTGAAATTCTCAATCAGCTTCACGCCTTCCTCCGTACTGACTAGATGCTCCGGCTGGGGCACACGCACGGCAAAATCGCCCTTGGCGATACGCCCCGTGGCCTCTGCCACAGACTGCGCCGGACGGATGTAAAAACCAGCTTCCCAAGCCAATAGCAACGCCCCGGAAACAATCGTGAGCAAACTGCAGATAATGAGTGCTACCGGCAGTTCCAATTGCAGCCCCGTCAGACTGTCCAACAGATAGACCAACAAACTGGACACGCCACAGCACAAGGCCAATGTGAGCAAGGTGGTCAGGCTGTGGTAGAGCCGCAGGGGCAAAATAAGCTGTTTCTTCATGACGTTTCATCCTTAAATACCGCCTTATACCCCAAGCCCCGCACCGTTTCAATGGCAAAGTCGGGATTAGCGGCGAAGCGGTGACGCAGTTTTTTGATATGGGCATCCACATTGCGGCTGTCCGTATCCTTGTCCACGCCCCAAATCTCGTCCAACAGCTCCTGCCGGGTAAAAATTTTGCCCGGCTGATTGAGCAGCTTGAACAGCAGATAAAACTCCTTGGGCGGCAAAGTATCGGTCTGCTCTCCCGTCTGCACCGTAAGGGATGCATAGTCAAGAATCGTGCCCCGAATCGTCAGCCGCTTTTCACTCATCAGCTGCGCCCGGCGCAATAACGCGCCCACGCGCAGCATGAGTTCCCGAAGCTGAATCGGCTTAACCATATAATCGTCCGTCCCCGCCCGGAAGCCCCGCTCCATATCCTCCATCTGCCCTTTGGCGGTGATGATTAAGATGGGCAAATCCATTTTCGCGCCGCGCAGAGCTGCCGTGAGTTCCAGCCCATCCATCCGGGGCATCATCACATCGCTGATGACGAGGTCAATATGCTCCCGCTCCATAATATCCAACGCCTCCTGCCCATCAAAAGCCGGAAAGACATGATACTGCTCCTGTTTGAGCTTCGCACAAATCATGCGGTTGAGATTGCGGTCATCCTCCGCTACTAATATTGAAAACATAGGCGCCCCCTTCACATAGAAAATCACTTATTCGCTTCAATTTTATTCTCCCTATGTGACTTGTATATGACTTTATTTCGCCCCATCAACATAAAATCCTTTATCCCCTCTATATAAAAAATCCACGGAAGTTCCCTGAAGAAACTCCCGTGGATTTTCCGGTCATTTATTTGCAGCCGATACCGGCCAAACGGCTTTCCAACACCAACACGCCATGACGCACACAGTCATCACAGGCGCAGAGCATTTTCCCGGTGCCTATGCCCTTTAACTCCCGGCAGATTGTCGCCCCACCGGACATTTCCTTGAATTCCTGCAACATATCTTTCGCAATCATCTTGCTGGGCGTATCGGATTTATTGAGCAGGCCCAATGCCATGACCGCCCCGCATAACGCACCGCAGGTTCCTTCCATGCCGCCCATACCCGAGCCAAAGCCGGAGCCCATGGCCAGGATATCCTCTGCGGGTCTGCCCAGTTCATCTTCATAGGCTAGCAATACCGCCTGTGCACAATTGCAACGATTGTGCTTGTACTCCACGGCTTTTTCGGCCCTTGCATTTACTGCTTCCATCTTCCTACCTCCAAAATATAATCACCATTATCACTTAGCTATTTGTTGGTTTTTTCCTCTTTTTCAAGGGCGAACCCTCCATCGACAGATTTTCCTTGGCATATGTCTGCAAATCGTCGGTGTTTTCCACCACATCTTTTACATAGGATTTGATATCCTGTTCCCCCCCCTTCGTATCGGCCACAGACATTTCGCCGAGCTTATGGAAATCTTTTTTGTGCTTTGCCGTAAACGCATAGTCATCATCGTACTTGCGGAACAGGAGCCGCATCATCTTGCGGCGCAGGAATTTTTCCCGGACGATGTTTTCCCGTTCTTCAAACCAGGCCACGGTCAGCACCACCGAACCGCCCAGCACAAACGCCATCGACACACCGTTCATCGCACAGAGGGCAAAATAGTTAATTACCGCCAGCCATACATTAGGCAGCACCGACCAATACGCCTACATAAGCCATTGCCAGTGACAGTGCTTCCTTACTTATGCGTAAAAAGTTCATAAAAGGCCTCCTCTAAAAAACATAAATTGTCTATGATAAAATTATATCATGTTTAATATTTCACAGCAAATTCCCTCGATATTACCACCAAAGTAGTATTATGTAATCAATTTCATACTTAGGTGGTATTGCCCCCGCTAGTATCGAATCGTATAATAGCTTTTGTCACTTGGGGAAGTGATGACACATACACATGCCTTCAAGAGTGGGGAAGCTTTGCAGGTAAAGGAATTATATGATAAAAGCCGCAGGTCTGAGTGCCTGCGGCTTTTCGTATGCGCAATCTACTTTGAGCTATTTATTTTTCCGGCACTACCGGCACTAACAAATAGCTGTCATATTTGCCTCCAACATGGATAATGTGCTTTCCTTTATTGCGGGTCGCCGGCGCCTTGACAGTCCGTTCCGGATGGGTAACTTCGGTATGGTTGCCGCCTAAAGTTTTCATGGCTGTTTTTTCGTCCGGCATAAAGGTATATCCCTCGGCGGGAACAGCAATCTTTGCTATGCCAAATGGTGGTACGCTGTCAGCCTTAGGCGGCTGGTAGGCGGCTATGGTAAGCTGCAGTTTTTCGCCGGCATGGTATTTCATGCCCATCGGCCAGATGCCAATATCCACGGGCACAATCTCGCCTTTTTTCAGTAAATCCTCATGGGTATGTTTTAAGACCGGTTCGGCCGGCGTGGATTTTTCCTCATCCAAAGCCCGCTGGGATACGCGCAAATATCCTTCAGAAAAGACCGGCATATGCGTCATGGGGTCAGTGATCACCTTGCCGTCCTTATCCAGCTTTTGCACCGTGACCTGCAGTTCCATATCATCAGCACCGTCAGCTTCCACATAGGTATGCAGGTTCATATAGCCGGTAAGCTCCGTATCCTGGTCAAAGTTCAGCACAAAGTTGACCGCTGGCTGTTCTGCCTGCGTATCGTAGCTGATGATTTGCTCCTGCGCCTCATTTGTCCCTGCCAATGTCTTTTGACTGGTCAGATACAGCTTTTTATACTGCGTTCTCGCCAACGGGAATTCCTGCTCAACTCTGTCCACTACGTCTTTATGACCGGGGTCGAGAACCGACAGGCGCACGCGCGGCGTCTTTTCCCAGTCATTGGCCACGCCCTTTAAGTAATGGTCAAAGAACTTGCGCAAGTCCTCCACATGTTCGGGCTGGTAGTAATCGGCCCATTCATTGGTGTTGTGGACGCGCAGCCATTTATTCTTGCTGGGAATCTGACGGAAACCGGCGAAGGTGCCATGCGTATGCACTGGATTGGTAAAGCTGGCCACGACATAGGCCGGAATGTGGATGTTTTGCAGCTTGGCAATCTTATCCTGCCAGTAGGCGTCCAAGAGCGTATGCGTCACGACCATGCGCGGCTGGTCTTCAATGTAATTCTTGCTGGCAAAGGTTTCAAAAATCCCCTCGGGGAATACGGGATTCGGAATTCCCCCACGATTGGCCGTTTCGCGGAAATGGTCAACAAAACCTTCCCACGGGGCAATGGCCGCTAAATGCGGCGGCTGTTCGCCGGCAATAAACCATTGCGAAACCGTCAGCCAGGAATTGCCTGACATGCCGATTTTGCCATTTGACCAGGGCTGCGTAGCCGCCCACTCAATCGTATCATAGCCATCTTTAGAATTCTGACTGCCCCAGTAGTTTAAGTTCCCCTCCGAATGATAGGCCCCGCGGCTGTCGGGATTGATGATGACATAGCCCTGTGCCACCCAATATGCCGGGTCCGGTGCTTCAAATTTTTCCAAGCCGGAAGTCGCCGCCTGTGGAACGCCCGCCCTTCCCGGCACATCGTCGAGCCACTGGCCGCCGATTTCCTTGCCATAAGGACTCCACGCCATAATTGCCGGATGTTTTTCCTCGTCTACCGGACGAAAAATATCCGTATAGATAACCGTGCCGTCACGCAGGGTTACGGGCACATCTTTTTCAAACAAAATATCGCAAGTAAGCGGCTTGGAACCTTCACGACGAATAGAGCCCGCTTTAAGCACCATCGTTTCCTGTTTCAGTTCCGCAGCACGAGCGCGCGCCGCTGTAAGCGGCAATCCCTTGCGATAATAGACTTCAACCGTTTCCCCATTGGCCATCTTTTGCGGCAGGGTAATCGCCGCCTTTTCCGCAGCCATTGCCCCCGGCATCATCACGCCCATGGACAGCGCCGTAAGCCCTAAACAAAGCATTTTTCGCATAGACCCTTTCATTTAATAACCTCCCACATACATAATATTTATCTTTTTCCCCTGCTATATTATAATACTTTTGTATTGATTTGTTAAATTCTCTATTGAAAGGACCATTTTATGACTACCTACGCCTTTTACAAAAGCCCCTTCGGCCTGCTGAAAATCGGCGCTGCTGATGGAAAAGTTATCCTTGTCAGTATTGTATCCAAACAGGACGAGCCAAATCAGCCTACGACCCTTAGCGCGGAAGTCTATCGCCAGCTGCAGAAATACTTTGCCGGTAAGCGCACAGTGTTTACCGTGCCTTATGCCCTCAACGGAACCAGCTTCCAACAGGCAGTTTGGACGCAAATCGCAAAAATCCCCTACGGACAGACCGTTACCTACAAGGACATCGCACAGGCTATTGATAAACCGCGCGCCTTTCAGGCAACAGGCCGGGCCGTAGGGGCTAATCCTCTTGCTATCCTCATCCCCTGCCACCGCGTTGTCGGCAGCAATGGAGAACTGACCGGCTATGCGTTTGGGCTGGAGATGAAAAAAGCTTTACTCAACTTAGAATGCCAAACACTGAACTCTTGATATTATCATCATCTATCCATCATATATCGTTACATCTTTTCCATATCCCAAAATCAATATAACGTAAAAAAGATCCGCTGTAAATAAGCGTGGATTAAATTTAATCAAAATTTAATCCACGCCTTTTACGGTCTATTTATTCCATGTTTTCCCACCAAGGGGTAAACAGCGTATTTTTATGGCTGTCAATATACGCCAATTCCCCTATCTCGGGCGTCACCAGCTGATAACCTTTGCCACGACTGGCTTTGGTCAGTTCCCGATAGGGTTCCTGCCAGGGGTGCCGGGACAGGGCAAACTTGCCGCCATGAGCAGGCAATAATTGTTTTGCGCCCACATCCACCGCTGCCTGTGCTGTTTCCTCCGGCAACATGTGAATGGCATGCCAGGCCATGTTATACTGGCCATTTTCGCCGAGCATCAGGTCAAAGCCGCCAAATTTGCGGCCGATAGCCTTAAAATGCTCACCATAACCGCCATCGCCGGTATAATAGACCTTGCGCTGCGGAGTTACAAAGGCAAAACCACACCAAAGCGTCGGATTAGACGTCAGGAACCGTCCGGAAAAATGCTGCGACGGCAGAATATGCACAGACAAATCATCTGCCAGTTTAATCTCCGTATCCCAATCTTCTTCATGCAAAAGTTCTTTATCAAAGCCCCAGCCCTCAAAGTATTCGCCCACACCTAACGGACAGACAATATGTTTCACCTTCGGCTTTAGCGCCATTATCGTAGGATAGTCCAAGTGGTCCCAATGGTCATGAGAAATGGCCAATACATCAATCTCCGGCATATCCTCTGCGCTATAGACATTGCTGCCCGGAAAAGCCTTGTTGATGAAAAACAGCGGCGAAGCATAGGGACTGAACACTGGGTCAATTAATATACGATAGCCCCCCAGCTGCATAAAGAAGCTGGAATGCCCCAGCCAGACAACGATATCTTCCTGCGGATTCAAGCTGTGCAAGTCCGTCTTCTTAGATAGCATCGCCTGCTTCGGGGATAAATGCGACTTATCACCAAACAGGAATTTCGCCATCGCCACAAAGCGATTTTCGCCATTCGCTTCATTCATGACCTGTACAGGCACAAGGTTTTGAAACTTGCCATTTACATAATGCGGCGATGCCTGCATCCGTTCCAGCCGCTCCCCCTGCGGCAGTCGGCCAAACTCCGGCCGTTGCGTAAAGAGCGCCCCGCCACCAGCCACTATCCCCAAAGTTCCCAATCCTCCCATGATAAACGTTCTTCTGTTCATTCTTTTCTCCTGCCAATAATTTCTTATTCTGTATTTATTTTAGCACTTGGAGCGCACTTAAAGTCAAGAGAAATCGCGCATACGCAAACTAACGCCAAAAACCGGATAAGATTACGGCAAGCCACTATCTTATCCGGTATGTGTCCTCTCCCTATGAACCTAAAAGAAGATTTTTTTCCCAAGTAAAAACGATTCACTCTACCTCGATTCCAGCGCGTTCATAGTATTCAGCCAGAACATCATCCGTCCTTTTCCCCGTCTGCTCGCCAAGGTCATCGGCCATCAACTCACAGGCGTAGCTGAGATTGGCAAAGAGGTTAATCAGGCTTTGATACTTATTGACCTCTGCGTAACTACTCTCCAACATCTTCATCTGCTCCAGCTGCTGCAAAGCCTCACGAACTGGCCGTTTTACATCTTTCATATACATGCCCTCCATACATTTTTTCTTCCTAATCTGCTATATTCTTGATTTTCTGCCGAATACCTGCCGCCCGCCATAACTTTTTTCACCCGCTAAAGGGATTTTCTCTGTATATAACGAATATTCCCACTAAGGAATTGGCAATAAATAAATTTTAAGAGGGGACGCAGGATAAATCTTCATATACGAGGCGAAGGAAGGAGTCATAGCAGTGGCTATGGCGACTGACGACAACGACGTAAAGGGAGATTTAGACAAGTCAAATCTAAAATTTATTTATGAACAGTTCCTAAGGATTTATCTATAGAAAAAGGAGGGATTTATGTGGATGCTTTACTTTTGTCACGATGGCAATTTGCCATTACCACCATTTACCATTTTCTGTTTGTCCCACTGACTCTGGGACTTACCATCTGGATGGCTCTGCTGGAAACCTGCTATGTACGTACCCAGCGCCCCCATTGGAAGGAGCCCTGCCGCCAGCTGGTAAAATTCTTCGGCACGTTATTTCTGATTAATTTCAGCATGGGCGTAGTCACGGGTATCGTACAGGAATTTCACTTCGGTATGAACTGGTCCGAATACTCGCGCTTTATGGGCGATATTTTCGGTGCGCCATTAGCCTTGGAGGCCTTGACCGCCTTTTTCCTGGAATCCACCTTCCTGGGCATCTGGATGTTTGGCTGGGACAAGCTGTCCCCGAAAATCCATTGTCTCTGTGCCTGGCTGATTGCCATTGGCAGTAATTTGTCGGCCTTCTGGATTCTCGTCGCCAACTCCTTTATGCAGCATCCGGTCGGTTATGTGCTGCAAAATGGCCGCGCCGAAATGAACGATTTTCTCGCGTTAGTCACGAATCCCTATGTAGTTGGGGAATACTCACACGCCCTGTTCTCCGGCATCACCACCGCCGGTGTACTGGTGCTCGTCGTAGCAGGCTGGAAATACGTGCATGACAAAGAGTCCAAGGCCGTTTTCCAACAGGTATTAACTGCCGGAGCCATCTATCTTGCTGTTGGCGTATTGGGCGTTATGGGCAGCGGCCATATGCACACGCAGTACATGGCAGAAGCCAATCCCATGAAATTGGCTTCGATGGAAGCACTTTGGGAAAATGCCAATCCTGCGCCCTTTGCCGTAATGGCGGTTATCGACCAGGAGCATAACCAAAACGCCTGCGAAATCAAGATTCCCTTCCTGTTCTCCCTGATGCTCTACAATAAGCCGGAAGGAGAAGTCAAGGGCATTAACACCGTGAATGCTGAAATGGTGGCTAAATACGGCAATGGTGATTATCGTCCCGATGTATTTGGCCTGTTCTGGAGTTTCCGCATTATGGTCGGCTGCGGCGGTGCAATATTGCTCATTGCCTTTGCCGTAGGTGCACTTTCACACCTGAACCGCTTGGATAAATATCCCTGCCTGCTGAAACTTCTGCCGCTGACACTGCCTCTGCCCTTCCTGGCCAATACAGCCGGCTGGTTTATCGCAGAAGGCGGCCGTCAGCCCTGGATTGTCGTCGGCCTGCAAAAGACCGCTGACGCAGTATCCCCGAATCTTACGGGTATGGAAGTATTCCTGACCATGGCAGGCTTTACCCTGCTCTACCTGCTGCTGATTATCGCTGCCCTCTATGTGGCTGTGCGCTATATCAAAAATACCTCTATTCCGCAGAACACGCATGAAGGGAGGGACGCATGATGGATTATCAGATGATTTGGTTTATCCTAATCACCGTACTCTTTACGGGATTCTTCTTTTTGGAGGGATTTGACTACGGCGTAGGTATGCTTGCGCCCTTTGTGAGCAAACGCGAAGAAGACCGCGGCCTTATCCTGCGCACCATCGGCCCAGTATGGGACGGCAACGAAGTATGGATGATTACCGCCGGCGGTGCCCTGTTTGCCGCCTTTCCTCATGTGTATGCTACCATGTTCAGCACCTTTTATCTGGCGCTGTTCCTAATGCTCGTCGCCCTGATTCTCCGTGGCGTAGCCTTTGAACTGCGCACCAAGGAAAAATGCCCCTGCTGGCAGAAAACGTGGGATGCCGCCATCTTTATCGGCAGCATTGTCCCCGCTTTTCTCTGGGGTGTAGCCGTGACGGATTTGGCCGCAGGGCTCCCCATCGGTGCCAATATGGTTTATCAGGGAAATTTCCTCGATTTATTGAACCTCTATTCCATCCTGGGCGGGCTGGTCTTTGTACTGGTCTTTGCCTATCATGGCGCCGCCTTCCTGCAGTTGCGACTGATGGATAAGGGCCTGCTCTACCGCGTACAAGCTTTAGGCAAATGTGCAGGTGTATGTGGCGCAATTGCCTATGTATTTTACCTGCTCCTGACCTGGGAAAATACGGACTTGCTGAACCGGCCTGCTGCTTTGGGGCTGTTTATCGCCACAGCGGTATTCTTCCTGACCAGCTTGTATCGCTTTGCGAAGGCACCGGGCAAAGGGAGTTTCATCCTCGGAGCACTGGCCGTTGCCAGCGTGACCATCGGCTTTTTCACCGGTATGTTCCCGCGTCTTATGGTTTCGAGCCTTAATCCGGATTGGAGCCTGACCATCACCAACGCCTCTTCCACGGAGTACACCTTATCCATTATGACTGTTGCCGCGCTTGTACTCGTGCCCATTGTCCTCGTCTATCAGATATGGACCTACTACATCTTCCGCAAGCGCGTAACCGCAGGTGATGTTTCCCATTATTGATTCCCACACAGAAAGGCAGCCATGATTCCAGCACGTTTTCAACTTTATGGACAAAAAGATAAACGCAACCTGCTCCTGCTTTCCTTAGGGCAGCTCGTCCATGTCGCACTCTATACCGGTGCTATGGGCGCACTTACCTATATCGTCAACGCTGTTTTTCTACAGGAAAAACCGATTGCTGAAGCAGCACCAGTTTTACTGGTGCTGCTTTTCCTGCTTATCTGCCGGGAATTCATCCTCTACCGCCAAAAACAACAGCTGCTGAATATGTCTCAAGACTTCCGCCAGCAAGTGCGGCAAAAACTCCATCGACAGGAGCTTGCCAATCCGCTGACCGCCGATGACAGTTCCGAGCTGTTGACCCTGAGCTGTGAAACGACGGAAACACTGGATGACGATTATCAAATCCTGCTCCCTACGCTTATCTCCCTCCTTACGACACTTCCTTTCCTATTGGTTGTCTTTGCCTGCAACGATATCATCACCGCCGCCATCACCCTCGTCACCCTGCCCATTGCCCCCTTCCTGCTATACCTGCTGGGCAGTCTGACCAAAAAACGCAGTGAAGTCGCCTGGCAGTCTATGCGCAATCTTACGCAGGGATTTCATGAACTCCTGCAGGCCCTGCCCATGCTCAAAATCTTCCAACAGGACAAGGCGCAACGTTCCACCGCCCAAAAGCTTATCCAGCAGTTCTCCACGGCAACGCTAAACGTACTGGAACAAGCCTTTTTAGCCAGCTTTGTCCTGGAGTTAATCACCACCTTAGCCATCGCCCTGATTGCCGTAACCATTGGCCTGCGCCTGCTAAATGGCGAACTTTCCTTTGCCACCGGCTTTTTCCTGCTCCTGCTGCTGCCGGAATTCTATCAACCTTTGCGGCAAAGCGGTACCGCCTTTCATACCGCCATGAATACCAATACCGCCGCTGCGAAAATCGCGCAGGCCTTGACTGAAACCGACCACGTCCCACATCATGGGCACCATGAAAAATTAGCGGTTCCGCCAGCCATACATATCCGCCAAATGTCCTTTACCTATCCAAAGCGGCATACCCCCACATGGCAAAATCTCAATCTGACCCTGCCTGCGGGAAAAATCACCGTCCTTACCGGCAGCAGCGGCTGTGGCAAGACCACCCTGCTGATGCTTATCGCCGGACTTTATGCACCAACAGACGGCGGTATTTATCTGGAAGACCAGCTGCTCCATACCATGCATCCTGCCAGTCAGCAAAAACTCATCGGCTATCTTCCGCAGGAACCACATCTTTACCAGGGAACCCTGCAGGAAAACCTGCTGCTCTTTCAAGATGCTCCTCCTGAACGCTGTCTACAGGCTCTGCGTTTAGCGCAATTGGCGGATTTTTACCACCAGCTTCCCGAGGGACTATCCACCCGTTATGGCGACGGCGGACAAAAATTATCCCAAGGGCAGTTAAAACGGCTGGGACTGGCCCGCCTTATCCTGCAAAATAACCCCGTTATGCTATTGGACGAACCGACTACCGGTTTGGATGAGCACACCGAAGCCAAGATTATCCACACGCTGGATGTCATCGCCAAAGGCCGCACCATGATTATCAGCAGCCACCATCCGGCGGTATTGCAGCTTGCCGATAATGTTGTCGATTTACACGCTTACTTGCCCAGAGAGGAGGATGTACCATGTTAAAGGAAATATGGTCACTGCTCCGCCCGCTGGATATTCTGCTGCTCCTGCTGCTCAGCCTGTTGGCTTTACTGTCCAACCTCGGCTTGCTGGGAGCAGCCGCCTGGCTAATCAGTTCTGCCGCCCTGCAGCCCCCCTTATATGCGCTGACTTTAGGCATAACCGCTGTGCGTGCCTTGGGCATTGGCCGGGCATTGCTGCGTTATGGCGAGCGCTATTTCACCCATAAAAGTGCCTTCGCGGTCTTAGCGGCGCTGCGCCTGCGCCTTTACGATATCGCCAGCCACCTTACCAGCTTTCCCCAGGCAGCCAAAACGAAAGGCACGCTGCTTCACGATATGTTGACGGGTGCCGATATCCTGCGGGATTTTCTGCTGCGCGGACTGCTGCCGCCCCTGACGCTTCTGTTGGCTGTACTGCTCGTAACACTTTTGCTCAGTCCCTATCTGTCTTACGGTATCTTTATCCTGCCCATTCTTTACCTGAGCCACTGCCTGCCCCTTTGGATAAGCCCGCAACAATCGAACAGCAACCACTACCGCAGTCAGCTATTGGACTTTGCCCAGGGCAGTCATGAGCTGTCACGGGCCGGCAGTCTGAATATTGCAGTCACCCAACTTGACCAAACTGCTAAACATTGGCAGAAGAATTTATCTCGCGATAAGACACGCACGAACCGGATTGATTTTCTTCTGGGCCTGCTGCGTATTTTCGCGTTTCTTTGGCTCTTTATTCTGCTGCTCACAGCACTACAGCAAAAGCAGCTGGATGGTATCCGCCTCTGTACCTATTTACTGGTGCTTTTAGCTCTCCTGAATGAATTTGCCGCCCTGCCCGCAGCCGCCCGCCATTTCCGTCAGGCACAGCACGCCGCTGGTTGGCTGTCTCCCCATTCAGCAGACACTTCTACCAGCACCAATTCCCCGGATGTTCATAATCTGCTCACGGTTTCCGCTTTGGAATTTCATTATCCCCAAGGGCTGCCCGTCTTTTCCGCGCTTAATTTTTCACTTTCGCCCGGCTGTCATACGGCGATTGTCGGGGACAGCGGCAGCGGCAAGACTACACTGGCCTGTCTGCTGGCCGGGCTTTGGGCACCCACAAAGGGAAGTATCCATTATGGCTCCGCTGTCCGGCCCTTTATCTGCACAATTCCGCAGGGAAGTTTCCTGTTTGCCGGTTCCATAAGAGAAAACTTTCTCAGACTCCATCCCGCCATCACCGCAGAAGAAATACAACAAGCCCTGCAAGCAGCACAGCTCACAGCGGTCTGGCAAAAACTTCCGCAGGGGCTCGATACCCCCTTAGGTGAAAATGCCTGCCATCTTTCCGGCGGTGAGCGCAATCGTTTGGCCAGCGCCCTTATCCTGGCCAGTTCTGCCCCGGTGCTCCTCTTTGATGAACCCACCGCAGGCCTTGACCTTTCCAAAGCCAATAAGCTATTGGACGCCATCTTAAAGCGGGCTGACCAGACCGGACAGACCGTAATCATCATCACGCATGATTTACCGCAGCTATCCCGCTTTTCCCAGGTAATCCGGCTTACGCCATCACAAACTTAATATTGGTTTTTCCTGTTGCCTATGGTAAAATATTACTAATATACTTTTCTACTTTAAGGATGTGATTTTTCGTTGGATAGTTCTGACACAGGTTTATTATTGGTATTGATGATTGTTCTGCTGTTGACGCTCGGCTTCTTTTCCCTGATGGAAACGGCCATTGCTGAAAGTCACCACAGTAAATTGGAAAAAATGCAAGAGGACGGCAATGCCGATGCTGAAAAGGTGCTTGAGCTGTTGGAGCAGGATGACCGTATGCTTTCCCTGTCCCAAATTGGCATTACCATGAGCAGCATCTTAATCGGTGTCTGCACGGGCGTACTGCTCGCCCCTATGGCTGCAAAGCTTTTGCCGATTCCCCATGCGCAAACATTATCGCTCGTAATCAGCGTGCTCGTTATTACCTGCCTGGCCCTGCTGCTCGGCGAATTTCTGCCCAAGAAGACCGCCTTGCAAAAGCCGGAGGCTATGCTGCTGAAATATCACGGCATTATGCGGCTATTGGCCAGAGTTACCCGCCCCTTTGTTTCCCTGCTCTCCGGGGCAGCCAATATGATTCTCTTAATCTTTGGCATCAATCCCCATGCTGCCGATACCGTAACGGAAGATGAAGTCAAGGACTTAATTGAGCAGGGTACGGAAGATGGCACCTTTGAAAAGACCGAGCAGGCCATGGTGGACAAGATTTTCCACCTCAGTGACCAAACGGCCTACGCTCTGATGACGCCCCGCACCCAAATGCTCTGGCTCGACTTAGCCGATTCTCTCTGGGAAAATATGCGGCTTATCCGGGAAACGCCGCAGGATATTTTCCCTGTAGGAAGGGATAGTCTCGATGATTTCTGCGGCGTCCTCTATGCCAAGGATTTACTCAATGCCACCCTGGCCCATGAGGTGTTGGATTTATCCCAGTATATCCGCAAGCCCCTCTTTATCCCCCGCTCCATGGAAACCTTCCGCGTGTTGAAGCAGTTCCGCACTACAGGCATTCATGAAGCGATGGTACTCGACGAATACGGCGGAGTTATCGGCTTTTTGACCATGGACGATATCCTGCAGGAAATTGCAGGCGAATCCTTTGCCGCCCACGAGGAAGAAACCGCGCAGCTCACCGTCCGTGACGAAAACAGCTGGCTGGTGGACGGTCTTTACGACATTGACGATTTCAAGGCGAAATTCTCCATCGAGGAACTTCCCGATGAAGACCATGACCACTACCAGACTATGGGCGGCTTTTTGACCTCCTACTTTGGCTATATCCCCAAGGCCGGCGAGCGCATTGACTGGCAGGACTTCACCTTTGAAGTTGTGGATATGGATGGGGCGCGCATTGATAAAATTATGATTACTAAAAAGAGTGCTGAAGAAACGGTTGTAGCAACTGAATAGTTATAGTATTGCTTACATCTTGGTGCTAAGACGCCCGGTGGCCGGTGATATCTTTCCTTCGCGCAAGCTTGTCAAACGCTGCGGAAAGGTATCACCGGCCACCGGGCTTTTTGCGTACCTTTTATTATCTTTGCGTGCTTTATGCTACTTTTGTTGTTTTGCTGATTTTTTATTCGCGCTTATTTGCTGGCTATAATAGCAAACAGCGGGAGGGTATCAAACTGCATATTCTTGTCCGTGCGAACTTTGGGTGCGATTTCTTCTTCTACCGTTACCTGCATGCCCAAATCACACAAGAACTGGGCGTCCCATTGAGGACGGCGATGGGTGCTAATGCGCAGTTCGTCTTTTATATCGTTGCATTCCGTAACCAGTTCCTGCCGGATATTGGCGTGAACATCGGCCTGGTCTTCCTTGCGGGAAAAGGTCACAAGGCCATAGTCGGAATCGAAATTCAAGAGCTTGCCGCCTTTTTTCAGCACCCGCTGCCACTCGCGATAAGCCTGCATAACATCCGGCAGAGTCCAGGTGAGGTTACGGCTGATGACCACATCGAAGGTTTCATCGGCAAAATCCAGTTCCTGCGCATTCATCTTGCGAAATTCCGCTGAGCAACCGGCAGCCAGAACATTTTGCTTGGCCTGATGGAGCATATCCGCGGACATATCAATGCCCGTTACCTTATGCCCCAGCTGTGCGAGCAAAATGGCAAAGAAGCCTGCACCTGTACCAATATCCAGTATCTTCAAGGGCGCAGCGGCAGACAGTTTCTCCTGCAGATATGCCTGCCAGGCAGCCGCACAAGGGCCGCTCAGCTCCTTTTGCCGCAGCTTGCTGAAATCACGGCTGCGCTCGTCCCAATAAGCTTCTATCTGTGCATTCAGCTGATGTTCCTGTTCATACGCTGACAACTTAGGTTGTACATTATGTTTCATCATCATTCACCTGTCCCATTTCCAATATCTATACAATAGTTTAGCCCCTTTTCTCCAAAAATTTAAGCCCCCCAGGGGGTTCAAAATCCCTGAAAGGCTTATCCTTTTTATCTTATATTAACTTGATGAACCAAGAAAACGTATTCACCAGCCAGGAGCCCATACTAAAGCCACTGTTTACCCCCTCGGTGAGCAAAGGTACCTGATCCACTTCCTGTCCGTTATACAGGATTTCAATCTTCCCCACTTGCGCCCCCGCCTTTAACGGTGCGGACACAACCTTGGGCACATCATAGGCCAGCGAATACTTGCTCTTATCCTCGCCGTTAATCAGCGGGTATTCGATATCCCGTTCAGGATAAAGCTGGGCAGATGCCTGTACACCATTCGCTACCCATACCTTGCGCGGGGTCCTGTCCTTGGAGAGCGCTTTTGTCATCTTCACATGGTCGAAGCCATAATCCAAAAGCTTTTCTGCATCCTTAAAGCGGTCATCCGGCGTAGGTGTCTTCATCAGCACGACAATGAGTTCCACGCCATGACGGCGGGCACCGGCGGCCAGACAGCCACCAGCGGCATTGGTCCAGCCGGTCTTGATGCCGGTCATGCCCTCATACTTGCCCAACAGTTTATTGGTATTATGTGCCTTAAAGGTCTTGCTTCCAGGAGAGGTCCAGTAAATCGTCCGCTGTTCCTGCCCGACAATCTTGCGGAAATCCGGATTTTTCATGGCATAGCAGGCCAATTTTGCCATATCCCTAGCCGTGGAATAATGGCCCTCTGCTGTCAGTCCATTGGGATTGACAAAATGCGTATCCTGCATGCCCAGTTCCTCAGCCTTGCCGTTCATCATCTTGGCAAAGGCAGATACGCTGCCAGCCATAGCCTCACCGAGCGCCACGGCTGCACCATTGTCGGATTCCATAAGCATACCGTTCAGCAGTTCATCCGTACGGATGGTCTCGCCCGGCAGTACACCTATAGGCGAGGATTCCGTATAGGCAGCCTCCGGCGACATGAGAATCTGCGAGCGCATATTCATCTGTTCCAAAGCCAGTATGCCGGTCATCATCTTGGTCATGCTGGCAGGATACAGGCGTTCATCGGCATTTTTCTCCCAAACCACACGCCCCGTCGAAGCCTCCACGATAATCGCCGCCTGCGCCGTAATCTCCGGTTCACCGCCTTCTCCTGCTGCAATTGGCAGCTGTATCGTGAGCAGGCAGGCCACCATGAACAGCGACGCTATCTTATGCCAGAATTTCACTATATCAATCTCCCTTATCACAAAAAAGCAAAATAAAATAAGGCTCTCCTTTTGGAAAGCCCTATTAGTATACCACGTTATCGAATTTTGTGCATGAATTTTTTACCAACTATCCGATTATTATTCTACAGTTTACATGCAATTCTTGCAACCAAAAACCTTCCCCCGCAGGGGAAAGTCTTATGCTTTATGGAGATGTGATTACATCATGCCCGGCGTGAATTATTCGGCATTTCTTTTTTTCATCATATTCGTAAAGCCTTGTAGAATAAGGGTATGCGATATCCAAACATTTTCAAAAACTCTTGTTTTCGGTATGTTTTTGCTAATTTGGTGGCCAAAATGGTGGCCAAACCAAAGCCACCATTATAAAGCCACTACCCTTATATCATTAGCTTTCCGCTGCCGCTTTTTCCAGTACCACTTTGAGCACATAGAGGCCGATATTGATAGCCGCCGGCACCGCAAAGGCATCACGGATTTTACACCACCCGGTTTCCTGGGGTGCATCCTTTTTGCACTCATCAATAATGCGAGCAGCGGCAGCTTCCAACAATGCAATGCCCTCCGTGGTCAGCCAGTTGATAAATCTCTCTTTGAGACTCTTACCAACCTCGTCAGCTTTCAGCGCATCCACAACCGTATCCCGTAAACCCGTCCACTTGCTCATTGCCGTTTCCTCCTCTTAATACTCGATTTCCGTTTCTACACCGGCACGCGCGCCGATATATACATGCTCATCATCCATGCCCATATATTCATCACCAAAGGTGTTGGTAAATGACTCATTGGGGCACTTTGAATTTTTGAGAATATCAGCCACCTGCCCTTTGAGTGCAAAGGTGGGGGCCTCTTTGGTAATCAGCGTCTTTTTCATGTCGTTTTCCTCCCTTAATCCTCATAATAAATGTTGGCATCATAGCCAAATCCGTCCAGGTTATCCGTAAATTGGTGCATACGGATAATGTTGTCCGGGTATTCCTCTTTGAGGTAATCCTTGCAAGCCGTTTCAAATGTGTTGCCCTGTCCATAGTTTGCCACCCAGTACGGCACATAATCCGGCAAATCCTCGATACGGATATAATGCGAACTTTCGGCACTCAGCCAGCTCCATGACGCATACACACCATTGTACTGGTGCCCGTAGTTCGTGAGCTGGTTGATGAAAGCGCGGCAGCACTCGGTCACATCACCGTTAAGCATCCGTTTTGACTCTGCATCATACCAAATACCTAGCGGCGGGGTTTCGCCTCTCAGATATTCTTTCAGCCATGCAACCACCTGATCAGCCTCAGCCACAGCCTCATCGTAGGTGCAGGCATGAGCAAAGTAATAAACGCCAAACTGTAAGCCGTTTTCCACAGCCTTATTGACATGATCCACAAACATATCATCTAGGTGGCCATGTTCGCCAATCTTCAAGATAACGCCCTCGATGCCAGCCTCCTTGACTGCTTGCCAGTCTACATTTTCCTGCCATGCACTGATATCAATTACCTTCATTTGTGTTTGCTCCCTTCTTATCCGGCCTGTAATTTCTCGGAAATGGGCACATCTCAAATAGACTGTACTCCATCTCCTGCACCTGCCCCACATAAAAGCCCTGCCGCCTTGCTACATAAGCAAAGGCGGCAAATTTGTTGTATAGTTCTGTCCAGGCTAAGCCATTCATTTCTCCCCCTTGTTCTCCCGCGCAATCTCATGCGGATTTTCAAAATGATTAACAGCGGTCTTAGACAGATAACCGCTAAGCCCGCCTGCAATGCCTGTCAGCAGTTCTGACGGAGCGCCCATGAACACGCCGGCAATCAATGCAACGCTAAGGCCGCCGACTGCTACCAGGTCTGTCGTTAGTTTCACTGGTGCGCACCTCCTAAAATATCATCAATGTGATTCGGCCTATGATGAGCACTTGCTGCACTCACTTCAACTTTAGCGATACGCTCCTGTAGTTCGTGTCTGCGCTGTTCGCTGTAGCGCAATTCATCTTTTAGCTCCTGCACGATTGTACGCAAGCCCTCAATGCTTTTATTGAGTGGCGTTAAAACAATGTACGAAAAAGCACCTGTGAGGAATCCTGCTATTACTACAGACTGCGCTACCGTATTTATGATTTCCATGTTGACCACCACCTTAGAAATGCAGGGCATTAACTCCTGCGAATTCCCCCCTGCAATTTGACATTTACCATTCTTTACGTAAAATCCATATAACGCCCTCACTTGCGATAAGCCCAATCATATCTGCTCCAATATCAGCAAGTTCTGGCGTATGCCTGTCACGGTGCCGAGCATCATATATTTCTTTCCCTATAAAAACTGCACCAGCAATGCACCACGCTGTTTCTTTTTTTACGCCTGCTGCCTGCAAGCCAAGATTAAGAGCCGCACCTGCTCCTGCATGCTGGTACTTGTCCGGGCCTATACCTGATGCATAGCAAAAATACGGCATCATTATCAACGTCGCCATCATTGCACATATTCGTTTTTTCATGCTGTCCTCCTTTGCATAAAAAAAGCACCCATTACTGAGTGCTTAAATGCTAATTTAACCTTTACAGATTCTTCCTGCTTCAAATCTTCTTCGGTCACTTCAAGAACATACCGGGGCCGCTCATATTCTGACTTCGATATTAAACAGGTATTTTACTTGTGTTGATATTGTGAGCAGAATCATGGTAAGGATAATAGTTGGAAGTCGGATTTTGGCTATTGTGTATTTGTCCATTTTGGTTTTCTCCTTATGTCGATTTATTCGGTATGACTTCCACGGTCGGAAGTCGAATTTTCATTTGTGTCACCCCGATTATGAGCCCATCATCATCACAGAAGATACATAGATTTCGGTACCCGCGGGTATTGTCCCTTCAAGCAAAAGCGCATACCCGATTTTAGCTACGCCGTCTGCCACGGGGGTATTAGCTCTGAACGCATCAGATACACCTATTTTTGTCCATGAGCCCGCTGAAAAATCAGACCAATTTGTTTTGGATAACGGGCCTGCACCGTAATTAACGACTTTTGTATTAGCTACGGCTACGCGCATTAGCGTGAATGTTCCCGCTGAAATCGCTGTCGGTATGTACAGCTGCATATTTCCGCGATATGAATTTTTATAAGTCGTGGGTACGGTTAGCAAGATTCGCGCACCGTTTGTATCTGCATTGAATTTAATTTTCCAACTTTTATTTGCAGCACCGACTCCTGTCGGATAATTTATAGAATCGGCAGTAATCGTAATATTTGATGTTGACATTCGCGATTCATCAAACGATAGCCAATTTCCATTTTCATAAATTATTGATATTTTGTCATGATTAGTTGTTCCGTCATTTGCAAAGATAGATTCTGGCGCAATTGCCAACAGTCTATTTGTGCATGACACGTTATAAAAATGAGTGTGCATATTCGAGAGGAATTTAGTAGCAGTATTTCCGACAGCTAACGCGCAGTTATTTAGAATTATTTTAGAGTAATATGGTGCAGACGTTGTGTTGTCGATGAAAAATGCAAAATCAGCAGTCCAATCTGCTAAATGTACGAGAGTGCAATTATTCATAATAACAGTCCCGCCGCCGTCGGCTTCAATCGAAATGTACGGCTTATCCTTACTCAGATTTGTGTTCGGTTCAAAATGGCATTGATTAAATTCATACGTTTCGAGATTTGAAACTGTATAACCGGAAGCTTTTAATAAATAAGCCCCTGCATCAAAAGATACATTTTCGATATAGAGTTGGTGAGTATTACGCTGAATATCAAACGCATAATTAAGTGCATTTACAAAACCACCACTTATAATAATTTTCTCACCAGAGTTTGCTGCGTCCGTATCTATTTTGATAAAAGTATTACATTCTAATACATTAACGTTCTTATATGTTGTCATGTATACATTCGCATGATGGCAATACGCAATATTAAACCGTGAAATAATAACGTGGTCAGTTATTGGGCTTGTTCCATAAGAGTCAAAACTATCTGCTGTTCCCATGTTGAACGCAATACCCTGTTGCGGAACTGTAGAATATAGTTTTAAGTATGATATTGATTCTATCGCATAAGTCACTCGCTTTGCAGTTACATCTACGCCATGCACATTAAATAATACCGATGATGCGTTATTCGGCGTAAAGATAATTGTCGTTGCGGGTGTACCTAAAATTTGGGCATTAGATATGTTAATATCTAACGTACCATTGACCACATAATCGCCAGCAGGGATAAATACTCGATGCATATTTTGTGTGCTTACCGACAAAGATTCTGCCGCCCGTATCGCTTCTTGTATCGCCGCAGTATCATCCGTTACCCCATCACCTTTAGCGCCAAAATCTTTGACATCAACAACCCCAGCATTTTGATAACGAGCTTTTACCTCGCCATTCCTAATAATATTCGCATCTGTAACACTCGACTGATTAGCCGCAACATTAACATCTGCAAGTTTAATCGCATCTGTACTTAGTGTGGGTGCAACAGGCGTGGCTGCAGGTGTCCCCTGTGCATACGCTACGTTGCCCGTACCATCTACATAAATACTATCAATTCTCGGATTGGTTGCATCTGCCGTGGCGATAGTGAGTGCCGCAATCGCCGCAATTACTATTCTTGTGCCGTTTTTCATATGTACTGTACCTCCTTCGATTGATACAGTCATATTCGGCGTGGATTGTGCTTTTACCTGCAAGCCGCTTACTATGCCGTAGCCTGTTGATTCGGCAAGAGCCAAATTTGTGGTTGCCAAGTCTTCATCGGTTACTGCTGCAATTACCTGCCATATTACATTTCCGTCAGTGATGGTGTCTCCAATTTGAACATTTGCCGGAATAACCGGAGTTACTGCTGCGGTCGTTCCCGGTGTAATGCACTTTAAATAATAAAGCGCAGGCAGGCCGTTCATCGACACAATCGTGCCAGATGTATATGCTTTTTCACGGTCGGCGCCGCCAAGCCGTTTGTTCAACATGTCAACGTCAACCAGCCCGGCTGGGTCGATGTTAACTTCAATATTTTCTGCATTAGCTACGGCGACATTCATTGCATAAGTTGCTGCTACTTCTGCTGCTTCGGTACTAGCAGGTAACCATTCCGGCTGTGAATCAATCGTAATCATAAACAGAATTTCGCCAACATCCGGGTCTTCTGCAAAAAGGCCCCACTCGCGACAATAAAAGCCAGAAGATAACTGCGTTGCAGACAAAACGCCTGTCACCGTGCAGACGTCGCCTTCTGCTACCGCGGAACTAATACCGAGTACGGCTTTGGGGCTGATAAGGTCAACCATGCCATCAACTGCAGCCATACTTTCCGTGCCGTCACCAAGTTTGATTTTAGTAAGTTTTAATGTTACGCCGCCTTCTACTTTTACTTGTAATTCTCTACCTGCGGCTGTCAAAACGCCGCCTGCCCAGTGAGACATGTTTTATTCCTCCTTCAAGGTAACTGTATACTTTTTATGCCACCCGAGAACGCCGCTCGCGTAATATGTACCGCGCGCCGTGCTTCCCGTTGGTGGCTGCATACCAACAACATATTTTTTGTGAGTCGATAGCGCCGAACCAACGAAAAGCGGGGTAACCACACTTTGGTCGTTCGGGGCCGCGACGCCCACAACGTGCTTTTTGTGGGTGGATAGGATACCACCCTGATAAATCGTATTTGTCGCGAAGTCCTTTTCGTAGCTTATTTCGAGAACCAAATGAGCCGGTACCATCTCCATAAGCATATTGAGAAGGTCATCCCAGTAGGGCGTGGGCGACGGGATGACGATTTTGAAACACCCGACCGAAGTTTCTTCGATGATGTAGGCGTCTTTATTGGCTACAAACTGATTGATCAGCAGTTCTAAGTTCGCCTTGGTCATCGTCCGGTTTCCCATCATCTTGGCCTTGAGTAGGGCGCGGCGAAGTTCCAGTCTCGCCCCGTTTGGCGGGTTAGTCTGATATATGTTTTCCCACGCCGTCAGCCCCCAGGTGGCGTCGTCAACAAAAAATTGTTTCGTTAAGTCGATAAGCGCCTGCCGCTGTTTTTCGTGTTCCATAGATAAGGCATCTTGTATTTTCTTGAAGTGCTCATCTTTGGCAAGAAACGCGGGCAGGTACCGCAATACATCGGGCTTTTCCAGCCGTAAGAATTGATAATCAACCATTGAATACCACCGTCCCTAATGATGGTAATTCGTTTTCCGTAAACGATACGTTGGAGGCGGCCCCGTTCAGCGTCAGACTGTCATAATCATCCGCCCCGTTATCCAGCAGCAGGGCGCCGATTTTCGCAATGGACACATACCGGGATGTATTTGCAGTCAGGCTCTTTTTCTCCAGCTCGGCGAAATACTTCCGTACCGCCGCTTCAAAGGCTTCCGTGTCGAGACTACCGGTGGTATTGGCGGCGATATTGACCGCCAAGGGCGTGGCAGAAACGACTGTCAAAATAGCATTTATCGGGCGGACGCTTTCGATGTAGTCATAGACTGTTTGCACCAAATCGGCGCTCGCTTCCTCATAATTGCTATCCACGATAATGACCTTTACTGTATCCGGGCCGTCCCACGCCCGTATGCAGCGGGCGGCTCCCACGCCGGGGATTGACGTCGCCCACTCGATATAATGGCGCGGGTTTCCGCTGGTGCCCGGATACCGGACGTGTGTCAGATATCGGTCACGCAGGGTATCATCGTCTTCCTCATCGTACCCGTTATAAGTAGCAGCCTCGTTGTTTACCGCGGTTATGCCTGCTATGGACAGCGGGATAACCGTTATAGTCCCTGCCGACACATTCCCTTTATCGCCAGCTGTTACCGCCTCGACAGGGACTATACCACTACTTTCGATAACCGCCGCCTCTGTGGTGGCGAACTGGGTGCCGTCGAGAGTAGCGACAAGCGAACCCGCGGGAACCGTGCCCGAACCTGTGAAGGTAACCTCGCCTATGGCCTTTACCGCCTCTTTTCTGACAATGCCCGCTTCCGCCGCCCGCATAGTCAGATATTCGCCCCAAGCGGTAGAACCGAACGCGGCTTTGTAGGCCTGTTCAAGCTCGACCTCGACTTTTGCAAACTCAATCGAATTCGATGCGAGCACGTCATTTTCAAAAGTGCCCTCGATTTTGCTTGCCGGGGTGGTGCTTGCATCCTGCAGCTCGGTCAAAATATCTTCTTGTTCTCTGGCGTTATACAACTAAATTCACCTCCCCGTATACTGACGTCAGCCCGATTGACAGGTGAGCAAGTTCCCCGTGTTTGCTTTCGTCGAACTCGAAGGAATCTATACTCACGATGTAAGGGTTGACCATAAGACACTCGGTAATGACTCTCTTTAGCTCGGAATAGCGCTCCTGCACGCTCATAACCTTACCTACAAAAGGTTTTAGCTCTATGCCGTACTGCCATGAATAGGCCAGATAATCAAACCGCTCGGTTTTGAGCGCCTTGTAAATCCATACGACCAGGGCGTCGTTTTTCTCGACAATCACATGGTTACCATTGTTGTCGTAGATAAATTTGTCGGTTTCAAAGTTCCAGGCGTATTCCTTAAGCGTTGGCAGGTCGTCGCTTTCAATGACTGTGGTACTACCCACAAATGGAAATTCGCTACTCATAATTTCACCAACTTACTTTCGATAATGAAAAGCTGACCGCCGTCCTGTGGGTACACGGAAACAAAATCGCCGGGCTTTAGGGTATCCGTCAGGGTTTCGGAATCCGTGTAATCGTTGTCGATATCGTGGGTGTGGCTCGCAAATTCGGCGTAACCACCGCCGCCCGCGCGCGGCTGCGTCTCCGAAACGATATGCCCGCGGTGGGTTCGGGTGTGCCCCGGGAGCCAGTATTCATTTAGATAAATCTGCTCCTTGGTGATGACAATATCGTTCCATTGAACGGATAAGTTAGGCGGCGGGGTAATTACCCGCCCCACTGTGGGGAGCAAGGGCGTATGTTCTTGGGCTATTTGGTGCTGCAGATTGACCAGCATAGCCGCTGATTGTTCCGCGCTGGGTATATCGCTACTCATTGCCATTTATCTGCCACCTCCTCATTTCGACTTTTCCTTTTCAGCCTTCTCCTCGTTCATCACATTTTCAAATTCCAATTCCAACCGCATCTCGTGTTTTCCGTCAATGAAGGAATGAGTGTCAGTTTTAATCCAAAACTGGCCCTTGAAAAGTGAATCCTTGACGATGATGGAGTAAGATGATTTTACCCGGTAGTCGCCCAGTACGATGATGGAGCCGCCGCGTTCAATTTTGTGCTTTTCCAGAATATCTTTAATCTCGGTTTGGGTGTCCTTGTTCGGATCCGTTTTATAGATATCCTGAAACATCGAATACTTTTTGATAGACTCATCATCTTTTTGTATGCTGACCGTGTTCCCCTTGTCATCGACCACCAATATTTGGTTAATCAGTTTTTCGATGCTTTCCCGGTAAACACTGTCCAGCATATTGCTAGAAGAATCTGCCGTGTAATTCTCATTGGTATCTTTATCCTTGATAAGCTCGCCCTTCTCGATTACATCCAGCTTGTCGCCGTTCATAATCGGGTGGTATTTCTTCTTGGTGGTTTTCCCTGCCTCGAAGTAAGCTGACTGGATAATCTGATACCCGGTTTTAGCGTTGGCGATAAAAGATACTGGTGTATCCGTCTTGGCGAAGGTGCCCGCCTTCACGCCGAGTTCTTGGCAAATCTGGCCCGCTATATCCTCGGGTTTTACGTTGGTGAACTTCCGGGTGGTCTTAGACACGCCCAGCACGTGCAGGTGGTCATAGGCGACCACCGAAACACGGCCGTTTTTCCGGCTGCGTTCTACCTTATATATGTTGCCGATAAACACCATATTGTCGGTATCATCAGAACCTTTTGCCTTGTCATTGTATCCCCGGACAGTGTGGCCACATTCAAACTCGATAACCGGAATATTCGGGTCGCGGTCATCCTGAACAAACTCAAACTCTAAACGGCGGGCGACCTGCAATCGTGAACCGCTCCAAGTGCAGCGCGTCAGCAGGTGCGATATATCTGTTTTAGATATAAAGACTTTCATTTTATGCCGCCTTTCTTGATGATGAGGCCGCGCGTTTCCCTAAGTGCCAAGTTCTTCAGCCCGTTAGCGTTCGCAAGGTTACGCCATTTATTGACGTTGCCGTAGGCCTTTTTGCTTGCCTCCAGAATATCCCGCGTCCGACTTATCGCGCTGGGCTTGGGCGGAATATTCGCGGTACTCCTTTGCTTGAGCCCTGTTTTTCCGTCCACCTGCTTTTCATTGTTGGCAAGCGGGGTATTAAGGTCTTTCCACTCAACAAAGTCCAGCGTGTAATAGATATCCCGGGAGCCGTCCTGCTCGCGCCAGGTAAATTTATTTATGGCCATAGCGAGGTTAAACGGCGAATCCGTGATGATTACCCGGACGGGCTTTTTTGACTCTTTCCACTTGATTATCTTCTCGACTGCCTCGCTAGGCTCCAGCGAATCGCCGACAACAAAAGGATAATCGTGAATAGGGTTAGGAAAAAAACATGAGAAAGATAATTTGACAACCTGCGGATTACCAAATAACTGCGCCTCCCCAAAATCAATAATATCGACCACCCGGTTATTCTGCCCGGTAGTCACATCGTATTTTGAGGGTGTGACGGGGATTGTAAATTTATCCCCGTCGCAGGACAAAATGATTTGTCGCCGGTTCCCGTTCCCCCCAGTGAGGAAGGAGCCTAAATTATTTAGCGTGTTCCACATACTCATAAAACTCATAACTCAAGCCCCTCTCTAAATCGGATTGTAGTTGACCTGTGCCCCCTCTATCAGCTGATAGAGTTTATAGGCAATCTTATCGATGTCGGCTTCCTCCCGGACCGTGAACGTGTTGCCCGTGATGGATATATTGGCGACTTTATCGCCGCCCGCATCATTGCCGCCCGCCAGCTCCTCTTTAATGAGTTTTTGAGTGGTGGCATGTGGGTAAACGCGCGAGCCGGTCGGCAGGTCAACGATTTCGCCGCCATGCTCATTGATTTCGGTGAAGCCGCCTTCCGTCCAGCTAGTGCCGCTTGCATGATGCGGGTAATCAGTTCCGCCTAACCATGCAAGATTATTCCCCACCCAATCGGCTGCACCCGCCAAAGTGGTATGGCCATTAGCTCGAAGATTGGCTGCTGCATTTGCCATGCTCTGCGCCATGTTCCTGGCACACTCAGCCGCTTCTGTTTTCAAGCTGGCAAACAGCCCAGAGAAGAAACTCTGTACGCCTGCCCACGCGCCTTGTGTCGCAGTAGCCGAATTGGTGAAGTCTACCGTCATCCCGTCAGCAGTTTCAAGAGCTCCACTTTGTAATGGGTCATATACACTGCTTTCGAAATAGCTTTCTGTAGCTGCCGCATCGGCCAGCACGCTTTCCGATGTAATCTGTGAATCCTCGCGAATCGTAGTGCCTGCCTCCTGGGCATTGGCAGCCACATCCGTCCACAAGGCTTTCAGCCCTATGCCTGCATTCTCATCGAAAGCAGTAAAATCCACAGTACCAACGCCATCGACTGCACTCTGTATAGCGTTTTGAATGTCCTCCGAATCGGGGGCCGTGATGGTGATAGGATATTCCAAATCCTCGCCCAAAGCCGCCCGATCCATATCATCAAGGGCCTTATCCGGCTGTGTCCATTTGGCCACTTGCTCGGCATCACCGCTTGCCATGTTATGGAAAGCATCGCCAGCCTTGCGGCCTATTTCTTCACCGATAAAGGCACCAATGGCACCGCCCACAGGCCCCATTAAAGCAGTACCTATCCCGGCACCGATAACACCGCCCACAGCGCCGCCAACGCTTTCATCCATACGGATATCTGCTTGGGTTTGTACATCGGTCTGATAGGCCTTCATTTCAGCCAGTTTGGTTTCGGCTGCCGCGATTTCGTCAGCGCTTGCCCCTGCCTCTTTCAAGGCTTTGAGGTTATCGGCTGCCTCATTCAATCCACCTGCCGCCTCTGCCAGCAGTTCAGCGTTCTCTTTCTGCGTAGAGAAGATATCAAAAGCGCTAAATGCCGCCATGATACCGGCACCAGCAAGAGCGCCGCCCAAACGAGCACGAGCACCACCACCGGCACCGCCTCCAGCTGAACCGCCTCGACTGCCTCCGCCGCCTGCCACAGTAGTATTACCGCCAGCAGGAGCGCCTGCGCCTGCCACAGTTTTACCATTGACATATACGGTGGTCGCATTGACTGTCATGGTGCCCACAGTTTCAGCCACAGGGCCTTTGGCAGTAGTTAGGGCACCACCACCTTTGACATTGCCCGCCAGTGTCTTAACGCCATCATAGGCTTTCTTGGCAAGCCCATAGATTTTCGTCAAGCCAAAGACAAGAGCGCCGCCCGCCAGGATAGAACCAACACCATCCAGCTCAAGGAATTTATCCTTTAACTGTTTGAGCATATTAAGAGCAAGGCTGCCAATATCACCAATGTCAAAGCCATCTTTCAGGGAGGTTTTGAACTGGGTGACATCTTTCGATAAGCCTTGAACAAAATCACGCAAGCCGCTCGCGCCCTTGCCGCTCATAAGCTCAATCTGGAAATCCTGCCATGCAGATTTCAAAATCTCCAAATCACCTGCTAAAGTATCAGCACGCTTTTTGGACATTTCATCTGCAGCACCGCGAGAATTATCAATCGCGGCAATCTTCTTTTGGTAATCTTCATCGCTGGCCGTGATGATAGCTAACCAGCCGGAAAGCGCTTCTTCACCTGCAAACATTTTGGCAAACTTGGCTTTATCCTTGTCATTCATTTTGCCGCCCTGGGCCGCAAGCTGTTTGGCGAAGGTAATCATTGCCTCTTTGTTTCGGGTCTTGGTTCCGCTCAAAGTCTCGGCATAATTGACCAATTCCTCAGCAGAAACGCCTTCCTTGAATTTCTTGCGCAAATCATCGAAGATGGCCCGCAAGGGTTTCAACTGCTGCGTACCATCAGCCCCCATCTGCATGATGTTGATGCCCAGCATCTTCATCGCGTTTGCCGTGGGGATTGTGTCAGCGGTCATTCGGGTGAGTGTTGACCTCAGAGCAGTACCGGCCATACTTGCCTTAATACCGCTATCAGCCATCAAGCCCAGAGCAAGGGCCACGTCCTTGGCCACACCAACTTCATCACTGCCGTAGGCGCTGGCAAAAAGCCCTGCAGGAGCCGCAGCATATTTGAACGCCTCGCCCATCATGCCCACTGTGGTATTGGAATTGGTGGCCGTGGCTGCCAATATGTCGGTGAATCCCTTAATATTGGCGTTGGCATTTGCTCCCCTGGTATCAATCTTGAGGGCGGTCATGGAGTCGGTGACGATATCGGATACAGTGCCCAAATCCTCACCTGCTGCAAGAGCCAAATCAAGCACCGGCTTTATGCCTGCCATCATCTGCTGCTCTTTCCAGCCCGCCATTGCCATGTATTCGAACGCCTTGCCGACCTGCTCAGCAGAGAACTGAGTCACAGCACCCATTTCTCTAGCCTTGGCGGTCATGCGCTCCATGGCAGCATTGGCTTCATTTACGCCCATGCCGCTGGTAGCAATAGCCTTTACTGTGGCCATCTGCTTTTCAAAATTCTTGTAGGTGTTGATGGTGTCCATCACGCCATAGCCTAAACCGGCCATGCCAGCCACCTGCAAGGGCAGGCCCATCATCATGCCACTGGCCATGTTGGACATAGAATTTTTCAGCCCTGCCAGCTTTTCGGCACCATTCTGCCGGATGTTGACCGTAGCCGTATAGACTTTACCGCCTATCCCTTTGAGGGTTGTTTCTATGCCCTTGGCCTTTGTGGTAGCGTTATCTTTCAGCCCCACCGTGGCCATGTAAGAACCTTTTACTCCATTGAGCGCCTGCTTGGTTTTGTCAAGGTCTTTTGCCATAGACGCTGCCGACTGGCCAACGCCGCCCATATCTTTCTTGACGGCGTTCAGCCCCATGTCCACCCTTCCGGTGGTCTGCTTTACGCCATCAAGGGATTTATTCACCGACTTGATTTTCGCTGTCAGGCGGTCTTTCAGTTCAAGCACCGCCGATAATGTCATTTGTGCATTATTATCGCTCATAGCCTTAACCGCCCTCCTGCTACAATCTGAGCCAGCGCCTTGAATTCTTCATTTTTGCGCTTGTTATGTTCCACCATCGCCGTATAGCAAAAAATCTTTTCTGCCTCCGAGAGAGAAAAGAAGTAATCAAGTTTATGACCTCTGAGAAGCAGGAAGGCGGCAGTTTCCGCCTCCCAGTTCTCCTTGATTAGTTTTTTGCCGTTTCGTGGATTTCAGCATGGATTTCCTTGCGGTAGCCTGCCAGCTGCATAATCTTGACAGAAAGCGCAGCCACTTCGCCCGGCTGGAAAAGTTTCTCCGGCAGGTCGGTAGGTTCCAGACATTCGAAAGTTTTCAGCAGGTTGCTGTCCTTCAAATCAGGAGCCACCACGCTATTGACGATGATATAAGAATCCGAATCATCCAAAGAGAGTGCTTCAAGCACCAGCGCACGGCTCGGCAGTTTTACAGTCAGCGTGCCCACGCTGGTTTCAAGGTCATACTTGGCTTTCTTGGCAGCCTCAATAGCCTCTTTATTTTCAATAAGTTCTTTAATAGAAACAGCCATTATAATTCCTCCAATCAAAAGGAGCAGGTTTCCCTGCCCCTCATTACACAATATTATTCATCTACAATTTCGATAAAGGAAGCATCCTCCGGCGTAAAGCCAAACGGGAATTCTTTCTCGACAACCTGCCCCTTTTCAAAGTTCATAAGCGTGAGTTCATTGAACCAAACATTGTCAATGGAGCAGCGTTCTTTCTGCTCATCCACAGCGTCTGGGTCATCGATAAGCCCTACAAGATTAGCTCTGGGGTCATGACCATTCTTCCATTCCTCCAGATACTTGTTGATGTTGCGGTTGATAACGCTCTTGATGGTGAAGGACCCTTCACCCGTTAAGGAAACAATCTTGGAATCCTTGGAGTTACCAATCAGCACATCTTCACGGTCAGCAACGACTTTCCCGTTAAACTTGCTGATTTCAAACGGCAGCAGGCCATCCTACCAAACGCGCCCATGTGAACCGTTCCAACGTCTACGGCCACGGTATTTTACATCTTCCGGGTCACGGGCAAAAAGCTGTAAATCCATTTTAAAATCCATTGGTTTCGGAATCACAATCTGCGGCGTGACGATTTTATTTTCAGGCATAACTTCTACCTCCCTCTCTTACATCAAGAAAGTAATCTTCAAATCTTCCATAGCGTTTACAGGAGTAACGCGCCCGGAGAGCATTACCTTGGTACCGGTGTTATATTCGCGAATCTGCTGTACCGTCAAATCAGCTGGGTCATCAAGGCCTTTCAGCTTGATATAGTCGGCCTGGGCGGCCTCGTCGATATCCACGGTATTAACAGCCGTGGGGCTTGCATCGAGCACATTGCCCTTGAGCCCACGGAAATATACCAGGATAGCACCGATAAAGAGCATCTTGTGATTGTAATCGTTGATGATTTTGCCCACATACTGGTCTTTGAAAGTATCACGGATATCGTCGGTAATCATATCGACGGCCTCCACAATCTTGATATAGCGGAAATCTTCGCCTACATCGGTAGTGAAGGTATGAAGCGAATTGCAGGCACGAGCAATCTTTACGCCGTTGCCGTCAAGCTCATCAAACAGGCAGAGCTCGCCATTGCTGATATTGGTGTCAATGTCCTCATATACATCACAGTCCACCACTTCAGGCAGTTCGTAATAAGTAGCGGAACGGTCAAGTGCCAATCCTGCCAATATCCCGGCAATACGGGCGGTATATTCGGCTGCAGTATAGGTGATATACTTCGGAATCGTAGCAGGCACCTGCGCAGCGTCACCGCCTGCCCTGTTGAGCGCGTCTGTGTAATCCGGGTTGACTACACGGATATGGTCGGTGGTAAGGTTGACAACACCTTTATCATCGGCCGGCTGATGAGAGACAACAGCCTTGAAAGTCTTGCGATTGTTATTCCGCTTTGTCTTTACCCACGTGGCTAAATCTTCCATTTCCTGCGCGGTAGCAGTAGGATGGCAGATGTAGTTCCACTTGATGTTGTAAAGTTTTTTCAGGACAGCGTCCTGCCGGATGATAACTTCCGGCTCCTCTCCTTCCTCGACTTCTGCCGGAGTTACACTGTCCAGAGGCAGCGTATAGAGCAGAATCTTGGCAGGCGTGCCCAGCAAGCACTTTTTCACACGGTCGATATTCGCATCCGTCAATCCATCGGGGATGTCGGTGGAATCAACAATCTTGTAAAACTTGCTTGTGTTCGTGCTTTCGTTCTTCAAAAGCATAGTCACGATACCACGGGCGCTACGCTGTACAGCGCTCACGGATTTAGTCTTAAAGTCAATAATGACCTGTGGCAATCCAAAATCAGACATTTATTAAACCTCCTCATAATCCAGGTCTTGAAAATAACCATTGATATAAAGTTCCTGCATAAGTTCGCCACGTTCCACAGGCAAGAAGTCTGTGAAATCAAGTGAAAACTCATAATGCAGAATCTCGTCAACTATAACGCTATTGTTGCTTAGGATGGTGATGTACCTGTCACCTATCTGGAGTACGGGCCTAATCACTTCATCCAATGTGTCGATGGCATCATACAGGAGAGAACGTTTCACTCTCCCCCTGTTATCCGGCAGGATAACCAGCTGGATGTCGATGCTGATTGACCTGTCATAATATACAGGGTCAATCGTTTTCCGTCTGGGTGCCAGCTCTACATAGAAGTAACTCTTGCAAGCCCTCTCTACGTTGTCGAAATGAACCTCATAGAGAGGGAAGTTCTTCTTTAAGAGCGAAGTTATGGCTGCCCTTATATCCTTTGCTTTGATCACTTTATTATCGCCCCCAGTATAGCCACACCATCCTCAAGGAAATTATCCTTCGTTTCATCAAAGGCTTTGTGGAGCATCTTTTTCCCTTTTACCACCTTGCCGGTCCATTTGCCATGAACCTTCACGCGATGGCCATATTCAACATGGGCGGCATATTCGGCATTGTTCGACACTTCCACACGCTGGGGGTTAATCATGCGTGTCTTCCAGCTGTTACGCAAATTGCCAGTATCAACCGGCGTATTATTTGCCGCCCGCCCCCGGAGCAGTTCGCCCTCTTGGGCAAGAAATTTAGCTCCGGCAGCAGGCGCTTTTTTTGCCATGCTCTCCAGCTTTTCCTGTAAATCATCAAGGCCGTTAATCGTCAAACCCATTGCCTGCCTCCTTTACCTGCTTGACAGGTATTTCTTGATGTGTAGGGTACACAAATCTTTTCCCGGCATTCATACGAAAATGCTGGCCATTGTGGGTGATTTCTACGATGTCATTTTCCCGAATCTGATATTCAGGTGAGCAACAAAGCCGCAGGTCAGAAATGAGGTTCACGCCCCTATCTGTTTTATCCTGAGTTAAATCTTTGTTATACTGGGATAGTTTGCAGGGAATCGCCTCATAGACAGGTGTTTCCCCTTCATCGTAATCATCAGAGCCATCATCGGCCTGCACATGTGTGAGCCTGTAAATGTTGGCCGTGTCCTTATACATCAAGTTATGCAGAATCCCTTGAAGCCTTGCATAATTCGGCATCAGTTCCACCTCAGCTTTCTGTAAAGGTTGAGCTTGTTGCGGATGGTGGCAAAGTCAGCGTCCGCCGCCGTACCAGGTGAGGCTGTGGCGGTGGCAAACTCAAACTCTGTATCGTCCATCTTCACTTTTTTCAGCCCCTGCGTGTCGCTGGTGCTGTCCTGTTCCCTTTTGAAAAGCAGGTCCGCGCAGGTATAAACCAGCGCAGGTGGGAAATCCTCCCTATTGCAGTAATCCAGCACATCCAGAACCAGCTTATCAGCGTAAATCTGATAAATAGCATCTTTTTCGGTGCCGACATCACCCAGCAGCGTTTTAGCTGTGGTGATAATCCGTTCTGCTGCCTCCTGTGGTGTCAAATCAGCCATCACCGCACCTCCTTTCCTAAAAATGGGCATAAGAAAAGCACCCTGCATCTGCAAAGTGCTTCACTTTATAAACCTAATTCTTTTGATAGTTCCTTAATGGCCAAAGCCTTTATTACATCAAACGTAGCACCGCCAATGGCGTTTATTTTTTCTTGTACCGTATGCCAAATATCTTTATTGCGTATAGCGTCGAGATATTCGTAGCCGACAAATGTTAATCGAGATATATCAAAATCCTTTACATCGCCCATCCACGATGTACTGATAACCTCTATAAGACCAGCATCGCGAATAAGTTCGATGTGCAAAGAAATGATATACCTGTCACTACAATACCTTAGAAAATCTTCCACGCAAAGCACCTTTGGCGGTACGTCTGAACACGCTTCAATATGCAATAGCATATTACGAATTAAATCCATATCGCGCTTCATGGTGTCACCTCAGTTAAACTTTATTCCTGCAGGAGGTTCGGCTATCAACTCGTTCTAAGGACAGTTACGGTCATGAGCATCCTCCTTAATCATCCGCCATAATTTATTTTCGCTTTTTTGTATATAGGGTTCCGTTGCTTGCAGAACGCCATTTACAGCCAAAATGCTTTGCTGCTACCCTAACTGCCATGGCAGACTCTTTGCGTTTTTCCTCCTTGGTTAGTTTTGGATGCTGCCGCATAGCAATGGTATCATCTGCATAAATAGCGGTTATAGCACATTCCTTTACCATGGCAATCACCTCTTCTTATATCTCATTAATTTAGCTTTTTCCAACAACTCTATGGCTTGCATTGCCAGTCGATATTCCAACTGTTCTTTATCCCAGTTAGGATGGATATCCTTAAGGCCCTTGTATAAATCGTCCATAAAGTCGTCTATTTCGGCATACGGTTTCAATTTCTCCATTCTATAAACAATACCATCGTGGCCAACAATCGTTGAGGCCATAGCCAGCTCACGCTTATATAACCATCGGATATCATTTGATGAAGGAATCGAACTATTCGGGTGGTTGTGGATTATCTCGAATTTTTTGCCTTTATCATGCAAACTTTTTGATTGTTTTTCAGTTAAGCCAGACCTAAATTTCATATCTCCGCTTGCCGTGGCATTCTCTGCTAATATTTCGCCCGTACGAGCGTCCAGCATAGCTATATCCTCGTAGGGACTACCACTCCTATGTTCCAGCATTGCTGCTGCCTGTTTGTAAATAGCCTCGTCTACGACTTTGCGTCCAGTTAGTCCTTCAAATTTATCATGATAAACTTTGCTGTTTACAAGGTCAAATTTTACAGTGTAATTGTTACGTTGGCCATTGTCTTTAACAACAGCCTGTTCTCTGTGTATAGCCTCCAACACGGAACTTGCACCATCCTTTGTCCCAATTATACCACTTTTCCCGCTGTCCTGACTAGATATTTTAGGTGTATACTTCGCTACGGCCACAGTAAAACCTGTTTCTGCCGCCCACTGGTCAATAGTTTTTGACTGGTCAATGTAAACAGCTTTGTAATCACTGTACTTCATCTGCCGGGGAACGTGAAAGCTGTGACCTTCGCTGTCCCGGGCTATCCTTGTTCCTTTCTGCCCGCCTTTCCCCTCGCCTAAGCTGCCTATGATGGTACTCCGGCAGTGTGGATGTAATGGCGGTAGATTATCACCGGGACTTGCTTCTTCCACGGGAACGATACTTCCATCATGCGCCCTGCATTTCTGACTTGTCCGGCTGTCCAGCGTTGCCACGAACTTATAAAACATCATGCCGCTGTCCTTGATGCTTTCCAAATTCGCTTGGTTGTGAACATAGTTCAATTCAGTACGAACCAGCCTTGTAGCTTCATACCTGCCTACTTCCATGCGCTCTTTGACCAGTCTTGACAGTTTCGGTACAGACACGCCCCTATGGATGCCGGCAAACACCGTATCTTTCAGCGTTTGGGCCAGCTTCTCCTGATTGGCCCATATCCTCGCCGAATAAGCCTTTCCACTCCATGGATTTTTCAGCACCTTTTCCAGCAGTTTATCATCTACCGCCGAAATCGTACTGTACAAGCCAGCGGTGCGCCCTATCTCAAACAGGCTCCTGTAATAGTTATCCTCGAAGGCACCTTCCAAAAACCTGTTCATACGCTCCTCTGTGGCGACGCCCAACTTGTACAGCTCCTGCAAAGTCTCACTATGGAGCTTCTCAAGGCGGCTGACACGTGACCTCATGGCCAGCGTGTTCAGTTCCCTCAATATGGCGTTATCAGTCTCAGATAGTTTTGCATAGGCTTCCAGGCTCATCCGCCATTGCTTGTATTCTTCGCCTTTCAGCAAGGCTATAGCCTCATGCAGTTCCAGCTTGTTATCTTTGGCAAACATGCCATATAAAGCGGTGATGTCTTCTTGGATAGCAGTAAGAGCTTTTGTATATTGTTCAGCTAGTTCAGCCTCAATCGTAGCCCGGCATTTTTTATTCCATAAGGCTTCACGCTCTATGGCTCTTTCCTGCCAGTATTCACTTGCCGGCTTCCCCTGCCGCCCGCCTTTCTTCTCTTCTTTCATCTTCCAAAGTTCACCCCTCTATACGGCAAGCTGCCACAGGTTAAATCTTATGTTTGAAACATACCATGCGGATAGCTTTCGGCTCGTAAACACGCTCCCAGTTCTTCGCATTGGCCAGTTCTGCACGGCTTACAGTTTCCTGATTAGCACGAACTGCGCCGGTGAATTTAATTCCACGCGGATGCAGGATAAAGGTCTTGCGGTTGATGAGGTAATCAACACCGGAACCTTTGCGCTTCTCGCGGTCAAGTTCGGTCGGTACAAAGCCCTCCGGGGAGCCGTTGCCGTATGCAATAGCGCCGTTACCAAAAAGGTATGTGGTGTATACACCATTCGCTACCGGGCAGCCATCATCGACGATAACGCGGCGGCCCTGATAGGTGTCAAATTCCACGCTTGTGGAATCTCGCTGCGTCTGAATGAGGTTCTGTTTCTTCAAAAATGCCTTGGTTGCAGAGTGCATAGCAACTGCGGTGAGCTGCCCCTGAGCATCACCCAAAAGCTGGCAGGCATCAATGAACGCCGACGCGGAAATCTTGCCCGTATCACCGCTTTTGCCGGAAATATCTAAAATGTGATCTTCCAGCGGGGTCACAGTGTCGCTGCCATCCGTATAGGAGCCGAACACGCCATTGAGGGTATTGATGAGCTCTTTCTGCATATCGCGCGCCCAAAAGCCTGCCACAAGGGAACCAATAGCGGCCATGGGGTCTTTACCTGCCAGCGCTGCCGAAAGGTCGGTGGCGCTCCATGCCTTAGCGCGGCGGATAGTCGCGGAAACATCTTTCTTGCTGGTAATCTTTGCAGCAGTCAGGTCAGCACCTTCAACCACATTTTCAGAATCACCGGTCAAATCTTCAAAGAACGGCATATTATGAACCGGCGCCGCTTCACTGGCCAGCCGGTCAAATTCCGGAGAGTGCGTAACAATGCCGCTATTGAAGAGCGCGGACAGTTCCATGGTTTTCTGCACCGTGTACGGCGTAAAAAGCTCAGGAGCAATAACATCAGCTAAAGTAGTACCCATAATTATAATTCCTCCTTAAATCGTCACCCCAGCTTCGGCGGCCATAGCACGCGCCTGTTCGGGGTTTTCTCTGAACATCTTGCCCTGCTCCGTCAGATTGAAGGTCTCTTTCTTGAACGGATTAGCGGCGGGCGGATTATTACCTCCGCCATTCGGGTTATACTGCGGATTGCCGCCCGGCTGTGTGCTCTTGAAAAGGAACGCTTTATCCTTCTTGAGAGCCTCAACCTGTTCGGTCAATCCGGCGACTTTTCCATCTTCACCTAAGATGACTTTTGCCTTATCGATAAGGCCTGCTACAATATCGGTATCCTGCGCACTGTCAGCAATGGCCAGCTTGATAGCCGTATCGATTTTCAGTGCCTTAGCCTGTGCCTCAAAATCTGCTTTCTGCTGTTTGTTGGCGGCCTGCAAAGTTTCAATCTCCTTTTTAAGCCCCTCATTATCGCCGGCGGATTTCTTCAAGGCGGTCAGCTGCTTGTCACGTTCTGCCAGCTGGTCAGTCAGCGACTTTTTCGACTCGTTGACCTCGTTGAAACGAGCCTTTGTTACAAACTCCCCATCGAGGTAATCTTTCACAGCTTTTTCAGCTGCGTCCATCTTGTCATCGGCCACACCGATATTTTTAAGCAGTTCTTTGATTGTCATATTTTTCTCTCCTATCCGGTTTTTTACGTGGTTACCTGTCCACGAATCGGAGTTTTGTTATTATTTCTCCGCATCCGCATCCGGTTTCGTTTTTTCCTCTGCAGGCTTCTTGAATGGTTTGCCTTCGTTAATGCATTTCTGCACCAACTGAATTACGCCGTTTTCATTGGAATTTCCCATTACCGCCGAAATCGGGAAATCCTTCCCGAACTTTTTGGCATAAGCACAAAGCATCTCATACATCTTCGTCACCTCCTTTCTTATCGTCATCCAGCAGGTCATTGCCGTAGATATTGGCCGCTTCCATTTCTGCCTGCCTTTCTTTTTCGATTTGTTCGAGTTCCTTTTCGGCATCCTCCACAAACGGATGGTTCTTGATGATGGTTTTCTTGGAGATAACCCCCACTGAATCAGAGCACATGGAGGCCAGTTCTGCATCATTGCGGATGCTGGTGCGTGTCCATGTCTGGACAATTTGCCCAGGCTCCTGCCCATGTACACGACAAATGGCCCGGACAAGTTCGGCAAGCCCTATCTTAAATTCAGTCTCCATAAGCCCTGCTTTAATCTCCAGCAAAGCATATAAAAACTTCATGGCCTCGCCACTGGTTGAATCCAGCCCCTGTTGCTGCGGATCAATGCCCTGCCCGGTATCAAAGATAGCTTTGCGGGTCAGCTCCAGCAGTTTGTCCCGTGCTTCCACCGGGATATCGATGTTGAGGGTGGAAACGCCGCTCTTGTCACCATCTCCAGCAGAATCAACCTGTATGGATTTGTAATATTTGAGGTCTGACAGGAATTGCTTCATATCCTGCCCGCCGTAATTGGTTAGTACCAGGATAACCTCCTGTATATCCTCCAAATCGTCCACAAAGCCGCTGAAGGTCTTGTCGTAGGTGTCGATAAGCCCCTTCACCGCATCGAGGTCACGGGTGGCAATGTTATTGTTGAAGAAGGGGATAAATGGCACCCGTCCGAAGTTGTGTATCATCCTGTTCTCTGCATCGGTCAGCCCGGCCGTGTAGAAATCTGTAAACATGGGGCAATAGGTCAGATCATCAAAACTGTCTGCCCCACGTTTCCGGAAAGCTTCACATGCGGTATCTGTCCAATACTCGTATATGTCCCACTCGTCACCGTTCTCGTCGAAGTCTTTATATACACGCAAGACGGCTAACAGCTTTTTATCCAGCTTGCGGCTCCATACCGGCACAATCTGAAAACTAGGGACAACGCCATAGCAAAATCCCTTCTGCTCATCTATCCAGTAATGCAGCCACGCTACCCCCGCATTACTGGCATTGATACACAGTTCTTTTACCTTCTGCGCGTATCTATCGCCCAAGGCCTCCGCTACGGCTTTGTTCAACGCTTCGCTGCCTGTATCGAACAGCGGCGGAGCTGTGAACATATAGCCGGCTTTCTGATTGACTAATAGCTGGTAGAAGGAAAACGGTATTTTGTTATCCGCATTCCGCAGGGGATTTTCTGCCTGCCGGGTGTCATCCTTATGTTTTGGCTTGCGAAATATAATGTCGTTTTGTACACGATAATATCTTTCCCCTTCAGCCGCCCGCGCCATAAAATCAGCATGGCCCTGTATATACTTATCAATCAGCTTTTTGGCTGCTTCAATTTCCATTCACTCACCTCCTTACTTGAATACTCTCACGCCACCCGCCCGCATAGCTTCGCTCAACCCGTAGCGTGCAGCGTCTATCGCATGGTTATTAGCGTCCGGGTAGGCGCTGATAAATTGCCCCTGACGGTTTTTCTCATACTCATACATGACAAATTCCTTATAGGTGTTCGGGCACCGGCGCTTGTCGATGTAGATGTGCGCCCTATCCTGCAGCCACTTAATGCCATGGTCTACGGAATCAGGCCCCTTTCGCGCCCCTGTAATATTCAGCCCCATGCCTCGCATTTCAGCAATGCTCTTAGGTTCAGCAGAATCGGCAATTACTCGCCTAAAAGCCGCTTTCGGCTTTATCAGCTCCACGGCCTTACTGTTTGAAAGTTTCTGCTGGTATATCTCATCAAAGATATACACATCCTCATGCTTTGAATCATAGTAGATACAAAGAAATGCCAAAGGGTCAACTGCAAAGCCGTAGTCAAGCCCATAATATAGCCGGTCAAATTGACTTAACTGCTCGTCGGTCATTTCCATATCTTCGACATTCTCAAAGACAGCGCCGCCCGTGCCGGTGACTTTCCCCAGATATTCATGTTCATAACTGCGCAGGTTCTTGGCTTTGAGCTTTTCTGCCTCATCAATGAAACGCTGCCCTAACCATTCGACTGGTACTCCTCGATAATCTGAATGATGGATAAGCCGGTCAGCGTCCTCCAGTAGTTTCTCCTCATTGACCCAGTTGTTTTGACTTTTGGGCGGATTGAATGAACCAAACCACCAATACGCATCGCCGCCACGCAAAAGCGACTGATTGAGGTTTCGGATTTCCTCCATGCCATCGAACTGGTCAAGCTCCTCACACCAGCAAATCCCGATATAGCCAAAAGGCAGTTTTATCGACTTGATTTTTTGTGGATCATCCACGCCCATGAAAAGAATCTTTTGGCCTGTCTTTTTGTAGGTGATTTCGTGGGGGCTTGTTTTGAACTTGAACCGGCTTGTTAGTCCCAGCTTATCAATTGCCCATTGCATCTGCGGATATACGCTGTTTTTGATGGTATTCCCGACCTTGCGCAGGATAACAGCGTGACAGTTTGGGTGTTTGAGCAGGAGCAAGGGTATTTCCACGCTTATATGGGATGATTTTGTGGAACCCCGGCCGCCTTCTTCCCAATAGAATGTATGGCCATGTTTCTGAATATCTATATGGAGCTCCTTGAAATGCGGTGCCACAATATCAGGAAGATGTATTTTCGTTGTCATTCTCACACATCCAATCATCTACGATTACCACATCATCAGCCGCTACCGCCTTTTCTGCCTCCATAGCTTTGAGGTCGGCTTCCAGCTTCTTAATGCGTGCTTTCTGTTCGGCCTTATCCAGCGTAGCTGGGTACCGTTTGAGCAGCTGCTCTGCCGCCTTTAGCCTGTCCCGGGAAGAAACCTTCACTTCCTCCTTGACGGCCCGGCTTTTCCCTCCGCCAGTGCCTAACACTACTATCTGCTCATCTTTTACCTGCCCACGCAAAACCTTTGTAAGAAATGCCAGCACCTCATCGGCTTTGGCAATGCTTTTCTTCTCTCGCTGCTTCATCCGCGCGGTGATGGCCTTTTTGATTGTAGTATTTTGTAGTATTTTTCCAGCGTTGGTGTTGGCATACTTCTCGCTGTATCCAGCCCGGCGAGCGGCCTCTGTAGCGTTGCCTGTCTCGATGTAATAATTTACAAAGAGGCTTTGCCGCGCCGTTAGTTTCTGTTCCTTCACATCATCCACCACCGCCCATACAAAAATCATCCTTTCCAGCCGCCCACCAGGCGGCGAATTTGCCATCAATCCACAAATCCGCGCCCGGTTGCGGTTATGCCCATCAAAAAAGCACTCTGCAAATCTGCAAAGTGCTCGTCCTGCCTATATCAAAGTAAAAGGCGGCTAGCTTATAGCTTCGCCGTCTTCTTAGGGGAATTTTCCAATTTAGAGGATTTAAGTGGGAGTCTCGGGCTTTTGCCCAAAACTTTATGATACTATTATACATCGGTTTTCCGTACTTTTTTCCTGTTGTTTTCCTGTGATTTTCCTGTTTCATCCACAGATTTCATAAGTTATCCACAGTCAGCTTGCAAATATGAAGGAAAGCTGGTGTCTGCTGACCATATCCGCAAACATTGCTTCTGCCAGTTTCTTGATGGCCCTGCCGCCTTTTTCAGCCGCCCACTTCTCGGAAATATACAGGTTATCCGATATCTCACGCCAGCTTTGACCCTTTATGTAATGGCCTTCCAGCAGCAGCAATTCTTCTGTATCTAGCACCGTCATGGATCTGCCTATAGTATTGATGATATGCTCCACCTTATCCAGTTCTTTTTCAGTGCGTTCAATGCAGGGAAGCAACTTTTCACGACGGGCAGCAGCAGCTTCCACGCTGTTTAATTCTGCCGTCCCATGTCCCGTGCCGCCCCCATACTGCGCAATGGGCGCCGCTATAAAAGCATCGATGTCCTGCAATTCCTTACGCCAAAGGGCCAGCTGTTCTCGCATGTTCTCCGTCGCTATCCGAAACTGTCGTAAATGCTTCAGATAGCTTCTTGTGGTCTGAATAAAATTCTTGTATTTCTTTTTACTCTCCATGATGTGCCCTCCCTAAACCTCTGTTATTATTTTACCACATTATCTTGAAGAACACAGCAAAAACGGGCGGTTATGCGCCGCCCGCTACAAAAATATTTTATTGCAGTTTCTTTGCTTGATTTATTGCATTTTCAATACTTTTTGCTATTGGTTTCAAATCGAGCATTGTACAAATATCTTGTACGGCTTGCAATTTGAAAAACAGCCTCTCTAATTTATTATCGAAATTTTCTTCAGTTATTTCCCTCAATAACGCACCAACCGAAAAGCAAATATCTTCTACGGTCAAATTTTTAATTTTGACGTCAACTCTTCTTTCATCATTGTCTTTTTCAAACTCTGAAATCATCAGATAGGATTCTGGTAGATTCGTTAGAGCTTTAAATTCCTTAAAACAATCTGGGCATAAATAGAGGCTGCGTTCTCCCAAACTTACTTCACTGATATTGCATTGATTCCAAATTTCTTTGCAGCAATCACACATATTAGTCTTAATTTTCTTCATCTTCTTCACGTCCCCAACTCTTCATCCGTCATTCCTTTACCTTTGCTAAATCCTTGGCCAGCCTCTTTCTGAGTTCCGCCTTACCTATAACACGCCGTTTGCGGTTGATTGTCCGCAGACACCAGTCAAGGCTCTCCAACTTTGTATAGCCCATCGTTTCCGTGTGCCCTAAAATTCGCCTTCGCATTTTGCTCATGATTTATCACCTAAATAGCCTCTGGCCCGGTTCTTGGCATTAACCGCCCGAAAAATCTTTGCTCTGGCTTGCTCGTTATAGCCCAGAGCGTTCAGCCATGATATGCCTACGGTTATAAAATCAGCTATCTCTTCAACCATACATGGCTCATTTTTTGCCGTTCCTACTTCGCTTACTTCTTCTATTACCTTGGCCAGCCAATCAACTGTACTGCAGCGTTTCATTTCTCTATTCCCAACTCTCACTACCGGCAAAGGCAGGTCATTGCTGGGCGCTTCGCTTTTTTCAGCCTCCACCTCACCATCACAGTTTCTAAGCGTATCTTCCAACGCATCAACAGCGCTGCCGTAGCCATCCTGAAAGCCATCTATGAATCCTCTGTTATATTCTTCAAAAGACTTTCTTTCTGCTTCCTGTATTGCTTTGGCCTTTGCTCTGGCTTCGTAAATTTTCCCCATTCTATTTTCTGTCTCAAAGGCTTCACATTCTTTTACCTTGTCTATCAGTGTTTTCTTATCCATCATATTTCCTCCTGATTATTTAACCATCATGCCACTGCCTCGTTTGTATAGTGAGCTTCACCTGTCAGTAGTTCTTTCAAATCTTCCATGGTAAATTCTTTTGTGGCAAGCCCGTCTGCAATCCGGGCAGCTTCTTCATACACTCGCTCCAACCGTACCTTCTTATATCCCCAACCATCCAATAATGAAATCAGGAAGGCTGCTGTCATTTCTCCCTGTACCCTCCATTTTATGGAACGGGTACGGGAAACCTTCTTTATGTCCTTATGGTCAATGACCATGTGGGCCTCTTCCTCAAGGATTTTCTCAATATCTCTCACCGTGACATAGCCCTGCCGGATACACTCGATATGTGACCCCATCTTTTCTACTAGCCGCTTGAGCCGTTTTCCAGCGAATCCAAAGATTCGATGTGCTGCCACAAAGAAAATAATCGTTAAATCTCGAGCCGTATTTATTTCAGTGAGCATATCAGTAACATTCTGCCGTTCATAGGCGGTCATTACCTGCTTATCTGCCCTGCCGGCTTGTCTCATGACCTGAGCTGCTCCCTTATTGGATTTCTGCAGCTGCTTGCGCTTCATCTGCTTTGCAAAATTTCCCATTTGAAAACGCCTCCATTTTCTAGCCTATCAGCTGGTTCATAAGGTCCAGCATTTTACGCATCTTTCCCCGGCACTTATCCTGATTTTCTGCCGGTATGGTTCCCATGGCATTCATAAGGGCAGTAAATTCGGCCTTGCAGTTCTCAAAGTGCCTGCCAAAGTCTTTTTCCCCTTGACTAATCTCCACCGTTGAGGCAGGCTGTGCTTTTTTCAGGTTCTCCAATTCTTTTTCGAGGTCTTTAATCCGCCCGGCCCTAGCTGCTGACTCTACCTGCACCCGATGTAATTCCTCACTATCAGCATTTTCCTGAGCTTCTTTGAGTATCTTGATTTGTTCTTCATATTTAGCCCGTTCCTCACAAAGCTGCCGCTGAGCTTCAATGGCATCATTATATGAACCGACAGCGTGGCTTTTTTCCAGGTCAAGCGATTTCTGCAATTTTTCGTTTTCAGCTTTGAGCTTTTCGACTTCCTCGCCGCCCGCCGCCGTGTCGGCCTTAAGTTTGGCCAGTTCTGCCTTGAGCTTTTCTGCCTTTTGTGCCGCCTTGTCAGCCTTATCGGTCAGGTCGGCGCATTGTGTCCGCCACGCATCTAAATCCTGCCGCGCCTGATCACGTTCCCGAATGGCCTTTTCCAAATCTCGTTTGGACATGTCCGGCAGGTCTTCCCGGTGTTCCTCCATAAAAGCGATACACTCATCTTCATTCTTAATGGACATGAGCGTGAACAGCTGGGAACGGTTGAGCTGCGCTACCAGCTCCGGGTCAACACTTGCCCCAAAAAGTTTTTGCTGTCCATTGCCGAATCGCTCAAATGTGCTTATGAGCATTTGCGCTGTACGTTCCGAATAATCCACAGACTCACTAAGCCATTTTCCCCACAATCCATGTGGTACAGCCGCTTTCGCCTGAACCAGTCGCTGGCCGATTTCCAGTGTGGCATTCTGTACCACCGCCTGCACCTGTGCTTTTATCGTGTTAATTTCAGTAGCCAGACGGGCCAGTTTCTGCTCATTGGTTTCCATAACGTTGTTTTCTGCTGCCGCTGCCGGCATATTTTCCATATTTTCCATCATGCGGATTTCCTCCTAATAATCTTATCTATTTTGATTTCTTTGAACTTCCGGACAAAATCTGCTGCCTCCGGCGGCAAATCCTGATTATATTTTGCTCGTGCCTGTATAATGCTGGTTCCGTCCCGACTGATTTCCATAGTACCAATACGCTCCCTATGGTCTGCCACCGAACGGATAAATACAACAATAGTTCTTCCTTCTGCTACCCGGTCAACATAGCCGCCCACGCAGCTGTGCATGGCTATACCTTCGTCTATGAGTTCTTCTAGCTTCTTGGGGACATAAATCATCATGCCGTCTGCTTCAAAAGCATACTGTTGCAGAATTTTCTTCCTGAGTTTCTTATAGAGCTTGTTTTTCTGCCCAGCCTGCCGCTTTCTGCCTCGGGATTTTTTGAGTTCTTCTTCTTCGCGCTGCAATTCCCTTATCTGCCGGATTTCCCGGTTCAGGGCATCATGGGCCTCTACCAGGTCACGAGGCATAAAAACGGATTTCTTGGTCATGTCCGCCCCCAGTTCCCGGCAATCGTTCAGATAGTCAAGATAGATACCTAAAGTAATCCTGACATGGTGCGAATGTTCTTTCTGTTGGCGGTCAAGGTAGCGCATCAGGCGCGGCAGGCTGATTACTTCCTGCGCTTTTTTCATGGCTGCAATATCCCACATACAATACTTATCTATATCCATCATGGTGATACTCATATTGCCCTGTTTTCGCAACCATGCCCACGCCTCGAACAGGCTACCGACATATATCTGTGTGGCTCCTGCTGTTCTTAGCCATGCTTTTTCCTCTTTGGACAGATTGTAACGAAAAACCTTGCCAAGAGTCTTGCCCCGCCAGTTAATTAAGCCGCCCGCTGTACGCCCGCCCTCTGTCAACTGGTATAACCAATCACGGGTAGGGCTTCCCATTTTTGCCAACGCCTCCACCGCGAAGGGTACTTTGCAATTTTGCTGAAAACCTGTATGTATGCCCTCATGGTTCCCCGGTCAGTGAAGCTGCCGCTGATTTCATCCCAGACATAACGGAACGGCGTGTCTTTCACTGCCTCGTCTATGCTGTCCTCGTCAACGGCAAGTGTTATATGTCTGGGCTGACCAAAGCAACCGTTAGCGTATACACTTAATCTGTCATTTATGGATTTGCTTATCGTTTGTTGAGCTCCACCGAATCGCGCGCTATGGCGGGAATTATTGACTGGTCTTGTCTGTACCGCTCCCTGCCCGTAGACAAATACATAATAGCTGTCCACTGCCATGTAAGTGACTATATCCCATGGTAGCGTATAGGTGGTATGCTGTGCGTTTTCCTGATACCAGCGGCACTCCATATAAACCGCCCGCGCCGTGATGGTGTCCTCCGAAGATTTGGCGGATTTGCTATAGATATATGTCAGGGTTCTGTCGACTAAGTTTTTATAGCCGCGCCAGGTATGGATTACGTCCCCCTGTTCCCCGCAATTAGGGCAGGTTGTCACAGCCCTATGCTTGGATTTTTTTAAATCCACCCATTCCCTGCAATGGCTACACCATGCTTTATGCCTGTAGGCCTCATCATCTACAAAGAAATGTACGTTCATTTCCTCCCGGACCATTTCCACCACATCCGGCTCCTGCTCCAATGGCCGGAAATGTTCCAGCACCTCAGAAACCGTTTTGGGCACATTCTTTCCTGCCATAGCTTTAATCCTCCAGGCTCAATGCGTTGAGGGCTGCCATCAAATCCGCGCCCGGTTGCGTTTTTTGCGGTACAGGTACAGGGGCAGGCGGTTCGGGTCCATTCATGTTATAGGGCTTGAAGCTGGCTGCCGCCGCCATCATACACCTATACATAAGGCCGCCCTCAATGATGCCTTTGGGATCATCCTGCCCGAAATATTCCAATACCAGCTCGAATGTCTTTGTCGGTTCTACGCACGTCTGACCGCTTTTCTGATTTTTTTGCGCATATTTGCGGATTTCTTCATAAGCGCCGGCCAGCGTTTTCCCTTCTCCCAAAATCATCTCTGCCGCATTATCTGCATAATCAATCCATGTCAGGCATATCATACCAATCTGCCCGATGGGAGAATCCGGCTCCGTCATCTCCGCTTCAACCTTCCGTTTGGCCTGTTCTTTCAAATCCTCTAAATTTGCCATTACACACCCTCCTATTCTTTTGGAACCACGGCAGCATTATCCAGAAAATAAACTGCCGCCCCATTGAACCGCACCGCCCATGGTTTCAAATCTTCCACTGTGGCATATTTGCGGCCGAAAAACTCTTTCATGTGTTCAAATATATGAAAAGGCACAAAAAAATAATTGTCCCGTATCCCTACGCATACAGCGGTATAAGCTCCTAATCGCTGATAGGCTCCCAGCATTTCCGACTGGTTATCAGTCAGCACATCTTGTAATATCCTGTCTTTGCCGGTACATTTTGCCTCAAAGATTATCGCCTGGCCATTTAGCAGTACGCCCTTATAATCCGGTTGCGCATGGTGGATAAATTGGACTACTGCCCGTCCACGCTTATCTTTTTTTAGACAGTGAAAAGGTTCCGGCGTTTTCTCGATATAGGCAATGCCCCTGTCTTTGTAAAGCTGGCAGGCTTCATCAATCCAAGACTCAAACTCCCGCCCGCGAGCATTGCTTACTGCCCCCTGAACGGATTTCAATTTTGGAGTACCACCCCAACTGCTCCTTATTCGCAAATCAATCTCCTCCTGTGGATAATGTGAACAACTCTGTTTATTGCTTAGCGGCTTAAATCCGCAACCGCACCATGATATAGGACTGATACGGGAAGCCGCTTTCAAATTTCCCTTCCCGTATGGAATCCTTCAGAATGTAATAGCCTTTTTTCGGTTTTGGCGTTTTTACCCAACTCCCGGCTTTTACTTCCACCCGCTTGATTTTCGGTGGGGCTAAATTCCGGCTGGAACAATAGCGCTTGCCAAAAATCTGATTTTCTGTCCCGTAGGTCTCTTTCGCATTTTTTATGAGGTATGCGGCTATGTCACCATAATGACCCTGCCGGTCCAAATGCCGGGTATTCACACTTGGGTATGGGTTTTCCTCTGTTCCGGCCACATCTTGCCATAGCTCTTCTATTTTTGCTGAATCAAACTCTGAAAATACTGCATGAAAATGCATTCCGCCCCGGCTGCCTATTCCTACGGTGTAAATGTATTTCAGGATTTTTCCTGCTTTTCGATAGAGTCTCCTGAGCTTTTTGAAAAACTTCTCAATATCCGCTTTGATTTCTGCCGGTGGTTTCCTCACTCCCCGGGGATAACTAAACCTCATCCATAAATCCCCCGGATGGAAATTCTCATTTAGATACCATCTGCAACTATCTTCTGCCCGTTTCCATTTCCATTCTTTTTGAGCTGCTCCATAATCTGAATCTGACTCTCCAGTTAAATCTCTCTTGCCACTTACTGCATATTTGGTAATTTCTACTGTATTTCCAGCTTTAACAATTCTTTTAATATATTTTTTCATAGCCGTGTCCTTGTAGGTTGAACACCCCTACGGGGTCGGTAAATGGTCATAGTTTAGCAGGCCGAAAAGGCAGCCTGCCTTGCATTTTTTGAAATCCGAACCCGGCGGCGGTTTTATCCTGTGCCGGGTTCTTTTTTTATGCTTTCATGGGAATATTGGCTAAATCGAACAAGGTAGGTTCGCTCATCTTGCTTTCTTCCAGTTTGAGATAGCCGACACCATCGCGGAAATAATCGCTGTTTAATTCGGTGGCAATTCCCCGACGGCCTAATTTCAACGCTCTCACCGGCACGGTCATCAGCCCGCCGAATGGGTCAAAGATAAGCTCGTCTGATTCCATGAGCCGGGAGCCACGACCATGAAAGAAGCAGGCAGTTTCCCGTCCTTATCCAGCTTTTCAGCCATGTCCAAATAATGGTCTTGCCCAAGCCGAAAGCGGCAAATATTGCCCGCCGCCCGCCTGTCACAGCCCAATATACCGCGTCCCTCTGATGGGGCTTTAAGGTGTCGCTGATTTCATCGCGGCTTATGGTCAGGCCGCTTTTAGGAGCAATGACCATCTTGGACTTCAAAAAGTCGTTATAATTCATCTTGCAAACATCCTCACTCTTGTTTTTTCACCCAATAATTGACCCTTACCCGGTCGCCGGGGTGGATGGTATAGCCGTTCTCCTTAATCCACGGATTAAGCTCCTTTACGCCCTCCATGAATTCCATGATGTAGCGCCGCCCGCCGGTATTACGGTGCATATATTCTTCGCTGATGCTCCAAAGGGTATCTCCCGGCTGTACGATGTGGGTATCTTCCACTAATATCTGGTCGCCATTGTAAGCGCCGCAAAAAAAGAAGGCTGTTGCCGCCAGCAGTAAGCAAGCGGCGCCGCGCCTTACGTTAAATTTCTCTTTTTTCATTCCACAACCACCTCCACGGGCTGAATCATAGCTTTCATAACGGCCACCATGTTATTAAAATCATCCGGGTTACAATAAAGTGATAGTGCTATCGTTGTGCCGCTGGCCTCCCCATCCGGGGTAAATATCTTGAAGTATCGGCGGCCTGTATCTTCTCCCACCACGTAGTAAAGAATATAGGCGTGTCGCCTTGCTTTATCTTCCCACTCCTTGAAGAAATATGCTTTGTGTAAAGTTTCCATAGCCATAATCGTAACTTCCCTTATACAACTTGCAGCCGTCTTGCCCCTTTGGTTATCTGTATGGGCATTTCGTAGGTATCCGGGGTACTTTCTTCCTGTTGCGACTGGTTGCGCTCTCTATCCAGCCATTCAATAAAATCAGCTTTCATGCAGCGTATGGATTTGCCATTTGCACCGCCGCCAAAGCTCTTGATTTTCCCAGCTTTGAACATTTCGTATACGGTGTTTTGGTTTATCCGTAGAAAAGCCGCTATTTCTTTGGCCGTGATAACGTCCGGCAAATCTGCCAGCATACCATATTTACGGCGGGCCTGCTCGTGTGCCTGCTCTTTGCGCCGTAAAGCCTCGTTTTCCTCAGCCTGCCGCCGCACCAACTCCGCCGCCTGCTCCAATAGCAGGGCTAAATCCTTATATGTACCGCTCATGGTTTATGTCTCCTTCCTCGGCAGGAGTTATCCTGCCGGTGTCGAACCTCCATTGTGGAGGTGATAATATGGATACTGAATATGAACATCCTGTATTCCATGCTTTTGTTGATGAAATCAAATCATTTGAAAAATCCCTGCCACAAGATCAAGAGGTCGGCTTGGTCTATAGCGGATTTACTTTTTCCCTTGATATGATTTCTATCACGAGAGGTGGTATTCTATCCCTTTCCGGTCATTGCGCTGACGGGCAAGCAATTCGTCTTTGTTTTCGTGAACCATCTCTTCAGCTTCTGATAATGATAGGGTTACCACGGCAGGCAAAGGACAAGCCACGCCGTCCACTAGGATTTTGGGGAGACTAGCAGGTTTTACATCTTTAATCGGATTGTAATTACTCTGTGCCCCTGCAAGAAGCTCGTATATCTTCAAGGCAATCCTTTCGATGTCGGGCTCTACGCTCCCTGACTGCTCTAAGTAGGTAGAAACCTTGTAAATCGTCTCGACATTTCTTCTTGCCTGTTCAGCAAATTCGACATCGCTGCTATTGTTGAAAGCCGTTTTATTCCATTCAGCAAGCAGCTGTATTTGCTCCCTCAAAAGCTCTGATACGCTCATATCAGGGTTTTTTTCTTTTGTCTGCCCCACGGTTTATGTCTCCTTTCATGGCAACCTGTGCCGCCCAAAGATGGTTCTGTGCGAGTCCTAAAGTGATAGCCGCATCTTGAACCGTGAAGCCGTTGAGGATAACGCCTATATCCTTGACGGCTTTTTCTATTTTGGGGTTGGTATATGGTGTCATGGTTTCATTATGTTCTCGTACTAATCCGTAAAAATCCATGGTTTATGTCTCCTTTCTCGGCAGGAGTTATCCTGCTGATGTCGAACCTCCATCGTGGAGGTGATAAAGATGACAAAAGTCTATGCATGTCTTGTCGGCAAATGGGTTTGTCTAAATGACGATGATGGTTGCGTCATTGGTGAAAACCAGTTGCCACCGGCTCAATGGTGGAAAGAAGACGCCAAAATCTACAATCCATTTAAGCCGGATAAGGAAAACTCTCTTTACAGCACCCCTTATGTAAATATCAGCTACAAGGGGAAAGATTACCGAATCAGTCCTATGTTTATTCAGATTGTTTCTGAACCAACTTAGAATACGGTTCATCTAAAAGTTCATGCCGTAAAGAAATGTTTAAGTTTTCCATGTCAGAGCCGTCAAGCATCGTCTTGGCGGCTTTCATGCTATACGCATGCTTGATAATCCCCGAAATTCGCGCCCATTCCATGTCTGTCAACGTTGCTACTACCGGTAGAATGGTGTTTATTGCCTGCTCCAAATTGGTGTTAACGGTTGTCTGTGCTTTCATGCGAAACTCCTTTCTTACCTAACCCCATAGGTGTGATTGGTGGGGTTGCACTCCGCATAAACGCTGTACTGGGTTATGGTCGGTTTTTCCCCACCTTTGATATAGATGCACCCCTCTTTGTCGTGATACTTGGCTTCGTTTTCTGCATCAGTTAACAGCCGCCGTAATTCGTCAATGCTGATTTGTAAGCCGTGCTCTGTGTACTTCATTGGTTATTCCTCCTTTTGTTGATTTCTGGTTACGTTTACGCAACCTTTTCGGCAAAAAAAATTCTTAGAACATCCGCACCGCTCAATCCCAGGAACTGGATAATCTTTTCAATCTCGCCCCTGTAGAAATCGCTTTCCCCATTCATTTTTCGATGAAGGGTTGCGGCGTTCATCCCGGCCTTTTGAGCAACCGTTTTTACAGTTAGCTCACGTCGTACCAACTCGGCCATAAACTCATTTTTCTGGAACACATTATCGCCTCCTTCGTGTTCTGCTCTGTTCCGTTTACGTAACTTACAATATACCCTTAGTTGCGTTTTGTCAACACTTTTTTTATATTTTTATTTACTTTTTGCGTTTTCGTAATTGCGATAATGCAACACGGCAATTATAATAGAATTAGGAGGTGTAACTATGTCTATGCATAATAATCAATCACTAGCCGAACGTAGAAAAGAGCTAGGTTTAACATTAGATGAAGTGGCAAAGAGTGTCGGCGTTAGTAAAGCCACGGTTTCAAGATGGGAGTCTGGTGAAATCGACAATATGCGCCGGGATAGAATTGCGGCATTAGCCAAAGCGCTTCGTGTATCCCCTCTTACCATTATGGGTATAGAGCCGGATCCCCCACCCCGGGCAATACCAAAAGCAGACCATGATTTACTGGTGGCCTATCATGATGCATCCGATGAAGCAAAAAGGATGGTCCACTTTGCTTTGCGCGACTCCTGGCCAAGTGATGATGAAGCCCTTGAATATGTTCCAGGCAAAGGCTTAGCCAAAGCAACGAAAAAGGCCGCATCCAAAGCCCTGGCCGAAGGTAAGACCGTCGTAATCCCCGCGAAGATAAACAATAAGCCTGCCAAGGTGCCCGATGGTGTCAAGGTAACACATGCAGGGCAACATTTAAGGCTCACCCCCACCATGTCATACCATTGCAAGGCAGTATTTGGCAGCATACAGTCCGAGGCCTATGAAGATGAGGATATCAAAAAGGCGCTGGAAACCTATCGCGAAACTTTACTGGATAAGAAAGTAGCAACATTTATCAGTGATACCATGGACACAATCGAAGCTCGTTATGGCCCTTTTGATGAATCCCGGGCCTATACCATTATTGCCGAAGAGGTTATGGGTGATGATTTCATGGAGCGCTATGTAGCTTTCGGAGGGGCCGGAGTGGAAAAGCTCATCAAGAGAATAAGGAATCGCTTTCGATAATTATGCATAAATATGAACCTCGCACATCCCCGCCCGAACCTCGCAATAAAAAAGAGCCACCCCGAAGGGCGGCCCCAAACACATGAAAGTAATAACACCTATATGATAAAGGATTTTGATGAAATGAACAACTACGAATATCTAAAAGGAGTGAAGGCACAATATACCCCACTCATGCAAGCTATTGAGAAAAGCGGCATCCTGCAGGAGAGAGAACGCATCGAGGAAATGCGCCGAATGGTTGAGCCGGCTATAGCGCAGCTAGAACGTGCCCAGATCATTACCGCACGTTCCGCAATCTCTGGTGCTAAGCAGTTCAATTCGAGTGCTTTTGATGTTTTGCGCACTGCCAGGGAAATATACCAAACCATAAAGCCATTGTATGAATCAGACTCGAGGCTGAAAGAAATCCTGCCACCGCCGCCAGTCCCCATGGATACATCGAACAGGCCCCGCCCTGCCGTGGCAAAGAAACAAAGAAAGCGTGCCATAAGACACGCTGAGAAGATGATGCAGATCATAAACAATGAGCGGATAAAGCTCCTGATCCTATGGATTAAGTTTTTTGTCGAAGTATGCTGCCCTCAGTTTGCACCACTCTTTGCAGGTGTGGAGGCGCTCAAGCAGACTGTAGAAAAAGCCTGGCCTAAACCACAGAAGTAACTGCCAGACGGTGAGGATTGTTCCTACTGTATACCACTCCAGCCAAAAGAAATTAATGACCACTGTCACAGTCAAGTTATATACCGGCTCCGGGAAAAGTGCCCTGGCAATCACCTTTTGCTCCAGCAGATAGCATTCTGCCGTTTTTATGCAAAACAATCCCAGCATGAAAAGCGAAGCTGTCAGAGTTAAGCCAGTGTAACCTTTCTCCACTATCATAGTAGCCAGTGTTGCGCAGACTATGACACCACCAAAAGCAGACATCCATTTCATTTTCCGCCGCCCCCCTTTACTCCCCATTATACCAGATAGATGATGAATACCATCTTTATCTTTGGGTGCTAATCATCATGCTCATCACAGCAAAGGAAGCCCGTAAAAGTAAACACGCCAGCGGCGAATAGAACCAGATTGAATGTCGTGTTAATGACATCCGTGCTGTTTCTTACTATATGCTCACTTACATAAAGGCAGAAGAGGGCACAATATATGCATAATAACTTTTTCTTCATAGCAACCACCTCCGTTCATTTTTTGCAATATCTTCCCTATATTATACCACTTTGTTGTAATTCATGCATAAAAAGAGCCGCCCCGAAGGACGGCTGTACGAAAGGAAATGAAAAACTATGTCATGTAAAATCACAGGTTTGGATAAGTTAAAAGACCTACAGCAGCGCGCAGAGGCATTAGAAGGAGAACATCAGGTTCCATTCTCCGAACTCTATAATGCCGATTTTATGCGTCAGCACACCAAAGCATCTTCTTTTGATGAATTTCTCATTCAGGGCGGTTATGGTACCACCAAAGAAGAATTTGAAGCCATCCCCGATGACGAGTTTGATGAGTATGTCAGAAACACCACTGACTTCGAATCATGGCTCGGCATGCAGGAGGCCGCTGGAGCAGCTTACATTTCGAAACGACTTGGATTTTAAGACAATCTCCATCTGCGTTCTGCCTTTTGATGTCGACTCTATTCGGATATCCTTTTCCTCGGGCTCATATTCGCATCGAATTTTGATTGTCGCTAAAAGTTTACTCATAACCGCCCCTCACTTTCTGCAATATATCTAGGTATATTATACCATTTTATTGCAAAAACAGCACAAATAAGCCACCCCCGAAGGGCAATGAGAAAGGAATGATAAGATGGATTTTAGTAAGAACCATTTGCGCGACAAAGCAAATAGCGCAGATTTTAGGCACTTTCGTCGGTCTGTATTCCGCGAATACGCCAGTTTCATAAAAGAAAAAGTAAGGCAGAATTATGATTGGTCAGTAAAGTTTGTTATGTGGTTGCGGCAGTATATCCGCTATGTGAAGAATGAGAAAACCTTCCACCCCTCATACTTGCCTAATTACAAGCGTGGGCAGATTGTCTTTGTAAATCTCGGTTTCCGTATAGGGCACGAACTCGGTGGCCCGCACTATGGCATAGTATTGGACAACGACAACCGCAAAAAAGATGGGCTTATAACCATCATCCCGATGGTTTCCAAAAAGCCTAAACACGCTGAGCGAGGCCTGCGCCCTGGGGAATATGAGTTGCCTATCCCTATTTCCCAGCTTATTATCGAAAAAGCCTCTGTCCAACTGGCCAAAGCACCATATCAAGATGCTATGGACTCCATTGATGAATTGCGAAAGCTCGATAAAGATGAGCAAATGGCGCAACTCCCCATATACTTGCAGGAGTTTGAGCGTAAGCTGCAACAGCGAATTATGCCTTTAATATCCTTATCGCAAAAGATGAATAAAGGCTCTATTGTTGACACACGCCAAATAACCACTGTTAGCAAGCAAAGAATCATCACACCAGTAAAACAGTCTGATGAACTGTATGGCGTATGCGTGCCAGAGTTTATATTGACCGAAATATGTACCTTGATAAAAGAAAAATATTTTCAAGCAGGAAGCCTTGACGATTAGCCACAAAAAATGTACAATGAATGTACAGATTGGGCTTTGACTCCCAAATAATACAAGGTATGGCGTGGATGCGCCATGAAGAGGCTCCTGCTTAGGCAGGGGCCTTTTTGTATGCCCAGAAAGAAGAAAATAAACCGGAGGAAAACTTATGTTCTTTTTCTTTTTCTTTGATGATAATGCAATAGCGCAGGGTGAATCTGCTTTTGAATCTATTAAGCATACAGACGAAACAGGATGCGAATACTGGACAGCACGGGAACTTATGCCGGTGCTGGGGTATAAACAATGGCGTCGTTTTTCCGAAACCATCGAGCGCGCAATGATATCCTGTGAAGCCAGCGGTAACAAGGTTTCCGAACATTTTGCCGACGTCGGCAAAACATCGCCAATGCCCAATGGTGGCGTAAAAGAAATTCCAGATTACCATCTTTCCCGCTATGCCTGCTACCTTATCGCCATGAATGGTGATCCGCGCAAGAAGGCCATTGCTATGGCACAAACCTATTTTGCGGTCAAAACACGCCAACAGGAAATCTTTGAGCAATGCGGCGAGCTTAGTGAAGATGCTAAACGGTTGGCTATACGGCAACAGATGAAAGAACGTAATAAAATGCTTGCCAATGCCGCAAAAGCTGCCGGAATTGAGCAAGGCTTTGAGTATGCTGTTTTTCAGGATGAAGGCTATAAGGGATTATATGGCGGACTTACTGCTAAGGGTATTCATGCCCGCAAGGGGCTACAGAAAGACCAGCAAATCCTTGACTATATGAGCGGCACCGAACTTGCGGCAAATCTTTTCCGTGCCACCCAGACAGAGGAGAAATTACGCCGAGAGAATATCCACGGCAGGCAGGCCGCGAACCAGGCTCACTTTGATGTAGGCCGCAAAGTGCGCCAAACCATTGCAGAGCTAGGCGGTACAATGCCGGAAAACCTTCCTACACCGACAAAAAGCATAAAACAGGTTGAGAAGGAACAAATCAAACCACTCCCCCACAATTCCACACCAATCAAAAAATAAGGACTTGCTCGTAAAGATTATAGGCCGGGTTATTGAGGTCAGGCGGGAATTGTGAGAAAGGATTATCATGAAAGCAAGACAAGTCGGCATCATCGACGAAAAGGCCATTGAATTATTGGGGCTTTCCCTGCCTGCAGGTACGCCCATATTGCTCGGTGAATCCAATATCAAACACATGCAGGAAAGTCATCCGGAGGATTACCAAAATTATTTTGACCATTTGGAAGATATTTTGGCCGCTCCAGATTATGTAAATCTGAATCCCAGGGACAACTCTATCAAGTATATCAAGACCATTGATAAGCATGTTGTAATAGGTGTCCGGGTTTCCACTAAGGGCAATGCCTTTGCCCGGACAATCTTTACCTTTGAAGAATGGAAGTTTAAGCAGTATGCAGACGGCGGTTACTTAAAAGCGCATACGAAAAAGGCGCAACCATAAGGTTACGCCTCCCACGATGAAATCAAGGCAGGGTGACTATCCTGCATCTCCTAATCAAGCCTTGCGGCCATCCGGCGGCGGCTGCCAGTTCCGCCCTCTGTGATTTCTTTATACTGCAATGTTATCATGTTTTGCGTGTATTGTCAAACTTTATACGCCTTCATATTTGTTATATAAAAAGGCCGTCCCTGCTGAAAGGTTGTGATTTTATGGCATCGTTCCGCAAACGCGGGGATAAATGGTATTTCCGCATAAAGGCGGGCACCAATCCGCAAACTGGTAAACCGATTGAAATACAGCGGGGTGGATTTAAGACGAAACGTGCCGCCCAACTTGCTGCCGCTGAAGAACAAACCGCGCTGGATCGACACGCATTTGTCCCCATCAATGATATTTCCTTCCGTGATTTTTCCGCCGAATGGTTAGAAAGCTATGCGCTCAATGTCAAAATCAGCTCTGTACGCATCCGCAAGCACCAACTGGCCCTTATGTGTGAATGTATTGGCAATGCGCCCATACAATCTATTACGCCTAAAATTTATCAGGCCGCTTTGGACACACTTACCAAAAGCGGTTTTGCCGCCAACACGATAAGCGGGGCGCACACCGCCGCCCGTATGGTATTCAAGCGCGCTTGCCAGTACCGGGTTATTAAAGAGGATCCGTCTATATATGCCAAACCACCCCGCCGGCAGTCCCGCAGCATACAGCAAATTGAGAAGGTGCCGCCATACCTTGAAAAGGAACACTTGTATACTTTCCTTACCTTTGCCCGCAAAGAGGGCCTATCCGGTGATTATGCCATGTTTATGCTGCTGGCCTATACAGGAATGAGGATAGGCGAACTGCTGGCCCTCACCTGGCAGGATATCGATATGGAAGAACACACGGTAAGCATTTCCAAAACGCTTTATACGCCGGATAACAGGGCCGAACATTACACCCTACTCCCACCAAAAACCACAGCCGGCTACCGGGTGATTGATATTCCCGCTGAGGTTATCGCCGCCTTAAAGAGTTGGCGGCATGAATATGTCCTTGAAAAAATGCGCTGGGCTGATAACTGGCACTCTGATTATGATTTTATTTTTCCTGCCGTCACCCGTCACGGCTACCCGCGCACACAAAAAGCCGTGCAGCTCCGCATTGATAGGTTGATGGCCTTGGCCCAGCTCCCCATCAATACGCGGATAACGCCCCACGTTTTCCGCCACACCCATATTTCCTTACTGGCTGAGGCAGGCGTACAACTCCACGAAATCATGGACCGTGTTGGCCAAACAGACGACGAAACGACTAAAAAGGTGTATCTCCATGTTACCCAGCACCGCAAGAAAGAGGCTTGCCGCCTATTCACCAACCTCATGCAGTCCATTCCCTCACAAAACTAAACCGCACCCGGTTGCGGATTTCTCATATAGATAATAAACGATAAACCATCCGATATTCGTAATAACAAAAGCGGTCCGCCAACTCTTTCGAGTAAGCGGACCGCCTTTGTTATTACAGAAGTATTATCTCACATCCCCGTATTTGCAGTTCTATTGAATTTCACTTCTCATAAGTTATGTATATGAATATACCGTGATATTCGAATCTAATTTAAAGTCACTATCATCCGTAATGAAATTTGAACAATTGGACGCGTGATGATTTACAATTGCGAAATCAACAGGGTCATAGGCATGAGAAGTATACTGATTGACAAAATTACAAACATCATCCACATCTATAACATCATCTATTAAAGTATACTGACCAGCTATCTGTTTATGAATTAATTGTAACTCATTAGCTATCCTTGCACGCTCCACTTTATTTCTCCTAAAATCTTTTTTACTTATCGAACCATTATTCGCCTCATAGATTTTACGCTCAGTTTTTTCTATTAAATGATAAAACTCTTGGAGGCTTAAAGACGATACATATAATGTTATATTCTTTAATAATAACGAGCTTAAAAAAGACGAATATGCATTAACTTTGTTATTGCTCCATGAAGATGTATGAAAATGTACTGCACATAACACATTTGTGTCTACAAAAAAAGTTTCATTCTCATCTATTTCATTACAATCTACTGACGAAAGTAATTTAACCATAAAACTTACCTCATTATTCTTGCATAAGTTCCTCTAAAATGCGAGTGCGAGCATCTTTCTCTTCACTACCAATCGCAATCTTTCTTTTCGCATTGTCCAAAGAATGCTGATATGCAACATTACCAACATCAGATAAATTTATTAATTTTATTTTTTTATCATATTCGTCTATAGACATTTGATTCAAAAGTCTTCCCAAGGTAAGATTAAAAAACAGTGTTGTAAAAAATTTCACATCTGTAAAATCAAGCATTATCATTTCGCCATCTGCCAGTTCTTTAAGTGCATTATCAATAATAGGTACCATCTTATTAGCATCTTCCGGCGAAAAGCCACTTTTTATATATTCCGATACCATTATTGTACTTGTCATATCTCTTCACCTCTTAATCGATACAATACATTTTTATCTTCAATAATTTCCATCTCAAAGAAAGTCCCTTGAAATTTATTTTGCAATCTTGAAAAGTTATGTTCTCCTGATGGATTTTGTACAAAAACGACATTCGAACAACAAATTGTAATTCTGCCATGGTTCAATCTAGCAAAATCTAAAAGCCAATCTAATCCTAATCCTCTTGGAGGTGGCTTTGTTGAAGTACCTCGTCGCAATGCCCATTTAATAATCCTCTTGTTAAAATCGTAATCTTCAATGGACAATGCAATATTCCCTAAAGCTTTTCTTACACATCCTACAATTCCAATTCCTGTATCATAACATGAAAAATATAATTTCTTTTTCCCTTGTTTTTTATAACAACCACCCATAACATATTTTGCCTCAGAATGCTCTATCGCATTATTATAAACCTCACCTATAAGAGAAAGTAATATTTCTTGAGATTTTTTTGTCATATGAATAGGAAGTTCGTATATATTTTTCTCAACCAGCCTCATTGCATTAGATGTTTTGTCAAGCCTGAAAAAATTTTTTGAGTTGCGTTTCTGTTGTCTATAATAATCTAATATTCCCATTGCGCGAAAATGTTCCATAACGTGCTTATCTGGCAGATACAATCGAATTCGTTTACCATATTGCATTCCTAAAACTATTAAACAGCCTAACAAAAATATGAACGCTTTTCCATATCTAACAGAACCAATTAAATATACATCTATGTCATCATCCACTGCATTTAATATTTTATTTTGTAAGTCAGCAATATTTTCAAACGCCGATCTTCCATTTGAAAACTTTCTGTCATAGTTGATTCTCACAGATTTCACCCTCGCTATGAAAACACCAGCTATATCATATATTATAATATAATTTCGTCAAAATATTCTCCATTCCTTCCTTTTTCGCGAATAATTTCATTGGCAATATCAAATACTAGCAAAAAGGGATACCCTTCCTAAGAAAGATATCCCCTTTTTTATGTGGCCAAAAAGTGGCCAAATGCTATTTTATTTTCCACAAAGCCTTGATATATAAGGACTTTCGCCACTTATTACATCATGCCCGGCATGCCCATGCCCGGAGCACCGCCAGCCGACATAGCCGGTTTTTCTTCCGGCTTGTCAGCAACCAGCGTTTCCGTGGTCAGAACCATGGAAGCGATGGAAGCAGCGTTCTGCAGAGCGGAGCGCGTAACCTTAGCCGGGTCAACGATACCAGCTTTGATCATGTCAACATATTCGTTCTTGAGGGCGTTGAAGCCGATGCCGTCGCCAGCCTTCTTCACTTCTTCAACAACTACAGAACCTTCGAGACCAGCGTTGTCCGCAATCTGACGAACCGGTTCTTCGATAGCACGACGAACGATGTTTACGCCAACCTTTTCGTCGCCTTCCACGTTGATTTTGTCGAGTGCCGGCAGAATATCGATGAAGGTCGTGCCGCCACCAGCTACGATACCTTCTTCAACAGCAGCGCGAGTTGCGTTGAGGGCATCTTCGATGCGGTATTTCTTGTCCTTCATTTCGACTTCGGTAGCAGCACCGATTTCGATAACAGCAACGCCGCCAGCCAGTTTAGCCAGACGTTCCTGCAATTTTTCCTTGTCGAAGTCAGAAGTCGTTTCCGCAATCTGCTTCTTGATCTGTGCTACGCGAGCTGCGATAGCGTCCTTATCGCCTACACCATCCACGATAGTGGTTTCTTCCTTCGTGGAACGAATCTGGCGGGCACGGCCGAGGTCTTCGAGCGTTACGCTGTCGAGCTTGCGGCCGAGTTCTTCGCTGATAACCGTACCACCCGTGAGGATAGCGATATCTTCGAGCATAGCCTTGCGGCGGTCACCGAAGCCAGGAGCCTTCACAGCCAGAGCCTTGAAGGTACCGCGGAGCTTGTTGACCACGATAGTCGTCAGCGCTTCGCCGTCAACATCTTCAGCGATAACAGCCAGCTGCTTGCCCTGTTTTACAACCTGTTCGAGAATCGGCAGGATATCAGCAATAGCGGAAATCTTGCGGTCCGTAATCAGGATGTACGGGTCATCGAGAACAGCTTCCATCTTGTCCGTATCCGTTACGAGGTACGGGGAGATGTAGCCACGGTCAAACTGCATACCTTCCACAACGGAGAGGTTCGTAGCCATGGACTTAGATTCTTCAACGGTAATAACGCCGTCTTTGCCAACTTTTTCCATAGCTTCAGCAATGAGTTCGCCGGTTTCTTCATCAGCGGAAGAAATCGTAGCAACCTGTGCGATGTCAGCCTTGCTTTCGATGGTCTTGGACTTAGCCTGAATTTCTTCAACCAAAGCGTTTACAGCTTTGTTGATACCCTTTTTGATAATCATGGGATTAGCACCAGCAACAACGTTGCGCATGCCCTCATGAATCATGGCCTGTGCCAGCAGCGTAGCCGTAGTCGTACCGTCACCAGCGATATCGTTGGTCTTGGTCGCAACTTCCTTAACGAGCTGTGCCCCCATGTTTTCGAACGGATCTTCGAGTTCAATATCGCGGGCAATCGTTACACCATCATTGGTGATGGTCGGAGCGCCGAATTTCTTTTCGAGCACTACGTTGCGGCCTTTCGGGCCAAGGGTTACTTTTACGGCGTTAGCCAGTGCATCCACACCGCGGCCCAGTGCGCGGCGAGCTTCTTCGTCAAACAGAATCTGTTTAGCCATTTATATTACCTCCAGAAAATACGTTTAATTAGAGAATTGCCAGAATATCGCTTTCGCGGACAATCAGGTATTCCTTATCGTCAACTTTAACTTCGGAACCGGAGTACTTGGAGAAAACAACCGTGTCGCCAGCTTTTACTTCCATAGCAGCGCGCTCACCGTTTTCCAGAAGTTTGCCCGTACCTACAGCTACAACCGTGCCCTTCTGGGGCTTTTCTTTAGCCGTATCCGGCAGTACAATCCCGCTGGCGGTCTTTACATCGCCTTCAGCAACTTCGATGACAACTCTTTCGCCCAATGGCTTAATCATAGGTATCTTCCTCCTATATTATGAAATACGTCGTTAGTTTGTTAGCACTCATTGAGGTCGAGTGCTAAGCACAGTTCTTATACTACCTTTTTTTAGTCAAAATGTCAAGCTGTTATAGTAAAAAAGTCAAAAAAACAAAGTCAACCTTACATTGCACCATGCAGACAAAAAAAGTATAATGAACATGGTACTTCAAATATTTTATAGGGAGTGTCTTGCAATTATGAATCTTTCCAATGCGGCTCTGGGTAAAATCGTTGCTATTACCACAGCCGCTACAATAACCGCTGTAGCCGCTGCCGGCTGCATATCGGTCACGGTCAGCAACAAGGACCGCGTCATTATGGGCGTACAGGCGAATGGCACCACCATTGCCGGTCTGAGCAAAAATGAAGCCCGCAAGTTTTTCACAGATACGGCGGCAAAAAAGTTACAGCGCAAGGCTGCTGTCCTTACCTATAAGGAACGAAACTTCCAAATCGATCCGGCTGATATCAACCTCCATGGCAATGTGGATAAAGCCGTGGAAACTGCTTATAATATCGGACGGGATGGGAGTCCCATCGAAAACATGATTACGCAGATGCGCTGTGCCATCTTTGGCACCACCGTCACCATGGATGCCAGCTTTGATGAACAGCTTCTCCATGACAAGCTGCAGCAGATAAAAACTGCCATTGATACGCAGCCTAAAAACGGCAGTGTTACCCTGCTGGCTGACGGAAGTATCCGCAAAACGCCTGCCGTCACGGGCTTAAGTCTCGATATTGAACCGATTGCCGCAGAACTGGCGCCGGATTTTCAAACCTTCAACCTGACGGTAAAAAAAGAACTGACGCCCACGGAGCAGCTCCCCTTTGTACAGGACAGTGACCTTGCTACCATGGATGGCATTTTGGGTTCTTATACGACCCGCTTCTATCCAGGCGACCGCGGCGATAATATCGGTATTGCCGCCAGCCATTTACAGGGGGCGTTAATCCGCAGCGGTGCGACCTTATCCTTCAATGACACGGTTGGTCCCCGTACACATGAAGCCGGGTATAAGGATGCCGGCGTTATCGTCTACGGCAAACATTCCATTGATGTCGGCGGCGGTGTCTGTCAGGTCAGTTCCACCCTCTACAATGCCATTTTGCTGGCGGGCCTGACCCCGGTGGAACGCACGGGACATTTTGCTTCGTCCTCCTATGTGCCTGCCGGACGGGATGCCACCGTGGCCGACGGCCTTATCGATTTTGTCTTCCGCAATCCTCTGCCCCATCCGGTCTATCTCACCGTGGCCAACAGCGGCAGCGCCTTAACGGTTTATGTACTGGGCACCAAGGCAGATTTAGCTGGCAAGAGCATCGCTCTTGTCACGGAAGGAAGTTCCATGCGGCCTTCACTTTACCGCCTCTGGAAGCAAAACGGTCAGGTTATCGAGCGGGAATTTCTCCACACCGATGCTTACGAACCGTTGAAAAACACTTGATGATAAAAAAAATCCGATATATCCCGTCAAAGGATATACCGGATTTTTTATTATGCTTTAACAGATGCCCGTCAACATATAGAAGATAATGCACAGGAACGGCACCAAAAACTTCATGCCCATAATCACGGCAATATCGAAGTAAGATTCATTATGCGTAAGTCCGCAGATGGCCAACAGCGTTACCAAAGCGCCGCAATGCGGAACCGGGTCGATACCAACCGAAGCCACCGCTACAATACGGTGCAGGACTTCCAGAGGAATCCCCGCGGTAATCGCCATCGCCGCCCACTGGTCGCCCAATGCCGACAGGGCAATGGTCAGACCGCCAGATGCCGATCCCGTAATGCCGCACATGATGTTGGTGGTGATAACCGCCGAGAGCAGCGGCCCGAAAGATGCGGCAATGCCAACCAGCCATTCCGTCACCGGAGCAAACCCCGGCATAGCCGTGATTACGCAGCCGAAAGCATAGCCGGAAGCAACGTTCAGCGCCGCAGAACCAGAGGAAATCGCCGCATAGTTGACCGTCGGCAGAAAGCCTTCCGTAACCTTCAAACGCTTGCGACCAATATAAGCTGCTGCAATACTGCTGAGAATAAGTGCCACGCTGATGGACCAGATTGCCGATACCTTGCCGACATGCGAAGCTAAAAGCGTCAGTTTCAACGGCACAAACGCCGCTAAACTCTCCTCATTCCAGTGAAAGCCCCATTCCCAACCAAAGGGATTAGACAGAATCACGTTAATCACAATAACCATAAGTAACGGCACCATTGCCCAATACCAGGGAATGTTGATTTTCGGATGACGTTTCTTCTTTCCATCACTCTCATGCTCACCGTAGCCCTCTCCACGGGTCTGCAGCAGCTTTGCCCGATGACCTATCCAGCCCCAGCCAATCAGCAGGAACAAGATTGAGGCAAATAAGCCGATGCCCGGTGCCGCCCAGGTACTTGTCTGAAAATAAGAGGACGGAATAATATTCTGAATTTGCGGTGTTCCGGGAAGAGAAACCATCGCAAAGGAGAAAATCCCTACCCAAAGTGCCGCAGGCAGCAATCTTTTGGGAATATCGGCTTTCTTGAAGACCACTGCCCCAAAAGGATACATAACAAAGGCCACCACAAACACGGACAAGCCGCCATATGTCAGGGCACCGCAGCCCATGAGCACGGCCAGAATGGCGCGTTTTTCTCCTAAAACGTCCACTATCTTACCGGCAATCGCTGAGGCCAGCCCACCTTTTTCCATTAATTTTGCAAATACCGCACCAAACAGGAACACCGGATAATATGTCTTCACGTATTCTGCCAATCTGGTCATATACAGTTCACTGTATACAGGCAGAATATCAAACATACTCGCCAATGCTGCCAGCCCCGCGAAAAACGGCGCAATCAAAATGATTGACCAGCCGCGGTAGGCAAAATACATAAGTCCCAAAAGTGCTAACCCAATACAAAGTGCTTCCATGGTGTCCAAAGACTCCCCTCGTATAATTTACTATCCACAATCCCTGATAGTCTTGGGAACAACGTTCCCTATGTAAATGGAAAGAAAAAAATAAGCTCCGATATAGCGTATCGGAGCTGCTGCATGAACGCAGACAATCCATAGAACTGAATGAAATGTATGAGCATTTCTCCCTGTCAGAAAACTAACAGGAAAAACTTTTCGACGAAACGGGCAAAATAATAGCTCCTCCCGCGCAGGGAAGAGCTTATTTACGCTACTCGAAAATACCCACACTAAACCAGGCTCTAAAAACTTTTCAGTACCGATAAATCTCCATCCCCATCACTCGCAGGTCCAAAGAACCATTTCGGCTCTTAGCGGCGATTGTTAATCAGGCAGTTCTCCTGGCTCCAGTTCATCATTTATCTGCGCCTTCCCAGAGGAAACCTCCAGTGACATAACTATGCAGATAAACTCGCTGTTACAGTGGCGGGACCGCGCCGGCTTATACCGACTTCCCTATTAAGTCTATGACACCTGACCCAACCAATATTCGATTGTGCTTTTGTTTACAGTATGTATATTAGCATAAATTTTCTTTATTGTCAACGCAATAAATAATTTTGTACTTTACACTAAGCCAACCAATTCGTACCCTGCATCCGTGATAACCTGCGCAAACTCAGCCTGGGGAATTTCCCGTTCAGCCGTCACCTTAGCTGTCCCGGCTTCCAAATTTACTTCCACAGCCGTAACACCATCCATTTTCGACAGTGCATCATTAACGTGCTTCTGACAATGAGCACACATCATACCTTCAATTTTAAGTTCTGTTTGCATAGCCATTTCTTTTTCTTCCTTTCCGACAGTTGCCTGTTCTTCCTGAAATTTGTTATTATCTGTAGTCATTTCTGCCGCCTGTTCCGGCTTAAACGCACGCAGCCGCAGGGCATTCATGACCACACATACACTGGATAAACTCATGGCTGCCGCGCCAATCATCGGCGACAGCTTGATACCAAAGGCGGGATACAAAAGACCTGCCGCCAAAGGTATACCAATAATATTGTAAATAAAGGCCCAAAAGAGATTTTCCTTGATATTGCGCAGTACGGCTTTGGATAATTTTATCGCACTTACGGCGTCCATAAGATTGCTGCGCACGAGCACTGCATCGGCGCTTTCCATAGCCACATCCGTGCCGGCGCCAATCGCCATGCCCAAATCCGCCTGCACAAGCGCTGGCGCATCGTTAATGCCATCGCCAATCATGGCGACCTTATGGCCCTGTGCCTGCAATTCGGCAATGTGCTCTGCCTTCCTGGCAGGCAGGACACCGGCAATGGCTTTCGTCAGCCCCAGACGGCGGCGCACGGCTTCGGCTGTGCGCTCGTTATCGCCGGTCAGCATAATGACATCCAGCCCCATCGCCGAAAAAGCCTGAATCGCCGCCCGGCTGCTTTCTTTTTCCTTATCGGCCACAGCGATAATCCCGGCGAGCTGACCGTCCTGCGCAAAGAGCAGCGGTGTCTTGCCTTCATCGGCCAGCCTTGCCAAATCCTTGCGGTACTTGGCAACCGCTATGCCCTGCATTTCCAGAAACGCTTCATTGCCAGCCAGACAGACAGAGCCCTTCACCTTTCCCTGCAAGCCCCGTCCAATAACGGCCTGGAAACCATCGACCTGCACCGGCGAGATTTTCTTTTCCTGCGCATAAGCCAGCACTGCATCGGCCAGCGGATGTTCGCTCAGCTTCTCCAAGCCGGCAGCCAAAGCGAGCAAATCCGCTTCTGTAAGCGTTAACGGCAGTACATCCGTAACCACAGGCTTACCTGCGGTAATCGTGCCGGTTTTATCCATGACCACGGTATCCACCGCCTGTGCGATTTCCAAGGCTTCGCCGGACTTAATGAGAATGCCGTTTTCCGCCCCCTTGCCGGTTCCGACCATAATGGCTACGGGCGTAGCCAGTCCTAAAGCACAGGGACAGGAGATAACCAGAATGGATATAGCAATGGAAAAAGCAAATTCCACGCTCTCCCCCATTGCCAGCCATGTGCCCCCTGCCAGCAGAGCGATGCCGATGACCACCGGCACAAATACCCCAGCAATCTTATCGGCCATCCTTGCGATTGGCGCCTTACTGGCACTGGCTTCGTCCACCAGCCGGATAATCTGGCTGATGGCCGTATCGCTGCCAACCTTTTCCGCTCGGAAGTGGATGGCCCCCGCCTTATTCAACGTTGCCGAAGTGACTTTATCGCCAACCTGCTTAAAGACCGGCAGACTCTCGCCGGTAAGCGCCGATTCATCTATGCTGGTCTGCCCGGAAATCACCACGCCATCGGCGGGAATACGCTCACCGGGGCGCACGATAATCTCATCACCTGCGCTAAGTTCCTCGGCGGGGATAGAAATTTCCTGCCCCGCCCGCAGTACCCTTGCCTGCTTAGGCGCAAGTTCCATGAGTTTTTTCAGCGCCGCACCGGTCTTTCCCTTGGCCTTGGCTTCCAGGTATTTGCCGACGGTTATCAAGGTGACAATCATGCCCGCAGACTCAAAATAGAGATTGCGGCTGTATTCTGCCACCAACGCCCAATCGCCATGCCCCAGCCCCCAGCTCATGCGGAACAGGGCAAAAGCACCAAACACCGCCGCCGCCATCGAGCCCATGCCCACAAGGCTGTCCATATTCGGCGCCCCGTGCAAGAGATTGCGAAAACCATTAATATAATATTTCCGGTTCAGATACATAATCGGCAAAAGCAGTAAGAATTGGGCAAAGGTAAACGTAATAGCATTTTCCGGCCCGTCAAAAAGCATCTGCATGACGTCCGGCACCGGCAGGCCTAACCAGGCCTGAGCCATATTATGCATGGCAATATACATAAGCGGCAGGAGAAAAAGCACCGATAAACTCAGCCGCTTTCGCATATTCGCAGCATCTTTTGCCAGTGGATCCTCACCAGGCTCCGCCGCTTTCACAGACTTCTCCCCTTGCAGACTCGCACCATAGCCAGCCTGCTCCACTGCCGCAATGATTTGGGCAGGCGTCAGCTTGCCTTCATCATAGGAAAGCTGCAGCGAGTTCGTCAGCAGATTAACACTGACCTTTTCCGTGCCCGCCAGCGCCGTTACAGCTTTTTCCACGCGGGCCGAACAGGCTGAACAGGTCATACCGGTAACGGCAAACCGTTCTTTCTTTAGCGCCATATCATCACCTCACTTTACTTATCTTGTCTCAGGCAATCAACGCACCATCTTCGCTAAGAGCGTGACCAATTCATCCACGACGGCATCATCGCCCTCACGAATATCGTGAACCACGCAGCTTTTGATATGCTCGGACAAGAGTTCCTTGTTAAATGCTCCTAATGCTGCCTGAATGGCACTGACCTGCGTCATGATATCCACACAATAGCGGTCATCCTCCACCATCCGGCGGATGCCCCGCACCTGACCTTCAATGCGATTAAGCCGGGATATCAGCTTCTTGTATTCCTTGCCATCCTTATCGCGATGCTTATGCTTCACTGCACCACAGCAGCAGCCTTCAGCAGATTGTTCCATAAAAGCCTCCATACACAGTAAAATACCCCCTACAGGTATAAATCATATACCTGTAGGGGGTATGTGTCAAGGGGATTTAATTCTTATTTATCTTTATTCATTCTTTACCGGTTCATTACCGGCACGAGTTCTTCCTTTTTGGCTTTATCGTTTTTTAACGTGAATACGCTAATCAACGTGATAACGAGCACACTTACCGCCAAGAACATATAGGTGCTCTGGAATCCCATCGTCGCATACATGCCGCCGGCGATGGACGAGAAAATCACAACTGCGCCCTGCTTGGCGAGGTTAAAGCCTAAGAGATATACCGTTGCCGACAGGCGTACATCGAATACCGAAGCGATGTACTTCATGACCGAAACCAGCATCAGCGGCATTTCAAAAGCGGCAATCAGGCGGAAAGCCGACAGCGCCATTGGCGTAGTAAATACCGCACTACCCGCAATCCGGACAAAGGTCAGCAGACCAAACAGCAGCAAACCGCGCTTAGCACCAATCTTGTTGACCAGTGCCGGAGCAAAGACCATCAGTACGGCTTCCAAAGCCGTCTGCGTAGCACAAAGTTTGCTGAAGGTGTCAATCCCTGCTTCCTTCGTGCCAAAGAACGTAACATAGTAGTTCGGGAACTGCTGATCAAAAACATCGTAAATCGAAGCTGTACCGACGATAATCAAAGCAAAAGCCCAAAAGCTTTTGAGCCGCAGAATCTGCATGACATCTTTCTTGTTGATGCCGGCTGCCTTTGCCTGTTCCTGCTGGGCTTCCGCGCCCTCTTCACCGCGCACCCGTGCAAGGTACAGGAGAATGCACAAGAGCACTGCCGAACCGCTGCCGAACCAAAAGATGCTGTCCGGATTATTGACATAGAGCAGACCGCCGATAAAGGTTGCCGTAGCACCAGCCAGCGAACCGAACAAACGCACATGACCATATTCAAAACCATTCTTGCGGCTGACCTTCTCGATATAGGATTCGACAACGCCAACGCCGCCAAAGAAACACAAGCTCAGATAACCGCTGCCCAAAAGAGCACCTGCATAGACATTGAAGCTTAACAGCTCCTGAAATAGGTAGCTGAAGAACGGCCCCATGAACAGCAGGGCAATGGCAATTACCGCAAAGAGATTTTTCCGATAGCGCAACTTATCCTGAATTACGCCAAAGAACGGATGATAGCACAGGGCAATCAGTGACATGGAGGAAAAAACAAAACCGGCTTCGGCTTCATTGAGTCCAGCGATATCCTTGAGCCACAAGGGCAGGAAGGCCAACACAATCGCCCAAATCATAAAGTAGAAATAGAACAAGCCGCCGTAATTCATAAAATCACGATTGAACAGCTTATGCATGACAATGCACTCCTTCCCATTCTGTAAAGGAACGGTTTTCTTCTACGGGGACACCGAAGTCCGGCATTCCATCCTTGAGCCAATGAATCGGCTGCACGCGGGTATGGCGGTTCGGGTCATACAGGGGGTCGCCTTTTATTTCCGTATAGTTGCGGGCATGATAGACCAGCAAATCCGTCTTTCCATCCTCGGAAACGGTGAAGGAATTATGACCCGGTCCATATACATGATGCTGATAGGACGTGCCGAACACCGGCTTGCCCATCTTCCGCCAGGCAGCAGGGTCGAGGATATCAGCATCGGCATCCGCGACCAACATGCCTAAGCAATAATTCTCATCCGTCGCACTAGCCGAATAAGTCAGAAAAATATGCCCGTTTTTTTCCAATACACTGGGGCCTTCGTTTACCCAGAAAATCTTTCTCTCCCAATCGTATTCCGGCTGCGTCAGGAGTACCGGCTCACCGATGAGCGTCCACGGATTTTCCATAGCCGAAATGTAGAGGTTGGAATGGGATTTTTCACTGAGGGCCTTATCTTCCTGTGCCCAAATATAGTATAACTGATTTTTATGTTCGAACACAGTAGCGTCCAAAGAAAAAGATTCCCACCCGGTTTTTATCTGTCCCTTCTCTACCCATTCCGGCGTCAGCGGATTGGGGTTGCTGTTCTCAATGACGTACATGCGATGATTGAAGGTATCTCCCGTTACCTCGTCATTTGGAGCTGCGGCAAAGTAAATATACCATTTCCCTTTAAGATAATGAATTTCCGGCGCCCAAATCAGTGAACTCATTTCGCCCATCTTATGATGCTGCCAGGCGACAAAGGTTTCTGCTTCCGACAAACCCGCCAAGGTTTTGGAGCGGCGGATTTCGATGCAGTCATAAGCCGGCACCGAAGCAGTGAAATAATAATAACCATCACTGTGCCGGTAGATGCAGGGGTCTGCACGCTGAAATACCAAGGGATTGGGATAAGACTTTTCCATAACAAGCATCTCCTTTTAATTAAGTATTTACTTAATCTTGATAATTAATAAATCATTTGCTTTATTAATTTCTATGCCTATAATATACTCGTTTATTATCGTTTTGTCAACACATTTTGCTTAATTTATTTTACTTTTTCGTGTTCCTAAAGATTCATTCGCATTAATTCGCATATTATGGTATACTGATTAAGTAAATACTTAATTTAGCGAGGTTGCATTATGCGTGAACTGTTTGATAAAGATGAACTGACCACCTTCGCCAAGGCGCTCAGCTCCGATATGCGGGTGAATATCCTGCTCTATGTCGCCCAAAATCCCGGCATCGGCCTAAAGGAATTGGCTGACCATTTCGCCGTCAGCCGCGCCGCCATTACCCAGAACATCAAGATTTTGTCGGCAGCCGGTCTTATCGAATTGGGACAAAGCGATAACGACAGCACGGCCCGCAAAGGCTGCTTTGTCCCCGAATACCGCTTCCTGTTGGACTTCCACCGTCAAATTCTGACCCAGAAAATCTACACCACGGAAATCCCCATCGGCCAGTACAGCAACTGTTCCATCACCCCGACCTGCGGCATTGCCACAGAGCAGGAACTCATCGGCAAGGTGGACGAGCCGGTTTACTTCGACGATCCCCGCCGTTTTGCCGCAGGGATTCTCTGGTTCAGCATCGGTTTTGTCGAATACCGCCTGCCCAACTACTTACAAAAGGGGCAGAAGCTCACGGAGCTGCAACTTTCCTTTGAAGTCTCCTCCGAAGCCCCCGGCATTGCCGAAAACTGGCCCAGTGACCTGATTTTCTCCCTGAATGATATGGAAATCGGCTCCTGGACCAGCCCCGGCGACTATGGCGAAGTACACGGACGCTTCACCCCCTCCTGGTGGGACCCGAACTGGAATCAGTACGGCCTGTTAAAACTGCTGAGCATCAACGAACACGGCACCTATATGGACGGCCGCATGATTTCGCCGCAGAACATCCATTCGCTGCACCTCGACCACGAAAGCGAACTGCGCTTCCGCCTGGCCGCCCCGGCAGACGCCGTAAACACTGGCGGCTGCACCCTGTTTGGGCGCGGGTTCGGCAATTATAATCAAGGGCTCAAATTCAACATCATCTATACAGAAGAATAAGATGTACAAACGCAAAAGCCGCTGTGATAAAATGCCTTCGCATTTTATCACAGCGACTTTTCATCAACAAATTGCAGTTTGTTGGGGAGTTTAATTCGTGGGAAAGGTATCTTGTTCATACGTAGTCAGGGGCGAACGGGGAGTACTTTTTCTGTTTCCCGCTAAACGACCCCCTCGGAAAAAATAGCTGTCCAGTTACTCGCGCCGGGCAGGCCAACGGCGCTGTTTTCAGCGTATTTGCTTAGCTGATTTCTACCGGGGCCAGCCTTCACTGCGTTCAGGCAGTCGCTCCCTACAGAAAAATCACTTCCCCGTCCGACCCAAGTTACGGCCTATACTATTGCCACGAACTTGTTGCTCCCGTAGCAAGAACATCGATGTACTTGTT
>DFHU01000063.1:89025-89423 GCA_002373045.1 Pseudoselenomonas ruminantium | reverse complement strand
TACGCTGAAAGCAGCGCCGTTGGCTTGCCCGGCGCGTGTAACTGGACAGCTCTATTTTCCGAGGGGGTCGTTTAGCGGGAAACAGAAAAAGTACTCCCCGTTCGCCCCCAACTACGTATGAACAAGATACCTTTACCACGAACTGAACTCCCCCACAAACTGCAATTTCACAGCTTCTTTATATTAGGAGATTCGTAAATGGAAGAAAATAAAATTCTCTGGCTGGCTCTTAACGCCAAGTATTCTCATACCTCGCTGTCTGTCCGTTATTTGCGGCAGGCGGTGCCGGGCTCGGAAATTATGGAGTTGACGATTAATCATCAACTATTGGCCATGCTCGGGGAAATCTACAGTGCTAAGCCTAAGGTACTGGGGATTTCCTGTTATATCTGGAATAT
>DFHU01000063.1:44475-88904 GCA_002373045.1 Pseudoselenomonas ruminantium | reverse complement strand
TGTGGCGGGCCGGAGGTTTCCTATGGCGTGGCTGAGTTCATGCAGGACTTTCCCATGGTGGATTATGTGTGCCGTGGGGAAGGTGAAGTTGCCCTGCCGGAGTTGGTGAACTATTTGCAGCAGGCCGATTTTGACTGGTCAAAAGTCAATGGTCAGCTTGACCAGTCAGCGATTCCGGGCATTGCTTGGCGCAGTTTGACTGGTCAAATCAATGAGGGGCAGGATGTAACGGTGGCCGATTTTGCGGGCAAGGTGCCCTTTGCCTATCGCGCAGAAGAAATGGCGGATATCAAGGAGAGGATTCTCTATTACGAAACCAGCCGCGGCTGTCCGTTTTCCTGTGCCTATTGCCTTTCCTGTGCCACGGCAGGCGTGCGTTTTTTGCCATTAGAACGGGTGTTTAAGGAACTGGATTTCTTTGTCGCCCATGATGTGCGGCAGGTGAAATTTGTTGACCGCACGTTTAATGCCAAGAAATCTCACTTTTTGCCCATATTGCAGTATTTGCTCAAACTACCGGCTGACTGCCGTACAAACTTTCATTTTGAAGTAGCGATTGATTATCTGGATGAGGAAGTCATGCAGGTGCTCGCGCAGTTGCCTAAAGGACGTGTCCAGCTCGAAATCGGCATTCAGTCAACCAATCCTGCGACACTGAAGGCTGTTTCCCGCGTAAATCATTGGCAGGATATTGCTGACCATATCCAAAAGATAATGAGTTTCCATAATATGCACCTGCATGTGGATTTGATTATCGGCTTGCCGGGCGAGGGCATGGAATCCTTCCATAAGTCCTTTAATGATGTCTATGCGTTGCAGACGGATATGCTGCAGTTGGGCTTTTTGAAGTTCCTTAAAGGCGCGACGATGATGCAGCTGATTGACGCCTATCATTATCAGTATATGCCCATGGCACCTTATGAGGTATTGCAAAATGATGTGTTGAGTTATGGGCAAATCCGTTGGTTCCATAGTTTTGAGCAGGTCTTTGAGCTCTATTATAATGCAGGGCGCTGCCGTCAGACGGCTAACTACCTGCTCCGGGAATGTGAGCAGGGGGATGCCTTTGCCTTTTGGCAGAAGTTTACCGACTGGTGGGAAGTGCGGGGCTTTCATAAAATCGGCCATAGCACCAAAAATCTCTATGGCTATCTGCGGGATTTTGCGCTGATGGCGTATTCTTTGCCTGCGGATTTACTGGATAATTTACTGCGCTATGATGCACTGCTCTCCGATGGCGGCAAAATTCGTCCTGAGAACCTCAATTGGAACCGTCTGCAGTATCAGGATATTACCGCTGATTTTTGGAAGGGCGCCCCGAGCCGCGTGCGGGCTTACCTGCCGGATTACGAGTTCACCAATTGGCGGGATGTGAATAAGAAATACCATATTGAGGTCTTTGCCTATAATATGATGTTGACAAGTCAGAAGTTGACTGGTCAACAGACCGCCCTGTTGTTTGACTATACCGCAGATGAGCCGGTATGTCAGCGAATTGAACTGGAGATTGGCGCTGATATCTAGGCGTGGCTGTGTTTTTGATTGCCAAAAATACAACTTGGGTGTAAGATGGTATACAAGAAAATATATAAGATAATATATAAGATAAAGGGGGAAATAGCATGGAAAATTGTCCTCCGTATACGATAAACAATGAGATGCTCAGCTTGGTGGCTGTGATAGCGACCAAGTTAGGGCGTATCATGCACTATCAGGATATGTCTGCTTATCCTCGTTTGCGCAGAAATAATCGCATTGAATCCATACATTCCTCGTTGGCCATAGAGGCGAATTCCTTGACGCTGGGCAATGTGCGGGATGTCATTGCGGGAAAAGCTGTGGCAGGACCTGAGCGTGAAATACGCGAAGTCAAGAATGCCTATGCTGCTTATGCGGAATTAGCTGACCTAAATCCGTATAGTTTAGATGAGTTATTCCGGCTGCATGGCATTATGACAGCGGGATTGGTACGGGAGTCCGGTAAATTGCGCAGTGGCGAGGAAGGTGTGTTCGCTGGCGGCAGGTGCATTTTTATGGCACCACCGGCCAGGTTCGTGCCCGGACAAATGGAAGATTTATTTGCGTGGCTGCGGGAAGAGCGCAATCGTATTCAACCGTTGCTATTATCCTCAATATTTCATTATGAGTTTGTCTTTATCCATCCTTTTGCTGATGGCAACGGACGCATGGCAAGATTGTGGCAGACGGCGTTACTTGCTCAGTGGCAGCCCATCTTTGCTTATTTGCCTATTGAGAATCAGATTTACAAATATCAGAGCGAGTATTATGCGGCGATAAGTGCCTCACATCGGGCTGGTGAGTCCACGCCCTTCATCGTCTTCATGTTGCACATGATTGATGCAGTGCTGGATGAACTGCTGGAAAAAGATGTTTTGGGCGAAGAAAATGAATACGTCAAAAAGCTGCTGGCCATCATGGAATATGATATTTCTTACAAAGCCAAAGAGCTGCAGGATATGTTGGGATTAAAGGCCACGGCAGGTTTGAAGCGCAACTACATTGAGCCGGCTATGAGGCAGGGATTGATTGCCATGACCATACCGGATAAGCCTACCAGCCGTAATCAGAGGTATTATAGGATTAAGTAGGTAATATTGGAAAAGCTTTTTCCGAAACGGTGTCTCGGAAATTATTATTACATATTAATAGCCCTGCATTAGGAGGTGCGAAATTGAGCTACACACCAATGATTATTTCAGAGGAGACTATCAAAAACAAAATATACATCATACGTGGACAGCGGGTTATGCTTGATATGGAACTGGCTGAAATATACGGCTACACTACGAAAGCATTTAACCAACAGGTCAAAAATAACATCCATAAATTTGATGATGATTTCCGTTTTCAGCTAACCAAAGATGAGTGGGCGAACTTGAGGTCAAAAAAATTGACCTCAAGTTGGGGAGGCACCAGATACCTGCCCTATGCTTTTACAGAGCAGGGAATCTATATGCTTATGACCGTACTAAAGGGCGATTTGGCCACTAAGCAAAGCAAGTCGCTTATACGCCTGTTCAAAAAGATGAAGGATTATCTTGTGACAAGTTCTGGACAGTTGGGACAACAAGAAATTCTGAGCCTGGCAATGCAGACACAGAAAAATACAGACAGCATTCAAGCATTACAGGAGCAGATGAAGCAATTTGCCACCAAGGATGACCTGGCAGTGTTCATGGAAAACTTCATGGAATATGCCACCGAGCGTGAGTATTTATTTCTTGCGGGACAAGTTGTAGAGGCAAGTGTGGCTTACGCTGAAATTTATGCCAAGGCGCAAAAAAGTATTTACATAGTGGATAATTACATAGGCTTAAAAACTCTCCTGCTCTTGAAAAATGTGTCGCCTGCGGTAGAGGTTGTTATTTTTAGTGATAATCTTGGCAGAGGTCTGACGCAAGCCGAATATGATGATTTCAAAGCGGAATATCCCCATGTTCAAATTACCCTTCAGCAAACGGGAGGAAGATATCATGACCGCTTTATAATGTTGGACTATGACAGTGAAGGACAACGGCTGTATCACTGTGGTGGCTCAAGCAAGGATGGTGGCAGGAGGGTGACTGCCATATCTCCAATGGATGATGTATCGCTATATCAGCCCATGTTTGAGGAACTTTTACAGACGCCGACTTTAGTGCTGCGGTAACTTTGGTGAGTTGCTTACAAATCGTAGGCAGTTGAATTAGTGATGGAGGGCATTATGCCAGTTTTACAGTGGATAGGGAAAGACAAGGTTATCAATCATCATTTGGATGTGCCTTTTCATGTGCTTGATAGGAAGTATAGCTTTGGTGGGGAGAACAGCAGTAACAAGATTATTCATGGGGATAATCTGTTGGCGTTGAAATCGCTCCTGCCGGAGTACGAAGGACGGGTGAAGTGTATCTATATCGACCCACCTTACAACACGGGCAATGAGGGCTGGGTCTATAACGATAATGTCAATGACCCACGTATCAAAAAATGGTTGGGGGAAGTTGTCGGCAAGGAAGGGGAAGACCTCTCCCGACATGATAAATGGCTGTGCATGATGTATCCGCGGTTGAAACTTCTGCAACGGCTGCTGGCTGATGATGGGGCTATTTTTATCAGTATTGATGATAATGAGCAGGCCAATCTGAAACTTATCTGTGATGAAATTTTCGGTGAAAGAAATTATGTTGAAAAAATAACTATTATCGTAAAGACCGAAGGGCGTAGGTATGGTTTCTTTGCAAAAACACATGAGAATGTTTTTGTCTATGCTAAAAACATTGGCAGTCTGGTACTTAACGATATTGAGATTGAGGGAAAAGAATACGATTTTAATGATGAAAAAGGTGGTTTTAACTTAAAAGGGCTACGAAATCGTAATGTGAGAGCATTCAATTCGTCTAATCGACCTAATTTGCGATATCCATTTTATGTAAATCTTAATGAGTCAGATAATAATGGACTGCATGAAGTGAGCGTGACTCCTAAAGATGGCTATACAGAGGTTTGGGCTCAGACAATGGATGGACTTGAAAGTGTTTGGCGCTGGGGCAGAGAGAAATCAGAACGACAGATTCATGATTTATGTGCAAATAAGGGGAAAGATTCTGTTGTAAGGATTTTTCAAAAAGAAAGAAAACTTACTGAAACAGCTAAAACTGTATGGTTTGAAAAGGAGTTCAATTCGATTGTTGGTACTCGTGAAGTAAGAAATGTATTTGATAATGCTGTATTTGATTTTCCAAAGCCGCTGTCATTGATGGAACGCATTATCAATATTGCAACAGAAGAAGATTCGATAATCTTAGACAGTTTTGCCGGTAGCGGCACAACTGCCCATGCCGTTTTGAATCTGAACAAGGCTGATGGTGGTAACCGCAAGTTTATCCTGATTGAAATGATGGACTATGCCGAAGGCATTACGGCGGAACGGGTGCGCCGGGTGATTGACGGTTATGGCGAGGGCAAGAAAGCCGTAGCAGGCACGGGCGGAGATTTTTCCTTCTATGAGCTGGGCGATCCCTTACTGCTCCCCAATGGCAATATCAATGAAGATGTAGGCACGGATAAACTGCGGGAGTACATTTACTTTACGGAGACACAACAGCCTTTAGAGGCGTCACGCGAAAAAGAGCCGTATTATTTGGGAACACATTTTGCCCAAGCTTATTATTTCTGCTATGAGAAGGACAGGCGGACAATCCTTGATTATGAACTATTGGAAGCGGCGGTGAAGACTCGTGCAGATGGCTATGTGATTTATGCCGATACCTGTACGCTGTCGGAAAGCCAACTGGAAAAGTTCAATATCACCTTCAAGAAGATTCCACGGGATATTACAAGAATTTAAGGAGCGGAGAAGATGGAACTAAAAAATTATCAAAAAGGCGTTCTGAAGGACTTGCGCGCTTACTTAAAGTGCCTGTCTGCTCCCGACCTTAATCAAGCGTGGAAAAAATATTGGGAAGACAGAGATTTTCATGTGGGGCGTGACGGTATTCCTCCCTATCACCATGATTTGCCGGGGATTCCCAATGTCTGCATGAAAGTTCCCACAGGCGGCGGCAAGACGCTTATCGCCTGCAGTGCCGTGAGCGAGATTTTTCACGGTCTGGGCTATAGGCCCGGGCAGCCGAGACTGGTGGTGTGGCTTGTGCCGTCTGATTCCATCCTGACACAGACACTAAGTAACCTTGCTAATCCTCGTCATCCCTATCATCAGCGATTGGAGCAGGATAATCGGGGGCAAGTGGAGGTTTTTAGCAAGGAACAGCTTTTAGCTGGGCAGGGATTTTCTCTGGACAGCGTTCGGGCGCAGCTTACCCTATGCATCATGAGTTTTGCCTCTTTGCGTATCAACAGCCGCAAAAAGGATGTGCGGAAGGTTTATCAGGAAAACGGTCAGCTATTGTCTTTCCAAAGTATCATCAGCGAAGAAGATTTATTGCCTGATACGCCGGAGAGTTCTTTGATTCAGACCCTGCGGGCACTTCATCCCGTGGTTATTGTGGACGAAAGTCATAACGCCAAATCCGACCTCAGTGTAGAAATGTTAAGCAACCTGAATCCTTCCTTTGTGCTGAATCTGACCGCTACGCCACGACAGGGGAGCAATATTATCTCCTATGTGGATGCTAGAGAATTGCAGAAGGAAAGCATGGTAAAGCTGCCGGTTATCGTTTACAATCGGCGCGAGCGCAAAGATGTGTTAAGCGATGCCCTGGCTTTGCGTGGACGGCTCGAACAGACGGCGATAGAGGCAGAACAGCATGGGAGTCCCTATATAAGACCCATTATCCTGTTTCAAGCCGAGCCGAAGATTGCCAAAGACAAGGCTACCTTTGAGAAGGTCAAGAAAAGACTGGTGGAAATCGGTATACCTGAAGAGCAAATTGCCATTAAGACCAGTGAAGTAGATGACCTAAAGGGCGTAGACTTGCTTTCCCGTGAGTGTCCGATTCGCTATATCATCACGGTCAATGCCTTGAAGGAGGGCTGGGACTGTCCTTTTGCCTATATTTTGGCAACGCTGGCAAATAAGACGTCTAAGGTTGATGTGGAGCAGATACTTGGCCGGGTGCTGCGTCAGCCTTATACGCGCTTGTATGCAGCCAAGGCTTTGAATATGTCTTATGTGCTGACCTGCTCTCAGGATTTCCATGCAACGCTTAGCAATGTGGTGGCAGGGCTGAATCATGCAGGCTTTTCGGAAAGAGATTTCCGGGCGGTAGATAATACGTCAGCTGAGCCGTCAGCGGCAGAAAGCTTGGAGCAGGGAAGTCTGAACTTTACGCCGGAAGATAAAGGCGAAGAAGAAGTCCATGCACCGACAGAATATGATGATTTTGCTGATATGCAGGAGATAGAGGGCTGGAAGGAATCAGCCGGTCAATATGAGTCAGAGAATCATACCGATGCTATGTTGGAAGAAGCAAAGCAGGCGGCAGAAAACTTTGCGCAGGAAACACAGCAGGCAGAACGAAGTGGCTTGCTGACAGGGGAGCTGGGAAGAATGCAGAAACAGTACAGCATGCAGAGTGAATTTGCGGATGAAGCCAGCAATTTGCGCTTGCCGCAGTTCTTTTTGGAAATGGGCAGCAGCAATCTGTTCGGGGATAGCAAGGTGCTCTTGGAGCCGGAGAATCTGACCGCAGGTTTTAATCTACAGAAGGAAGATACGGAGATAAATTTTAAGTTATCTACGGGTGACGTTTATGAAGTAAACCTTGCTGAACAGGGAGAGGCTATTCCAAAGTACAAACGCATGGCACAAAAGGATAGTCAGCGCTTTCGGGAATATCTGGCACAGTTGGCACCTGCCAAACGGCAGGAAGAATGTGTGGCGCATATCGCTCTGATGCTTTCCAAGAATAACAACAGTATGGCTGACCCGGAAATTATGGATTATGTCAGACGCGTGGTAGATGGCATGACTACAGATGAATTGTCAGCTTTGGAAAGTTCTCTGCCCTTTTACACGGTTAAAATCAGGGAAAAGATTGAGGCATTAACGCGCAGGTATCAGGAGAAGAAGTTTTATGAGTGGCTGGATTTTGACAAAATCACCTGTCAGGAAAGTTTTCAATTGCCCAAAGTAATAACTCCGGCAGAAAGCATTTCCTCCATCCCCAAATCCTTGTATGAAGCCGAAAAAGATGATATGAATCATTTTGAACGGCGGCTTTTGGATGCGATAGTAGAGCAGGATAATGTGCGCTGGTGGCATCGTATCAATGAGCGCAAGGGGATGAGACTCAATGCCTTTATCAATCATTATCCGGATTTTATTGTCAAAACGGAGTCAGACAAGATTCTTCTGATTGAAGCCAAGGGTGATTATCTGGACGGCGATGACAGTCGGATGAAGCTGAAACTGGGACGCCATTGGCAAGCAAAGGCCGGAAACAGGTATAAATACTTCATGGTTTTTGATAAGAAGGCGCTTCAGGCGGATGGAGCATATACTATGGATAAGTTTATTGGTGAGATTTTGCGGGAGTTGTAATGGAACAATCTATTTATCGGGCATTTTCGGACTATCTAAAAGACCGCTACGGCGAGAAGGTCTATAAGCTGCCGATTGCACTGCCTGTGACCTGTCCGAATCGGGACGGCACCTGTGGCAATGGCGGGGCAGGCTGTACGTTTTGCGGGGAGATTGGCACGGGGTATGAGAATCTTCCCGCATCGATGACGATTACGGAGCAGATGGAGGCCAACAAGGCGCATATCGTGCCGAAGTACAAGGCGAAGAAGTTTATTCCCTATCTGCAGAATTTCAGCAACACCTACACCACGCCGGAAAAATTGGCGGCCTGGGTGGATGAAGCCGGAGCGCCGGAAGATGTGGTGGCGGTATATATCGCCACCCGTCCCGACTGCGTCAGTGACGAGCATTTGGCGGTGCTGCAGGAACAGAAGGAGAAACACAATATTGACATCTGTGTGGAACTGGGGCTGCAGAGCACCAATGTCCATACTTTGGTGGAGATTAATCGCGGCCATACGCTGGCAGAGCTTATCGATGCCATTTTGCGCATTAAGAAATTCGGTATGCAGTCCTGCGTCCATCTGATTCTGAATCTTCCCTGGGATGATGAACTGGACGTGATTGAGGATGCCAAGATTTTGTCGGCTTTGGGCGTTGACCAGGTGAAGCTGCATGCACTGTACATCGTCAAGGGCACAGCCATGGCGAAGGATTATGAGGCGGGTAAGCTTAAAATGATTACCCTGCCGGAATATGAAGACCGGGTGATTAAGTTCTTGGAACATCTCTCGCCGGACATTGTCCTGCAGCGCATTATTGGCCGGGCACCGGAGGAAAATACGCTGTTTTCCAACTGGCATACGGGTTGGTGGAAAATCCGCGACCATATCATCAATGTGATGCGGCAGGAAGGGCGGTATCAGGGACGTCTTTGTGATTATCTTAACGGTAAAGCGGTGCGCAAACTGTGCTGAATGATATATTTTTGCGTATAGAGCAGGAAAATTAGCCGTATATGTAAAATTAATTATATAGAATAGTAAATCTATATTGGCGTGGTGGTTGACAGATGTTTCATTCAATAAAATTCCAAATTCTGGCCATGTGTATGACGTTCATGCTGATACTGGCTTTGGGGATGGGGTCGGTCAGCGTGATGACCATTGACCGGCTGACGGGTGAACATGAGGCGGAGAATCTTAACCGCATAGCAGAGAATCAGCGGGCCATTATCAACACGCAGCTTATCCATGCTGAGGATATAACCAAGTTCGTTGCCCATGAGGTGAAGCTGCAAATTGCAGCGGCACCTGGGAGGCCGGATAAGGAAATGCGGCAATTTTTGAGTCACAGTGCCAAACAGGCTTTTCAAAATGCGATGGGAAATATGGCTATCGTATGTTCCTACTATGTTTATTATGTAGATGACATCAATGGCAATGAGGGAAATTTGTGGCGTGTGCGGCCTGCTGAGGGCGAAGATTTTGAAGACAGACTGCTCCGGCCGGTTTCTGCCTATGATGAGGCGCATATCAACTGGTATAAACTGCCCATGGAAAAAGGCCATGGTATATGGATACCCCCTTATTATTATGGTGAACAGGGGCGCTACCTGCTGTCATATGTTATGCCGGTTTACAAGGATAAAGAAGTCGTTGCCTTAATCGGCGTGGATTTGGATTTCCGGCAGTGGTTGTCGCAGATTGAACATGCGCCAGCTTACAATTCAGGACAGGCATTTTTGACGGATTTATCCGGACGCGTTCATTACACGTTGGAGAATCCGGATGGGATTGAGTCGACCCGTGGCGGTCAGCTGATTTCCAGCACAGGTAAATTTTTTGTGCCCAACACGCACAGCAAGGAACTCATGCGCTACAACTGGAGCGGCAAAGAATACGATATGGCGGTGGTCAGTCTGCGCAATGAGCTGGCTCTGATGGTGGCAGCACCTGTACATGAAACCTATGTGGAAGCCATGTATAAAATCATTCAGCTATGTGAAATCTTCCTGCTGCTCGTAGCGGTTTCCGCAGTATTTTGTTTTGTGGTAAGTACGCGCATGACGAAAAAATTGACGCGGCTTACGGAAGTATCACACGAAGTGGCGGCCGGCAATTTTGATGTGGCTGTGCCTGAGGGCGGTAATGATGAAATTGGTGATTTGTGCAGAGCATTTGCTCATACCACAAGCCAGTTGAAAAAGAATCAGGAAGAAATGGAAAAGAGAACCTATCATGATGCCTTGACTGGTTTATACAATCGCTTTGGTGTGGACCGGGAAATCAAGGCCTGGTGGTCGGAAATAAAAACTGCGGTGATGCTGACGCTGGATATTGATGACTTTAAGTTTATCAATGACCTGTATGGTCATGCCATAGGGGATGAGGTGCTAAAAAAGCTGTCCCGGATTTTGCTTTCCTATTTCGGTGATATAGGTATTGTGGGCCGTAATGGCGGTGATGAATTCATCGTTATTCTGAAGGATGTATCTATGGTAGAGGCTGAAAAACGGATTGCCGATTTCTGCAGCCTGCCCAAGAGTTTTACAGTCGGGGAACGGGGGAAGACCTTCTCGGTTTCCGTGGGTGTTTCGATATATCCCGATTTGGCTGATGATTTGACAGCCCTGTTCCGGCAGTCGGACGAAGCGCTTTATGGCGTGAAGCTCAAGGGGAAAAATGGCTATGTCATTTATGATGCGGAGCTGGAGCAGCAGGTTATGCGGACAAGATTGGGCTTTAATCTGCATAATGTCAGCTGTAATCTGCCGGCGGCTATCTTGATTTACAAGATTGACCCGCAGAACACCTTGCTTTATGCGAGCGGTGAACTTTTGCGGCTGACGGGGGATGAAAGCTTGGATGCCCTGCAGCAGAGGACGGATGGTTCTGCCTTGGCTTTAGTGGATGAAAAGGAGCGAAATATCTTCCATAAGGAGAGCGAAAGCGAGAATACGAAAATATTCCGCTATCATCTGCGGAATGTGCAGCGGGGCGCGGTGGAAGTGGAAATCTGTCATCGCTTGGAGCTGCATCCGCTGTATGGAACGATATGTTATGCCGTAATGTTGGAGCGGGAAAAGTAAATACAGCAAGAGCGGATGCCAAATATCGGCATCCGCTCTTGCTGTATGGATAAAATTCAGTTATTGCTGATTGTTGTTGCGCCGGGCTAAGATGCGAATGACCTTGGCGCCGGTGTTATGGATTTTGCGCAAGGGCGCAACTTTTGTTTTTACTTTGGGTTTGATTTCCTTCGGTGCACCGAAATCCCCGCGCTTTAAGACCGTGGTCTTGGTCTTATCCGGTTTGAAGAAATTGCGTATCGCCTGACCAAGTTTATCTGGTTCGGCATTTTCCTGACAGAGAAAGACATCCAAAGCAACGTATTTCAGCTGAGGATAGACATGCAGGGTAATATGACCCTTGTCGAGTATAAATATAAATGCATCGTGTTCGCTGTCCGGTGATTCCGTAACGCAGTTAATCAGCGGGATTTGCAGGTCCTGCAAAATCGTTTTGAGCATATCCAAAATGAGTTCTTTATCGGTTAATTGATTGTTTTGACAGTTAAATAAGTCCGCGGTCAAATGCCGGGCAAGTATTTTCATGTTTTAATCCGCTCCCTTCCCTATGACATAACCTATATTATAGTGGATAAGCAGGTGGCTAGTCAAATTTATTCTTGCAAAGACGGGGGGATTTCTTGCGTTATCGGGTAAAAATTGCTATTCTATTAGAAGTTGATTGAATGGGAGTGTGCAGATGGTTACAGTAGAAGCAAATGCCAAGATAAATTTGACGCTGGATATATTGGGTAAGCGTCCGGACGGTTTCCATGAAGTGGCTATGGTCATGCAAACCATAGGTCTTCATGATACGCTGGTGATGGAAAAAACGGAGCGGGATATTGAGCTGAGCATTAACGTGCCCTGGCTGAAGGCGGATGAAAAGAATCTGGCCTGGCGGGCGGCAGAGCTTATACGGCAGGAATACGGCCTTGAGGGGGGCGTGCGCATTGAACTGACGAAGCGCATTCCTGTTGCGGCAGGTCTTGCCGGCGGCAGCGCAGATGCAGCGGCTGTGCTCAAGGGCATGAATGATTTATATGGCCTGCAGCTCGATGAGGAAAAACTCTGTGAACTGGGGGCGCGTTTGGGCTCGGATATTCCCTTCTGCATTATGGGCGGCACTATGCTGGCCACGGGGCGCGGAGAAATATTGACCAGACTTTCCGATATGCCGGAAACCTGGGTGGTTCTGGCAAAGCCGCGCATTTCGGTGTCCACGGCCTGGGCTTATCAGAATTATGATGAACAGGGCGCAGAGCGTCATCCGGATAATGAAGCCATCAAGCAGGCCATAGACCGCGGCAATCGAAAAGCCGTAGCCGGGTTATTGTGTAATGTGCTGGAAAGTGTTACTATAAAGAAGTATGACGTGATTGCAGAATATAAACAGATGATGCTGGATAAGGGCGCGATGGCCAGTATGATGTCCGGCAGCGGTCCGACTGTGTTTGGACTGGCAAAAAGCCGGGAACAGGCAGAAGCCATTGCCGATGTTCTGCGCCAAAACACGAATGCGGATGTATTCGTAACACGTACATTTCAGATGAACCGTATAAAAGCGTAATTTGATAAAAGAGGTAGGCCTATATGACAAACAGATTAGCTCCGATTAAGCTTGACAGTTACCAGCCTCTCAGGGAAGTTGTATGCGAATCCCTGCGGGAGGCCATTCGCAGCGGTATATTAAAACCCGGCGAACGCATCATGGAAATCCAGTTGGCTGAGGAGTTAGGGGTCAGCCGTACTCCGGTGCGGGAGGCCATCCGCAAACTGGAGCTTGAGGGCTATGTGGTGATGATGCCCCGGCGGGGAACGTATGTAGCCAGTATGTCTATCCGCGACATCAATGAGATTTTTGAAATCCGTACCGCCTTGGAATCATTATCCAATGGGCTGGCTGCTGACCATATCACCGATGATGAATTGGAACATCTGCAGCGTTTGCTCGTGATTATCGGCGGTTATATCAAGGAGGGCAATATTGAAAAAATCGTGGAAACGGATATTGAGTTCCATGATTTGCTCTATCATGCGGCCCGCAATGAGCGTCTGGTGGGGATTATTTCCAATCTGCGCGACCAGCTTACGCGGTTCCGCACACTCTCCATGTCCTATCCGGGACGTCTGGAGGAAACATTGGAGGAACATCGCCTGATAGTAGATGCCATAGCCAGTGGTGACCGTAAGGCTGCCAGCCGCGCGGCAGAGCGCCATATGGAAAACTCGGAAAAGACACTCTTAAAGGCCATGGATGCTTTGGAAAACGAAAAAAAAGCCAAGGCAAAAAAGGCCAAGAAATAAATATTTTAAGGAGATATTGATACAATGTCTGATTTAGTAACTGTAATCCTTGCTGCCGGCAAGGGCACCCGTATGAAATCCAAACTCCCGAAGGTTCTGCACAAGGCTGCAGGCAAGTCCATGGTTCAGCACGTCATTGATGCCGCTAAGGCTGCCGGAGCGAAGCGCAATATCGTAGTCACTGGTTTTGGCGGTGAAATGGTGCGTGAAGCTTTGGGCACGCAGGCTGAATTTGCTGAGCAGAAAGAACAACTGGGCACGGGCCATGCCGTATTGCAGACTGCAGAACTCTTAAAGGATGAGCAGGGGACAGTAATGGTTCTTTGTGGTGATACGCCGCTGCTGACCGGTGATTTGCTGAAAAAACTCTATGAATCCCATGTAGAAGCTAAGGCTAAGGCTACGGTGCTCACGGCAATCATGCCGGATGCCACGGGGTATGGCCGCATCATTCGCGCTGAAGATGGCAGCGTGCTCAAGATTGTGGAGCATAAGGATGCCACGGAAGCAGAACGCGCAGTGAAGGAAGTAAACTCCGGTATCTACTGCTTTGATGCCCGCGCGCTCTTTGCGTCTTTGCAGCAGGTTACGAATGACAATGCACAGGGTGAATACTACCTGCCGGATGTGCTCGAAATTCTCCAGAAGCAGGGTGAAAAAATCTGGGCTGTAGCAGCTGATGATTATGAATCCACGCTGGGCATCAACTCCCGCCTGCAGCTCTCCGGCGCTGAAAAAATCCTGCGCCGCCGCAAGAATGAAGAACTCATGGCTGATGGTGTTACGATTATGGACCCGGATACCACTTATGTGGATTGTGATGTCAAGATTGGCCGTGATACGGTTATCTATCCGCAGACCTGGATTGAAGGCAATACCGTAATCGGTGAAGACTGTGAAGTTGGCCCCTGCGTCCGTCTGCAGAATGTCAAGATGGGCAATAAGGTTATGGGACAGTTCGGCTACTACCATGACTGCGTGATTGATGATGGCGTAATCCTCGGCCAGTTCAACCATATTCGTCCGGATTCTCACCTGATGGCCGGTGTCAAGATGGGCAACTTCGTGGAAGTCAAGAACTCCGTGATTGGCGAAGGCTCCAAGCTGCCGCATCTTTCCTATATCGGCGACACAGACATGGGGTCAGGTGTCAACATGGGCTGCGGTACCATCACGGTTAACTACGATGGCAAGACCAAGTTCCGCACGAAGATTGGCAACGATGCTTTCGTAGGCTGTAACTCAAATCTGGTTGCACCGGTAGAGGTGGAAGATGGTGCATATATCGGCGCCGGTTCCACGATTACCAAAAAGGTGCCTAGCAATACATTGGCTATTGCCCGTGCCCGTCAGACAAATATCGAAGGCTGGGCAGACAAGCGCAAATAATCGCGCAAATAATCATAAATAAAGACTTTATGTAAATCGCAAACAGTGATATACTGTTGTAGATAGAATGTGACTCATGTCACTTCCCCATGATGTGTTAACTTTAGGAAAAGAAAGATTTGGAGGACTTGTACAAAATGGCTTTAGACACTGGAAACTTATGCATCCTGACCGGCAACGCTAATCCGGAGCTGGCAAGAGAGATTGCGGACCACATTGGTGTAAATCTTTGCGATGCATATGTCGGTCATTTCAACAACGGTGAAACCCAGGTTATGATTAGCGAAAGCATTCGCGGCAAGGATATTTTCATCATCCAGCCGACTTCGTACCCGGTAAACGACAACCTGATGGAACTGCTCATTATGGCAGATGCCTGCAAGCGTGCTTCTGCCCATAGCATAACGGCAGTTGTTCCCTACTACGCTTATGCCCGTCAGGACCGCAAGACCCGCGGCCGTGAACCCATCTCTGCCAAGCTCGTGGCGAACCTCATGACCACGGCTGGTGTTACCCGCGTTGTCACTGTAGACCTCCATGCTGGCCAGATTCAGGGCTTCTTTGATATTCCTGTGGACCATTTGGCAGCAGCTCCTGTAATTGCCAGCTATTTCCGCAGCCAGAAGCTCGATGATGTGGTTGTGGTTTCCCCGGACCTGGGCGGTGTAACCCGTGCCCGTGTTCTGGCTGACCACCTCCATGCACCCATTGCTATCATCGAAAAACGCCGTCCGAAACCGGGCTGTGCTGAGGTAATGAACCTCATCGGTGATGTGGAAGGCAAGACGGCCATTATTATTGATGATATCGTAGATACGGCAGGCTCTCTCTGTGAAGGCGCTAAGGCGTTGGAAAAGCGTGGTGCTAAGCGGGTATTTGCTTCCTGCTCGCATGCTATCTTAAGTGACCCGGCAGTGCAGCGTATAAATGAATCCTGCATTGAAAAACTGGTTATCACCAATACCATTCCTCTGCCGCCGGAGAAGCATTCCGATAAGATTGTAACGCTGTCCCTGGCAGATGCTATCGGTGATGTCATCATGCGCATTCAGGGCCGCCGCTCTGTAAGCCAGCTTTTCCGCTAAGCTGAGCAAAGCAAAAAAATTAGAGCCTTCCCAAAAGGGAAGGCTCTTTCTATAGGAGGGGATTGACGTTGTCGCAAACACTAACGGAGATATTTGAGCATTATTTTGATTTTTGGAAAGAACTGAGCGAGACAGAAATTGAATTTGTCTGCGCCAATACCCGCAAGGTTAGTTACCCAAAAGGGGCCTATGTTCATCAAGGGCCATTGGATTGTATCGGTGCGCTTTTAATCCGGTCTGGACAATTGCGAGTATATACCATGTCTGAGGATGGGCGGGAAGTAACCTTGTATCGTCTTTTTGCCGGTGATGTGGGGATATTATCGGCCTCTTGTGTTTTGGATGCCTTGACCTTTGACGTCTATATTGATGCCGAAGAAGATACGGAGGTTTTGCTGACCGATGCAGCTGCTTTCCGCCGCCTGGTGGAGGGCAACATTCATGTGCGTTGCTATGCGTATGAGTTGGCAACCCAGCGTCTGTCCGATATGCTGTGGAAGATGCAGCAGGTGCTCTTCTTGTCTGCTGACCGCCGCTTTGCTATTTTCCTGCTTGAAGAAAGTGCGCAGAATGGATCGGGGGAAATCCATCTGACCCATGAGCAAATAGCCCGCTATATGGGGACGGCCAGGGAAGTGGTCAGCCGTATGGTGAAGTATTTTAATCAGGAAGGCTGGATAAAAAATTCCCGTGGCTGCATAAAGATTATCGACCGTCAGGCTCTTGAACAGCTGAAGGGGAAGTAAATTTGGGGGCTGCAATAAAGCAAATTAGCGCGATAACAAAGCCGATAGCACTGGTGGTCTGACCGCTGGTCATAAAGCCGAGTACCTTTTCGGCATAGTCGCCGCGCAAGAATTCCAACCCAAAGCGCGCGGTGCAGTAGAGCATGACATAGAGGGCAAAACACTGTCCCTTGGCATGATTTACCGTGGCACGGAAGATGAGCAGCAGGGCAAAGATGACGATATCGAGCTGTCCTTCCCAGATTTCCGCAGGCCAAAGCGGCTGGCTGCCATAAGTGTGGGCGGCCAGGGTTGTTGCGGGATAAACAATGCCAAAGCTGCTGCCCGTGGGAGCGCCAAAGGCATCGCCGTTTAAGAGATTGGCACAGCGGCCAAGTGCCTGCCCTAAGATGATGGCAGGAGCCAGCACATCCATCATATGCAGGGTATCCAGCTTATGATGGCGGCAGTAAAAAATGCCCGTGAGCACGCCCAGAAAGACACCGCCCTGAATGGCCATGCCGCCCTGCCAAACATTAAAGAGTTCGGTCAGGTGGTGGGAGTAGTAATCCCAGTCGAAGAAGAACACATCCCAAAGGCGGGCGCCTAAGAGTCCGGCAAGACCACAGTAAATGCCCAGGTCGACAAGATGTTTTTCTGCTCCGCGGCCATCCTGTTTGGCCAGGAAATAACCAACGCCGGTAGCCAGCATAATCGACAGGGAAATGACAAGTCCGTAAGCGCGAACGGGGAAATCACCGACAAAAAATAAATACTGATGCATAACGAAAACTCCTAAAATAAGTATCTGTCCCTCATTATTATAAACCATGAGGGGCTTTTTTACTATAGACAGTTATGCTATAATGATAAGTTGTATGAAACGAACAAAATTTATTCGAGGTGTTTTTCATGGAATTAAGCATGGATATTTTAGTGAAACGGTTTAAGGATTATGTGAGCTTTGATACGCAGTCTGATGAGGATAACGACAAGGCTTGCCCCAGTACGCCGGGACAGATGGTACTGGCTAAGCACTTAGCTGAGGAGCTGAAAGAAATCGGGCTTAGTGAAGTGGAACTCGATAATCATGGCTATGTGATGGCAACTCTGCCGGCTAACGGCATGGAAGATGCGCCGGTAGTTGGCTTTATCGCTCATGTAGACACGAGCCCGTCTGCCTCCGGCAAGGATATCAAGCCGCAGATTGTGAAAAATTATGATGGCAAGGATATTGTGCTCAATGCGGAAAAAAATATTATCTTCTCCACCAAGGCTTTCCCGGAAGTGCTGAAGTATCAGGGGCAGGACATCATGTTCACGGATGGCACGACGCTTCTTGGTGCTGATGACAAGGCCGGTGTGACGGCAATTGTCAGTGCTATGCAGTATCTTGTTCAGCATCCGGAAATCAAGCATGGTAAAATCCGCATTGGCTTTACACCGGATGAGGAAACGGGCCGCAGCGCTGACCGCTTCGATGTAGAAAAATTTGCGGCTGATTTTGCCTATACCATTGATGGCGGCGAACTGGGTGGTCTGGAGTATGAGAACTTCAACGCAGCTAATCCGACCATCACGTTCCACGGCGTCAGCGTGCATACTGGTGACGGCAAGGGGAAGATGATTAACGCCCTGTCCATGGCCTGCGAATGGCAGCAGATGCTGCCTGCCGGTGAGAAGCCGGAGTACACGGAAGGCCATGAAGGTTTCTTCCATGTCTACAAGATGAGCGGTGATGTGGAAACCTGCACGATGAGCATGCTGATTCGTGACCATAACCGCGAGAAGTTCGAGGAACGCAAGGCATACCTCGATACCATGGCCGCATTCTTCAACAAAAAGTATGGCGAGGGCCGCGTGGAAGTGAAGCACCATGACGTGTACTTCAACATGCTGGAAAAGATTGAAGACGGCAATATGTATGTGGTAGAGCTGGCTAAGGAAGCCATGAAGGCTGCCGGTGTAGAACCTGATGTACAGCCGATTCGCGGCGGTACGGATGGTGCCCGTTTGTCCTTCATGGGCCTGCCGTGTCCGAATATCTTTACCGGCGGCGCCAACTTCCATGGCCGTTTTGAATATCTGCCCTTGGAATCCCTCAAAAAAGCCGGGGAAACGGTGCTGCAAATCGCCGTGGGTGCGGGCAAATTGAACAAGAAATAAGGAGAATATATGGCATTATTAGAAGTGTTGAAGGCGGGCAATCCCGTCCTGAAGCGGGTTTCTGTACCTGTGGAACGTGTAGATAAAAAACTCAAAAAACTGATGGATGATATGGCCGAAACCATGTATGAAAATGATGGCGTGGGACTGGCTGCACCGCAGGTGGGCAAGAACATCCGTCTGGTGGTCATTGACTGTCAGGATGAACATGGCCTGTTGGAACTCATCAATCCGGTGATTACCTTCAAGGAGGGTGAGGCGGTCGATACGGAAGGCTGCCTGTCCGTGCCGGATATTTATGGTGAAGTAAAGCGGGCGGCTAAGGTCAAGGTGGAATTTATGAACCGCCGGGGCAAGCGCCAGCATTTGACGGCAACGGGACTCCTGGCCCGCTGCATTCAGCATGAACTCGACCATTTGGAAGGTCAGCTCTTTATTGACATTGCCACGAGTGTTCACAGGGGGAATCAGTCGTGAAGAAATTTCGCGTAGTATTTATGGGTACGCCGGAGTTTGCGGTACCTTGTCTGGCTGCTCTCCACGAACAGTGCGAGGTCATGGCGGTTATCACCCAGCCGGATAAGCCCAGAGGGCGCGGGCAGAAGATGATGCCGTCGCCGGTAAAGGCCTGGGCCGTAGAACATGACTTGCCGGTTTACCAGCCGGAAAAAATCAAGACGGAAGAATTTACCGCCAAGTTGGAGGAAATGAAACCCAACCTTATGGTGGTTGTGGCCTTTGGGCAGATTCTTTCGCAGCGTATTCTGGACATTCCTGAATACGGCTGCATCAATGTCCATGCGTCGTTATTGCCGCGTTACCGTGGGGCTGCGCCCATGCAGTGGTGCGTGATTAACGGTGAAGAAAAGACTGGCGTTACCACGATGTTTATGGATGCTGGTTTGGACACTGGGGATATGCTCTTAAAGGCAGAATTTCCCATTGGCGAAGACACCACGCTCGAAGAAGTGCATGATGGCCTGATGGGCATGGGCGCCAAAGTCCTTATGGATACGTTGGAAAAGCTCTCTGACGGCACGCTTACGCGCACGCCGCAGCCGGCTGAATCCAATTATGCGCCAATGCTGACGAAAACCACCGGTCAGATTGACTGGTCAAAAACCGCGCAGGAAGTGCATAATCTCGTGCGCGGGCTTAATTCCTGGCCTGGTGCTTATACGCAGCTGGATGGGGCTAAGTACAAAATTTGGCGTACGCGCCGTACGGGCGAAAAGGCTGACGTTCCAGCAGGTTCTATTGTAAGGGCAGATAAAAAGACAGGCCTCTTTGTGGCTGCCGGAGATGAAGTTCTGGAGATTGTGGAATTGCAGGCTCCCGGCAAGAAGAAAATGCGGGCAGCTGACTATCTGAATGGTCATGGTTTTGCTGATGGCGCAAAATTTGCCTGATTTACTGGGAAGTGAAGGGGAGAGTTGTTGGAGGTTTCAATGACGGATTCTACCCAAAAGAAAACATTTAAATTACCGGGCAGGCCGAAAAAACGGTTGTTTATCGGTGTATTGACCTTGACTACGGTGTTGATGTCAATCCTGCTCTATGGTATATGGTATATTGCCCGTTTGGGGCTGGCGGAAATAGCAGAGTCACTGCCCATGGTGGTCGGTGTGCTGTTTGTCCTGCTCAGCGGCGGGGCAATGCTCTCCATTTTGAATATGGTGCTGGCGGTCAAGGGCTGGTTTTATCTGCCCCTTTTGCAGCGGCAGACCTATGAGCTGATCAATGTGCTCTTTCCTGTGGCCGTATATGTTGCCAAAATTTTTGGCGTGGGCAAGCGGAAGTTGGAAGGCTCGTTTATTGCTACCAGCAATCTGCTGTTTAATCGTTTGGGGCTTAAGGTCCCCGCTGACCGCTTACTGGTGGTAACACCGCATTGTCTGCAGCTGGCGACCTGCCCGCATAAAATCACCCGCGACCCGCAGAATTGCAAGCGCTGTGGCGGCTGTGATATCGGTTCACTGGTGACGTTGTCGGAAGAGATGGGTTTTCATTTCTTTGTGGCCACCGGTGGTACTTTGGCCCGGCAGGTGGTGTATAACACCCGGCCACAGGCGGTGCTGGCCATTGCCTGTGAGCGGGATTTAATGAGTGGCATACAGGATGTTTATCCTTTGCCGGCGGTGGGCGTCTTGAACATTCGTCCTAACGGGCCATGCTATAACACCCATGTGGACATGGAGGAAGTCCGTGCCCAGCTGGAGAAAATCATCATTCCCAAGGAGCAAGATAATGGATAAAGCGCGGGAAATCGCGATTAAGATATTAAATGAAGTGCATGAAGAAGGCGCCTATGCCAATGTGGCTTTGGCCCGTCATCTGCGCAAGGCAGACCTTAGCGACCAGGACCGCCGCTTTGTGACGGAACTGGTCTATGGTGCGGTCAAGGCCGGAGATACGCTGGACTGGATTCTGCGCCGCTATGTGAACCGGCCGTTAAAGAAAATTCCGCCGATGGTACGGGATATTCTGCGGTTGGGGCTTTATCAGATTTTTTATCTGGATAAGGTGCCCGCTTCGGCGGCCTGCAATACGGCGGTGGAACTGACCAAGAAGTACAGCCACGCTGGTACGGTGAAATTTGTCAATGCTGTTCTGCGTACCGCTGTGCGGGAGCCGGAGAAGGCAAAATTCCCCGCAGGCAAGGGCAAGGCAACGGAAGGCTTGGCACTAAAGAGCCGGCATCCTTACTGGCTCGTGAAGCGCTGGGTCAAGCAGTTTGGCTTTGAAGAAGCGGAAGCGCTCTGCGCTTTCGATAACGGCCAGCCGGTCTTATCGGTGCGCACCAATACGCTGAAAAACGAACGGCCTGAACTCATGGCGGCCCTCAAAGAAGCCGGTGCAGAAGTACAGGAAAGTCAGTGGACACCAGAGGGAATACTCGTTACGACGCATGGTGCTTTGGACAATCTCGCTCCCCTGCAGGAAGGTCTGTGTCAGGTGCAGGACGAAAGTTCCATGCTGGTTGCGCATGTTGTTGACCCGCAGCCTGGTGAACTCATTATCGACTGTTGTAGTGCTCCGGGCGGCAAGACCACCCATATGGCGGCTTTGATGGAAAATAAGGGCCGCATTGTGGCAGGCGATATCTATGAGCATAAGCTGGAGCGCATTGAGGAAAACGCCAAGCGTTTGGGAATTGATATCATTGAGCCAACTTTGCTCGATGCCCGTAAGGTAGGCGAGGAATACGAGGATATGGCTGACCGCGTGCTCGTGGATGCACCCTGTTCCGGTCTGGGCGTTTTGCGGCGCAAGCCCGATGCCCGCTGGAATAAGAGCGCCGAGGAGATTGCGGCCTTGCCGCCACTTCAGGGCGAAATCCTTGATAGTGCCGCCAAGGCACTTAAAGCGGGCGGCGTACTGGTCTACAGTACCTGCACCATTGACCCGTCAGAAAATGACGAAGTGGTGGAGGCCTTTTTGACCCGTCATCCGGAATTTACGCTGGAACAAACCGGGGATTTCCTGCCGGTGAAGCGTCCGGATAAGATGGTACAGCTTTATCCCCAGCGGGATGGCACGGATGGTTTCTTTATTGCACGTATGCGCAAAGCGAAAGGATAAGACATTGACGAATATATTTGGACTGACCTTAGCAGAGCTGCAGGATGTCTTGGCGCCCTTTAAGGTGCAGAAGTTCCGCGCCAAACAGATTGCCGAATGGCTCTATCAGCGTGGGGCGACAGATTTTTCTGCCATGACCAACCTGTCGAAGGCTTTGCGTGAGCAATTGGCGGAGAATTTCATCATTGGCCGTCCGAAGATTAAGGCGCGGCTTGATTCACAGGATGAAAAGACCACGAAGTTCCTGCTTGAATTTGCCGACGGCATTGCCATCGAAACGGTGTTGATGCGCCAGCCTTATGGAAACAGCATTTGCGTATCCACGCAGGCTGGCTGCAATATGGGCTGCGCTTTTTGTGCGTCCACTTTGCATGGCATGGCACGAAATCTGACCTGTGGCGAGATTCTCTCGCAGGCGGTCGTGATTAACGATATGCTGCGTGAGGAGTCCGGCAGCAAGGTGGATACCATGGTGATTATGGGCAGCGGGGAACCCTTGATGAACTACGACGAGGTCGTGAAGTTCCTGCGACTTATCCATGAGCCGTACACCTTAGGTTTGGGTTATCGCAATATCACGCTGTCCACCTCTGGCATTGTACCGGGCATGTATCAGTTAGCCGAAGAAGGCTTGCCGATTTCCCTGTCGGTTTCCCTGCATGCGCCGAATCAGGAACTGCGCTCGGAAATCATGCCCATCAATCGCAAATATCCACTGAAGGATGTAGTGGCGGCAGCCAGGAACTATGCCGACAAGACCAAGCGGCGGGTGACTTACGAATACATCCTGATTGACCAGTTAAATGATGGAGAGCAGCAGGCCAAAGAGCTTACGGCGCTTATGCACGGTCAACTGGCCAGCGTTAATCTCATTCCCATCAATCCCGTGGTGGAGAGGAGTCTCTTGCGTCCATCCAAGGCGCGGATTGACTGGTTTGAAGGTTATCTGGCAAGCCATCATGTGAACGTGACTGTGCGCCGGGAGATGGGCACGGATATTCAGGCGGCCTGCGGCCAGCTGCGTAATAAGCATTTGCAGGATTAGAGGTGTTACCTTATGGGCATTGGCAAATTAGAATCATTTTTGGAAAATCATATCGAAGGATTCTTTAACAAGAAATTCAGCAGTGATTTGGAGCCGGTGGAACTATCCAAGGCACTGGAAAAGGAGATTGCCCGTCAAGGCAAGGGCAAAGCGCAGCGCATGGTGCCCAATCAATATGTGTTTTTCCTCGCCAAGGAGGACTATCAACGGCTTTGTGCCCGGCGGATTATCGACGAGCTCTATACGGTAGCCGAAAAACAGGTTATCCTGCAGAATTACACCATGCAGGGCAAGCTGACGGTAAGCTGTCAGGCTGATGAGGCAAAGCAGCGCGGTATCTTTGAGCTAAAAGCCCGTTTTTCAGAGCCAGAGGAGGATACACAGACGAAAAACTGTGATGAGCAAAACACGTTGGTACTGGTCAAGCCTCGCCTGGGCAGTCAGCAGCCCCTGAATCTGCCCAAGGAAGTAAAAATTACCGCGCTGAAAGTTGTCGAAGGACCAGATTTGGACGCCTATTTGGAATTTGGCGAGGGTCAGATTTACATTGGCCGCCGGGAGAAAAATGAGTTTATTCTCACCGACCCGAAGGCTTCACGGCTTCATGCCTGGATTGCTTATGAAAATCACCGGCATGTTCTCTATGATGCCCAGAGTACCAATGGTACATTTGTGAATGGTGAGCCGGTGGAATCCATATGTCTGTGTTCCGGTGATGAAATCCAAATCGGAACAACGGTTTTAGTCTACGAGGTGATTTGATGCAAGGTGCGGCAATGGCCATTAAGGTGGCCAGAGTGGCTTTGGAATATGGTATGCTCTTGTGGCTGATTTACTTTACCGTCAGCCTGTCGCGCAGGATGTTTGGTGAGGTTAAGCAGGAACTGAAGCAACAGCATAAGCCTGCTGTCAAGCAGAATGAGGCGCTGCTTACCGTGGTGGAAGCCAGCGAGGAGGAACTGCAGGGACGGCGGTTTGCTTTTCAGGAGGAAATAACCATTGGCCGGGGAGCAGAAAATGATGTGCGTATTCCCGAAAATTTTGTTTCCCATCGTCATGCCACGATTTTTCTCCATGGAGCCCAATACGTCATTGAAGACTTGGGCAGTGTGAACCATACATATGTCAATGGTCAGCCATTGGAGGGCCAGGCTTACTTAAAACCCGGTGATGAAATTCGTGTGGGCATGGTTACCCTAAGGTTCGAGAGGTGAACGAATTGCAGCAAGTTTATAAAGCTACTGACGTAGGCTTAGTGCGTAAAGGCAATGAAGATAATCTGTTGGTTTTTGACAAGGTCTATGCTGTAGCAGACGGCATGGGCGGCGAGGCTGCCGGCGAAGTAGCCAGTCAGCTGTTGGTGAATACCGTTCAGGAAAAACTGGCCGGCAGAGAACAGATTAGAGAAGAGAATCTTTGCCAGGCTATCCAGGATGCCAATATGGTCATTCGTCATTATGTTGGAGAACATCCTGGCTGTGAAGGCATGGGAACAACGGCAACCTTGCTTCATATTGATGAACAGGACGGTCAGGCCTATTGGGCTCATGTCGGTGACAGCAGATTATATCTGTTGCGCAGTGGCACAGAGGCTTTGGCGCAGATAACCCGCGACCATTCCTATGTGGAAGATTTGGTGCGGGAGGGAACGATTACGCCCGAAGAAGCAAAAAAACATCCGCAGCGCAATATGCTGACCAGAGCCGTGGGCGTTATGGAAAATCTGGAGGTAGACAGCGGCCGATTGACCATTCAGGATGGTGATATCTTCCTGCTGGCCACAGATGGCTTGATGAAGCATGTTGAGGATGAGGCGATTACGCGTATCTTGCGGGAAGCTGTGGACAATCCGGCGCAGGCACTCCTCAATGCAGCTTTGTCTGCAGGCGGTACCGATAACATTACGGTAGTGGTGGTGAGCCTCGCATGAAGAATTGGGGGCTTTTAACAGCGCCTTTGGGAATTTTCCTTTGTGGCATGTCTGTTCTGTACTTGAAAATGCAGGGCGCTATGCAGAAGGTGACCAATACGACACTGCAGGACCCACTGGTTTATGTGCCCTATTTGTTGGCCGCTGCCTTTTTGACCATTGTGATTCAGATGGTGGTAATCAAAAGACATTTGGATACGTTTATCCTGCCGATAATTTTAATGCTCGTGAGTATTGGTCTCGTAGAAATTGCCCGGCTGAAGCCGGCTTTGCTGCTCAGACAGATGCAATGGCTGTGCATTGCCATGTTGGTGATGTTCATCGTTATTCGCCTTTGGCCCAAAATAAAACGCATGCTTAATTATCCCTATCTATTGGGAATTGGCTGCGTGTTTCTGTTGGGACTGCCGCTGCTCTTTGGCACGGAAATAGGCGGCAGCAAGAACTGGCTGGTACTCGGGCCAGTATCCTTGCAGCCTTCGGAATTTGGCAAGATTATCCTGTTGTTCTTTTTGGCCTCTTATCTGTCCGATCATCGACGGGTATTGACTTTGCCTGCGCATAAATTTCTGTTCCTGCGGCTGCCGCCTTTGCGGTTTATTGCACCGCTTATTTGCATTTGGGGCCTGGCGGTTCTGATGTTCGTGGTGGAAAAGGATTTGGGGTCAGCGCTGCTCTTTTTTGGTATGGCAGTACTGATGACCTATATGGCTACAGGCAGCAAATCCTATGTGTTCTTAGCAATGGCTTTTATAGGCATTGCAGCCGCTGCCAGTTATGCTTTGTTTGGTCATGTGCGGGTACGTTTTGATATCTGGCTCGACCCTTGGGCTGACCCCAATGGTATGGCTTATCAAGTGGTACAGTCACTCTTTGCCATTGGCACGGGCGGACTTTGGGGCACAGGCTTTGGTTTCGGCCATCCCGGCTTTATCCCTGAGGTGCATACGGATTTTATTTTTTCTGCTATCGTGGAGGAAATGGGCCTTACAGCAGGAATTATGCTTATCATTTGCTATGCCTTGCTTTTTTGGCGGGGGATAAAAGGGGCACTAAAGCTGAAGAATGCCAGCGAGGCGTTACTGATGGCGGGGTGCGGTGTGCTGATTCTGCTGCAGATGTTTATCATCATTGCCGGTGTTACCAAATTCCTGCCGCTTACAGGGATTACCCTGCCGTTTGTAAGTTATGGCGGCAGTTCCATGGTTTCCAGTTTCATTCTGTTGGCCATGTTGTTATCATTAACCAAGGAGCAGAAAAATGTCTGATTGGAAGTTAAAACGACAAATTGTACAGGTCGGCGCCTTTCTGCTCGTTATGGTGGCAGTTCTTTCGCTCTATATCGCTTATTTGGCGGTTTGGGAGGGACAGGAGCTGGCGGAGAATCCCCTTAATATGCGGGGGGCGGCAGCTAAGGCCGATATTCGCCGGGGAACCATCTTTGATGCGCATGGCCGTGTGCTGGCACAGACACAAAATGATGGGACCAGAACGTATCCCTTGGGACAGGTGATGGCCCATATTACCGGTTATAACGGAGAAAATATCGGCAGTGCAGGCTTGGAAGGCCATGCCAACAGGGAATTGTTGGGCTTGACTGCTGATATGAGCCGTTTGGGGCCGGCTGCCCAGCTTTTGCAGACGGACAGAGGCAATGACATAAAAACAACCATTGAAGCCGACGCTCAACAGGCAGCCTATGATGGGCTGGCGGGACGCAAGGGCGCTGTGGTCGTGTTGGACGCAGATACAGGAGCTGTGCTTGCCATGGTCAGCGCTCCGGCATATGACCCCAATAATGTAGAAGACAACTGGAAGGCGATGTCGCAGGAGGCGGATGGCCCGCTCTTAAATCGTACCGTACAGGGCCTATACCCACCTGGGTCTACCATTAAGCCGATGATTGCCGATGCGGCACTTACAGATGGCGTGACCAATGAACAGGAAACGTTTGACTGCCCAGGTATTTTGGATGTTGGCGGTGGCCATAGCATTCGGGAGAGTCATGGCGAAGTGCACAATCGGGTAGACCTGCGCAAAGCTCTGACGGAATCCTGTAATGTAACCTTTGGCACCCTGGGAATGCGTTTGGGTGATGATAAACTCAAGAAAGCGTTTATCCGGTTTGGTTTTGACCAGTCAATCGGTGGGGAAATCGTGATGACCAGTTCGCACTTGCCGGATTTTGGCAATCTGGGCAGCGGCGACCAGGCGCAGACGGCGATTGGGCAGAGCACGCTTTTGGTTACGCCGATGCATATGGCACTGCTGGCTTCTGCCTTTGCCCATGGCGGTACGGTGATGAAGCCTTATCTCGTGCAGGAGGTCATTACGCCTGGTGGATTAGTCGTTCATAAAGCAATTCCTGAAAAATGGCTGACCGTGACTACAGAAGCTATGGCAGCTAAAATTCACAGCTTTATGGAAGACGTGGTTACGAAGGGAACAGGTAAAGCTGCTCAGGTCAGCGGTGTGGAAGTGGCTGGCAAGACTGGTACAGCTGAAAATCCGCATGGTGAAGACCATGCCTGGTTTATCGGCTCAGCGAAACTGCGCAATCGCAATATCGCCTTTGCCATTATCGTAGAAAACGGCGGTGGCGGCGGCAAAGCTGCGGCACCAATTGCCCGAAAGATAATCCTGAGTTTACAGAACTAATTATAGAAAATGAGCCTTGGGGAAGGAGAAATTCAATGAACCAGCGTGTCTTGGACAATCGATACGAATTGCAAGAACTCATTGGCGGCGGTGGTATGGCCGATGTGTATAAGGCAAGGGATATACTGCTTGACCGCACGGTAGCGGTCAAAATCCTCCATGAACAATTTAAGCGGGATTCTGAGTTTATTCAAAAATTTCATCGGGAGGCACAGGCTGCGGCCAAGCTGTCTCATCCAAATATTGTCAATATCTATGATGTTGGGGTAATGGGCGATGACCATTATATCGTCATGGAATATGTGCCCGGCAGCACGTTGAAGGATCGCATTAAGCAGGAAGGTCATTTAAGCGTGGATGCTGCCCTGCGGGTGGCCAAGGATATTGCCAGCGCACTGGCGCATGCCCATGCCAATAATCTGGTGCATTGTGATATTAAGCCGCATAATATCCTGATGATGCCGGATGGCAGTGCCAAGGTGGCTGACTTCGGCATCGCCCGGGCCGTAACGGAATCCACGATGACCTATACGGGAAATGTCGTGGGCTCAGTTCATTACTTTTCTCCAGAGCAGGCAAAAGGAACGATGATTACGCCTCGTTCCGATGTATATGCTTTGGGTGTGGTTCTCTATGAAATGCTGACCGGTCAGCTGCCGTTTACCGGTGAAACACCGGTAAGCATTGCCATGAAACACTTGCAGGAACAGCCCCGTTCGGTGCGGCAACTGGATGAATCCATTCCGCCGGTGGTGGAGGCCATTGTGGCCCGGGCCATGCAGAAAGATGCCAATATGCGTCCGAGCAGCAGCGAACTCATGCAGGATATCACGCAGGCGCAGCAAATGCTGGGGGGATATAGTGCAGGTGTTGTCGACCCCTATGCTACGCAGGTTTTGCCCCGTGTAAAGGAATCCATGCCTGTCAGCCGGGGTGAGCGTTATGCACAGCCGGCATATGCTGAGAAAGAGCCGGAAGAAACGTCGGTGTTCAAATCCAAGAAATTTATCGCCGGTCTGGTGATGGTACTCATGATGGGCTTTTTTGTCGGTGCCTTCCTGAGCTTTGGTAAGTTCTGGAGCACGGCAGAAGTAGAAGTGCCGGATGTTACCGGCAAACAGATGACCCTGGCCAAGCAGATTTTGGAAGATAAACGCCTGCGGGTTAAGGTGGATGAGGAGTTCAGTGCAACGGTTCCGGCGGGCATGGTTATCTCCCAGGACCCCGAAGGCGGCGCCAAGGTCAAGGAAGAACGCATGATTACCATCAAGGTCAGCAAGGGCGGAGAAAATATCGAAATGCCGGATGTGCGCGGCTTGAAGCAGGCAGATGCCATTGCCAAAATCGAAAAGATGGGCTTGAAGGTAGGCCGCGTTTCAGAGCGCACTTCCGATGAAGAAGAGGCTGGTGTGGTCATTGCTTCTGACCCGCGGGCAGGTACCCGGGTAACTAAGGGCGAAACTGTCGATTTGGTTATCAGCAAGGGCAAGAAGGAAAAGAAATCCTCTGTACCGGATGTAACCGGCTTGCCTTTGGATGCTGCCAGCAAGACACTTACCAGTGCAGGATTTAGAGTTGGCAGTGTAGAGAAGAAAGCCAGCAAACAGGCGGCAGGAACAGTAATCAGCCAGAGTCCTGGCGGCGGAGCGGAAGCTCTCTCCGGCGAGTCTATTCATTTGGTGGTCGCGGAAGCTGGCAAGGTTGAAGAAGAAAAGACTGATAAGCAGAATCAAAAGACCGGCGGCAAGCAGGAGGCTGTTGCACCAAAACCGAATGAAACAAGCAAAAGCCGCTGAGATGGTGTGGATTGATTAGGGAGGAGCATTTATGCATTTAGAGGAAGGCCGGGTAATCAAGGCCTATAACAGCTTCTTCTATGTACAGACGGAAACGGAACTTGTCTCCTGCAAACTGCGGGGCAAGTTCAAGAAGACCCGCAAGAGCCAGGGCGTAGTGCCCGGAGACAAGGTGCTTATTGGCAGACTCCCTGACGGCACAGGCGTGGTGGAAGAACAACTGCCTCGGGAAAGCCTGCTGCGCCGTCCGGCTGTGGCTAACGTAACACAGGTGATTTTGACCTTTGCTGCCGCTCAGCCGGATTTACATCCGCTGCTTTTAAACCGTTTTTTGGTGCTGGCCGAGTGGTCGGGGCTGAAAAATATCCTGATTTGCGTCAATAAGACGGATTTGTACAGTGGTGACAGTGCAGCCTTTTTGCAGCTCTATGAGCAGGCAGGCTATCGGGTTCTGCGTGTGTCGGCCAAGGAAAATTTGGGTATTGATGAAATGCGGCAGGCACTAGCCGGTGAGACGACGGTTTTTGCCGGGCCGTCCGGTGTGGGTAAATCCTCCCTGCTTAATGCGATTGATGCTAGTTTATCCTTGGCGACAGGGCAGGTCAGTGACAAAATTAAGCGTGGGCGGCATACCACCCGCGTAGCTGAGCTTTTGCCCTATGAGCAGGGCTTTATCGTGGATACGCCGGGCTTTAGTGCAATGGAACTGGGCGAAATTCCCCTCGATGAGCTGGCAGGCTTTTTCCCGGAGTTCCGTCCCTATTTAGGGCAGTGCCGCTTTGCTCCCTGCAGTCATACCCATGAGCCGGATTGCGGCATCAAGGCTGCCTGGGAAGCCGGGGAGATTTCCCAAGAACGCTACGAGGCTTATCAGACCATTTATAAGGAAATTCAGGAAGCGCAACAATTGAAACGAAAGAAGGAATACAAATGATTAAGATTGCACCCTCCATTTTGTCGGCAGATTTTGCTCATCTGGCGGATGAAGTAAAGAAGGTTACAGATGCCGGTGCTGAATACATCCACATTGATGTTATGGACGGCAGTTTTGTGCCGAACATCACTTTGGGCTCATTGGTTGTTAAATCTTTGCGCCCGACCAGCAAGGCGATTTTTGATGTACACCTGATGGTGGAACATCCGGAAACCCATATTGAAACCTTTGCTGAAGCCGGTGCGGATATCATCACCTTCCATTGGGAAGCTGCCCGTCATCATCACCGCATTATCCAGCAGATTAAGGCCGCTGGCTGCAAAGTGGGTATCGCGCTGAATCCGGGCACGCCGCTCGCCATGATTGAAGAAATCCTGCCGGATGTGGACATGGTGCTGATTATGACGGTAAATCCGGGCTTTGGCGGACAGAAGTTTATCGAATCCCAACTCGAAAAAATCCATATGCTCTATCATACGATTAAGGATATGGGCTTTACCTGCGATATCGAAGTAGATGGCGGCATCAATGCTGAAACCAGCAAACTCGTGCAGGAAGCTGGTGCCAATGTTCTGGTAGCTGGTTCGGCTATTTATGGTGCTGAAGATGTAGCAGCAGCCATCAAGGCAATTCGCGGTTAATTAAGGAGATGTAAGAAATGGCAAAAGAAAAAGCAGTAGTATTGCTTTCCGGTGGTCTGGACAGCTGCACCTGTATGGCTGTGGCCAAGGAAGCAGGCTATGAAGTATATCCCATCAGCTTTAATTATCATCAGCGCCACAGCATTGAACTCGAAGGGGCAAAGAAAATCGCGAAGTTCTACAAGGTACCCAAACATTTGATTATCGAAACCAATATGGAGGCTATTGGCGGTTCGGCACTGACCGACAGTCATATTGACGTGCCGGAGGGGGATGTAAACCGGGATGATGTGCCCGTTACTTATGTACCCGCCCGCAATCTGATTTTCCTGTCCTATGCTATGGCCTATGCGGAAGTTGTAGGGGCAACGCATGTTTATATCGGTGTAAACTCCATCGATTATTCCGGCTATCCGGACTGCCGCCCGGAATTCATTCAGAAGTTCCAGTCTCTGGCTGATTACGCAACCACGGCTACGGCAGTTAATGGCACAAAAATCACGATTGAAACGCCATTGCAGGATTTGTCCAAAAAGGAAATCGTACAGCTGGGCTCGAAGCTCGGTGCTCCCTTGCAGTTTACCCATAGCTGTTACAAAGGCGGCGAGAAGGCCTGTGGTGTCTGCGACAGCTGCAAACTGCGCCTGCAGGGCTTTGCCGAAGCCGGCGTAGAAGACCCGGTAGAATACGAAACGAGGAACTAAAATGCAGGACGTACAAAACCGCCAGGATAAACGCGGTATTGCCATCCAGAAGGTAGGCATTAAGGAAGCCCATCTGCCATTTCTGATTAAGACCAAAGAGGGCGGCTATCAGCAGGTGCTCGCAAGAGTGCGCTTTACGGTGGCTCTACCGAGCCAGTACAAGGGTACGCATATGAGCCGTTTTTTGGAAATTCTGATGCCTTGGAGCAAAAAGCCGCTGGCGGAAACGGAAATGGAGGCTATGCTCTCTGAGGCTTTGGAGCGTTTGGAAGCCCATTCGGCCGAAGTAGAGCTTTCCTTCAAATACTTCGTGGACAAGGTGGCACCGGTAAGCCGCCGCACTTCGGTGCTGGATTTGGACTGCAGTTTCACCGGTCGCAAGGAACAGGGCAAGCCCATGGAATTTCAGTTGGGCGTGGAGGTGCCGTTTACCTCTTTATGTCCCTGCAGCAAGGAGATTTCCAGCTATGGCGCCCACAATCAGCGCTCGGTAGCGCGGATTCAGCTGCGCTTCAAGGATGGCTATGACTGTATTTTCATCGAAGATTTGGCCGAATTGGTGGAACGGCAGGGGTCTTCGCCAATCTATCCGCTCCTAAAGCGGGAGGACGAAAAGTTTGTCACCGAAGCCGCTTATGAAAATCCCAAATTTGTCGAGGATATTCTGCGGGATACGGTGCTTGTTTTGCGGGATATTGAAGGCTTAGGCTGGTTTTCCGTGGAATGCGAGAACTATGAGTCCATTCACAACCACAGTGCTTACGCGGCACATGAGGAAGAACTATAACTATCCCAAGGGACGGTTTGCATGAGTAAAGTTTACAAACGGTTTATCGTACTTATCCTGCTGGTGGTCGTTATCTCCGGCGTGGTTATCTATACAACCGTTGATATCAATACCCTGAAAAATCTAAATCGTTTTCAGCCCTGGTCAATTGGGCTGGCTGTGCTGGCGGTAGGACTAGGCATGTTCTTTGACGGCAGCCGCCTGATGCATATGGTTAAGATTTCCAATGAGAAAATCAGTCTGTATCAGGCTGTGCAGGTGGTCTTTGGCAATTACTTTCTAGCACTCTTAACGCCGGGCGCAACGGGCGGGGCTGTGGCCCAGCTGATGTTCTTGCGCCACGCGGGTGTGCCTACGGGCAAAGCTACAGTGCTCGTTATCGTGCGTACGCTGTTGTCCATCTTCTTTTTGGTGCTCTGTATGCCCTTTATTTTCCTTCATGATGAAGGGATATTGCCGGGCATTTCCAATCATACCCTGATGGCGATTACCCTTACGGCCTTTGTGGTCATTATCGCCATTGTGGTGGGGGCGCGTCAGGGGACGCTGGATTACTTTGTCATCCACTTTACCCGTCGCATGAAAAACAGCCGCCGGCGCAAGGTCTTTGCCTTTTACCGCGATACGAAATGTGCGATTGCGCTGCTGTTGCAGTCGCCCTGGAAAATGCTGCTGGTCTTTGTTGAATCCGGTCTGAATCTCTTGTGCATTTATGCCATTGTGCCCTGTCTGTTACTCGGATTGGGCGTTACGGATGCCGACTGGTATACCGTGATGGGGCGTATGATTTTTCTCAATATGCTGCTGTACTTCACGCCGACTCCCGGCGGTTCCGGTGTGGCAGAGGGCGGTTTCGTGCTTTTGTTCAGTGAAACAGTGCCTGCGGGGACTGTGGGCATTATCGCCGTCTGCTGGCGGCTGATTGCGGAATATATTCCCTTCCTGATTGGGTTATATTACACATTAACGGTATTTGGCCGCGACTTCCTGAGCCGTCAGCTGAATAAGTAGGTGAATTTATGGCAAAAGAATTACGTTCCGGCTACACCACCGGCGCCTGTGCGGCTGCCGGTGTCAAGGCTGCCCTGCGCTATGAACAGGGAGAAGATTGGGATAGCATAGAACTCCGTGCCCTCGATGGCACGGAGCTTCTTATACCCGTAAAAAATATCGTCAAGGATGAACGGGGCCTTACCGCCGAAGTGGTGAAATTTTCCGGTGATGACCCGGATATCACCAATGGCGTATCGGTATTTACCACAGTTCGTCATTTAGAGGCAGCGCCGCCGGAAATTACCTTTAAGGCAGGTCTGGGCATTGGTACGGTGACGAAGCCCGGGCTGTCCGTACCAGTGGGGCAGCCGTCCATCAATCCCGGCCCGCGGCAGCTAATCCGCAATGTTGTAGCGGAGGTATTGGGAACGGACAAACTCCCTTTGGAAGTCACGATTTCCATTCCGGCCGGTGTGGAATTGGCAAAACAGACCCTTAATCCCATTTTGGGGGTTGAAGGGGGGATATCGGTTATCGGCACAACGGGGGTTTTAAGACCGATGTCTGAGGAAGGCTTCAAAAATTCCTTGGTGCCGCAGATTGATGTGGCCAAGGCGGCAGGTTTTGATGCGCTGGTTTTTGTGCCCGGCAAGATTGGCGAGCGGCTGGCAGGCAAATGGCAGCTGCCTGCGCAGGCCATGGTGCAGACCAGCAACTTTATCGGTTTTATGCTCGAAGCAGCCCAGCAGCGGGATATCAAACGGGTGTTGCTGTTCGGTCATATTGGCAAGCTGGTCAAGGTGGCGGCAGGCTGTTTTTACACCCATAACCGCATTGCCGATGGCCGGCTGGAAACCATAGCGGCCTATGGCGCGGCTATGGGGCTGAGTACCCGTGAGGTGCAGGCAGTTCTAAATGCCAATACCACGGAAGATGCTTTGGCTGTGTTGGCAAGAGCAGGCTTAAAGAATGTGGTCTGTCAGCATTTGGCTGAGCGTGCCAGCCTGCGTGCCGAGCGTTATCTCTTTCAGAAGATGCAGGTGGGTACCGTGATGGTCACCATGACGGGAGAACTTTTGGGCATGGACGAAACAGCTGTAAGTATTTGCCGGGAATTAGGCGGGGAGGTGCCGGATGGAAGTGCAGAATAAAATTATCGTCGTGGGCATTGGCCCCGGCAATCCGGATTATATTGTGCCTAAAGGGCTTGAAGCCATCCGGCAGGCAAAGTTTCTCGTGGGGGGCAGACGGGCCTTGGCGCAGTTTGCTGCGGACGGGCAGGAAACCTGTCCGATAACCGCTGATATTCAGGGCGTAATGAACTTTATTCGCGATAAGATGGCAATGGAGAATGTCGTGGCTATGGTATCCGGCGACCCCGGTTATTATTCTCTGCTGGATGCCCTGCGGCGGGAATTTCCCGCAGAACGGATAGCAGTAATTCCCGGTATCAGCGCCATGCAGTATGCCTTTGCCCGTTTGGCACTGCCCTGGCATGATGCTGCATTGGCGAGTTTCCATGGGCGCACGCCGGCGGCGCAGGATATTGCCTACAAACAGGGGAAAATATTGGGCCTGCTCACCGATAGCAAATATAACTCACAGACCATCGCCGAAATTTTGCTGCAGGCAGGCTGGCCCAAAACGCAAACCATGCACATTTGCAGCCGCCTGTCCTATGATGATGAAACAGTCGTTACAACTACGCTGGGCGAGGCAATTAACCTGCCTGCCGTATCGCATTGCATTTTGATTGTGGCATAAAATATCCCCCCGGGGGGCTTGTGCGGAAATCGTATTAACTGTTATTATCGAATTGAGATTAATTTTCGATGATAAGGAGTTTTGCTGTGCGATTACAACAAGAAGACAGACATTATTTGGGCATAGCCATGCCTGCCGCCTTGGAAGGGCTTTTTATGGTATTGCTTTCCTCGGTGGATATCATCATGGTGGGCGTGCTCGGAACGGCGGCTATTGCGGCCGTGAGTATCTTCACCCAGCCGCGCATGATGCTCTTGTGTGTGGTGCGGTCGGTGGCTTCGGTGCTCACTTTGCTCACTGCCCGCAAGTTTGGGGAGAAGAAATTACAGGAAGTGCCTGCGCTCTTGGCGCGGACACTTTTTTGTATGCTTATTCTGATGGGCACGCTCCATGTGCTTTTCTTCCTGCATTTAGAGGGGATTCTAAGCTGGATGGGAGCCAAGGAGGAATATATGGCGGCGGCTTTGGCCTATGGTGATATTGCCCTGGTTGGCGTGTTTTTGACGACGTTATCCACCATTCTGCAGGCTGTGCAACTAGGTTATGGCCACACCAAACAGGTCATGAGTGCCAATGTGCAGGGCAATGTGGTCAATATTATCGCTAATGCTTTGCTTATCTTTGGGCTGGGCCCCTTTCCGGAAATGGGTGTAGTTGGTGCGGCTGTGGGTACGGTTATCGGTACAGGCTGGACACTGGGCGTAACGGGCTATCAACTCAAAAACAGCGAGTGGTCAGGCTGGGGCAGTTTTTGGCCGACGCGGGCGTATTTTCAAGAATTTTTGCCGGTTTTTGGCGGCGTGTTCAGCGAGCAGGGCTTTGAGCGCATCGGTATGGTGCTCTATACGCGCATGGTTGCAGAACTTGGTACAGCGGCTTATGCCGTACATGCCATCTGCATGAACTTCTGCGATTTTTATTACTGCTTTGCGGGCGGCCTGGGGAAAGCCAATATGGTGATGGCTGGCCATGCCCATGGGGCAGGTGATTGGAGTTACTGGCAACGGCAGCTGCGGGCAGGGCTAAAGTGGAGCTTTGTGTTCTCGCTGATTTCCTTTGCCGCCACCTATGTACTGCGGGAGGAAATCTTTGGTCTCTATTCCCATGAGGCAGAGCTTTTGCCGTTTGGGTCATTCATTATGATTTTTGTCGCGGCGGTGAGTTTCCCCGAAGCGCATGCCATGGTCTGCGCCGGAGTCCTTCGAGGCAGCGGCAAGACCAGTCAGGTCGCGGCCTATTCCTTTGTGAGCATTGCCTTTTTGCGGCCGCTGATTACGGCGTTTTTCCTGCAGGTGCTCGACTTGGGGCTGGCAGGAGCATGGCTAGCCCTTGCGATTGACCAGTCACTTCGGGCGTCCTGTGCGTCATTTTTGCTCTGGCGTCTCTGGAAAGCCCGCCCACAAATTGTCTGTGACTCTTGACACAAAATGAGCAAAATGATAAAATTTTATTTGTTTTATTGTGTATTGAGAGTAATTTTTAATAACGATTGAATCAGGTGTCGGAAGACTTAATAGAGAATCCGGTATATGCCGGAGCGGTCCCGCCACTGTAACAGGGAGTCATATTGCATTTAGGTCACTGGAGAGGGGAAAGCCTCTTTGGGAAGGCGCGGTATGATGATGAACTGGAGCCAGGAGAACTGCCTGATTGACAATCACCGCAAGAAACGATTGCCGTTTCTTACACCCGCGAGCGATGGGGATGGGGATTTTACTGGAGTTTGTTACGGTGAGCCTGTCTGCCTTTGTGCGGACAGGCTTTTTTTATTTTTTTTAGGAACTGGCAATAAATAAATTTATTTATGAACAGATCCTTAGGGAGTGTGGATGATTTTGCAAAAACTTGTAAGCAAATTGTCGCAAATGCTGGTAACTCTTGTGGGCGTCAGCTTTCTGACATTTTGTTTGACCTATCTGGCACCGGGTGACCCGGCGGCCATGCTTTTGGAGGCCGGTGATACGATTGTGTCGCAGGAAACCTTGGACAAGACCCGCGCAGAACTGGGCCTTGATAAGCCGTTCCTCGTGCAGTATGTCAACTGGGCCGGAGGTGTTCTCCATGGGGATATGGGCATGTCTTACTCGGCCAAGAAACCGGTAACGGATAAACTGCTCGAAGGCTTTGCCGGAACCTTGACGCTGGCGGCGGTGACGATTGTGTTTGTCCTGCTCATATCCCTGCCACTCGGGATATGGTCGGCTGTGCATCGCAATGGCTGGCAGGATTATCTGGTACGGACGGTTTCGTTTATCGGTGTATCCATGCCAACCTTTTGGCTCGGCCTTATCTTTCTCTATGTGTTCGGTCTCAAACTGGGCTGGTTCCCGATTGCCAAATCCGCGGTGACGGCACAGGGCATTGTTTTGCCGGCACTTACCTTGGCATTATACATGTCGTCCAAGTATATCCGGCAGGTGCGCACGGTATTCTTGGAGGAACTGCAGCAGGATTATGTGGTGGGTGCAAGAGCGCGCGGCCTTTCAGAGCGGGCAATTCTTTGGAAGCATGTTCTGCCCAATGCCGTACTGCCGCTGATTACACTTCTGGGCATGTCCATTGGCTGGCTCCTGGGCGGCGTAGCGGTTATCGAGATGGTGTTCTCCTGGCCGGGCATCGGCAATATGGCGGTGCGGGCAATAGCCATGCGGGATTATCCGCTGATTGAGGGTTTTGTCCTTTGGATTTCCATTGTGTACATGGCCATCAATGCGTTGGTGGATTTGTCTTATGTCTACCTTGACCCGCGTCTGAAGAAGGAGGCCCATTGATGACGGTTTTTCGGGAAAATAAGTTATTTGCTTTTTATACGGGGCTGGTCGTGCTGATTGTGCTCTTGGCTATCTTTGCCCCATACCTGGCGCCACAGGACCCGATGGCGGGAAATATGAAACTGGTTCTGCAGACGCCGTCTGCGGAACATTTCCTCGGCACGGATAAGCTCGGACGGGATATTTTCTCCCGTATCCTCTGCGGCACACAGATTTCTTTGTTTATGGCTTTGTGTCTGGTGGCCTTGATTGCCATAGTAGGCACGCTGGTCGGCGTGCTGGCCGGTTTCTTTGGCGGCTGGCTCGAAACGATTCTCATGCGCTTTGCGGATATGATGCTCGCGTTCCCCGGTATCGTGCTGGCGATTGCCATTGCCGGTATTTTGGGGGGAAGCGTGGTCAATACCATTTTGGCCCTGCTCGTGGTCAGCTGGGCAAAATATGCCCGTCTGGTGCGCAGTCTTGTTCTTCGCCTTAGAAATCAGGATTTTATTCAGGCGGCAAAGATTCAAGGGGCGAAAACCAGCAGCATCCTCTGGCGTCATATCCTGCCCAATGTCATGCCCATGGTGGTGATTACCGGGGCAATGGACATCGGCACCATGATGATGGAAATTGCCGGGCTCTCCTTTCTGGGCTTTGGTGCCCAGCCGCCGACGCCGGAGTGGGGCTTGATGCTCAACGAGGGCCGTCAGTATATCCAGACGGCGCCCTGGCTCATGATTTATCCGGGCCTGGCCATCTTTATTGTCGTAGCCGTATTCAATCTGTGGGGGGACAGCCTGCGGGATGTTCTCGACCCACGGCAGGAATAATATATTTATAAAGGGGAAGATGTTTGCGATGAAAATGTTTAACACGAGGAAGTTATGGAAGGCTGTCAGCCTCGGTCTGTGCGGTGCCGCGCTGACCGTTATGCTGGCCGGCTGCGGTGCGGATAACAGCAGCAGCGTCGACAAGGGCGTACTGAAAGTCGGCGTGACGAACTTTGCCGATACGCTCGAACCCACGCAGAATTTCTTTGGCTGGGTGGTTATGCGTTACGGTCTGGGCGAATGCCTGACGAAGTTTGACGAGAAGATGAACGTACAGCCCTGGCTGGCCGAAAGCTGGAGCATCAGCGACGACCATACGACCTGGACGTTCAAAATCCGCGAGGGCGTAAAGTTCTCCAACGGCAATCCACTGACGGCTGAAGCGGTCAAGGCTTCCATTGAACGCGCTTTTGCCAAGAACAACCGTGCGGCTACGTTCTTCAAGTACAAGGAAATCAAGGCGGAGGGGCAGGTGCTGACCATCGTGACGGAAAAGCCGATGCCGAATATGCCGGGCTTTTTGGCTGACCCGCTGTTCATCATCGTGGATACCAGCGCCGAAGGCAGTCGCGACTTTGCCAAGGAAGGCCCCATCTGCACCGGCCCGTACATGGTGGAATCCTTCGTGAAGGAAAAGGCCGTGATGAAGAAGAACCCGAACTACTGGGATGGCGAAGTGCCCTTTGAAACGGTAGAAATTCCGTCCATTGACGACCCGAACACCCGTGCAATGGCGCTGCAGTCCGGCGAAGTGGATATGGCCGTAAATATCGCCGCCGGTGATATGGATACCTTCCGCGGCAACGACAAGTTTTTCGTGGATGAAATTTCCTCCCTGCGCGTCGTTCTGGCTCGTCTGAATCAGAAGGGCATCTTGAAGGATGATAAAGTGCGGGCGGCACTTATCTGCGGCTGTGACCGTGAAACCTATAACAAGGTTTTGCTGAAGGGCACCTTCCTGCCGGGCAAGGCTCCGGTACCGCCGTCCATGGATTATGGCTTTGACCAGTTGACCGACCCCAATGCCTACAATCCGGAACGCGCAGAAAAGCTGCTGGATGAAGCAGGCTGGAAAGATACCAATGGCGATGGCATCCGCGACAAGGACGGCCAGCCGCTGAAGCTCGACTTCGTTGTGTATAACAGCCGTGCCGAACTGCCGCTCTACGCCGAAGCCGTACAGTCCGACCTCAAGAAACTCGGTTTTGACATCAATATCAAGACCGTTGACTACAACCTCGTTGATCAGATGGGCATCAAGGGCGAATATGATCTTCTGATTTCCAACATCACGACAGCCAACACCGGTGACCCGGAAATCTTCCTCTCATGGTATTGGAAGACCAACAACAACGGCGACAACCCGCAGAATGGTTCCGGTTACAGCAACCCGGCTCTCGATGCCAAGTTCAATGAACTGGCCGCTGAATTTGACAAGAGCAAGCGTCGTCAGCTGATTATCGACATTCAGCAGATTCTCCTCAATGATGGTGCGGCTCTGTTCCTGGGCTATCCGCAGACCAACATTATAAGTTCCAAGGTTCTGTCCGGCGTGAAGATGTATCCTTCCGATTATTACTGGATTACGAGCCTGATTAAACCGGCGAAATAAGTAAAGGAAGCAAAGATGCTTTTAGATGTAAAGAATTTATCGATTGCCTATCAGGGCAAGTCTACGGTGTCCGATGTCAATTTTGACCTGCAGGCAGGGGAGATTATGGCCATTGTCGGGGAATCCGGCAGTGGCAAGACCTCTGTGATTCGGGCGATTTTGGGCTGTCTGTCCGGAAATGGGCAGGTGGAGGGTGGCCAAATCAACTTTGGCGGCCGTGATATTGCCCATCTGAGCAATAAGGAATGGCTTTCCCTTCGCGGCAAGGACATTGCCATGATTTTTCAGGACAGCGGCAATATGCTCAATCCCGTGCAGACCATCGGCAAACAGTTTGTGGAATACCTGCAGCTGCACAGTTCCATGAGCAAGCGTGAAGCGGCAGAAAAAGCCTGCTCGCTGCTTGCCCGTATGAATCTGCCCGACCCGCAGCGCGTAATGGAATCGCATGCCTTTGAGCTTAGTGGCGGTATGCGCCAGCGTGTCGGCATTGCCATGGCGCTGGCCTTTGCGCCCAAACTGCTGCTCGCAGATGAGCCGACTTCGGCTCTCGACGTGACCACGCAGGCACAGATTGTGGACGAACTCATGCAGGTTGTCCAGGAGGCCGGTTCAGCCATGATTATCGTCACCCATAATATCGGCGTGGCGGCGCATATGGCGGATAAAATCATGGTCATGGCCGGCGGCAATGTGGTGGAGTACGGCAGCACGGCGGAAGTCATTGAACATCCGCAGGCAGATTACACCCGGACCCTTTTGCAGGCTGTGCCGGAGATTGGAGGCGCACGCTATGTCGGATAAGGAAATCCTGCTGTCCACGGATAAAATCTGCAAGGACTTTACCAAGAGTGACGGCACGAAGTTTACCGCCTGCAAGGATGTGAGCCTGCAGCTCTACCGCGGCGAAACGCTGGGGCTGGTCGGTGAGTCCGGCTGCGGCAAGTCCACCTTTGTCCGCACGATTATGGGGCTGCATCCGGCAAGCAGCGGCAAAATCTATTTCAAGGGCGAGGATATCACGAGCCTTTCCGGCGAAAAACGCCGGGAGATGGCCAAGCATATCCAGATGATTTTTCAGGACCCGGCTACGGCCTTTAATCCCAAGATGCGGATTTGCGATATCATCTGTGAGCCGCTGCGCAATTTTGCCAAGGTCAGCGCTAAAGAAGCCGAAGCCAGAGCGGTGGCGCTCTTGGAGCAGGTCGAGCTTGCGCCGGAAATCGCCCTGCGCTATCCCCATGAACTCTCCGGCGGTCAGCGCCAGCGTGTCGGCATTGCCCGGGCCCTTATCTTAGAGCCGGAGGTCATCATCTGCGATGAGGCTACCAGTGCTCTCGATGTGTCTGTACAGGACAGCATAGCAAAACTCCTAGCTAAGATTCAAAAGGAACGCGGCGTAAGCTACATCTTTATCTGCCATGACTTGGCGCTGGTAAGTTTAATCAGCCATCGGGTGGCCGTGATGCAGCAGGGCCAGATTGTGGAAGAATTGCCGGGGGATAAGATACAGGAAGCGCAGCATCCTTATACGCAGAAACTGCTCAGCTCTGTATTTACGGTGCGAGCTAGAAGTTAAAAAAATATTTTTTTAGGTATTGAAGCTCCGTTTTTTTTATGGTAAACTACTTAGGTATGTGGGCGGTCCTCTGAGCAGGCATGAGCTTGCCACGAACGTCTGATTAAGGAGGAAAAAACAAATGAACATCATCGAGACTCTGGAGAAAGAACAGCTCCGCAGCGACATTCCCGTTTTTGCACCCGGCGACAAAGTTCGCGTACATGCAAAGATCGTCGAAGGCAACCGTGAGCGTATTCAGGTATTCGAAGGCCGCGTAATCGCTCGTCAGGGCGTTGGCGTTCGTGAGACTTTCACCGTCCGCCGTATTTCCTACGGCATCGGCGTAGAACGTCTGTTCCCGGTTCATTCTCCGCGTATTGCTAAGATTGAAGTTGTCAGCCGCGGTGTTGTCCGTCGTGCAAAACTTTACTATCTGCGCAACCTTACGGGTAAAGCTGCTCGTATCAAAGAAAAACGCTAATCTGCGTAACGGTAGGGACTGCTTCCGAGCAGTCCCTATTTTTGCGTAAGATAGCCAAAACACATTAAGAGGAGGACCCTTTTATGAGTTCATTAGGCGAAGAAGCAAAAGACTGGCTTGTCTCCATTGTCATTGCGGTGGTGCTGGCTTTCTTTATTCGTGAATTTATCGTGGAGCTTTACATTGTAGATGGCCCGTCCATGCGGCCGACCTTGCAGTCGCAGGAACGGCTTGTGGTCAACAAGTTCATCTACAACTTCCGGGAACCCCAGAAAAATGAGATTCTCGTATTCGAATATCCCCGCGACAGAAGCCGTGATTTCATCAAGCGCGTCATTGCAACCGGCGGTGATACGGTGGAGATTAAAGCCGGCAAGGTCTTTGTCAATGACCAGCTGCTCAATGAAGATTATATCTTAGAACCCACCCGCAGCGAATATCCCAAATCCACTGTACCCAAGGGAACCGTCTTTGTGATGGGGGATAATCGCAACAACTCTGAGGACAGCCGTTTTGCCGATGTGGGCTTTGTGCCGTTTGACTTAATCAAGGGCAAGGCCATGCTGGTATTCTGGCCGATAGGACAGTTCAAGACACTGCCGTAACAGGGGAGGTATAGACGATGAAATTTATTTCCTGGAATGTCAACGGCCTGCGGGCCTGCCTGAAAAAGGGATTTATGGAGTCATTTTGCAAGCTGGATGCCGATGTGTTCTGCCTGCAGGAAACGAAAATGCAGCCGGATCAGGCGATTTTGGATTTGCCTGGCTATAAGCAGTATTGGAACAGCGCGGAAAAGAAAGGCTATTCCGGTACGGCGGTGTTCTCCCGCATTGAACCATTAAATGTCACCTATGGTCTGGGCATTGAGGAACATGACCATGAGGGGCGGGTAATCACGCTGGAATTTCCGGAAATGTTTCTCGTGACAGTCTATACGCCAAATTCCAAGCGGGAATTGGAACGCCTTTCCTACCGCATGGAATGGGAAGATGCCTTCCGCGATTACCTGTGCAAATTGGATGCGCAGAAACCCGTGGTTGTCTGCGGGGATTTGAACGTGGCTCATCAGGAGATTGACCTTAAAAATCCCAAGACCAATCATCATAATGCCGGCTTTACCGATGAAGAACGCGGCAAGTTTACCGAGCTTTTAAACGCGGGCTTTATTGATACCTTCCGCACCCTGTATCCGGAGCGCACGGGCATCTACACCTGGTGGTCGTATCTGCGGAAGGCCAGGGATAACAACGCCGGATGGCGTATTGATTATTTCGTAACGTCTCAACGTCTGCAAGAAAAAATAAAAGACGCAACTATCCATAATGAAATCTTCGGCAGTGACCACTGCCCTGTGGGGCTGGAACTGAAATAACTATTTTATAGCTAAACAGCGTTTATCCTATAATGTTCAGGCATATAGGATAGCTGCTGTTTTTTGCGCACATCAGCAAAGAAATTTTAACCAGCAGGTGACTGTCAGGAGATGCAGCCCTGTCAAAAGAGACCCATGCCAAGGAGGTAATGTGTGCATTGACCATAAGACGTGTATAGTGAGATAGTGGTGCTGTAAAGAAAAAATCCTTGACAGGCTGGGCTCCTTACGCTAATATTAATACGTTATGTTGA
>DFHU01000063.1:37229-44312 GCA_002373045.1 Pseudoselenomonas ruminantium | reverse complement strand
GCCCACGTTGACCATGGTAAGACAACGCTGGTTGATGCAATGCTGAAGCAGAGCCATGTATTCCGCTCCAATGAGCAGGTTGCCGAGCGCGTGATGGACTCCGGTGATATCGAGCGTGAGCGCGGCATTACGATTCTGTCCAAGAATACGGCGGTTATGTACAATGATGTGAAAATCAACATCGTGGATACCCCGGGCCATGCTGACTTCGGTGGTGAAGTAGAGCGTGTTCTCAACATGGTTGATGGCGTTGTTCTGCTCGTTGATGCCTTTGAAGGCCCCATGCCGCAGACGAAGTATGTGCTGCGCAAGGCTTTGGAACAGAAACTGAAGCCTATCGTGGTGATCAATAAGATTGATAAGCCCAACCAGCGTGTAGACGATGTTTATGATGAAGTTCTGGAACTGTTCATGGAACTCGATGCTGATGATGACCAGCTCGATTTCCCCGTTATCTATGCTACGGCTCGTGATGGTGTAGCCAAGTACAGCATGGATGATGACAATGACAATCTCCAGCCGCTGATGGAAACCATCGTCAAGGAAATCCCGGCTCCGCATGGTGACCCGGACGCTCCGCTGCAGATGATGGTAACGACGCTCGAATCCGATTCCTTCGTAGGCCGCGTGGCTATTGGCCGCATTATCCGCGGTACGGCAAAGCCGAACCAGGCTGTAGCCATCATCAATGGCGACCAGGAAACCAAAGCCCGTATCGGTAAGGTATTCACCTATCAGGGCCTGCAGCGCGTAGAGAGTGAAGCTGCCGGCATGGGTGAAATCGTTGCCCTGACGGGGCTTGGTGATGTATCCATTGGTTATACGGTAGCCGATGCTGAAAATCCGGAAGCTCTGCCGACCATCAACATCGACGAACCGACGCTGTCCATGACCTTCGGTGTCAACACGAGCCCGTTTGCCGGCCGTGAAGGTCAGTTCGTAACCTCCCGTCACCTGCGTGACCGTTTGTTCAAGGAAATTGAAACCAACGTGGCCATGAAGGTTGAGGAAACGGATTCTGCCGATGTATTCAAGGTTTCCGGCCGTGGTGAGCTCCACCTGTCCATTCTGATTGAAACCATGCGCCGTGAAGGCTATGAACTGCAGGTTGGCAAGCCGGAAGTAGTTTATAAGACCATCAACGGCCAACTCTGCGAACCTATCGAAAATCTGACGGTTGAAGTGCCGCAGGAATACATGGGTGCGGTTATGGAAGGTCTGGGCACGCGTAAGGCCGAACTCACGAACATGACGGAGACGGCCGGTTACATGCGCCTCGAATTCACCATTCCGGCCCGCGGCCTGATTGGTTTCCGTTCTGAACTCCTCACCAGCACGAAGGGCAACGGCATCATGAACCATGTGTTCCATGGTTATGCTCCGTATAAGGGAGATATTCCGGGACGTACGCGCGGTTCTCTCGTTGCTTTCGAACAGGGTGAAACCACCGGTTATGGTATTTACTCCTTGCAGGATCGCGGCGTAATGTTCATTGAGCCGGGCGAACAGGTTTATGAAGGTATGATCGTCGGTGAAAATTCCCGCGATAACGATATCGATATCAACCCCTGCAAACAGAAGCACGTTTCCAACATGCGTACTTCGTCCTCTGATGAGGCTATCCGCCTGACGCCGCCGCGAATTCTCTCGCTGGAACAGGCTATCGAATATATCAATAATGATGAAATGGTTGAAGTTACGCCGGAACACATCCGTCTGCGTAAGACCATTCTGGACCGTACGGTGCGTGGACGTAATGCGAAGAACGCACGTAAGGGTTAATCCTTAGGGTTAGGTTTACATCGATATACTAAGACGCCTGGTGGCTGATAATACTTTCCCTTAGCTTATGCAGGCTTGCCTAACGCAACGGGAAAGCATCATCAGCCACCGGGCTACTTTCGTACATTACATTGAGGTGCTAAGGCGCCCGCGAGGCTGGTAATGTTTTTCCTCCGCCATAGACAAGCTTGTCAAAAGCTGCGGAAAAACACCACCAGCCCCGCGGGCTTTTGCGTACATTATATTGAGCTAACAAGTCTAATTTTGACCTGTCAATTTGATTTGTCAGCGGGAGAGTTTTTCGTATTGTGGTGAAATCGTGAGAAAAACCTTGAAAATTTGCGGAAATGCAGGTATTATAGTATAGATATCGAATTAGACAGGAGGCAGTAATTGATGAAGAAATTTACGAAATGGCAAGGTTGTGGCAATGATTTTGTTTTGTTTGACTGCCTGCATGAAGATATAGAGGACTATGCCGAACTGGCCCGCAAGGTCTGTGACCGTCATTATGGCGTGGGTGCAGATGGCATTTTGGTTGTGCTGCCTTCTGCCGAAGCGGATTTCCGCATGCGGATTTTTAATACCGACGGGAGCGAGGCGGAGATGTGCGGCAATGGCATTCGCTGCTTTGCCCGTTATCTCTATGACTTCGGTCTGACCAAGGAGACGCGTTTTACCGTGGAAACGGGCGCCGGGATTCTGGTGCCGGAGATTGTTCTGGATGGTGGTACGGTCAAGGGCATTAAGGTGGATATGGGTGAGCCGCATCTTTTGGGTGAGGAAATTCCCGTTATCGGCTTTGACGGACAGCAGGTTGTTGACCAGCCCCTCATGGTCGAAGGCAAGACGTATCAGTTCACCGCTGTATCTATGGGCAATCCGCATTGCGTGATTTTCGTAGACGATGCGGAAAACTTTCCGATTTATGAACTCGGAAGCAAGTTTGAGTCCCATGAACTTTTCCCGCGCAAGACGAATACGGAGTTCGTCGAGGTCAAAGACCGTCAGCATGTGCGCATGCGTGTCTGGGAGCGGGGCGCGGCAGTTACGCTGGCCTGTGGTACCGGCTCCTGTGCAACGGTTGTAGCAGGTATCCTGAATGGTAAGCTGGATAGAGCCGGGGAAACGGAAGTGGAACTGGATGGCGGCAAGCTCATGATTCATTGGGCGGATAACAACCATGTATTTATGACCGGCCCGGCTGAACTGGTGTTTAGTGGTGAGCTGGCCGATTTGGAGGCGTAACTATGCTGAAAAGTATGACCGGTTTCGGTGCCGCTACCGTAGAAAATGATGATTACAAGGTAACCGTGGAATTAAAGGCGGTTAATCAACGTTTTTTGGAAATGAACTTCCATATGCCCCGGCAGTTTGGGCAGTGGGAGGAAAGTCTGCGCCAGCTTATCCGGCAGGCAGCGGCCCGCGGCAAGGTGGATATCTTTGTCAATTACGTTGACAAGCGGGAATCCAAGAGCACCATTCGCGTGGATAAGGGGCTGGCACTGGCCTATCAGTCTGCGATGAATGAGTTAAGTGATACCCTGCATCTGCCCCGTCCGGACAGTGCGGTGATGTTTGCGGGCTTTCCCGATGTCTTGCAGGTGGAGCAGAGTGCGGAGCTGGACGGTTTGCAGCCGGTGCTCGAAGATGCCCAGCAGCAGGCGCTCAAGGCGTTTGACGATATGCGCCAGCGGGAAGGTGCGCATATTGCCGAGGACTTTGAACAGCGTTTGGTGAAGCTGGAAGGCATGCGTCAGCAGTTAATCACGCTTGCTCCGGCTATTGTGGAAGAACGCCGTCAGCATTTGCAGGAGGTTTTGGCCGAGGCCCTTGCCGGGAAAGATTTTGACGAAACGCGCATCATTCAGGAAACGGCTCTGTTTGCAGACCGGGTGAACTACACCGAAGAGGTGGTGCGTCTTGAGAGTCATATCGCCCAATTCCGGCAGATTATGGCGGCTGGGGAGCCGTCAGGCCGCAAACTGGATTTTTTAATTCAGGAATTTAACCGGGAAACAAACACTATCGGTTCCAAGGCCAACAGCAAAGATGCTGCGCAGTTGGTTGTGGACATGAAAAGCGAAATCGAAAAGATTCGCGAGCAGGTGCAAAATATCGAGTAAAGGGGAGATACTGATGGATATTAAGCTCATCAATATCGGCTTTGGGAATATTGTATCGGCCAATCGTATTGTGGCCATTGTCAGCCCTGAATCGGCGCCGATTAAGCGTATTATTCAGGAAGCTAGGGATGGGGAGCGGCTTATTGATGCGACGTATGGACGCAGAACAAGAGCAGTAATCATCATGGACAGCGACCATGTCATTTTATCGGCAGTACAGCCGGAGACGGTGGCGCATCGCGTTGAAGATGATGATGACGATGTAAAGACGGAAAAAGAGAAAGAGGACGAAGAATAAATGCGTAAAGGATTATTGATGGTCGTTTCCGGGCCGTCGGGAACGGGCAAGGGCACGGTATGCAGTGAACTCCTTGCCCAGGCTGAGGATTTGGCCTATTCGATTTCCGCTACGACCCGTCAGCCTCGCGCTGGAGAAGTAGACGGCAAGAACTACTACTTTATGGACAAGGCGGATTTTGAACAGAAAATCGCCGAAGGCGGCTTTTTGGAATATGCCAATGTCTATGGCAACTACTATGGCACGCCGCTGGGCAAGATTGAGGAACGCCTGGCCAAGGGTGAGGATATCCTGCTAGAAATCGACACGCAGGGTGCCTTGAATGTGATGAAAAAATGCCCGGACGGACTGTTTATCTTCCTTGTGCCGCCTTCTTTGGCTGAACTGGAACGCCGTATCCGTGGCCGTGGTTCGGAGACGGAGGAATCCCTGCAAAAGCGCATGGGTTCTGCCTGCAAGGAAATTGAAGACGGCAGAAAGTATAGCTATGTGGTCGTCAATGATACCGTAAAACATGCCGTGCAGCGCATTATGGCGATTCGTGCCGCTGAGCACTGCCGTGTGGATAGAAATCAGGAAATTTTTGAGGAGTTGGCAAAGTAATGAAAGTAATGAGCAAACCGGAAATGAGCATGGTAAACCCGTCTACGGATAAACTGATGTCCCGTGTGGACAGCCGTTATGGTCTGGTGGTCTGCGCTTCCAAGCGTGCCCGTCAGCTGGTGGATGGTGAAGAGCTCAAGGAAATCGAAATGAAATCCACCAAGGATGTAACCAATGCATTGGAAGAAATCGCGGAAGGCAAAATCGCCTATAAGATTTCCAAGGCTGACCTCTAATGGATAGCTTAAACGGCAAGAAAATTGTTCTGGGCGTGACGGGAGGCATCGCCGCTTACAAGGCGGTGGAGATTGCCTCCCGTCTCCGCAAGGCGGGGGCGGAAGTCCATGTCGTTATGACCAGGGAAGCCACGGAATTTGTCACCGAGCTGACCTTCCGGGAAATTACCGGCCAGCCCGTGACCGTGGATATGTGGGCCAAGGTCACGAATTTCAACGTGGAGCATATTGCACTAGCCAATTTAGCCGATATCATGCTGATTGCCCCGGCTACGGCCAATATCATCGCTAAGACCGCTGCAGGCATTGCCGATGATATGCTGACGACTACGGTATTGGCAACCAAGGCACCGCTTATCCTGGCGCCGGCCATGAATACCAATATGTATGAAAATCCCGTAACGCAGAAAAATATCGCGGAATTAAAAAGCCGGGGCGTACAGATTATCGAACCGGCCTCCGGGCATTTGGCCTGCGGTGTGGAAGGCAAGGGCCGTCTGCCGGACCCGGCAGAGATTGTCCGCTTTGTCATGGATTTTGCCGCTGGCGAGCAGCGCTTAACGGGCAAGAAAATCATCGTCACGGCTGCGGGGACCATTGAACCTTTGGACCCGGTGCGCTTTTTAGGCAACCGCTCTACGGGCAAGATGGGCTATGCCATTGCCGCTGAGGCGGCCAAACAAGGCGCAGAAGTCCTCTTAGTGTCCGGCCCGAGCAGCCTGCCTGACCCGGCGGGGGTGCGTACGATACGCATTCAGACGGCGCTTGAAATGCAGGCGGCGGTGCAGGAAGCCTATGCTGCGGCAGATGCCGTCATCATGTCGGCGGCTGTGGCGGATTATCGACCCAAAACAGTAGCGAAAGAAAAAATCAAAAAAAGCGATGATGAACTGGTATTGCATCTGGAACGCAATCCTGACATTTTGTATGGTCTGGGACAGCATAAGAATCGGCAGATTCTCGTGGGCTTTGCGGCAGAAACCTGCAATGTGGAGGAATATGCCAAAAAGAAGCTCGTGAAGAAAAATCTCGATTTCATTGTTGCGAACGATGTATCCGCCAGTGATGCAGGCTTTGCCGTGGACAACAACCGGGTGCAGATTTATACCCGTGATGGCGGCTGTGAAAAATATCCTTTGATGAGCAAGCAGGAATTAGCCGGGATTATATTGAATAAGATAGCAGAGCTGATGTCCTGATGCAATAAAGGAGGCGCGCTATGCCCAAAGTGACCCGTGAAGATATTCCCAACTGGTTTCAGCGCAAGACCGGTTTCAACGTAGATGTGGAAGAACTGAAGAAAGCGGCAGAACTTGACCGCATAGCCTGCGCCGACGAGCCGATGAAGATGATGCGTGACCTTTGGGGCATAACGCCCAGGGACTGCGAAAAGATACTGGGGGCACCCAGCCGGACGGTGGAAATGTGGTTTCATAAGAAGGCCTCGCGGCCGCCCTCCTGGGTCGTGCGCCTTATCGTGGAAAAATGCGCTGAACTGCATGAGCGCAGAATGCAGCGAAAAAAATAACGTATTAAGGGCTGACAGGTCAATTTGACTTGTCAGCCCTTAGGGTGTGTTGAGATTTTGTGCATAGTTTGGTAAAGAGGTGTATAAAATGGCTTTATTAGGAACTTGTGTAGTACCGCATCCGCCCTTAATCCTGCCGGCTATTGGCAGAGGTGAGGAACAGAAAATCAGCGCCACCATTGCAGCTTATGAAGAAGCGGCAAAATGGGTAGTCAGCCTGAAGCCGGAAACCATCGTAATCACCAGCCCGCATGCCAAGATGTATGCCGATTATTTGCAGCTGTCCTCCGGGGCCGGGGCTAAGGGCAGTTTTGCCAGCTTTGGGCATGCGGAACTGCGCTTTGAAGCCGATTATGATGAGTCGCTTGTCGGGCATATTGCCAAAATGGCCGATTCAATCAAGCTGCCGGCAGGCACTTTGGGCAAGCAGGATGGCAGTCTTGACCATGGCACTATGATTCCGCTGTATTTTTTGCAAAAGGCCGGTTTTGCAGGCAAGATTGTCCGCAT
>DFHU01000063.1:0-37098 GCA_002373045.1 Pseudoselenomonas ruminantium | reverse complement strand
GCTGAATTAAAACGGCGGGTGGTGCTGGTTGCCAGCGGGGATTTATCCCATAAACTGAAGGCCGATGGCCCCTATGGCTTTGACCCGGCCGGCCCCGTGTTTGACCAACGTATGGGGAATTGCTTTAAGACTGGTGATTTTCTGCAGCTTATGACAACGCCGGCGGAACTGGCGGATTCGGCAGCCGAATGCGGCCTGCGCTCATTCTGGATTATGGCGGGAGCTTTGGACAGGCATCGGGCGCAGGCAAAGCTGCTCGCGCAGGAAGGGCCGTTTGGCGTAGGCTATGCGGTGGCGGTTTTTGAACCTGGGGAATATGATGAATCCCGCAATATTGGCGAGCAGGCAGCGAAGCTGTTCCGCGAGGAAATCGAACGGCGGCGCAGCCGGGAAGACGCATACCTGGCTTTGGCGCGTTATTCGCTGGAACATTATGTGCGGACGGGCAGGCGGGCGGCTCTGCCGGAGAATCTGCCGGCGGAATTGACCGGTCAAAAAGCCGGGGCGTTTGTCAGCATTAAGAAGGACGGTCAGCTGCGGGGGTGCATTGGTACGATTTTGCCGGTGCGGGAGAGTTTGGCTGAAGAAATCCTCTATAATGCCGTGTCTGCGGGTACCGGCGACCCGCGTTTTTCGCCGGTGAGGGAAGATGAATTGCAGGATTTGATTTATGATGTGGATGTCCTGTCTGTTCCCGAACCGATTGAGGGGATAGAGCAGCTGGATACTAAGCGTTATGGTGTAATCGTTGAAGCGGGCAGCCGGCGTGGGCTGCTCCTGCCGGATTTAGCCGGTGTGGACACCGTGGAGCAGCAGGTGGAAATTGCCCGCAAAAAGGGCAATATTGGTCCCCATGAAGCCGTGAACTTATGGCGGTTCACGGTGACCAGACATATTTGATTAGTTAGGAAGTGTAAAGTATTGCAGGCAAATGCATTGACCAAAAAGATAAATGATGCTCTGGCACAGGCCGCAACGCTGGTGGAGGAGAAGGATGTTGCAGCAGCAGCGGACATTCTGCGGCAGGAGATTGAGAGCGTGGAAAAGCTCAACCTCTACAATGATGGACAGGCAGATTATTATGATTTCAATACCCTGATGGAAATGGTGATGTTTCAAAGCCAGCATCCTGAGTTGCAGCCTGTGGCGGATATTGAAGAACCCTTGAACCGCCTGTACGCCATGTACGGCTCCCTGCTCCTGGAACAGGGGAAACTGGATGAAGCCGAAGAAGCGCTGGCGATCGCCATGGATTGGAACCCCATGAGTGCCGATATCGCCTTTGAGCATGCGGAGATTTTCAAACAGAAGAAGGATTGGGAAAAGCTCAAAGAACTGACGACCGCGATTTTCCCCATTGCCTACAAGCGCCGGGAAATTGCCCATTGCTACCGCAATTTAGGTTATTATTTTGTGGAAAAACAGATGTGGGATGAGGCAGTTGGCTGCTATTTGCTGAGTATGAGCTTTGCCGATGCGGAAGGCCGCTATCAGGCAGAACTGGAACTCAAATACATCCACGAGGAAACCGAAGGTCAGGCACAGCGCCCCTCCATTGGTGCCATGCGTTCCTATGGAGAAAAGTACGGCTTTCCCATTGGCCCAGATGCCAAAATCATTGAAACGGCCATGCAGTACGGCAAGGCGATGCTTGCCAACAAGAAGTATGAGCACGCCAATTACTTCTTGGATATCGCCTACAAGTTGACGGAAAGCAAGGAATTAAAGGAGCTTATCGACAACATCAATAAGGTCCTCAAATAAAAAAAGCCTTCCCCTGACGGAAAAGGCAATAGGTTTATTTATTCTTATAGGCAAAATACGTCTGGCGCATTTCGGCGCGGGTTTTGGCAGCTGGCCAAAGCTCCCCGAGTGCGCCTTTTCGCATGGCGGCGCCCAAGTGGTCATAAAGGTCGGGAATTTCCGGTTCCAGACGGGCAATCAGTTCTTTTACATCCTGTCTTACCGTATGACCGTCATGCGGACAGGGGCTTTTTACCGGGTCAAAGCCATGAATCTTTATGGCATCAATCAGCTCGGCTTCGCGGAAGTACACCAGCGGGCGGATTACGGTCAGCTTCGTGCGGTCAAGGTAGGTGACCGGTGTGAAGGTATGGAGCTGACCGGAGTACAGCAGACTCATCAGGAAGGTTTCCACGGCATCATCATGGTGATGGGCATAGGCGATTTTGTTTACGTCGTGTTCCATGGCGTAGCGGTTTACCGCGCCACGGCGGAAGAAGGCACAGGTGTAACAGGGATTTTTGTCCGGCGTCGTGGCGATGGTGCCGGCGATATCCACATCAATGATTTCATAGGGAATGTTTAGTTCCGCCATAAAGTCTTTTGCCCGTTCGATATCAAAGAGCGCAGGACGTCCCTGTGCGTCCTTAAATTGCGGATTGATGGTGAGGGCGGACAGCTTAAACTGCTTGTTCAGGCGTTTTTTGAGAATAGCCATGGCATAGGCCAGGAAAATGCTGTCCTTGCCGCCGGAAATGCCTAGCAGGATATGGTCGCCATCATGAATCATGTCAAATTCCACGACGGCGCGCATGAGTTTGCTGTAGTAGAGCTGGGGGATATTGAGGTTCATCGTGTTCTCCTTTTAGTAAAACAGAAAAAACCGGCAATCCGCCGGTTTTACATATGCTTGTTGTACGATTCGTCGAGATACTCCTGCCTGCTAAATCCGTCCTTGATTTAACAATGTTCAAGCAGAAATGTTTACATTGCCGCCAGTAGCGCTTCCACCGGAAAAAGGGGAAACTCTGGCTTGCTTATCATAACGAAAAATGATCATAGCTCCGTCCGACATCCTCTTAGTAACCGTAGCACTTTCCGCAGTATTACGATTAGTGGAGGCGTTCTGTCTGCCTGAGTTCTGGTGAAATGCGTTCGAAGTCCGCTCAGTGGCATCAACCGAAGCAACACCTGAGGCGATAAGATTCCAACGATAGGCAAAACTGCCGATGCTGCTTGCGCCGCTCATCACAATCCCTCCCTTGCTCACGCAAGCAGGATAGTATCTCTACTCTGATTATAGCATGAAATAACCTTGTGTACAAATGTTTTTTATCGACTTTTGAAAAAAAGCCAAAGGTGGCTGCCCAGCATAAAGGGAATGCCCAAAATAAAGATTCCTGCCGCTACGGGCTTACTGGTCGCCAGCCAGGCATCTGTGCCAAAGGTCAGCGCTCCGGCAAAATTGACCATGGCCAAATAGAAAAAGGCTTTCAGGCGGTAGACCTGCCGAATTTTTTTCAGGCGGTAGAGTGAAAGGGTGAAGATGGAAATACCGATGGTTTGCACCAGCGTATAAGCCAAAATTTGGCCCAGTGATATCAGCATGAGGAAACTCCTTTATTTATGGTTGAGATGATACATGGCGGCGGCAGCCTGTCCTAAGCAGATGCCGCCGTCGTTGGGCGGCAGCAGACTGTGACGCAGAACCGTGAACCCGCGTTCCTGCAATTCGGCAGTGGTCAGCTCGGTCAGCAGATGATTTTGGAATACCCCGCCGGACAGGGCCACGGTGTTCAGGCCGGTATGTACACCGGCTTTTTGGCAGGCAGCACCGATGAAGGCAGCCAGGCAGGCATGGAACAGGTACGCCAGTTTTCCGCAGTCCTCGCCAGCCAGCCGCTGCTGCAACAGGAGGGTAAATATCTTGTCCGTGTTAAAGCTTATGGCAGGAACGGGCAACTCGCCTAAATGCTCATCATGCCATTTCTGTGCAGCAAATTCCAGATACATGCTGGCTTCTCCTTCAAAGGTAGAACTGTTGCGAATGCCCAGGATGGCACTGATCGCATCGAAGACGCGTCCGGCGCTGGTGCTCCGGATGGTATTGATATCATTATCCAGCATAAAGAACATGGCATTAAGGTCGCTGTCCTGACAAAGGTTTAACTGGTGAGCAATTTTCTGTGTTTCTTCCTTGTCCTGCGTCAAATCGTAGATCAGGGAAACGGCAATGCGCCAGCCCTCGCGGCTGGCTTTGTCGCCGCCTGCCTGCCGGAAGGGCGTGATGGAATCGAGCCGCTTAAAGCCGGCATAATCCGCCTGCAAAATTTCACCGCCCCAGATGGTGCCGTCGGTGCCGTAGCCGGTGCCGTCAAAGGACACGCCAATTACCGGCTTGTCGTAATCATTTTCGGCCATGCAGGAGAGAATATGGGCATAGTGGTGTTGGACAGGAAAGAGGGGCAGCCCCAGTTCCTTGGCGATGGTTACGGTATTGTAGCGGGGATGCATATCGCAGGCCACGATTTGCGGCTGGCATTCGAGCAATGTGGTCAGCCGCCCGATGGTTTCGCGCAAAGCCTGCATGGTGCGCAGATCGCTCATATCACCCACATAAGGGGAGGGATAGAAGATGTTGTCGCTGCCCACGCAGAAGGTATTTTTGAGCTCACCGCCAATGCCGAGCACTGCGCCGTGCCAGTCAGTTTTCAGCATAAAGGGCAGGGGGGCATAGCCACGGCTGCGGCGAATCATATAGGGCTTGCCGTCCAGCCAGTCCATCACGGTGTCATCCGCGCGAATGCGAATCTTGCGGTTGTGTGACAGCATGAGGTCACAGAAACCGTCAAGTGCATCGACAGCGCCTTCATCGTCACGGCAGATGGGCGCGCCTGCCGGGTTGCCGCTCGTCATAATCAGTGTGTCCGGCATGGTCAGCCCATCGGGATAAGCGAACAATAACATATGTAATGGTGCATAGGGCAGCATGATGCCGATTTTGGGATTGCCTGGTGCAACGACATCCTGGATTTGCCCGGTCATTTTGCGCTTGAGCAGCAGGATGGGCTTTTGATGGCCCGTGAGGATTTCTTCCTGCCCGTCTTCGACAAAACATTCCCGATTGATGGCGGTCATATCGCGGGCCATAATGGCAAAGGGTTTTACCGGACGGTGTTTCAGCTGGCGCAGGCGCAGGACAGCCTGCTCATTGGTGGCATCACAGCAGAGGTGGAAACCGCCAATGCCCTTGATGGCCACAATGCCGCCATTGATAATCGTTTGGCGGGTGCGCGTGATGGCCGCAGCCCCGCGCACATTTTCCTCGCCGATGATGTAGACTTCCGGCCCACAGTCATTACAGCAGACCGGTTGGGCATCATAGCGGCGGGTGGAAGGGCTGTCGTATTCTGCCTGACAGCTTGGACACATGGGAAATTCGCCCATGCTCGTGCGCTCCCGGTCATAGGGCATGGAATCGAGGATGGTCAGCCGCGGTCCGCAGGCGGTGCAGTTGATAAAGGGATGGAGATAACGCTTGTCCTGCGGGTCAAAGAGCTCTGCCCGGCACTTATCGCAGGTGGCAATATCCGGCGAGACGAAGATGGAGCCCTTTTCCTTGGCGCTTTCGATAATCTGAAAATCCTGATAATGATCGTCTTCGCCAAGGCGTTGACGCGTCAATTTTAAGATGGACGCCCGCTCCGGCGGCTCCTGTTCAATAGCCGTGAGAAATTTGTCCACAGCTTCCTCGCTGCCCTGAGCATAGACCTCCACATAGGGGCCTTTATTGCAGACGCTGCCCAGAATTTGAAATTTTGTCGCCAGCCGTGCGACAAAGGGTCGAAAGCCCACACCCTGGACAATGCCAAAAATTTTGCTTTGATAAAGTGCCACGCTTGTCACTCACTTTCATTGAAAATCAATTTCTATTATACCTTATATTGGCAAGCCTTGGCTATGTATGTGCAAAGAGATAGGATTGTGTTAAATTTATAATAGACTGAAAAATTGATAAAAATAAAAATTTTTTACGTAAAGGGCTGTTTTTTTCTTTTAAGATGTGGTACACTATAAGTGTCGATAGGCAAGTGACCGGATATCCCACCGGTTTGCATTCGGAAACCTATCGGTCTCTTCTCTGGAAACATATCCCAGTTTCCAGTATCCCATTTCCTTACATCTTTTTAGAAAGAACCGGAGTCAGTGGAGTGATACCGGTTCTTTTGCGTTGTAAAATTTTAGGTTATCTTGTCTTATCTTATTATTTTATGGTAGAATAGTTGCTATATCAATTTTAAATGACTTATATGACATTGGACAACTTTATAGCTTATTTTATACAATTAAACAAATATAAAAAGACCTCAAAATCCTATGAAATAAGGGTGTTGAGGTCTTTTTATATTGTAGGGCGGTGATAAAAGCAGGATGGTGCCTCTTGGAATATGCTGGGCATTATCGTTTGAATTAAGGGGTTCATAATCGAAAATCAATCGTTTGCATGTTAGACAGGGGGAATTTTATATGTTATGGATGGAACAGTCAAGCAAGAAAATAGAGTAAAATGGCTGTTTTGTTTTTGTGGAGAGGTGGAAAATGTGTTAAGAGTAATGATGGTTCTTCGATTAGGTTTATGAAAATTATCCGCCAAATGTTGATATTGAGAACGTCATCATGTATAATATAAATGAGCGAAAGTTCCGTGTGGCGGCACGTAAAAGCTGTACTGTGCTTAGGCAGGGTAAATACTGAGACTTATAGATGCTCGTAAGGGCATTGAGCCCGTGCCGGGGAGATAAGGCAAGTCCGCGCCGGGGACTTAATATACCGGCGACAACAGGCACTCGCAAGGGTGCTGAGGCTGACAGCCAGCATAAAACCGCTCTTTTGGATATTGTGGCACCAGATGTCTGGTGCCTTTCTTTTGTTCGTAGGGAATGGAAATAGTATGGTACATGGCAATTTGGGTGCACGTAGGCAGGCTGACCGTAGGCGTATTGTCGAAACCATAAAGCAGGCAGCTAGGACTTATAAAGAAAATCTCGTAGGCAAAACGTTTATGTATGTTTTTGATGGTCGTTATATCGAAGTGTTATACAAGGCAATCAATTTTAAGCATCTAACGGGCGTGGATTCTCCGTTGTCGGCTAAGGAATTCTATCGCTCAGCTGTGCGTAGGCAATTACAGATTAACCAGATAGGATTTACGGCGAGACACCCTTACGAACTCTGTTGCCGCAAACTTCAGCATTTGGGAGAAGTAGCAAATTTGGCAGGAGCTGAAAGCTTTCTACTCGAAGAAATTACCACGCAAACACGTTCATATAAGTTCGGTACAACTGATTTGAAGTTCACTCTTTGCATGAATAAAGAGCGGGATTTGGACGGAAATGAAAAAGGTAACTGCTATATAGTGGAATCGCTTAGGGATGAGGATTGCTTTCAGAAGACAAAAAATGTTTTTGCTGTAACACATATTTTCGTAAAGCCTAACGATGCCAGACTATATGACGAGATACTATTCCAGGAAAAGAATGCTCCAGTTGTATCAGAACATGTACGTGCACTTTTGGATGTGGGCTTGCAAGAAAAATTCAATAGCATGAAAACAGGCAGTAGTGGAAGGCGTTGTTGACTATCATGGATGTGAGGATACAACTATTACAGCGGATTTTTAGGCCATCCTCAAGCCTAAAAGTTGTCTTGAATAACATGAGCCAGTCATAAACCATTTATATGGTTATGGCTGGCTCTTTTTTTAGATAGGTCATCCATAGGTTCAACATTTCCGGGATTCCCATGCGAATAGCAAAACTCATAGTTAGAACCCCATTAAATCGATTGGTGCAGAAACATTGCCAGTTTTGTAGTTGCGGATGGATTCATCCATCATGGCAAGAGTATTTTTAGAGATTTCCTTGGGGGCTACCAGTTCACGCGGTTCAAGTATAATGCAGCCGTTCTCATATTCCTTTACTTGATAATATGTATATTTAGCCCCGCGGAGTGTTAAGCGGTGCTTGTCATCAAGATGAGCAGTATAGTTTGCTACTACAGATGCATCCATGATGATTCCTCCTCGTGGGATTTCCTATTTTTCTTCGATTTTAAGACAAATGGAGCCGTTTTGCAAGAAAAACTTTACTGCTTATAACGTTGACTTAATGGCCGTTCTGAGTGATAAATGGTGGTAAAAAAGTGGGAGGAGTGAATCTCTGCTGTAATTTTATGTTTTTGTGGCATAAAAAACTCCCCCTATGATGACAGTTTTATTTTTTACTGTCTCTCATAGGGGGAGCATATCAATATGCTGGGCAGCCTTTTTGTTCGGTAATTGTAGAGAACACCCCTTCTGTGGTGTATAATGATTATTGTAAAATTCTAAGAACGAACAGGAGTTTTAAGTTGAAGGTACTGAACTTTTACGGCGGTGCTGGCATCGGCAAGAGCACCATCGCCGCAGATATTTTTTCAAAGCTGAAGCGCAAGGGGCATAAGACGGAGCTGGTGGGCGAGTACGCCAAGTGGCTTTGGTATCAGAATGCCACGGATATTGTGCAGGACCAGCTCTACCTCTTTGCCGAGCAGGTGCATAGGCTGAAGACGTTGGAGCGGTATGGTGTGGAGTATGCGGTCTGCGATTCGCCCCTGCCGCTGAACATCATCTACAACAACATGCCGGACGAGCTTTTCGACCAGCTGGTGATGCATGAGCATGCCAAGTTTGACAATGTGGAGTATTTGCTCCAACGGAATGACGAGTTCATCAGTATCGATGGACGCAAGGAAACCAATTTGGAACGTGCCAAGGTGAAGGACGAAGAAATCAAAGCTGTTCTGGAGGGAGCAGGCATCGACTATACAGTCATATCGCCGTGGGAAACCGATAAGGTACTGTTGGACCTGAAGATGAAATGAGGCTGAGACGATGAAGGTATATTTTGCAGGTTCCATTCGTGGCGGCAGACAGGATGCGGAACTCTATCGTAAAGTCATAGCTGCCTTGAAAGAAAAACATCAAGTGCTTACTGAGCATGTAGGTGACTTGAGCTTGTCTACGGTGGAAGATAAAGGTGACCAAGCTATTTATGAACAAGATACCGCCTGGTTGCGTGAATGCAATGTTGTGGTGGCAGAATGCACTCAGGTATCGTTAGGCGTTGGATATGAGCTGGCTTACGCTGAAGCCCATGGCAAAAAGAAGTACATATTTTCTACCGCTCAAAGGAAACGCAGCTATCTGCTATGTTGGCCGGAAATGAACGATTCCACATACATCGCTATACGGATGAATCTGAGATATTGGCGCAGGTGAGAAATATCGGATGAGGATTTACGTTGATGCAGATGCTTGCCCGGTAGTAAAAATAACGGAGCAGGTGGCTAGAAAATATGAATTGTCTGTAACGCTGCTCTGTGATACCAATCATATATTGACTTCGGATTATAGTGAGGTGCGCGTAATTGGTGCCGGAGCAGATGCTGTTGACCTGGCACTTATAAACCTTTGACGTTTGATGAATGAAAAAGGCTTTGCAATATATGCTAAAGAAATCGAAGAATCGGTACTTTCAGATACCTTTTGGAATGTTACATTGCCACAGAATTTGGAATCATCATCGATAAACAGCCCAGCTTTTAGTACATTTATTGCCGCTCAAATTAATCGTAATAGTGATTCATTATTCCAAAGTGGAACAACAGTAGCAGACTTAGTTGAGATTGCAGGAGACATTCATCATATTTTCCCAAAAGCATATCTAAAGAAAAATGGTATAAACAATAGGGCTAAGTACAATCAAGTTGCGAATTATACATACTTGGATACACATGTTAATAAAGCTGTAGGTGATAAAGCACCAAAGGAATACTTTGCTATCATGTGTAATCAGTGCGATACACATGAGGTTAGCATAGGGAATATAAAAGATATAGGCGAATTAAAGGATAATTTAAAAGATAACGCTATTCCGGAATCTGTGTTTACGATGGAGTACGGTGATTTTGAAGAATTTTTACTTCAACGTCGTAAATTAATGGCTAAATTTATTGAAAATTATTATAAAGGTTTATGAAGAAAATCTTTACTTACAGGAAAACGCTGCATCATGCTTAAGGTGTGATGCAGCGTTTTTGTGTTAGAAGCAATAGTTAAGTAATACTTCACTAATCGGAAAATGTATGGTAAAGTAAATGACTAATACCTGTAACGAAATCAAGGATTCCTCTACAATAAATTTATCTAAAACAATTTAGTGATGAGGAGGAATTCTTATGGAAAACAAGATTTATGGGTACATTCGGGTATCAACACTTGGACAGAATGATGACCGTCAGTGGATTGCTATGGAGAACTTTGGCGTTCCCAGAGAGTGTGTATACACTGATAAACAGAGTGGCAAGGACTTTGATAGGCCAGCATACAACTAACTGATGAAACTGGTGCTGGAAGAAAAAATCGCACATGGCGGACATCCAGTGTTGAGGTGGAACATGGACAACATTTTCATCCGCACTGACCCTGCCGGGAATATCAAAGCAGACAAAGCAAAAAGCACGGAGAAGATTGACGGGGCGATTGCCCTCATCATGGCTCTTGACCGTGCTATTCGTTGCGGAAATGATAGCGGAGAATCAGTATATGACAGCCGTGGTGTGCTGGTTATTTAGACAGTTCTTGTAGATAATGTTCCTCAAAAATAGCTGCTGCCGTTGCACAGAAATCGGCGCAGGGGCGTTCAGCATAATACTCTTTTGTTCGTTTTGATGGTGTAGGCTGGTCATGTTTTTGCTCTAAGCCTAGCAACTCACGGCAGATAATGGAGCCTTGATGCTCTTTGAACTGAAGTGTAAGTTTTTGAACCTGGCTATACAGTGCTTTTTTCTTTTCATCATCTGGTGTGTCGTAACCATCTGCTAAACCTATTAGCAGACATAAAGAAGAGACAGCACCGCATATTTCCCGCAGACGGCTGATTCCACCTCCCATGGGTGATGCCATCCGCAATACGGTTTTAGGGTCAAGTCCTTTTTCCTGCAAATAATCTTCATAGGCCAGCAGTACGGACTGGGAGCAATTGTAGCCGGAATTGAAATTTTCCCTTGCTTTATTTCCGCGAATTGACTGTTCAAAATCCATAGAATTAATCTCCTTGTATCCATAAAATAATTCTCATTTATGACTTGCTGTTTCTTCCATAGTACGGGAATATACACATACCGAAAGGGAAAACACAGACAACCGAAAAGGAGGAAAACAAAATGACAAAGCAGGAAGTAAACGAAATCATCACCAGCAAGGCATCCGAGTACGGATTCGAGCTTGAAGAAAACTCGATGGGCTGGAACAACAAGCGCACAGGGCAGGATTACATCAACATCCAGATTTTCCAGAACAGCAACCTCGAAAAGACCGACTGTGAGAACCACAAAGCCTGCATCGACATCGAAGCCAGTGCAAGCGTAAGCCGGATGGGCGGAAGCCCCACACCAGAGGAGCTTTTGAAGGCCGCCGATGAGATTGCAAGGGGAGCAAAATTCACGGCAGAACTTCAGAGCATGGGGCTTTACTACGAAAGAACCTTCTAAACAAAAAGAAGGTCGAGACACCGCTCGAAAGGGCGGTGTTCTTAAGATGAGATCGTTCTCATCGAGGCTTCTGATTATAGCAATCTGTGGACTGTTGGCGCAATAGGGGATGAACAAGTTACAGTTGAGCAACGATTTCTGAAATCGCCACAAGCGTGGCATTTCCACTTATAGCGATTCTATTATTTGGCTTCAATTCGCAATGAAGAAAACCGCCACGTTTTGATGCTTGGTAGGCATTTATTGTTGTCTTGTTCAGTTCTTTTGCCCAATAATCCGCAATTTGACAGTGAGCTGATCCGCAAACCGGGTCTTCGGCTATGGATAATTTAGGAGCAAAACTTCTCGAAACACAGTCAAAATCCGATCCTATCGCCGTAGCATTTTGGATGCGTCCATCGATGTTTTTCAGCAATTTCTGATTTGGATGCATTGTACGCACATCGTCCTCTGTCTCAAAGACACAAATCAAATCCAGTCCAAGAAGTGCTTTTTTCGGGCGAATGCCAAAGGCGGCTTCCATATCATCTGTAACGGGAATTTCCTGCAAGTCGTATCGTGGAAAATCCATCTCATACATATCTTCGTTACGTTTGACGGTCAAGAGACCGCTCATTGTGTTGAATCGAACAACATCACTGTTGGGATTATAATAATTCAGAATGATAAAAGCAGAAGCAAGAGTGGCATGGCCACAAAGCTCCACTTCTGTTCCTGGAGTAAACCAGCGAAGGTGGTATCCTTGTTGTTCCTTAACAATAAACGCAGTTTCGGATAGGTTATTTTCCATCGCCAATTTCATCATGGATTCTTCGGATGGCCAATCATCCATGACACAAACCGCAGCCGGATTTCCCGAAAATGGTTTATCTGTAAATGCGTCCACTATATATTGTTTCAAACTTTATGTCTCCTTCCAATAAAATGATTGTATACATAAATAAATGCCAATTATGACTTGCTATTCTTACCATTAAGAGCGAATATACACATACCAAAAGGGAAAACACAGACGACCGAAAAGGAGGAAAAGAAAATGACAAAGCAGGAAATCGCCGAGATTATCGAGAGCAAGGGCAAAGAGTACGGATTCGAGATTGAAGAAAACTCGCTGGGCTGGAACAACAAGCGCACGGGGCAGGATTACATCAACATCCAGATTTTCCAGAACAGCAACCTTGAAAAGACCGACTGGGAAAAGCGCATAGGCTGCATCGAAATCGAAGCCAGCGCAAGCGTAAGCCGGATGGGGGGAAGCCCAACGCCGGAGGAACTTTTGAAGGCCGCAGACGAGATTGCAAGAGGAGCAAAATTCACGGCAGAACTTCAAATCATGGGGCTTTCCTACGAAAGAACCTTCTAAGCCGAAAGCAAGGCCGGAGCACCGCTCGAAAGGGCGGTGCTTTTACTTAGCGATTATTTTTTCAAAGGCAATGTCTCCACGGACATATCCATAGTTATCGAGCTTTATTTCCTTGAATCCATACTTTTCATAAATATGAATAGCAGGTTTAAGGTGGCTGTTGGATATAAGAAAGAGCTTCTTGGCTCCATGATTTACGGCCCACTGCATGGCGGCTTCAAATACAGCACTGCCGCAGCCTTTGTGCTCTCTGTGTTTGTTGGATGCCAATTTACAAATTTCCCAAGTGTCATCAGGCATGGGCTTGGCCATACAGGTAGCAAGAGCAACACCGTCTTCAATGGCAAAATAAATCATTGAGCCTTTCGATAATTCCTCATCTATTTTATCAAAGGTTTCCTTATCTTCCGGTTCAAGAAAGCCAAAATTATCAACAATCCATGCAGTATTAAAGTCGATGAAATCCTGTTTGTATTTTGAGTCATATTCTATAATTTCCATCAAATTCTCCTAACTTGTCTGTTCGTTTAATTTTCAGAGGGGGTGTGACGCCTATGAATTTATTTACAAAACTTTTCCGCTCACGGGACAAGCCCCAAAACTTCTATCACTTCAGTGGCTGGCCGTTTGTTTTTGGCAGGTCAGCAAGTGGCAAAAAGGTTAATGAGTTCACCGCCATGCAGACCACGGCGGTTTACGCCTGCGTCCGCATCTTGGCTGAATCCATCGCCAGCTTGCCACTTCATGTCTACGAATACAAAGGTCAAGGCAAGGAACGAGTGCCGGGGCATCCGCTGTACTTCCTGCTCCATGATTCGACCAATCCTGAAATGACTTCTTTTATATTTCGAGAGACGGCCATGATTCACCTGCTTTTGTGGGGAAATTCCTACTCGCAGATAATCCGAGATGGCATGGGACGAGTGGTGGGGCTTTATCCGCTCTTGTCTAACCGCATGAGTGTTGACCGGGATGAGCATGGTGAGATTGTCTACACCTATACGCCCATGAGCCGTTGATTTCCTGACCAAGAAAGTAAAAAAGAATGAAGGGGAGATTCCGCAGTACTATGTAACGGGGAACCACGAAGCAATTATACCGCCAGCCACCTATGATGAACTGGTCAGTCGTTACGAGGCTGTGAAAGGCAGACATGATGAAGTGGTTAAGTCCATCAAGACTCGACATGCAAAGTCTGAACGTCTGGATGGTTTTTCCCAAGCACTTACTGCTCAGAGCGAAAGCTTGACGAAGTTTGATGCGGGGCTTTGGGGAACGCTGATAGACTTCATGACCGTATACAGCAAGGAGGATATCAGCGTAACATTCAAGGATGGCACAGAAATTCATATGGGGTAAGAGTTGGCACGGGCAAAGTCCCGTGCCAATTTTCTTGTCTTCCCTTCTTATTTTATGGTAAAATAGTTGCTATGTGAGTTCGTAGAGGTTGCAACTGGATAAGGTACGCTCTATGGCATTGTCCTGAGAGGTATCACAAAAGGCTCGGAACCTAGTCGTAGCAAGGCTTCCCGGTACTCGCATACGATAATATATATGAACCCCCTTTCGTAATTTTGAACCCCCTTAGGAATTTCAAAAAGGAAAAAAGTGTGTTTGTATCAATTTTATACTACAATTGGAGGCTATATTTTGTCAGCTTTAAGCGCAGAACTTGATAAGGAAATTGAAAAGCGTCGTACCTTTGCCATCATTTCCCACCCGGATGCTGGTAAGACGACGTTGACGGAAAAACTTTTGCTCTATGGTGGTGCCATTCACCTGGCCGGTTCCATCAAATCCCGCAAGACGCAGCGTCATGCGGTGTCCGACTGGATGGAAATTGAAAAACAGCGTGGTATCTCGGTAACGTCTTCGGTATTGCAGTTTGACTATGATGGCTGCCGTATCAACATTCTCGATACGCCGGGCCATCAGGACTTCAGTGAAGATACCTACCGTACCTTGATGGCTGTGGACAGCGCTGTCATGGTTATCGACGTAGCCAAGGGCGTCGAGGCGCAGACGAAAAAGCTCTTTAAGGTCTGCAAACAGCGTGGTATTCCTATTTTTACCTTTGTCAACAAGCTTGACCATTTCGGCAAGGCACCGATTGACCTGATGGATGAAATCGAAAACGTGCTGGGCATTCGCTCCTATCCCATGAACTGGCCGATTGGTCAGGATGGGCAGTATATGGGCGTGTATGACCGCCGCAACGACAAGGTGCTGCTCTTTGCCGCCGACACCACCCACGGTCAGGAAGCCCGCGTAGCCGATGTGTTTGAACCGGATGACCCGCAGGTGATTGAACGCGTGGGCGAAGACGTCTGGGAAGCTTTGCAGGAGGATTTGGAACTCTTGAACGAAGCTGGCGAAGAATTTGACATGGCCAAGGTCAACGAAGGGGAATTGACGCCGATGTTCTTTGGTTCGGCTATGACCAACTTCGGTGTACAGGACTTCTTGGAAGGCTATATTGAAATGGCGCCCACGCCGCAGCCACGCAAGTCCTCGGAAGGTCTGATTGCCGCCAACGATGAAAAGTTCTCCGGCTTTGTCTTCAAGATTCAGGCGAACATGAATCCGGCACATCGTGACCGTCTGGCCTTTATCCGCATTTGCTCCGGCAAATTCGAGCGCAATATGGAAGTTTGGCATGAACGCACGGGCAAGATGCTGAAACTGGCCCAGCCGCAGCAGTTCCTGGCGCAGGATAGACAGATTATCGACACGGCATATCCTGGCGATATCGTCGGCCTTTTTGACCCGGGTGTGTTCGGTATCGGCGATACGGTCTGCGATGCCAGCCATAAGTTCAAGTATGCGGATTTTCCGGTATTCCCGCCAGAAAAATTTGCTCGCGTACAGGCGAAGGATACGATGAAGCGTAAGCAGTTCGTCAAAGGCATTGAGCAGTTGACGCAGGAAGGTGCGATTCAGCTGTTCCAGCAGGCTGGTGCTGGTACGGAATCCTACATTGTCGGCACTGTCGGCACCCTGCAGTTTGAAGTGCTCGAATACCGTCTCAAGAACGAGTATAACGTAGATATCGAAATGAATATGCAGCCCTATGAGGTTGCACGCTGGATGGCCTTTGAAGACGGCCATGAGGTAACGCCGGCAGAACTGAAAGGCGCTGACCGTGGTATGTTCGTCTACGACCGCCACAATAATCCTGTGCTGCTGGTCAACAACGAATGGGCTTTGGGCTGGATTACCGACAACAATCCGGACCTTATCCTCAATCACGTACCTTTCGACAAAAAAGAAGCATAAGAAAATGTCATCTGACTGGTCAAGTTGACTGGTCAGATGACATTTTTTGCTTATGTGGAAAAATAAAGCTGCTTTATCTCAGCTACGGCCTCTTGAATATTGGTAGGACATACATGAATGCCATAACCGACATAGAGCGGCGGTGTGGCAAAACGGGGCATGATTTTGGCATAAACTTGGCCCGTTAGCTGGTAGAAGAAGATATTGTAGCTTTGTATCCGTCCTTGATGAAAATGACGGGTGAAATAGTCGGTGCCAATTTGCAGGAATTTTGCCAAAGCCGAGATGGCAGCAGGGCTTTCGATTTCGGCAGGGATGATATTGAGTTCCCAGAATCCGATTCGGGGAGTGGTGGAGATATTAAATTCCACGCCGTTTTGACAGGTGATGATTTCCCCGGCAAATTCCTCCGGCAGAGCGCTCAAAGGCTGCTCCAGGTGAGGAAAGGCCACAATCTGCATATGTGGATGGCGGATGGTTCCGCCGGATAGCGGGCCATAGTTCTTGAAGAACACCACATCATCATATTGGCCGGATTGCAGGAGTCGCTGCCAATGGCGCAGGCCGAAGCGCAGTAAGCGTTCCATATGGGTGGCAGAGTAGTCCGGCATATCGCTGTGACAGATATCCGTTTCAATCAGGACGAACTGTTCCGTGCCGGAAAGGACGTTATATTTATTGCGCAGCAGGATAATCGGCCCATCTTTATCGATGATATCCGTCAGTTCCTCTGGATGGCAGAAAGGGCAGTAGTTGTCCGGATGACGGATGGTTTCCGGTTTGTTCTTTCCTATCTGCATATCAAAGTCTATGATATTGTATGGTATGGCCATAGAATGTTCACCACCTTAAAAAGTTTCGCACTGTATGTATTTATAGTTAAGTCTAGCACAAGGAATTTTGAAAAACAATGTGTCAGTGCATATAAAATAACCCTACCGCAACAACTGCGATAGGGTTATTTTATGATATATCAGCTTTTGGTGATATTTATGCGCAAATTAAAGGGCACGCTGAACCTTACCAGAACGCAGGCAACGCGTGCAGACGTTGACACGTTTCACTTCGCCTTCAACAACAGCGCGTACACGCTGGATGTTCGGCTTCCAAGTGCGTCTCGTCTTCAGATGGGAATGGCTGACATTGTTGCCAGACAGTTCACCTTTAGCGCAGATTTCGCAAACACTTGCCATGTGTTACACCTCCTTAACCTGTGGGAGCAACTCGCTCCTAACACACAATAATGGTATTTTAGCACAAAAAGCGGGGGGGTGCAAGTACTTTTACTTGACAGGGGTGAAAATTTTGGCCAAAAATTTTGTTTATCGCAAATCCTGTTGAGTTTTTGGTAAAAGCAGTTTTTATTTCGATTTTATATTGTTAATTTGTATCATTTATATTACAATGTAGCCTATGAGATGAACAATTGTCAATTCATCTTAAATTCATTATGGAATGGGTTGTGTTATGAAAAATTTCAGACTTACCGAAAAAGAAGTAAAAACGCTTGCCAAGCGTTACCCGACGCCCTTTTTGGTGGCATCACTGGACAAGGTTGAGGAAAACTACCAGTTTATGCGTCGCCATTTACCGCGGGCGGGAGTATTTTATGCGATGAAGGCGAATCCTACGCCGGAGATTTTATCCCGGCTGGCAGGGCTGGGCGCTCATTTTGATGTGGCCTCTGCCGGCGAGATGGAGATTCTCCATGAATTAGGTGTAGATGGTTCGCAGATGATATATGCTAATCCGGTAAAGGATAGGCGGGGCTTGGAAGCGGCCCAGAAGTTTAACGTGCGCCGCTTTACCTTTGATGACCCCACCGAGATTCCCAAGATGGCTGAGGCTGTGCCAGGTGCCGATGTATTGGTGCGCATTGCTGTGCGCAACAACAAGGCGCTGGTGGACCTCAATACGAAGTTCGGCGCCCCTGTAGAAGAAGCCCTTGACCTCCTTTTGACCGCCCAAAAAGCGGGCCTGCATGCTATGGGCATCTGCTTCCATGTGGGCAGTCAGTCCTTGTCCACTGCGGCTTATGAAGAAGCCTTGTTGGTGGCAAGAAAACTCTTTGATGAAGCAGAAGAAATGGGCATGCACCTGACGGATTTGGATATCGGCGGCGGGTTCCCCGTACCTGACGCCCATGGACTTAATGTTGATTTGGCCGCTATGATGGAAGCCATCAATAAACAGATTGACCGCTTGTTTCCGGATACGGCAGTCTGGACGGAACCGGGACGCTACATGTGCGGTACAGCGGTAAATCTCGTCACTTCCGTTATCGGTACAAAAAATCGCGGAGAAAAACCGTGGTATATTCTGGATGAGGGAATTTATGGCTGCTTCTCCGGCATTATGTATGATCATTGGACTTATCCTTTGCATTGCTTTGGCAAGGGCGCCAAGAAACCTTCAACCTTTGGCGGCCCCAGCTGTGATGGCATTGATGTGCTGTATCGCGACTTTATGGCACCGGAATTGAAAATTGGCGATAACGTATTGGTGACGGAGATGGGCGCGTATACCAGCGTCAGTGCGACCCGTTTCAATGGCTTTTATCTGGCACCGACCATTATTTTTGAGCAGCAGCCAGAGTATGAGGCGCGTATTACGGACGATAACGAAATCAAGGATAAGGCGGCAGTATAATGGACATTGCAGAAATCAAGCACATGCTGCTGCATGCGCTGACAGAAGATGAATTGGTGGAACGTCTGGACAAGGCAAAATCCCAGCAGGAAGTGTATGGCATTTTGCAGGAATTGCCCTACTTCACCCTGACGATGGAAGAATTCAAACAGGGCATAGAAGCCCTGCAAAACGAAGAAGCATAAACGGAAAGCTGACAAGTCCTGATTGACCTGTCAGCTTTTCTTGCACAAGTATTTTTCAGATAAATCAGATTTTGAGGTGGCGAACATGAATAAACAAGCATGTAATCTTTGTCCGCATCATTGTGCTTTGGCAGAAGGGCAAGTTGGTTTTTGCCATACGCGCCGCAACGAGGGCGGGCAGATAAAAAGCTTGAATTACGGCAAAGTTACTTCGCTGGCCATTGACCCCATCGAAAAAAAGCCCTTGTATCATTTTTATCCGGGCAGCGTGATTCTATCTTTGGGGAGTTTTGGTTGTAATATGGCCTGCCCTTTTTGCCAGAATCACACGATTTCCCAAGGAGGAGAGCGGGAAGTACGCTGGCATATCAGTCCGGAGCAGTTGGCAGAGTTGGCGCAGGAGACAAGTCAGCAATATGGCAGTATCGGCGTGGCCTTTACCTATAACGAGCCATTACTGAGCTATGAATACCTGCGGGATACGCTGCCCTTATTGCATCAGGCGGGACAAAAAAACGTGCTGGTTACGAACGGACAGATTGAGGAAGAACCATTGACGGAATTGCTGCCTTATGTGGATGCCATGAATATCGACCTCAAGACCTTTGCGGAGAAAACGTACGCAAAACTGGGCGGCAGCCTGCAGGCTGCACAGCGGACAATCCAAATGGCGGCAGAGGCGGGCGTGCATGTGGAAGTAACCACATTGGTTGTTCCGGGCATAAGCGATGCTATAAACGAATTTTGTGCTGAAGTAGATTGGCTGGCCGCAGTCAGCAGGGAAATCCCCCTGCACTTGTCAAGGTACTTTCCCCGCTATCAATGCAAAGCACCTGCCACACCGTTGGACAAGCTTTATGAATTGCAAAGAATAGCCCAAAAGTGCATGAAATATGTGTATCTGGGCAATGTTGGCTGACCAGTCAATTTGACCGGTCAGCGGCGGGCGGTGTATAATATAGAAAATATAGGCGGTCATCGTGAAAGTGAGGGATTTTGGGTGGAGGCGCTGAAGGACTATCGAAAAAGTGAATTGTTGAATGGCGTTGTGTATAATATGAGTCCGGCAAATATTCGTCATATTCGTATACAGGGGCATCTGCACCGGATTATCGGTAATTTCCTGCAAGGGAAGAAATGTATGGTGTTCTCCGAAGCAGAAGTCGTATTTAGCGAACAGAACCATTTGATACCTGACATTAACATTACTTGTGAACGCTCTAAGGTAAAAGATACCTATATTGACGGCGCACCAGACTTTGTGGCTGAAATTCTTTCGCCCAGTACCCGTAAACGGGATATGACCGTCAAGAAAGATGTTTATGAAAAATTTGGTGTAAAAGAATATTGGATAATCAGCCCCAAAGACGAAGCTATTGAAGTATACAGACTTAATGAGCATGGCGTTTATTACCTTGACAATATATATACAAACTTCAGTGAAAATGAGTGGGCACGTTTAACAGCAGAAGAAAGAGCTGAACAAAAACTGTCTTTGAAAGTGAGTTTGTATGATGATTTGGAGATTCAGTTAAAGGATATTTTTGCTGATTGAACCATCAGAAACATTTTCAGTCGTAAACGGAACTGGAAACACTTTTGGATACTTGATCGGTCACTTTTTATTATCCAATAATGCAGCCTTCGGGCTGCTTTTTTCATGCCTGTTGTACCATACATATCTTCAAATAACATTAATAAACTGCATTTAACGTGAAATTTTATCCATATAACGGCAAAAGAGAGTTTGTACCTGGCAATTCCCGCTAAAATGAAATGGGGGGATGAAAATGGATGATGTGCAAGAAATAACGCTGCAATACTATAATGACAATGCAGCAGAATTTGTCAGCCAAACCCAACAGGTGGATTTTACGGGAATTCAGCAGGCTTTTCTAAGGCGTATACCCGTTGGTGGTCATATATTGGAATTTGGCGGCTGGTTTGCATAGCGGGGGGATATTCTATGCTTCGTTCAAATATTATCCGAAAAGAAGTGAAAGCTTTGAAAAATGTCCGATAGCTATAAATGAAAAAATGTCATATGAAGAAATACGTGCTGCTATAGTGAAATATTTATCTACCCTTTGATGAATTATCCGTTTACTTGTCGATTGACCAGTCAAATTTGACTGGTCAGCGCTTTGCTGTTCATGATATACTATACACAGAGATTCATTCGTATGAATTCGTGATAGGAGATGTGGGATTGACTTACACTATAATGCGAAAACATTGGCAGACTATTTTTGCTATACTGTATGAATTTTCTGACGGTATAGAGTGGGTTAAGTTATTTGGCTCACGCTCTCGTGGTGATTCTAGAAATGTGTCTGATGTTGATTTAGCTGTGTCTGGAGAACGTGAAACGATAACCAAGCTTGCTATAGCCTTTGAGGATAGTTTATTGCCTTACACTTTTGACGTTATTGATTACAAGCGTCAGTCCAATGAAAAATTGAAGTATGCTATAGATACTGAGGGAAAATTGATATACAGTAATAAAGGAGCAAGCGTGATGAAGAAAATGCAAATAGAAATGAAGCAAGCTGATTATCATCGTGCCCTAGGGAGACTGCGATCTGCTCTACAGAAAGAGCCAGATGCTGATGATATGTATCTAGATGCTACAATCCAGCGGTTTGAGTTTTGCTTCGAACTGGCTTGGAAATTGATGAAATGCGTGCTTGATTACGAGGGGATTGAAGTCAGTAGTCCACGTTCCAGCATCCGCGAAGGGTGGAAACAGGGAATGATAGTTGATGCGGAAACCTGGTTGGATATGCAGGAGAAGCGGAATTTATCTACACATACCTATAATGAATCAACGGCATTGGAAGTGTATCAGTTGATTAAGAAAAAGTATGTAGATTTATTGTCGGCGTGGGATAAGGAAGTTCAACGGCGCTTGGAATCTGACCAGTCAATTTGACCAGTCAATTTTGGAGTTGGATAAGGTATATGGAGATAGAACGGCAATTTTTAGTAGACACTCTCCCGCAGCTGCCTGAGGATTATGAGCTGTTGCGGCAAGGATATGTGGCGTTGCTGCCGGAAATCCGGATTCGGCAGATTGGGAAAAGTCATTTTTGGTTGACGGTCAAACGTGGTGCGGGGCTGGTGCGCGAGGAATGGGAGACGGAAATTTCCCAGCAGGAGTTTGATAATTTGGCTGACCACTTGTGTCCGGGAACCTGCATGATTGAGAAACGGCGCTATAAAATCCCTTTGGAGGATGGCCTTGTGGCAGAGCTGCATGTGCATGCAGGCCATCTTGCTGGCTTCAATTATGTGGAAGTTGAATTTCCGGATGTAGAAACGGCCCAAAAGTTTGTGCCGCCGGCTTGGTTTGGCTGGGAAGTTACGGAAGATGCCCGCTTTTCGTATGGCACATTGGCGCAGGCAAACGGCATGGAAATCGTGCAGGAACTTTTGCAGCATAAATATTAGACGGCAAAGGCAGGAAAAAGCCCCTGTTCATGGCGAATTATTCCTTGAGGTGATAACCATGGATAAATATGCAATGGAACGTGCCCGCGGCTGTATGACGGCGGCAGGGCTTTTCTTTAAACCTGGGGCAGAGGATATTTCGCAGGTAATCGAATTGGGGCTGCGTACAGAGGAAGACCCCGCAGATATCTATGAATCCTGCACGAAGCGGACTACTGCAGATAAGAGCGTGCTGGCCATGACTTCGTTGATTATATTCTTTTTGGTTCGTGATGGTGTAACGGTCAAGAAAGCCTGCATGTCTGCATGGAAGATTGCAGATAAATTCAATGACCCTATTATCCAGTCCATTTCCAATGCTCTGATGGCTGCGGAAAAGCCGAAGATTCGCGGGAAATTGGTGGCGGGTTTTTTATCCTCGCAAAAGCTGCAGGATAAATTGAGCCTGGGCATTTATCTCAATCTGATTAAGATGGAAGATACATTTCGTGCACATATGCAGGAACTCAGCAAGCAGCCGGATAATGAAACACGCATTATGGGAGCGGCTTTTGCTGGTGCGGTTTACGGATTGAAGGAAGTAAGCGCTGCGGGAAAGCCGGCGGTATGACCGGATAGCATGGATAATATTTTCTTATGGTAAAATTAATATATATATGGTAGAATACTGATTGTGAGTTAGTTCACATCGTTATTTTAACTGCATAAGAAGGAACAGGTGCAAGCCGGCGCACATCCGGCTGCTGAAAAGAGAAGCTGGTTAAAGGCCAGCGCGGTCCCGCCACTGTAAGGGGAGCAAACCTGCATAGTTAAGTCACTGAAAGCCATGCTTTTGGGAAGGCGCAGGGGAGCAATGAACCGAGCCAGGAGAACTGCCTGTTTGACAATCACCGTAGCAGCCGTTGGGAGGCTGCTGAACCTGCGAGCGATGGGAAGGGGATTTCGTCTTTTGGATGGGAGCATCTTTCTGCGCTTTTTGCAGAGAGGTGCTTTTTCTGATGCAGGGGAGTATTTAGGGAGGTTTTTTATTTATGAAAAACTGGCAGAAAATGTTAGCAGCAGCTATTGCCTGCGGGGCAGCTTTCTCCGCAAGCTATGTACCGGCAGAAGCAGCTTATCAGCTCAATGAGGAAGTCAAGGCTCCGACCAAGGCACTAAAGCAGGCTTCGGAAATCGGCGTACTCAAAAACGAGAATCCGGCAATGGCTAATCTGGCCAACAAGGATGCCATTGTGGTGATGACCTTTGGCACGACTTACAAGGATACCCGCGCCAAGACCATTGATGCTACGGTAAAGGCCATTCAGGCCAAACATCCGAATACCAAGGTGGTAACGGCTTATACTTCCCATATCATCATTAACCGCGTGAAGAAGAACGAAGGCATTACCTTCCCGACGCCGGAAGAAGCTCTCGAACAGCTGAAAAAAGAAGGCTACACCCGCGTAGCGCTGGCATCTCTTGATGTTATTCCGGGCATGGAATACAACTACGATATCGGCGTATACCATAACTATAAAGACCAGTTCAAGAAGATGACGCTGGGCACGTCCCTGATGTACTGGCAGGGTCAGGAAGAACAGGCTGATGATGTAACGGAAACCATCAAGGCACTGTCCACTCAGTTCCCGAAACAGGGCAAGGAAGATGCTATCCTGATTATGGCTCATGGTACGCCGCAGGTTTCCAATGCGTACTATTCTGTAATTCAGGCTAAGCTCGACGAAGCCGGTTACAAGAATGTTTACGTTTACACGGTAGAAGGCTGGCCGAACCTGGAAACGGTTATGCCGAAACTCCAGAAGAACGGCATCAAGCATGTTACGCTTATGCCGATGATGATGGTGGCCGGTGACCATGCCAATAACGATATGGCAGGAAAAGAGGAAGATTCCCATAAATCCATCCTCGAAAAGGCTGGTTATAAAGTTGATGCCTACATCCATGGCATTGGCGAAAATAAGGCTATCCGCGACCTCTATGTAAAACGTGCGGAAGATGCCTGGAACGCCCTCGAAAAATAAGATTTCACCATATTCATCTATTTTATCTATATTCATCGCTGTGTTAAGCCGTCTGCCCCGCCTGAAAGATTGGGGCGGGCGGCTTAAACACACTTAGGGTTATTTGACAGGTGATAGTCAGCATAGTATGATAGGCTAAGACACTATTAATGGAGGTTTTTGATTCATGAGTGGAATCTTTTATGGTATCGGCGTGGGCCCCGGCGACCCGGAACTTTTGACGGTAAAGGCAATCAAGGCCATTGAACAGGTAGATGTGCTCATTGCACCAAAGACAGAGAAGAAGGACGGCAGCGTGGCGCTGACGGTAGCGAAACCCTATCTCAAGAAGGATGTGGAAATCGTCTATCAGGTATTTCCCATGGTGAAAGGCTTTGCCGAAAACAGTACCGATGCCTGGGAATCCAATAAGCAGGAGATTTTGGAACTGTTGCGGGCAGGCAAGAATGTAGCCTTCCTGACCATCGGCGACCCCATGTTCTACAGCACCTACATCTATGTATTCCGCCTTTTGGAAAATGAAGGCGTAGAGATTCAGACCATACCCGGTATTCCGGCTTTCGCTGCCATTGGCAGTCAGTTGGGATATCCCATTGTAGAAGGCGACGATGTGCTTTCGATTATTCCGGCTACGGCAAGTCCGGAAAAGGTAGAAAAAGCTATGCAGGCCGCGGATAATGTGGTACTCATGAAGGTTTACAAGAACTTCGAGGATGTAGCGGATATGCTGGATAAGAATGAAATGGCAGAACAGGCCGTTCTCGTAAGCCGTGCCGGTTTGGATGATGAAAAAATCATCTATGATGTTCTGGCCCATAAGAAGGATAAGCTGAACTATCTCTCCACGATTTTGACGCGCAAGAAATGATAGGGGATGATTGTATGAAGCGTCCGCTGCATATATTACTGCCTGTTATGCTCATGCTGCTGGCTTTGCTTATGACTGGTTGTGGGCAGGAAAAGCCGCAGGCTGCAGATTCGGTAAATTTTGCTGTGGTGACGGATGATTTAGGCCGCAAAGTGGAATTAAAGGAAAAACCTTCCCGCATTGTGGTGACTTCGGCTTCCTTTTTGGAGCCCTTGGAGGCCGTGGGCGGTGCTGATTTAGTTGCAGGCCGTCCGGATTCTAAGACCAAAATGCCGGATTATGCCAAAGATATTGCCAGCGTGGGCAAGGTTTACCAGATTGATACGGAAAAGGTGCTGGCCTGTCAGCCGGATTTGGTCATCATCAACAAGGGCATGAATGAAAAGCTCGTAGATGCTTTGGAAGCCAATGGGATTAAGACATTGGTGCTGGATATGAAAAGCTATGATGATGTAAAGCGGGAAGTGGCAACGCTGGCTGCTGTGACCGGCAATCCCGACAAGGGGCAGCAGCTTATCCATGATATGGATGATAAGATTGCCGCCGTCAAGAGCAGTATACCGCAGGACAGGCGGAAGGTGTCCATCATTCACAGCACCAATCAGGGCCTTACGGTTCAGCTCGATGGCAGTATCGCCGGTTCCATTGCCAATATGCTGGGCTGGGAGAATGTGGCCAGCGGCAGCCAGCCCTTGGAGAAGAATCCCGATGCCGCGCCCTACAGCATGGAAACCTTGGTGGAGCAGAATCCAGAAATCATCTTTGTGACGAGCATGGGCAAGCTGGAAGCCATCAAGGCCAGTATGGAAGAAACCATGCAAGGCCCGGCCTGGCAGAGTATCCCTGCCGTGAAAAACAAGCAGGTCTATTATCTGCCACAGGATCTTTTCCTGCTCAGCCCCGGTATTCATTATCCGGAGGCAGTAGCCGAGATGGCAAAATGTGTTTATCCTGACTTGAAGTAAAGGAAAGTATAATGAAACAAGCAGATTTTTCTGCGGGCAAAAAACGGCGGACGCTGATGCTTATCGCGTTGGCCGCTTTTGCCTGTTTGGGAATGCTCGTTAGTGTGGGCAAAGGCTCTGTGGATATTCCCGTGACGGAGATTACAGCGTTTCTGGCAGGGGCAGGCAACAGCCCGCATGGACAGATCATCTATAATATTCGCCTGCCGCGCAGTATTGTAGCGGCTTTGGTAGGCATCAATCTGGCTCTTTCCGGAGCTATACTGCAGGCGGTGATGAAAAATCCGCTGGCCGACCCGCATATTATCGGCATATCTTCCGGAGCAGGGCTGTTGGGAATCCTCGTCATGCTGGCTTTTCCGGGCTTTGGTTATCTGGTGACACCGGCGGCCTTTATGGGGGCTATGGGAGCTGCCCTGCTGATTTACATACTGGCTTGGAAAAACGGCATCCGGCCTATTCGGATAATTCTGGCCGGGGTGGCGGTGTCGGCTTTTTTGAGCGCGGGGATTTCGGCGCTCTTAATCTTCTACAGTGACCGCGTGCATAGTGCTTTAATGTGGATGGTGGGCGGGCTTTCTGCCCGCAGCTGGCCGCAGGTGGAAATGCTCTGGCCTTATACATTGGTCTGTGCGGTGCTGGCGCTCATATCGGCGCGGCATTTGAATATCCTGCAATTAGGGGATGAACTGGCCAAGGGACTCGGTTTGCGTGTCGGGCTGACCAGAATCCTGCTGTCAGCCCTTGCCGCACTGCTGGCAGCCAGCGCGGTGTCGGTGGTCGGGCTTTTAGGTTTTGTCGGTCTTATCGTACCGCATACGGCACGGCTTTTGGTCGGCTCAGATTATCGTGTGCTGCTGCCGGCAACGCTTTTGCTCGGGGCAGGCACCGTGACATTCTGTGATACCATTGCTCGTACCATTGTAGCGCCTGTGGAACTGCCAGTGGGCATTATCATGGCGGTTATGGGTGCGCCCTTTTTCCTGTATCTGCTGAGGAGGGAGTTATGATGGATTTGGAAGTACGCGGGGTAAAGGTTGCCATTGACGGCAAGGAAATACTCCATGGCATCTCCGCAGCGTTTTCCACAGGCCGTCGCACCGCCATCATTGGCCCTAATGGGGCAGGCAAGTCTACTTTGCTCAAAGCGTTGGCGGCTATTAATACCGATTACACCGGTGAAGTCCTGCTCGCCGGACAGGAAATCCGGACAATGGGACGCAAGGACATTGCCAAAAAAATCGGCATTTTGCCACAAGGTGCTGCAGCTCCACCGGACACTACGGTGTACCAGCTCGTGGATTATGGCAGGTTTCCCTATCGGAGCTTGTTTTCCCGTGATGCCAAGGCGGACAGGGAAGTGGTGGAATGGGCTATGGCGGCTGCGCATGTGGAACAGCTTGCCAATCGGCAGGTGCAGACCTTATCCGGCGGTGAGCGGCAAAGAGTGTTCCTCGCTATGGTGCTTGCCCAGCAGCCGGAGATACTCCTGCTCGATGAACCGACCACCTATTTGGACATTGCCCATCAGTTAGAGGTCATGGAGATTGTGGAGCGGTTGAATCGTGATTATCACATGACGATTATCATGGTGCTGCACGATATCAATCATGCCTTGCAATATGCCGATGAAATCATCATCATCAAAGACGGTACTCTAAAAGCGCAAGGATTGCCAGCTGAGGTAATGACGGTTGACAGTCTGGCCGCAACCTTTGGTGTAAAGGCGGATATTTTCGTCAATAGTCAAGGGAAGAAAGTATTGTCACCAATAGAATTAGTCAAATAAGTCTTCGACAGGAAGGCTTATTTTTTTTGCAAATGAAAATTTTTTCCATTTGTAAATGAGAATCCTTGACAAGTGTTATTGATATGCGTTATCATAGCTTAAGTAGAAATAATCTCATTATTATTATCAAGTAACGAAATTGGGAGGCGTTGATTTTGACACTGAAAGACGGCAAGACCGGCATGACGCTGAAAATTCAGCAGATTGGCGATTCCGACCTCAAGGAAAGATTGATGACCATGGGACTTACCCCGGGCACGAAGGTTAAGGTATTGCGCAGTGCTCCGTTGGGTGACCCTATTGCTATCGGTGTTCGTTCTTACAATCTGGCTCTGCGTCGTGATGATGCAGCCAAGGTTCAGGTGCAGCAGGTAAACTAAATCGCAACAGTAAACACGAATGAACAGAGGAGATGTGTAGATAACAATGTCAACTTTAGCAGTAGCACTTACCGGTAATCCCAATGTGGGTAAATCCACAATTTTCAACGAACTCACCGGTGCCCGTCAGAAAATCGGCAACTGGCCAGGGGTTACGGTAGATAAAAAAGTCGGTTACACCCGTCATAAGGACCGTGCCATTTCCATCGTGGACTTGCCGGGTACATACAGCATCAATGCCCGCTCCCCGGAAGAAAAAATCGTTATCGATTATCTCATGAACACGAAGCTTGACCTCGTGGTGGATGTGGTGGACAGCTCCAACCTCGAACGCAATCTGTTCCTGACCATTCAGCTCTTAGAGCAGGGAATTCCCCTTCTCATTGACCTCAACATGCAGGACGATGCAGAGCGCCGCGGTATCAAGGTGGACTGCCGCAAGATGGAAGATGCGCTGGGCATGCCGGTGGTAGAAACCGTGGGCCGCAGCAGCAAGAGCACCAAGAAACTTTTGGATGTCTTTACCACTACGGTGATGGCTAACTACCAGCCCAGCGACCGCGTAAAGGCACATATCGCCAAGGTGGAAGAAATCAAGGCCAGCAGCAAGAGTGAGGAGCAGAAGAACGAAGAAATCATCGAGGCCCGCTATGCGCTGATTGATACGGTGGTGGCTGATGCCGTAACCGCCAGCAATGTAGGTGCGAGTACCTCGGAAAAGATGGATAAATTTCTGGCTAATGGCATTTTGGCACTGCCGATTTTCCTGGCTATCATGTATGCGGTATTTAATATCACGTTTGAATGGATTGGCCAGCCGATTGCCGATGCTCTGGATGCAGCCATCAATGAAGATTTTCTCGACTTTGCCAAGGAATCTCTGGAAGCAGCCGGTGTGGCTGACTGGATGGTATCCCTCGTCTGCGATGGCGTTATCGCCGGTGTGGGTGCCGTGCTCACCTTTGTACCGCTGATTTTCGTGCTGTTCTTCTGCCTGTCCTTCCTCGATGGCACGGGCTATATGGCGCGTATCGCCTTCATCATGGACCCGATTATGCGCCGCTGTGGCCTCACGGGTAAAGGCGTTATGCCGTTGATGATGGGCTTTGGCTGCGCTGTGCCTGCCGTTATGGGTGCGCGCGCTTTGGATTCGGAAAAAGACCGTATGGTTTCCATTATGGTTACGCCGTTTTTGACCTGTGGCGCTAAACTGCCGATTATGGCACTGTTTGCTGCCATGTTCTTCCCGGATAATGCCGCTAATGTGGTCTTTGCGATGTACATTATCGGTGTAATCATGGCGATTGTTGCCGCCAAAATCCTCGGCAGCTCCGTATTTAAGGATGGCGGTTCCACGTTCCTGCTCGAACTTCCGCCGTATCGTATGCCGGATATGAAGACGGTTCTTCTGGAAACCTGGGATAAGGGTAAGGGCTACCTCGTCAAAGCCGGTACCATTATCTTTGCCGCATCTGTTCTGCTGTGGGTAATGTCCAACTACAACTTCGATGGCCCCTGCGAAATCAACGAATCCATCCTGGCAACGCTGGGGAATTGGATGAGCACGCTCTTTGTGTTCCATGGCTTTGCCACCTGGGAAGCCGGCGCAGCCCTGCTCTCCGGTATCATGGCCAAGGAAACCGTGGTAGCTACTATCGGTATCCTTTATGGTGCTGATGAAGTTTCCACGGAAGCAGAAGATGCTGTGGAAACGGCAGATACCCTGCTGGAAACGGGCATGGCAACGAGCTTTACGGCTCTGTCCGCTTTTGCCTTCATGATTTTCTCGCAGCTGTACACTCCGTGCGTAACGGCTTTGGGTACGATTAAGAAAGAAGCCGGCGGCTGGAAGTGGATGGGCTTCTCCGCTGTGTATATGTTTGCTATTGCCTGGGTGGTTTCCCTGCTGGTTTACCAGATTGGCAGCCTCTTAGGTTTCTGATGGGAGGAATGACTATGGCAACCTATATTGTAGGTTTAGTATTGGCTGTTGCCCTGTTCTTTGCCTTGAAACATGTGTATCATAACTTTGTTTCCGGGCATAACGATTGCTGTGGCAGTGAAAGCGGCGGTTGCGGTTGTGGCTGTGCTGAATGCCATAGCCACAAGTCCTGATAATATTCGGATAACATCTATATGGTAAGATGCCCGGTGGCTGATAATACTTTTCCTCTGCTTAGACAGGCTTGTCAAACGCGACGGAAAAGCATTATCAGCCACCGGGCTTTATTGCGTAACAAATGGTTATCAGCCAGTAGGACACAGGGCGAGGTTGGTTTGTGTGGGGGATTTTTCAATCAATATGGGGATGGATTTTTAAGCGGATTTTAAGAAAATATTCAGATAGATTTCAGTTGTTGGGGGTAAAATAAACACATGATTTCGGCAGGAGAAAATAGCTTTCTGTTGAAATGATAATTTGGATGGAAAAGTCCATCGAAGTGTAAAATTTTATAGTAGGAGGCAGAGTGTATGAGGATCAGCAAGTTGCGAAACATGTCAAAGTCGCTATTCTGGGGTGACAGACCTTTACCGGAGGACTCTGAGATGAAGGGGGTTATTGAAACCGACAATGGACGGACAGGAATCCTGCTCAAACTGAAAAATGGAATGTATGTGCTGGGGACGGCAGGTACGCTTTCCAAGTTGAATCAGGAGAAAATTCGGCATAAGTTAAAAGAAGCATAGGCACACAGTCAAGCTGATATTGTGTGACAGAGATACAGACAAACAGCCCTTTCTGCACTATAATGACCGTTGTATTATCGTCAGAAAGGGCTGTTTTTTTATGTGTGAATGGACAAGGAAAAAATTATCACCCCGTCATGCGGTGGTGGATATAGCGGCTTGTGTGGCCTGTGGTACCTGTGAGGATGTTTGTCCCCGCGGTGCTATCCATATTTATCAGGGGCAGTATGCCAAAGTACAGGAAGAACGTTGTGTAGGCTGCGGCAAATGTGCCCAGGAATGTCCGGCTTCGCTTATCAAAGTGGAGGTGCGGGCATGAAGAAGCATTGGTATCATTATTTATGGATTTGGTCACTAATCTACTTTGGTATGGGCTTTTTCAATATTCTCTTTGCCTGGATGGGGTTAATCAGCTTTGCCCTGCCCTTGATTATGGCGATTGGCTTTGGCAATAAACTCTTCTGCAACCGCTATTGTGACAGAGGGCAGACGCTTAGAGCATTGGGGCAGCTTGGCTTTTCCCGGCGGCGGGATATGCCGGCGTGGATGAAAAGCAAGGCGTTTCGCTATGGCTTTATGCTGTTCTTCTTCGGCATGTTTGGCAATGTTCTCTATACCACATGGTTGGTGTACAGTGGGGCAGAGTCCTTGCAGCAGGTCGTGTCGCTTCTCTGGACGTTCCATTTTCCTTGGGGATGGGCTTACAGCGGTGCGGTTTCACCGTGGACGGCGCAGTTTGCTTTTGGGCTCTACAGTCTGATGCTGACCTCGGAGGTCATTGCGCTGATTACCATGCTGTTGTTCCGCCCGCGTTCCTGGTGTGTGTACTGTCCTATGGGGACGCTTACACAGTTGATATGTCAGGCAAAGGCGGGAAAAACGCAATAATCCATAGCTAACCATTTTTTAGCGGATAAATATCGGCGATTGCTGAAAATCGTTGCGAGGTGATTTTATTTCGCAGGTTAGCTGGCGCAGTTCCGTAGCCAGCGTGTCCAGCCGCAACATCTGCTCCAAGGGCGTGAGGTCTGTTTGTGCTTCGCGCCTTTTTGTGGTGGTCAGGTATTGGCTGGTTTTGGTAATCAAGGGGAGGGAGCTTTTGGCCTTTATTTCCCGCAGAATCGTTTTACCTTGGGGACTTGCGGCCAGTAGGCGGGCGTAGAGAGGGCCTGTCTGGTCAAATAAGGCAATGCTGTCCTTATCTATGCCCATTAGAAGATAAAGAAGGGTGCGGGCAATGCGGCTGGTGGGATAGCGTTTGGTCGTGACCGCCTGAATCAGCTTTTGCCAGCTGTCAGCTGTTTTTGCATGGTCAAGGATACGGTTTTCCAATCCTTCAGTGATGCCGTAGATTTTCTGTAGGTCGGAAAGGTCGCTGGTCAAAAGTTTGGCCTGCAGGGGAAGATAAAGCCGGTTCATTTGGGGCAGCTGACTGGTCAAAATTTGACGGGTCAATTCCTGGCTGGCTGGTGGCAGAACGGCTTTCAGCTCAGATAGGTTTTCCTTGCGGTATAAGGCATGCCGGATGGCGGTAGCGCTGGCAAGGGACCCCGTGATTTCTTCTTCATGATAGCCTGAACCCTGACGCGGAATAAGCAGTGGGCGGATAGGGGAGTTTAGCAGGTGCAGACTGCGTAGGTATTCAATGGCCAGAATATTATTAGGCTGTTTAATCAGCATGGCAATTTCGCTGTCTAAATCCAGTGCTGCACTGATGGCCTGTGCATAGGAAAGGCCGCTGGCAATATGGGCATGGAGTTTTTCCTGGAATGCTTTATCGTCCAACTGCAGGGCAATGTTTTGCAATATGGACAGGTCAGCGCATTCTGCGCCAAAGGCCAGCTGATTGACAATGCCCAGTCGGTTTAATAAGGTAACTCCGCCGCGGGCAAAGTCCTGAGCACTGCGGCAGGCAAAGGCAAAGGGCAGTTCGAGTACGATATCACAGCCGCTTTTTATCGCAGCTTTCGCGCGCTGCCATTTGTCAAAGATTGCGGCCTCCCCGCGCTGGGTAAAACTGCCGCTTATGACGGCGATAATCAGGGACTCGCCCTGTTCTTTTATTTTTTTGATTTGGTAAAGATGCCCGTTGTGAAAGGGATTGTATTCGGCGATAATACCGGTAATTTCCATTTAGACCTCCGTATATAAAGGGGTTATAGCGTTTTATTTATAGTGGCGTACTAATTTAGTTTACTGATGTGGTCAGCTATTTCTATTCTGTTATTCGTATAGAAGTGGCTGTATATTTTTTCAAGGTTATCGCAGCATTAGCATGGTCTAATCTCTCAGTAACTTCCATCGGTGTAAAACCTGAATTGATTAACAAACTGGCGTGTGAGTGGCGTAAATCATGAGTATGGATTATTTTTATACTTGCTTTTTTATTTGTCTTTTATTATCCGATTAACAATTAGGCTTATTTGCAAGAGAACACAACTGAATCATCTTGAGAAAAACCTGAAAGGGTAATTTGTATTCATCAGGAAGAGTTTCTTTTATAGGTTCAAGATAGTCAAGAAGGTCTAGTATTGTAATCGTATCGTTTACTTTATCAATAGCATCCAGTATTTCTGGCTTAGTGTCATGAAAATAGGAAAATAATTTATATAACATTTCATACATTTCGCCGTCTGGTGGGCATATTGGCACATCACTTCCATACAGCGGAGTATGGTTCTTGTACAACGGCTGAGCTACCTTGTACGTATCAATAATCTTCTGCGTAATCTCTTTTACATCCATGTTGGTCGTTCCTTTTCTTACAACTTGCCCTGCTAGCGGAATGGCAGGCACTGTCCATATTATCACAATTTATTTTGATAGTTGCTGGATAGCTTTTTCAACTGCCCTTAATGTTTCTTCTTGTTCAGCGTAAGCGAAGCTATGACAAATATTAACATCCAGTTGATAGTAGCTATCCCATTGCATATTACCATGCCGCTGATTGGCAATCCTGTTTTCCCATGTGCGCCCATAAACTCTCAGCGTATCCATAAGGGCGGCTATATGAGTGTAGGCAATAACTACAGATTCAGCGGTTTCCTTATCCATCATGCCAAGTTTGTTAGCATTTTTTGAGTAAACCGTGGTATAATTAGAATATAAAGATGCTGCCTTAATTTCATCACCATTCTGCGGTGGTGTTGGTGGTACTTTCCTGGGATAGTAAAGAGATATGAGCGTTTGAAGTTCTGCTTTTAACGCTTTCTTCAAACAGCTTATTTCGTCTTGTCGTTTATTGCGATTAAGCCAAGTGGTTGTAAGATATGCAATCCCACCGGAAATTAAAGATGGAATAAGTAAAGATGATATATCCATTTAGGAGGTGTAGTTATGGAGTTAGTAGAACTGAAAGATATTCTTGATACAGTTGTTTATGTGCAAATATTTATAAATTGTATTTTAATTGCCGCAGTCGTTTCAATACTAACACATAGATAACTACACCCATTCACCTGCCTTTCATCGTCGTTCCTTTCCTTAACATACATCTAAAAGCCGTCTCATTATGAGGCGGCTTTTTGCTGTGCGCTTATTTTAAAACAGAATCATAGTATTGCTGGTCAAGATTGCGATTGATTTTATTAAGCATATCCGTATATGCTTGGTCTTGCTGATATTGTGTAAATGGGTTTGTCTGAGGGGCAGAATAAATTACTTGTACCGGTGTTTGTGCCTCATCTAATTGCGTTGCTAGTCGTTCGCATTTTTCTTCTGCCATATCAGTAAGTATCTTTTGAACATCAACACGACTTTTCTGATAAGCAACTTCTTGTTTTAGCTGTTTTATTTCTTGGTCTTGATGATAAGAAAAGCTGAACAATATAACTAGTAGAACCGATAAAGCTATTGTTACTTTATTATCTGATATTTTATTTTTGAATATATCTTTTCCTTTTACTTCCGATAACGGAGGAGATTGGACTGATTGTTTTTTTACGATTGCTTTTATCAATAAGTAAGTAGCTGTGCATATCCCACAAATCAATAACACTATCATAATAATATCCATTGTTGAAAAATGAACAGTTGTTGTTCCTGTTGCAGTAAATTCATATATTGCTTTTGTAAATTTTATCCCCCACCAATCGGTATCTGCGGTTATGTCCATTGTATTAGGCATAATCATTTCGCGCTTTTCTATCCCTTTTAATATTTCATCAGACATCGCACTCATTCGTATCGCCTCCTCTAAATAAAATATATTCAGAAACTTTTAAGTTGTACAAAATCTTTTGGTACACCACGGTATTGAGCCAATGTATATATGCCGTAGTCTTCATTGTCGCGTAGATACTGGTCGTTAAGTAATAGCTCCACGGCAAATTGATGGGCTATCTTTTCAACCCTGTCAGAATTGACCTTCATAGTGTAGCGGTTTAGCCATTGCGTATTATCGTCCGGTGTACATACAGCATGGCCTAATTCATGCGCAGCTACAAACTGAAATAGTTCCGGTGGCGTGCGGTCCTTGTCTATCAATATCATCTTAACTCGCTTGTAGCGCATATAGTTGCCGTATTTGGCATCACCTAAATCTGTGTACATAACATGGATATTCAACGCTTTGGCAAATTCAATATGATTATCGGTGTGATATTTCTATTGAATTTGGTTACACGGTCTTTTATATCTATAGGAAAACACTCAATCCTTTCGATATTTTTTAGGTGTGTATTTCTTTTTGGCTATACGCTTAGCCTGCATCATGGCAAGGTGCAGGGCAGCCTTTAGCGCCTCTATATCCTCCTTCTCTGCATCGTCAGCCTCGTAAGCGGCGGATGCTATAGAGTTCATCATGTCTTCCAAGTCACTCTCTATCTCACGTTCTTCCTTGGGTGACAAGTCGGCAGGTGGATTGTTTATCAATGGTTTGAATATTCCATCTTGGGTAGAGATATTGGGGACTTCTCCACCAACCAGTGTAGAAACAGAGACGCCTACAGCATCAGCAATAACTTTTAATGTGCTTAGGCTAGGATTATAGCGATTCGTTTCTATAGCGCCTATATGCGAGCGAGAAAGGTTTGTCTTTTGGGCAAGCTCAGCTTGTGTAAGGCGGGCTTTCTTTCTGGCGTTTCGGATGTTTCCGCCAATATCTTTCATAATTATATTCTCCTAGTGGATTATGTAAAAAATTATATCACAAAAATGACGGAAATACAAGCAAAGAGGGGCATAACATGAACGAACACTTTGTAAAATTTATTTTTTCTTAGTGCCTTGAAGTATTTTGGGGGCTATGTTATACTTTAAGTGAGCGAACGGAATGACACCAAACCTTGCAGTTCGGTATACAAAAGGAACCCCACGAGAGAGAAGGGCAATTCTCAATCGTGGGGTTCTTGCATGATTATCGACTCATGCCAGGTCGAGCCTACGTTACCCGAAGATTAACGTGATAAGCGCGTCTAGGCATTTAATCAGGTAATGAGCGGTTACACTGACCATGACGGCTGCCACGAAGTCACGGAATGACAACTCACCTTGCACCTCCTTCCCGTCGCGGGACTTCCAAACGGAGGTTTGGGCAACGTGTCCATTATATCATAAACATATACAGCATAAAAGCCCTCGGACTTGAAGTTCAGGGGCTTTTAGTATTGCTTCCGCATTGACATATTCAGTAATATTGGTTCCAGTTTAACTTGGTTTGCATTTGTAGAAAAGTGTTGAGATGAAGCCACAAATATGTTATGGTAGTAAAATATAAACATAGTATAATTGTAGGTATTAAGAGGCTTTTAACAGTCAAGCATAACTTATAAAAAGTTGATAAAACCGATAAAAAATCTAAGCACCCTAAGCAAACTTACTTTCCGATACAGAAATAGTACAATGCCCATAAAGGCATGGTATAATTATTCGTATAGGGGAGGTGAATGCGATGATAAGGTCAGTCAGGATAAAACTGCTGCCAAACAACAAGCAGAGAACTAAACTTTTTCAGTTCGCAGGTGCTTCAAGATTTGCCTATAACTGGGCTTTAGATAAGCAGATGGATAATTTCAGAGAAGGCAGAAAACTTCAAAGTGATTATGACCTTCGCAAGGAGTTCACCGTTCTTCGTAATTCTGAAGAATATTCGTGGCTTCTATGTATATCCAACAATGTCACCAAGCAG
>DFHU01000056.1 GCA_002373045.1 Pseudoselenomonas ruminantium | reverse complement strand
GTTTAAATGTGCTTAGATATGTATATTCGAGTATATTTGACTATGTTTTTAGAAGGAGATAGAATATGTCAGATTTTGCAACGGTTGAACAGGCAATCGAAGATATAAAAAATGGTAAGATGGTCGTCGTGGTCGATGATGAGGACCGCGAAAACGAAGGCGATTTGATTGTCGCTGCGGCTACGGTTACGCCGGAAGACATCAATTTCATGGCTACTTATGCCAAGGGACTTATCTGCACGCCGATTGACGGCAAGCGCCTGGATGAGCTCAATATCGGTCAGATGGTGGTTAACAATACGGATAACCATGAGACGGCTTTCACGGTGTCGATTGACGCTTACGATACGGAGACGGGCATTTCCACTTACGAGCGCTGCCAGACCATCCGCCTGCTCTTGGACCCAAAGGCCAAGGCATCGAGCTTCCGCCGTCCGGGTCATGTATTCCCGCTGCGTTCCGTAGAGGGCGGCGTACTGCGCCGTGCCGGTCATACGGAAACGACCACGGATTTGGCGCGTCTGGCCGGTTTCTATCCCGCAGGCCTTTGCTGTGAAATCATGGACGATGACGGCCACATGATGCGTACGCCGAAGCTCATTGAGTTCGCCAAGGAACACAATCTCCATATGATCACGGTAAAATCCCTGATTGAATACCGCAAGCGTACGGAATCCTTTGTGCAGAAGGTGGCGGATGTGGATTTCCCGAGCAAGTTCGGTCATTTCCGCATTAAGTCCTACGAGAGCAAACTTGACGGCAAGTGCCATCTGGCTATCGTCAAGGGTGATGTGGAAGGCAAGAAGGATGTGCTCGTGCGCGTGCATTCCGAATGTCTGACGGGCGATGCTTTGGGCTCCCTGCGCTGCGACTGTGGCGACCAGCTCCATGCAGCTTTGGAAAAGATTGAAAAGGCCGGTGAGGGCGTAGTCCTCTATATGCGTCAGGAAGGCCGCGGCATTGGTCTGGCCAATAAGATGCGTGCCTATGCGCTGCAGGACAAGGGACGCGATACGGTAGAGGCCAATGTGGAACTGGGCTTTGCTCCCGACCTGCGCGATTATGGTATCGGCGCACAGATTCTTGCGGATTTGGGCTTGACGAGCATTCGCCTGATGACCAACAATCCGGCTAAGCGTGCAGGACTTGAAGGCTATGGCCTGACCATCACGGAGCGTGTGCCGTTGATGATTCATGCCAACAAGTTCGACAAGAAGTATCTGACCATCAAAAAGACGAAGATGGGCCATCTCTTAAATGATGACACCTTAAAATAATTTATAGTTTTGGGAGGAAATGACAATGGCTAATGTTATTGAAGGCTTTATTACGGCAAAAGATATGAAAGTGGGTATCGTAGTAGCCCGCTTTAACGAATTCATTACGAGCAAGCTCTTAGGCGGCGCGCTAGATGCCCTGCATCGCCATGAGGCTAAGGACGAAGATATTGATGTGGCCTGGGTTCCGGGCGCATTTGAGATTCCCGTTGTGGCCAAGAAGATGGCTGAATCCGGCAAGTATGATGCCGTTATCGCGTTAGGTGCTGTTATCCGTGGTTCGACGACGCATTATGACTATGTCTGCAACGAGGTTTCCAAGGGTGTTGCCCAGGTTGGTATGCAGACGGGCGTACCGACTATCTTTGGCGTGGTGACCACGGAAAACATCGAGCAGGCTGTAGAACGCGCCGGTACGAAGGCCGGCAACAAAGGCACGGATGCTGCTATGGCCGCTATGGAAATGGCAAACCTGCTGAAGAAAATCGGCTAAGTGTATTTAGGAGGCTGAAAGCAAATGAAAATTGGCATTATCAGCGATACGCACGGCCATGAAGGTGCATGGCAGACCGCTTTTGACAAGCAGTTTCATGATGCGGATATGATTCTTCATGCCGGGGATGTGCTCTATCATGGGCCACGCAATCCCATGAAGGCGGACTATAATCCGGCCGGCCTGGTAGAGAAAATCAACAACTGCCCAGTGCCGGTCATCATTGCCAAGGGTAACTGTGATTCTTCTGTGGATGCCAGTTGTCTGGAACTGCCCATTGAAGCACCTTATGCCTATGTGGTAGCTGAAGGGTTGCGCATTATCGTGACCCACGGCGATGCGGTGATGACGGATGCCGAAAAGGATAAACTGGCGGCACACTTGAAAGCTGACCTCTTTATCAGCGGGCATATCCATACCACGGTGCTCGAAAAGCGGGGCAATACCGTCTTTTTGAATCCGGGTTCGGCGGCTCTTTCCAAGCGGGAGGACAAGCGCAATACCTTTGCGGTGCTGGACAAAAAGATGATTTCGATTTATGATATTGATACGGACGAAGTTCTGGCAACTTATACGTTTGATTGACAAGCAGGCCTTCCCGCAGGGGAGGGCCTTTATTTTTGAGAGGAAAGATTTAATGAAAGACCATTTAGTAAAAGCCACGGCCGATGGTGTACGCATTTATGCGGCAGTGACTACGGATTTAGTAAATGAGGCGATTCGCCGCCATGACTGCTATCCGGTAGCGGCAGCAGCTTTGGGGCGCACCATGACAGGCGCGCTCCTGCTGGCCGCCAACCTCAAGAATAAGGAAGCCCTGACGGTAAAATTTGCCGGTGGCGGCCCTCTGGGCATTGTTACTGCCGATGCTACGCCGGAAGGTTATGTGCGCGGTTATGTGGGCAACCCGCATGTGAACCTGCCGCTTAACGACAAGGGCAAGATTGATGTGGGTGGCGGTGTCGGCACGAACGGCACAGTATCCGTGACGCGCTTTACAGGACTGAAGAATCCGATTACGGGCAGCTGCGAAATCACCGATGGGGAAATTGCCGACGATTTGACCAAGTACCTCTATGTTTCCGAGCAGACACCGTCCAGTATTGGTTTGGGCGTGCTGGTGAATCCGGACTTCAAGTGCATCGGGGCGGGCGGTTTCTTTATCCAGCCATTGCCGGATGCCACGGAAGAATGTATCAGCAAACTCGAAGCCAATTTGCAGAAGGTCAACTCTGTTTCCCACATGGTAGAGAAGGGCTATTCCGCCAAAGACATCATTGCCGAAATGCTGCAGGGCTTTGACATCAACTATATGTCGGAAACGGATTTGGCCTTCAAGTGCCACTGTTCCAAGGAAATGCTCTTTAACGTGCTTATCAGCTTGGGCAAAGAGGATTTGGACAGTCTGGTTGCCGATGGCAAGGCGGAAGTTTCCTGTCACTTCTGCAATGAAAAGTATGAATTTACCGGTGAGGAGCTGCAGGAACTGGCGGCAGCTGCCGATAAAGTGCGCTGATATACCACTTTGGTAGTATCTGAATAAAATTTTTCCACTTTTGGGTAATTGTTTCTCCGGTCACAGCCCCTTATAATAACCAATGTCACTTGGGGAAGTGATGACACAAAATACCTTCAAGAGTGGGGAAGCTTTGCAGGTAAAGGAATTATATTTAGAGAAGAGCGGGTCTTGCAAGACCCGCTCTTTTAGCGTATAATGAATCTGTTGTGTTATGTGTGTGATGTGTTAATTTCATATTTCCCCAAGAAAGGCAGGAATGTATGCTGCAACTTAATGAACAGGAATGCTGGCAGATGTCTACTGGACTTACGCGGATTATGTCCGCCTCTGTGGATGAATTCCGGCATACAGTGTTCGAAGTGCTGAGTGAGGTTGCTCCTTTTGACTGCGGTATTTCTTATGTGGTAAAGAACGAACCAGACAAAAAACATTGTCTGGAACCGATGGCATATCCCCATGCCAAATTCGTTCCCACCGTCGCAGAAATTTTTAAGGCGGCTGACCTGGCACATAAATCCAGCGTTTACACCTCGTTGGAGTGGCAAAAAAAATCATTGGTGTTCCGCGATTCGGATATGTTCAGCAATGAATTTTTATCCCATACGGAAATTGGTCAACTGATTAGCAATGAATGGGGCATGAGTTATGCCTGCAAATTGTTTTTGGTACATCATGGTCTGCTCTTAGGCAAATTCTGGTTGTTGCGTCGTAAAGAAAGTGGCAACTTTGATGAGAAGGAACTGTTCCGGATGCGCCTGCTCGAACCCCTGATTACTCGTCGTATTTACGAATTCCATCCCCAAAATGCCAAGGGACAACTGGCTAAGAAAATTTTGATAGAGCGTTTCGGTCTTACGGACAGGGAACGACAGATTACGGGGCTTATTTGCCGCGGCATGACCAATCAGCAGATTGCGGATAAACTGTTCTGTGCTGAAGCTACGGTGAAGAAACACATAACCTCGATAGCCAAGAAAATGGATGTATCCAACCGCACAGAGATTTTCCATTGTTGTGTGATGGAAAAAGCGGTGCAAAGTTTTATTTGATTTTTTTTTGAAAAAGCCCTTGACGAGTGTAAAGCTAAGTGTTATTATATTACATGTCCTTGAGAACAGGGCTAACGACTCACTAGCTCAACTGGCAGAGCAACTGACTCTTAATCAGTAGGTTCACGGTTCGATTCCGTGGTGGGTCACCATTTGAAAATTGTAAGCTCTTAGGCATAGCCTGAGAGCTTTTCTTGTGTTATCGGCAATGAGGGACAAAGATGAAGGATGAAACCATCGCCAAAATCAAAGAGGAAACAGAAGGCTGGGAATATATGGCCGGCTTGCCGGAGGAGTGGCATGGCTTTACCTTAAAGCGGGAGCCGGTCATCGGCAAGGATAAATATGATTTGTATGCCTATGTCAATGAGGAATGGCATAAGAGTGCCATCGTCTACTTTCATGAGGAAACTCATGAGTACAAGGTGCGGCTGAAAATCGGGCTGATTGAGTTTGCCCGCATTGAGTTTATCACGGCGAAGCTTTCTGTGTTTGAGGAACTTTTGACCGCGCAGTTTGAACAGGTGCTCCGGGATATGGCGCAGTTCAATCCGGCAACCCTCAGCAGTATTGTCAAGGGACTCAACCTGCCGGAATGGCAGTATGGCCTTGAACTGCCTGCGGAAAATGAGGGGTTTGAACTCTTTATCCGCCCGGCGGAACCCGTCAAAATCAACAATGGTTCCTATATCGTCATTGATTATGTGGATTTTACATTGGCGAGCAGTTTTACGGTTTACTACAATATCTATCGGGATGAATTCTTCTCCGAGGCGCGGATTTGGAATATCCCCGATGTAAATTATGACTTTGACTCCGGTGACCTGCGGGAGCTGGAAGAAAAACTGAGCAGCCGCATGCCCACCCGTTTGCAGCAAGTGCGAAAATGGGCAGTAGAACAGAAAGATCAGGTGCATTATGGTAATAATTGATAAAGCGATTTTACATATACTCGATTTCAACTCCGGCATGACGGTGTATTCGGATGAAGAACTTACGGTGCAGGACAGCATTGAAACCTTCCTGCTCAAGCATATCGAAAAATCCTGGGGCAGCCAGGATGCCAAGCCAGGAACATTTTATGACGACAGCCATTGCGCCCAGCTCGTCAAGGAATATCTGAGCGGTGAAATGAGCTTTGTGCCGTTTTCCAAGGAACTTGCCAAGAAACTCGAAGATGCTTTCGTCCATGCCGAGGAAATGGCTTCGAGTGATGTGATTGTGGCCGATGTGCGCATTGACGATAGAAGGCAGATTGTGATTTTCAAGTCAAACAGCCATATCGGCTATACCCATCAGGTCAATCAGACGGAAACAGGCATCAAGAACGAAATCATCAATCATTATTCGATTATGCCGAATCTTTCGCAGAAGATGGAGGAATTTGCCTTTATCGACACGGAGAGCAAGGAAATCTCGGTCACGGCGAAAAAATACACCATTGACGGCAACAGCATTCTGGTATTCCCCGAAATCCTCTTGGAATGCAGCCTGACTCCTTCGCCCAAGGAGGCCATCAAGAACCTCAGCAAGACGGCGGCGAAAGTCGCCGAGGCTTATGGGCAGGACAAGGTGGCCACCGAAGCGGCAGTCAAGAGCTATGTAACGGAAAACATGCAGAATACCGATGAGCTGGATTTGGTGGAAGCTGGCAAGGAAATCTTCAAGGAAAATCCTTCCATGCAGGCGGATTTTGACAATGCCATCAAAGAGGCGGGCTTTACGGAGCCCGTGAAGATGGACCAGGAAGCCACCATCAAGAAGATGTGCAAGCATAAGCTCAAGACCGATACGGGCATTGAGCTGACGATTCCCTCGGAGTATTTTGACAACACGGAGTTCATGGAGTTCCATAACAATGAAGATGGGACGCTGTCGATTATGCTCAAGCATATCGGCAATATCGTAAACCGTGGCTGATAGGAGATGGCTATGCAAGTAAATGGCGATTTAGCCAATATCAAAACGTATATTCTCGAAAAACTCAAGGCACTCTATGATATGCGGGTGCCCATCGGGCAGATTTCCACGCGGGAACTCAATGAGGAAATGCTTGCCATCACGGAGGATACGGATAGGGAAGTGGCGGTATACTTAAACCGTCAGGGCAAGGTGATGCAGGTATCCTTAGGTGACACGGCTACCGTGGATTTGCCGGAATTTAAGCAGAAAACCCGCTCCGACCTGCGACTGTCGGGCATTCGCTGTATTCATACCCATCCGAGCGGGGATGTGCGCCTGAGTGCGCCGGATTTATCCTCCCTGCGCCGCCTGCGCTTTGACTGCATGGCGGCCATTGGACGCAAGGACAAAAAGATTATCGGCTGTCTGGCGTTCTTTGCGGGCGAAATGAGTGAGGATGGTACGCAGCTGCTGACCCAGTACGGCCCGGCAGAGGATAAGATACTGGCGCAGATTAACCTGAATCTTTTGGTGACGGTCATCAATAAAAAACTGGCAGCGCAGAGTACCAAAAGCACGGATGATGAAGTAGAGCGGGCAATCCTTGCTGGAGTGGAGCGTCCCGGCAGCAGTTTTGCTATTGAAGAATCCATGGCCGAACTCGAACGCCTTGCCGATACCGCCGGAGCCAAGGTCGTGGCAGCCTTTACCCAACGCAAGGAAAAGCCGGATGCGGCGTTTTTCCTCGGCAAAGGCAAAGTCAATGAATTGGCGATGGAGATTCAGAACTTAGAGGCGACCTTGCTCATTTTAGATGACGAGTTAACACCGTCCCAGCAGCATAATCTGGAACGGATGCTGGGGGTCAAGGTCATTGACCGCACAGCCTTGATTCTCGATATCTTTGCCCAGCGGGCGCGCTCACGTGAGGGCAAACTGCAGGTGGAGCTTGCACAGCTCCGCTACAATCTGCCCCGTCTTAGCGGGCAGGGGTTAGCACTATCCCGTCTTGGCGGCGGCATCGGTACCCGCGGGCCCGGTGAAACCAAACTCGAAGTGGACAGACGGCGGATTTACAGCAAGATTCACGATATCGAAGAGCAGATTGACGGCATGAAAAAAAGCCGCTCCCTGCACCGCAAACGCCGCAAGGAGTCGCAGATTCCGCTTGTGGCTCTGGTTGGCTACACCAATGCGGGCAAGTCCACACTCTTAAACAAGCTTACGGGTTCCGAGGTCTTTGCCGAAGATAAGCTGTTTGCGACGCTCGACCCTACAACGCGCCATTTGCAGCTGCCGGAAAAACAGGAGATACTGCTGACCGATACCGTAGGCTTTATCCAAAAACTGCCCCATACATTGGTCAAGGCTTTTCGGGCAACCTTGGAAGAAGTGCAGGAGGCCGATTTACTTCTGCATGTGGTGGATTGCGGCAATGAGAATCTCGAAGCCCAGATTGAAGCCGTGGTGGCGGTGCTTAAAGAACTCGAAGCAGACGGCAAGCCTGTGCTCTATGTCTTTAACAAGGCTGACCGGCTGGATAATCCACATATAAGAGAACAGCTCTTACATGGGCGCGATGGCGTCTTTATCTCCGCCATGACGGGAGAAAATCTCGATGGCCTGCAGCGGCGTATTGAAGGCTTTTTTCAGGAAAGTCAGGTACGCATGACGCTCTTGATTCCCTATGATGAAGGGGCGGCAGTCACGAAACTGCATAAGTTAAATGCCGTTGTGGAAACGGCATATGAGGAGACAGGCACGAAGGTGGAAGTGCGTCTGCCCCTGTCGGAAAAAGATAATTTTACGAAGTATGAATTAAAGGAGTAATATACATTGGCTTTTTCACAGAAAATCGTTGACCTCAAAAAAGAAGTATTGGCACAGTCACAGGAGCTCTTTGCACATGTGGATGCGATTGCCGAGGAAAATACATTGAAGGTGCTCGATGCCATGCGCGAATGCAAGGTTTCGGACGCGCATTTCAACACGACTTCCGGCTATGCCTATGACGATATTGGCCGCAGTAAGCTCGAAGAACTCTATGCGAACATCTTTGGCGCAGAGCGGGCTTTGGTGCGCACGCAGTTTGTCTCCGGCACGCATGCGCTCGCCACGGTGCTCTTTGGCATTCTGCGTCCCGGTGATGAGCTGGTATCGCTGACGGGCAAGCCCTATGACACCATGCAGACGGTTATCGGCTATGACAATCCCAGCCCCGGTTCCTTGAAGGAATTTGGCGTGCTTTATAACGAGCTGCCCATGATTGAAGGCAAAGTCGATATGGAAGGCATCAAGAATGTCATCACTGACAAGACCAAGATGGTGGAGATTCAGCGTTCCCGTGGTTACAGCATGCGAAATCCCTTGTCTATCGCAGATATCAAGGCCATCTGCGCCGAAGTGCACCGCCTTAAGCCGGACTGCATCTGCTTTGTGGATAACTGCTACGGCGAGTTCGTGGATACGTTGGAGCCGACGCAGGTGGGCGCAGACATTATGGCGGGTTCCCTGATTAAGAATCCCGGCGGCGGCATTGCCCCAACCGGCGGCTATATTGTCGGCAGGGATAAACTGGTGGAACTGGCCTCCTATCGCCTGACGGCACCGGGCATGGGCGATGAACTGGGCGCAAGTCTGGCTAACAACCGCCTGTTGTTCCAAGGACTGTTCTTAGCGCCCCATGTGGTAGCGCAGTCCATCAAGGGAGCCATCTTTGCCGCCGGTATGTTTGCCCGTTTAGGCTATAAGACCCTGCCCCTGCCCACAGACGTGCGCGGCGATATCATTCAGGCCATCGAGCTTGGTTCAGCCGAAAAGATGGTGGCGTTCTGCGGCGGTATTCAGAAGTATTCCCCGGTGGATTCCTATGCGGCACCGGAGCCATGGGATATGCCGGGCTATGCGGATAAGATTATCATGGCGGCAGGTACCTTCGTGCAGGGTGCATCCATTGAGTTCAGCGCCGACGGTCCCATGCGGGAGCCCTATAATGTTTATCTGCAGGGCGGCCTGACCTTTGAACATGCCGTAATAGGCATTATGGGCGCGGCTCAGGCAATTGAGGATTTGAACAGGTAAAACAGGTAGAATAACACTTTACAAAATACATAAAAATAAGGTATGATATGAAAGCAGGGAAGGCATAGACCGCCCTGCTTTTCTGCAATAATAGCTAATATTGGGTTTAGGTATAGAGGTTGTTATGTTAATTGAATTAAAAAAGAAGCGGCGGTTGCCCGCCGTAGACATTTTCAGGGGATTGGCTATTGCCGTAATGCTGCTGGTCAATTCTTTGCCGAATTTTGAGCAGGCTTATCCATTGCTCCTGCATGCGCCTTGGGCGGGACTGACGCTGGCAGATTTGGCTTTCCCGGGGTTTGTCTTTATTATGGGCGCAGCGGGGGCCTTGTGGTTTCCCAAGCATAGAGGGGATAATCCATGGGACAAGTTCACGATTATTTTCCGGCGCTCGGCGCTGCTGATTTTGTTGGGCGTAGTATTGAACCAGCTGCCGCTCGTATTGCAGCATATTTTTTATCCGCCTGCCGGTGTTTCCCTATGGACAGATATTGCCGAACATGGCCGGGTGATGGGCGTTCTTCAGCGCCTTGGTTTGGTGTATTTTTTTGGTATGATTATCACCTGGTGGCTGCGCAGTGAAAAGCTGATTGCCATTATGGCGTTATTGCTTTTGTTCTTGTCCTCTACCTGTTTTCATCTTTACGATACCACCAATCCGTTCAGTCCGGACAATAACATCAGCATGCTGATTGATGGCTTGTTCCCCGGTGCTGCCCATTGTTATCAGGGAAAGCCGTTTGACCCGGAGGGGCTTTATGGGACAATTGCGGCCACAGCATCCTTTTTGTGGGGCATGCTGGCAGGACGGCAGTTGACCTTGGAAAGCGCGCCTGTGTTTGAGCGCGTACTGTTGCTGCTGGTTAGTGGTACGGTTTTGCTGATTATGGGTGGCGCCTGGAGCTATCTGGACATTATCAGCAAACAGCTGTGGACGGCGCCTTATGTGCTGCTGACCAGCGGCGGCTTTATGTGGCTGTTGGGGCTTTTACAGATGTCGTGCAGTATGTTCCCTGATTTTACGGAGTGGCTGTTTACGCCGTTCCGCTTATTGGGGCATAATCCGTTGTTTATGTTTGTTGTTCCGGACAGAATATTGTTGTTCCTTTGGTATCTGCCGGTTCAGGGTGTGCCGGTTTATGTCTGGCTTTGGCAAAATACCTTGCTGGGGGTATTGGGCGCACCGCTCAGTATACTGGTTTATGCTGCGCTTTGGGTTATGCTCTGGCTGCCGGTAGCAAATTTCTTATATAAGCGGCAGATTATTTTTAAGTTGTAGGAGGGGATTGTTGTGAACTTTTTGACAGGCAAATGGAAATGGCTGTTGGGCATTACGGTTATGCTGGCAGTGGCGCTGTACAGCAGTATACCGGCGTTCAGCGCTCCGTCAATTCCTCTGCGTGGTGTTGTGGAAGGCTTCTATGGTACGCCATGGTCTCAGGCCGACAGGCTGTCTATGCTGAAATTCTGCCACGACCATAAATTGAATGCTTATATTTACGCGCCAAAGGATGATGCCTATCATCGGGCAAAATGGCGGGAAATGTATCCCGCGGATAAAATGGCAGAACTAAAAGCGCTGATTGACGAGTCAAAAAAACAGCAGGTCAAGTTCATCTTTGCTGTTTCTCCGGGGTTGGATATTCACTTTGCGGGGCAGGAAGCTGAGCAGGACAAGCAGGCCATGCAGGCAAAGCTTACCGCCATGTACGATATGGGCGTAAGGGATTTTGCTATTTTCTTTGATGATATCAAAAACAAAGATGGCAAGGGGCAGGCTGAATTTCTGAACTGGGTCAATGCTAATTTTATTGCCCAGCATGCGGATATCAATCCCTTGATTGCTGTACCGACGGAATACTTCCGGCAGGATATGGAAAGTGAGGGACAGATAAAGAAATATACGAAGGATTTTTCATCTACTCTGGACAAAGATATCCTCGTACTTTATACCGGAGAAAAGGTGGTGCCGGACGGACTCCGCGATATAGACTATGTTCGTGCCAATAAACTTTATGGACGTCAGTTGGGCATTTGGTGGAACTATCCCGTCAGTGATTATCTGGAAGCAAAGCTGGCCTTGGGCCCCGTGGAGAAATTACCTGCGACAGCGGCGATTCCGGCGATTTTCTATAACCCCATGAAGCATGCGGAACTTTCCAAGATTTCGCTCGCCACGGGCGCAGAATATGCCTTAAATCCCGGCAAATACAATGCCGGGAAAGCCTGGCATAAAGCCATTAAAGCACAGTATGGCAGCTTAGCGGCGGATATGGAGGCTTTTGCTGACCAGAGTCAGCATATGGTGGTAAGCTGGGCGGTTATCGGCCCGGAAGACGGCGCAGCCCTGCGTCGGCAGATGGACGCTTACTGGCAGAATCCTAATGACGAGAGCCGGAAAAAGCTGCTGGCTGACTTGTCAAAACTTGACCAGTCAATCGTGAAATTGCAGGCAAAACTTCCCCAAAATATACTGAAGGAATGTCAGCCGCAGTTAGAACAGCTACAGCGCATTGTGCGGGCAGATATGCTAGGGCTGCAGGTACTGGCAGGGGAGAAAACAAAGGCTGATTTTGACCGGGCTTTTGCAGAAGTAAAGGCTCATGAAAAGGAAGCACTGATTTCCGAAAAGGCCGCTTGGGCCTTTATGGATGAACTATTGCAGCATATTAATAAATAGGTAAGAGAAGCTATAAGGATTTTGAAAATCTTTTATAGCTTCTTTTTTATTACTTATATGTCTTCAGCAGGATAATATGATGGGAAAGAAGAAATTATATTCTATTGAGCGGACACATAAAAGCATTCTGAATGGTAAGAACCGCATAAAAAAGCTAATCTTTCTAGTGTATGCCCCACATGCGTGGGGATGAACCGGGCAGGCAACAGCGGTAAATACTAACTGGCCACGTATGCCCCACATGCGTGGGGATGAACCATATGCTAGGCGCGATTATGCGGCTCAGACTTTGTATGCCCCACATGCGTGGGGATGAACCGCGGATTACGCCGCGCAATGCAGTGCCGTATTTGTATGCCCCACATGCGTGGGGATGAACCGATTTCCGAAACAGCGGCGAGAGCTTTTGTGGAGTATGCCCCCACATGCGTGGGGAATGTTTTCAAATAAAATATTTATAGAGAAGGGGATGAGCTTCTTGCCTAAAAACTTGAAGGAATTGCCGAAATTGAGAGATAGTATTAGTTACTTTTACATAGAACATGCACTCTTAGAGCAAAGTGATTCTTCACTGATGATTCATCGCGGTTCATATTTCAGCACTTACTTGCTTAATGTTAGGGCCGGGGACTAATATTACACACGCGGCAATAAAAACGGCTTGCGATAGCGGTTGTTCAATTGTTTGGTGCGGAGAGAATGGGGCGAGATTTTACGCCTATGGGCAAGGTGAAACTAGAAGCGCTAAGAATACATTGATTCAGGCAAAATATTGCATGGATGAAAATATGCCCCACGCAGGTGGGGATGAACCGTCACCGCCGTTTAGTTTTACGCTGTCAAAATACGTATGCCCCACGCAGGTGGGGATGAACCGAAGCAAGAAACTGGTCGTTGTTACGCGGCTATACGTATGCCCCACGCAGGTGGGGATGAACCGTCTACAAGATAGTTTGCCGACTGGTTACGGTTACGTATGCCCCACGCAGGTGGGGATGAACCGATGGTTGACCCGCCTGTAAACATTCCCGGCAGGTATGCCCCACGCAGGTGGGGAAATATATTAAATTTTTTAGAAGCAGGAAAAATGAGATGGTATAGCGAAGCAAAAAAGAGTGAGTTGGTGTTAGATTAAATGATGAGCGAAAGTTACTGATTAGGGATGATATTGTATATATTGATAATATAAAGTGAAGGTGATGTTTTGTCAGGACAAGAAAAACTAAAAAGTGAAATTGCAGAGCATTTATGGGCGAAAAGTGAACCTTATAAACCGTTGTGGATGCATTTGCTGGAAACTGGAATTATTGCTCAAATGCTGATTAGTGAGGGAATATTTTATCCATTAGCGAAAGAATTGAGCGAAAATTTCGGCGCATCGTTGGATGAGATTACTGACTTAGCAGGTTATATTGGAGCTGTACATGATATTGGAAAATGCCATGTAAATTTTCAGATTCAAGCAGATACGATGAAAGTCGCTAAAATACTGACTGATAATATTATAGTCGTTCCTGATTTGAGGGGATTCAGGCATGAACAGTATGGTAGTGAACGGTTAAACGATATTTGGAAAAAAGATGCTGTTTTTTCCAATATGAGATTTAGAAGCAGGCTGGCAGAGGTAGTCAGATTTCATCATCAAGGAAAGAAAAAGGGCGTAAGTGTAGAAACAGATGATTTTTGGCTGGATTTGCAGTTAGAAATTGAAGGAAAGATGCGCGGCTGGTTTAAGCCGCCTGATATAGCGCCTAAGCATATGGATTCAGCCTGTATGATGCTTACGGGAATACTGATTGTGGCAGACTGGATAGCATCTGGTAAAGATTTCGCAGAAACAGATTGGCACAATGATTGGGATACCATAGAAAAACAGACTAGAGAACGGATGCAGGTATTTTTGAATAAGAACCATATGCATCATAAGCCGGTAGATAAGAAGATAAAGAAATTTACAGATTTGTGGTGGAAAATTCCTCAGTCAGGTATGCGTCCGTTACAAAAAATCGTGGAAAACATATTCCAGTGTGAAGAAGATATGCCTTTAGGTGTTATCGTAGAAGCTCCTATGGGATGTGGCAAGACAGAAGCGGGATTGTATGCAGCTTTGAGACTAGCGCAGCGTTGGGGGAAGGAAGGTTTCTACGTTGCTTTACCCACTTCGGCTACTTCCAATCAGATGTATGGGCGAGTGAATGCCATGTTAGATTCATTGCAGGATATTCAGGCAAAATTGATGCATGGCATGGCGTGGCTAATGGATGAAGAAGAATCTCTATACAATACAGAAGATAGTTTGTACGCAAAATTGTGGACAGCACCATTACGCCGGGGATTATTGGCTCCGTTTGCAGTAGGAACTGTAGACCAGGTAATGATGAGTGCCATGCGAACCAAGTATGGAGTGCTCCGCTTGGCAGGATTGGCACAGAAAGTGTTAATAATTGATGAATTGCATGCTTATGATGCTTACATGAGCAGTATTATTGAAAAGCTGTTAAAGTGGTGTGAGGTAATGCATATTCCTGTTGTTATGTTATCGGCGACTTTGCCTTATGAGAAGAAGGTTCGCTATGCAGAATGTTACAGTTATGAGGATGACTCCTTGGATGAGGAGGTATATCCGGCTGTGACATTGCTTTTCGCTGATAAAAAGCCACAACAATTTTTTGTGGATGAGAAGAGCAGAAAAATGAATGTGCATGTGCGTAGAGCACCACTTCTGAATAGACCAGACGAGATAGCTGATTATTTAGCTCAACGCTTGGAAGCATTAGGAAGCGGTTGTCTTTGTACGCTGGTTAATACCGTGAAAGAAGCGCAACTGATATATGGTGCAGTTAAATCTCGTTTGCCGGCTATACCTACAATACTCTTTCATGCGCGTTTTAGTGCAGATAGAAGGCAGGAGATTGAGAGGGAATGTTTACAGTTGCTCGGGAAGGATAAAACGAAGCGGCCAGAGAAATTGATTGTTATTGCTACGCAGGTGGTAGAACAGTCGCTGGATTTAGACTTTGATGAGATGATATCGGACATTTGCCCGATAGACTTGCTTTTGCAGCGTATGGGACGAATTTGGCGGCATGATGATACGGTTCGTCCGTTGGGGTGCAAAGAGCCATGTATAACCGTTTTACTGCCCGAAGATGATAAGTATGGTTCTACAGAAGCCGTTTATCCACGTTTCTTATTGCAACGTACAATGAGGTTTCTGGAAGAAAAAGATATGATTTGCCTGCCGGATGATATTCCTAAGTTGGTTCAAAAGGTGTATAACGGTCAGGAAATAAACGATGAAGAATTAGAAGAATGGCTTGAGTACAATACGGATAATGAATTGATGGAGGGGCAGGCGGTTATTCAGGAATTGCCTAATCCATCAGCTAAAAAGTTTTGTCTGTCAGATGGGATGTCGAAAGCCGGTGATTTGTTCTTTGCTGATGAAGATTGTGATTTTTTGCCAGCCAAAACAAGATTAGGGGAAAGAAGTGTGGGGATAGCGATTGTTCCACGGTCGTTGTATCAGCAAGTTTATGAAGCAAAAGTCGTTTCCAAATGTTTAGCTAGAAAGGTTTTGGGCTATAGTGTAAATGTGCCGGAGAAGAAAATACGCTCATTTTTGACTAAAGATGGTGCAATAAAAGGAGAGGGCCTTTTAACAGGTGTATGGGTATTCCCCGGCGATGAAGGTATATGCCAATTTGCAGATGGAAATGTATTGGAAATGAATAAGGAAAAGGGATTTCTTATTTGATGAAGGGGGGATTTAGCTATGAAGTTTGACGTGCGAACGGAAGCATGGATTCCTGTGCGTACTGTCAAGGGCGAAGAGAAGATGGTAGGCTTGTTGGAATTATTTCAGGATGCACACTGTTTTCAAGATATAGATGGCGATACACCCATGGAAACATACAGCCTGTATAGATTCTTAGCTACGTTTCTTATGACGGTATTTCGGCCTGAGACATGGGAGGATAAAAATGAACTTCTGTCTGCAGGCTGCTTTGACATGGAAAAAATCAAGGCATATATAGGCAGATGTGAAAATAAAGGTATAAGCTTTGATATTTTCGATGTAAAGCGGCCATTTATGCAGGCTGTACCTGATGAGAGTCTGGACACAGAGAAAAAGATAAAATACGTTGCAGTCCTTGACAGCACAAGAGCCAGTGGGCATAATGCGATACATTTTGACCATAACTTGGAAAATACGGTAAAGCTGACCCCAGCAGAGGCCTTTCGAGGTATATTGATGTCACAGATTTTTTGTATGCATATGACAGGAGATTATCCATCTAATGTTAATGGTGTTCCGCCATTATTTTTCCTGCCGCAGGGAAATACCTTGTTTGAGACATTGGTATTGGCAATGTCAGAGGTGGATGAAGACGAGAAGATTGCTGGATTACCTTTATGGGAAAGCTATTTGGAGATTGTCCCCAAGCAGAAAGTAACGAAAACTACTCAGTTATATGGGATGTTCTTTCCTAGTCGGCGCATCAGATTGATAGAGCAGGATGGATTGGTTCAGCAGGTATACTATCAGCCAGGATTGCATTTTACAGGATTTGCTGCTTGGAATGATCCGCATGTGGCCTATAGACCGGGAAAAGATAACACGTTTTTCTCAATTAAACCATCAATGGATAAAGAACCATGGCGAAATATAAAGTCTATCAGTGAGTATTATGATAGTGGCAGCGTACCCAAGGTAGTTGATGATTTCTATAAAATACGGAGGGAATGCGGATATTCCAGTATGCCCGTGCAAATATTTGGTGTGGTGACTAGTAATGCTGCCTATTTAGATACTCAAGGCGGCCTGCTTAGACTGGATGCTCGTATACTGGGGGATGAAAAGCGCCGTGCATATGCAGTGACTTATATTGACATGGCTGAAAAAGTCGGTTATGTATTAGCAAAGACTCTGAACAAGGTGATTTCTCCTGATAAGAGCAAACGTGGCAATGGGGATGTAAGCCAATATCTTCATCAGTATTATATGGGGTGCGAGAATAATTTTTATAAGGTGCTTCAGGATTTAGCGGCATGTGATAATCTGGAGAAAGAGAATAAGTTATTGGCTGAATGGAGAAGTTTTCTGCAAGAAACTGCATTAAATATTGTACAGGAATTTGAAATGCGCTATTGTTTTCAAGCAGCAGATTTGATACGTGCCCAGCAGGAAAAGAAGTTCTTTTTTAACAGCATAAAAAAGATTCTAGGGGAGGATCGGTGAAATGAATGAGAAAGAGCAGATAATTGCTGATTGGATTGCTGCGGCTCAAAAGACGCTGGCTAATGACAAAGGTGCCAGAACGGCATTGAGACGAGTTGCTGGGACTAAATTAGCTGTGGCAAACGGTGGAGCATTAGCTGAATTTTATAAGTTGCCTTCATTACCGGTATATCTTGAGGAGCCTGCGTTTGAGACGATTTGTATTATGTGTTTGTGGGAAGCCCGCGAATGGGAAAAAGGTGTGCCATTTATTCAAGCTGCAAATAAGGCTTTTACAGCAGAAACTAAGGAAAATTTTGGAAAAAAACTTAAAGCAATTCTCGATTTACCTATAGACGAAGATGGATATTTTTTAACAAAACTATACCGGATGATTAAATTCGTTAAAAGCAAAGGTGTAATTATTGATGCAGCTCAGTTGATGTATGACCTTTTGTATTGGGAGCATGAAAAGCGATTTGTGCAAAGACGCTGGGTTAAGGAATTTTATCAAAATAACCACGATATAGAGAGTGAAGGAGAGAATCATAATGCTGATTGAAATTCATATGCTTAAAAATTATCCTGCTACAAATTTGAATCGTGATGATATGGGCGCTCCGAAGAGTTGTATATTTGGAGGTGTACAGCGTGGGCGTATATCCAGTCAATGCTTAAAAAGAAGCTGGCGTGTTTCACCGTTATTTCAAAAGGAAATGGCTGGACACCTTGGTATAAGAACACGTAAGATGCCACAGCTGGTGGTAGAAGAATTAAGGAAGGATGGTGTGGCAGAGGAATATTTGCCAATAGTGTTGAAGAAACTCACAGGATTTGCTAATAAGAACGGCAAGGAAAATGATTTGGGGATTACCAATCAGATTGTTATTTATTCTCCTGATGACATAAAAGCGATTGTTGAGGTTATGAAGAAGCAGGTTGAAGAATGCAGTGATGTGAAGAAACTAGAGAAGATTAAGGCTACTGATATAGAAAAATTAGTTAAAGGGGCAGAAGCAAGGCCGATATCCTTAGATATTGCCTTGTTTGGACGCATGGTTACATCTCCGGCATTTGCGGATGTGGAAGCTTCTATGCAGGTAGCGCATGCTTTTTCTACAAACAGAGTGATTATGGAAGTGGATTACTTTACTGCAATGGATGACATGATAAAGATGAATGAAGACCTGGGGTCAGGGATGATTGGCGATGTGGACTTTAATTCAAATTGCTATTATATCTATGCATCATTGGATGTAGATAAGTTGTTAGAGAATCTTCAGTATGCAGAAAATCCAGAGGAATTAGTAAGGAGTGCTGTTCCAGCTTTGTTGCATACGATGGCTTATAGCAATCCCACCGGCAAGCAGAATAGTTTTGCAGGGAATATACTTCCATCAGCGGTGTTGGTAGAGTGCAAGGAGTTCCCTGTTCCTGTAAGCTATGCTAATGCATATGCTAAACCGGTAAGAGCTCTCAAAGATAAAGATTTGATTCAAAACAGTATCGAATTATTGCAGGAAAAAGTATTGCAGACCGAGCATGATTTTCCTTCGTTAGAAAAAGTAGAGCGCGTTTGGTTCAGTGAGGGCGGTAAATATTCTTTTGCTGATGATGCAGGTATAAAGAATGCGGATGATTATGACAGCTTGATTCAGTTTGTAGTCGATACATTGAAACCGTAAGGGGGGGATTGAAATGTCATCCATACCCATTTTGATATTGCGGTTGGAAGGAGTGCTTCAAAGTTGGGGAGAGCATAGCAAGTGGGGATACAGGGATTCAGCATCACTACCGACAAAATCTGGTGTCATTGGCTTGCTGGGCTGTGCATTAGGGATACCGAGGGAAGATACCAGACTGATTGATTTGCATAGACGCTTGAAAATTGCGATAAGAGCAGACCGTGCAGGAATTCCTATGGTAGATTTTCATACCATTCGCTCACAGTATTTGCTTGATGCTCAAGGCAAACTGCGTGGAAATATTGGTGAGTACAGTACGTTGTTGTCACATCGTACTTATTTGCAGGATGCGTATTTTACCATAGCCATTACTGGTGATGATGAGTTGTTGCATTGTTTGGTTGAGGCTTTGAATAAGCCTAAGTGGCCGATATATTTAGGAAGAAAAAGCTGTGTTCCCTCGCGACCAGTATATGATGGCTTGAGTAACCAATATAAATCATTGGAGCAGGCGATACAGGAAATACCTAGCCCGGAAAGCGGACAAATGATAATAGAGACAGAGGCTGTTCATGGAGATACGACTATAGAACGGCGTGACATTAGTATAGGAAATCGTGTTTTTCGCAGTCGCAGTGTAACGAGGAAAATAATAAGGAAGGAGGGCGTGAAGGGTGTATCTGAGTAAATTGCATTTGGATATAAGGAGCCCTTATACCAAAAAATGTCTGCATGATTGCCAGATAATGCATAGAAGCATACAACGAATGTTTGATAGTGACCGGCAAAGCAGTGGGGTATTGTATCGGTTGAATCCGCAGCGTTTGGATGTTTATGTTTGGTCTGCTAAAGAACCGGACAAAGAAGACATCCCAGCAGGTATGCAGCTGATAGGCTGTCGTGATTTTACAGATATTGAGCAGAGAATATATGAAGGACAATGTTACAGGTTTAATCTGCTGGCCGTACCTAGCAAGAAGGTAGCTCAAGAGGGGAAGAAAAACAGTCAGCGCAGATTCCTGTATTCGCTTGAGGAGCAGGTGGAGTGGCTTCAGCGTAAGGGCGAACAAAATGGATTTTCGATATTGCAGGTTCAGCAAGACCGGGAATGTATGACCAGAGGGAAACATGCACAAAAAGGGGGAGACAATATTTGTTATAAAGGAGTTGTATTTCAAGGAGTTTTGCAGGTAAATCATGCAGAGATGTTCAAGAAATGCTGGCGAGAAGGGATTGGGCCGGGAAAAGCATATGGACAAGGGATGCTGATTTTGACGAATGTATAAATGAATGATTGATAATATAAATCAATTAGCTTGACAAGTCAGCTGGACACTTGTAGAATGTGATTTGTTTCCTAATTATATGTTGCTATCACAGGAAAGGAGTTGTCTTGCTTGAAAAAGTTAATGAGTATATTGTCGGTTGTACTGGTATGTATTTTCGCCATAGGTTGTGGCGGTCAGATGAGTCAGGAGAAGAGGGAATTTACTATCGTCACGTCTTTTTATCCCATGTACATTGATGTGTTGAACATCACCAAAGGGGTGGAAGGCGTCAAGGTGGTCAATATGACCAAGCCGCAGACCGGCTGTCTGCATGATTATCAGCTGACGACTGAGGATATGAAGACCTTGGAAAGTGCCGATGTATTTGTCGTCAATGGTGCCGGCATGGAAAGTTTTTTGGAAAAAGCTGCCAAGCAGAATCCCAAAATGAAGACCGTTGAGGCGTCCAATTACAAGGATATCAATCTGCTCAAGGACGGCGATGAGGAAAACCCGCATGTATGGCTGTCGGTGACTTATGCTATCGCGCAGGTCAAGGCGATTACCGCAGGGCTTTGCGAAGCTGACCCGGAGCATAAAGATGCTTATCGTAAGAACGCTTTGGATTACTGCATGAAACTCGAAAAACTTAAAGAGGAAATGCACAGTGAACTGGACAATCTTCCGCACAAGGATATCGTGACCTTCCATGAGGCTTTTCCCTATTTAGCCAAGGAGTTCAAACTCAATATCGTCAGTGTAATCGAGCGCGAGCCGGGCACAGAACCGACACCGCAGGAACTTGAGGATACGATTAAGCAGGTAAGGGAACTGGACACGAAGGTGCTGTTTACCGAGCCGCAGTATTCACCGGCAGCTGCCGAAACCATCGCCCGCGAAACCGGCGCAAAGATTTATCAGCTTGACCCGGTGGTAACGGGCGAAGCAAACGAAGGGGCAATCAATGCTTATATTGACACCATGAAGAAAAATATGGCGGTGCTCAAGGAAGCATTGCAGTGATTGTGAATACATATATAAACTGACTTGTCAATTTGACAGGTCAGTTTTTTCTTGCCAAAAGTCAAAAAAACAAATATAATAAAGTAAAAGTCAAATGGTCAATTGTTATTTACATAGAGGGTGAGAAAAGTGAGCAATATTGCCGATTTGATTGAAGCCTATATTCTGCGGCAGCTGGCGACGCAGCAGGACGGCAAGGTGGAGCTTAGGCGTACGGATATCGCCGATGAGATTTCCTGTGCGCCGTCCCAGATTAGTTATGTGCTGTCCACCCGCTTTACCCAGGATAAGGGGTTTGTGGTGGAATCGCGGCGCGGCTTGGGCGGCTTTATCCGCATTGTGCAGGTGCCGGTAAAGAACATGGTCTACGAAGACATGCTCGCGGCGATTAAAACGGATACGGAATTGCCGGTGGTGCAGTCCATGATTAAATATCTCCTGCAGCATGAGATGATAACGGGACGGGAAGCGTCCTTGATGATGCAGTTTGTCGTGTCCATCTTCCAGTCGGAGAGCATTACGGACAAAGAACGAGTGCGGATGCTCAAGACCATGCTGCTGACCTTGGAAAACTTCTCGTAAGGAAAGAGGGACTAAGTATGTTATGTGATGATTGCGGCCGCCATGAAGCGGTAGTCCATATTACCCAGATTGGCCCTGACGGCCGGGTGGAAAAGAATTTATGTGAGTCCTGTGCGGCAGGTTACAGTGAATTTGCCGGTGTACCGCAGCAGGATAAGCGTCATGTATCCGTGGATGATTTTTTACGGGGCATCTTCAATAGTGCCAACAACGCTCCGGCAGAAGAAAACAGGGGCACGAATGCGGCAGGCGAATTGGTCTGCCCGCGTTGTGGTATGAGCTATCAGGATTTCAGCCAGACGGGTAAAATCGGCTGTGCTGCTTGCTATGCGACGTTCCGTCAGCAGTTGGAGCCGATTTTGCGCAGAATTCATGGTTCGAGCGTGCATCGGGGCAAAATTCCGCATCGCAGCGGCGGTACCTTGGAACTAAAGCAGAATATCAGCCTGTTGCAGCAGCAGTTAAAGGTCTGCGTGGAACAGGAAGAATACGAAAAGGCTGCGCAGCTGCGGGACAAGATACGGGCCATGAAACAGGAACTGGCCGCCAAGGAAGGGGGCAGAGAAAATGCGTGAAGCAATATTGCAGGATAACCGCCTGAGCTGGCTGCAGCCAGAGGGCGCGGATAATGATGTGGTACTGGCCAGCAGGATTTTGCTGTCGCGCAATCTGCGCGATATTCCCTTCCCGAACCGGGCTGACCTCCATGAACTGGGCAAGGTGGAAGAACGGCTCGCAGGGGCAATTCCGGCGCTGCAGGCTGTAACCGAAGAACCAATGCTCGTCATGGAGATGGAAAAACTTTCGCCACTGCAGCGGGAAGTCCTGCGCGAAAAACAGTTAATCAGTGAACGGCTGATGCGCAGCCCGCAGCATCGGGCAGTATATCTCACGAAAAAGCAGGATATCAGCCTGATGGTCAATGAGGACGACCATATCCGCATTCAGTGCATAACGGCAGGGCTGGATTTGGCAAAACCGCTAAAGAAAGCCTTTGCTATTGATGATATCTTGGAAGAACAGCTGGATATTGCCTTTGATGAAAAGATGGGCTATTTGACGTCAAGTCCGACGAATTTGGGAACAGGGCTTAGGGCGGCCGTGTTATTGCATCTGCCGGGGCTGGTCTTTACCCGCAATGTCAGCAACATCATCAATATTTCCCCACAGCTGGGGCTCGCGGTGCGTCCGTTGTTTGGTGACGAGAAGGAGCAGCCTGGCTGTTTGTTCCAAATTGCCAATCAGCTGACCCTCGGCTATTCGGAGCAGGAGCTTATCGACAATCTGCGGGGCGCGGTTACGGAAATCGTGGCCCATGAACGCCGGGCGCGGAAGGCGCTGGCCATTTACATGAAGGAACGGCTCGAAGACGAAGTTTGGCGCGCTTTTGGTACGCTCTCCTATGCCCGTCTGCTGTCGGAAAAGGAAGTTTTGGAACTATTGTCCCGCCTGCGTCTGGGCATGGATTTGAAACTTATCCGGGGCGTGGCGCCGGAATGTTATGGGCAGATGCTCCTTGCCAGCCGCACGAGCTTTTTGCAGAATCTGGCCGCCAATGAAAATCTCTCGAAGGCGGAAATCGACAGATTGCGGGCTCAACATATGCGGCGCATTATTGAGGAACATCAGGTGAGCCTGGAGGAATAACCATGGATTATCGAAATCACTTTACGCGCCGTGCAATCAAGGCCATTGAATTTGCGCAGTATATGGCAAGGGATTTGGCTCAGGATTACATCGGCACGGAACATATATTGCTGGGCCTTCTCCACGAGAGGGAAGGGCTGGCAGCCAAGGCAATGGGCGCACTGGGCATGAGCTTTGAACAGGCGGCAGCTCAGGTGAAGCGTATTGCCTCGCAGGAGGCGGAATATCCTTCGGATAATCCCTATTACACCCCGCGCGCCAAGCGGGTGATGGAGGGCGCCTTTGAAGAAGCTCAAAGTCTGGGGCATAATTATATCGGCACAGAGCATATCCTGCTGAGCCTGCTGGAGGAAACCGAAGGGGCGGCTGTTGAGGTGTTGGAACTTATGGGCGTCAACCCCGATGCCCTGCAGGACGAGGTCATGGACCGGATTGATGCCCAGCATCCGGACGGTGAAATGCCGGAAGAAGGGCAAAAGCGGAGACGTCATGGGCGTGAAAGTACTCCGCTGCTCAAAAAATATGGCCGCGACCTCAATAAAATGGCGCGTGAATCCCAAATGGACCCCGTGGTAGGCAGGGAAACGGAAATTCAGCGGGTCATTCAGATTCTCTCCCGCCGCACGAAGAATAATCCGGTGCTCTTAGGTGAGCCGGGCGTGGGCAAGACGGCGATTGCCGAAGGCCTGGCCCAGCGTATTGTCGAGGGTACTGTTCCCTATATGCTGCAGGATAAAGTGGTCATGTCACTGTCGATGGCCTCTTTGGTAGCCGGGGCCAAGTACCGCGGTGAATTTGAGGAACGCCTTAAAGGCGTGATTGAAGAAATTCAGCGGGCCGGCAATATCATTCTCTTTATTGACGAAATGCATACGTTAGTCGGCGCGGGCGCCGGTGAAGGCTCTTTGGATGCGGCCAATATCTTGAAGCCTGCGCTCTCACGGGGCGAGATTCAGATTATCGGAGCCACCACTTTGGACGAATACAAGAAGTATCTTGAAAAAGATGCGGCACTGTCCCGCAGATTCCAGCCGATTATGGTGGAAGAACCCACGGAGGAAGATGCGGAGAAAATTCTGTTTGGCCTGCGGAGTAAATACGAGGAATTTCATCGGGCAACCATTGAAGACGAGGCTATTCGGGCGGCAGTGCGTTTGTCTCACCGCTATATTACCGACCGCTTTTTGCCGGATAAGGCCATTGATTTGATGGACGAAGCGGCCTCCAAAGTGCGCATGGGGCAGGTTGCACCTACGGAAGCCATTCAGAACCTGCGCGAAGAACTCAAACAGACCCTGATTGAAAAGGACGCGGCCATCACCGCTCAGGAATATGAGCGGGCGGCGAAATTGCGGGATAAATCCCAGCAGTTGCAGGAAGAACTGGCGGATAAACAGCAGGCATGGGAGAAGAAGAGCAAAAATCACATTACGGTGACGGCCGAGGATATTGCGGCTGTAACCGCTCAGTGGACGGGAATTCCCGTAAGCCAGCTTGCTGCCTCCGAATCGGCTAAACTTTTAAAGCTGGAAAAGATATTGGGCGCGCGGGTTATCGGTCAGAGCGAAGCGGTCAAAGCCGTTGCCAAGGCCATCCGCCGGGCGCGTTCGGGCTTAAAAGACCCCAAACGTCCGATTGGTTCCTTCCTGTTTTTGGGGCCGACCGGCGTAGGCAAGACCGAGCTTGCCCGAACATTGGCGAGTGCGCTCTTTGGTTCCGAAGACGCGATTATCCGCTTTGATATGTCCGAGTATATGGAAAAGCATACGGTTTCCCGTATGGTGGGGGCGCCTCCGGGCTATGTCGGCTATCAGGAGGGCGGCCAGCTCACCGATGCGGTGCGCCGCAAGCCCTATTCCATTATCCTGCTCGATGAAATCGAAAAGGCTCATCCCGATGTGTTCAACATTCTGCTGCAGGTGCTCGATGATGGCCGCCTGACCGATGGGCAGGGCCGCACCGTCGATTTCCGCAACAGTGTGATTATCATGACATCCAATGCCGGAGCCAATCTCTTAAAGCAAAGCACCGGCGTGATGGGCTTTGCCGTAAATGAGAAGGATGAACAGCAGGCCGCCGAAAAAGCCGCTGAAAAGCGCGTTTTGGATGCCGTAAAGCATGTGTTTAAGCCTGAGTTCTTGAACCGTGTGGACGAACAGCTCGTATTCCATCCATTAGGCCGTCCGGAACTGACCAAAATCGTGGATATCCTGCTGCAGGATGTCAAAAAGCGCTTGCAGGAAAAGGATATTCAGCTGGAAATCAGTCCGTCAGCCCGCGGGAAACTGGTGGACGAAGGTACGGATTTCAAATTTGGCGCCCGTCCCTTAAAACGTGCCATTCAAAAGCTTGTGGAGGATGAAATCGCGGAAATGCTGCTGGCTGGCAAGTTCAAGGCGGGAGATACCATTGCTATCCGCAAGAATGGCAAGGAGCTGGAATTTACCAAGAAGATGCTGCGAAAAACAGTGCGTCCCAAAGCGGTAAAGGAGAAGGTCAATGCCTAAAAATCAGCTGCAGCCTTCAGGTTTGGGGAGCTGGCTTTTGAACTTTTGCACGAATTTTTTCTGGGCTATTGTCTGGCTGGGCCGTCATATCATCAGATTTTGTAAAAAAGTCCTCGGCAGAGGATAGGATTCGGAGGAATTATTTTGGCCAAAAAGAAAAAGACGGTCTTTGTCTGTCAGGATTGCGGCTATGAAGTGCCTAAATGGCTGGGCAAATGTCCGGGCTGCGGGGCCTGGAATACGATGGTGGAAGAAGTGGTTACTCCGGAAGCGGGCGGCACATCTTCTGGCGGCGGTTTGCGCTTAGGCCTTTCCGATGCGCAAAAGCCGCAGCCCATTGGCGAGGTGGCCATTGAGGACTTGCCGCGCTTTGCTACCGGTTCGGAGGAACTCGACAGGGTCTTGGGCGGTGGCGTTATCCCCGGTTCGATGGTGCTGATTGTTGGTGACCCCGGCGTGGGCAAATCGAGTTTGACTCTGCGGGTCTGCGCTGATGTGGCGCGCGCCGGCCGCAGCGTACTCTATGTTACCGGCGAAGAAAGCACGCGGCAGGTGCGTATGCGCGGCGATCGGTTAAATGCCATTGCCGATAAGCTCTATGTGGTCAGCGAAACCAATATGGAAACGATTGAAGCGCATATCGAAAATACCAAGCCGGAACTTTTGGTCATTGACTCCATTCAGACCGTATTCAAGCCAGAGGTGCAGAGTGCGCCGGGGAGCGTATCGCAGGTGCGGGAATGTGCCGTGGATATCCTGCGCATTGCCAAGGGCAAGGGCATAGCGGCCTTTGTTATCGGCCATGTGACGAAGGAAGGCAATCTGGCCGGGCCGCGGGTGCTTGAACATATCGTGGATACGGTGCTGTACTTTGAGGGGGAGCGCAACGCCGAGTATCGCGTACTGCGGGCGGTCAAAAACCGTTTCGGCAGTACCAATGAACTGGGACTGTTTGAAATGCGCGATATCGGTCTGGTGGATGTGCCGGATGCGTCCAAATTGTTCCTGTCGGATAGGGAAGGAGACAGCGGTACGGTGATTATCCCCACCGTGGAAGGTACACGCCCCTTGCTCGTGGAATTGCAGGCATTAGTTGCACCGACTCCCTATGTGCCGCCGCGCCGCACGGCCGATTCCGTGGATATCAAGCGGATTCAGCTGCTGCTCGCGGTGCTCGAAAAGCGCGTCCATCTGCAGGTGGGCGCCTGTGATGTATATGTGAAGGTTGCCGGTGGGATAAAAATTGATGAACCTGCCGCGGACTTAGGTATTTGTGTGGCTATGGCATCGAGTTTTGCCAATCGGCAAATTCGCCCCAAGACGATTGTTTTCGGCGAAGTGGGGCTGTCTGGTGAGGTTCGGGCGGTAGGTCAGGCTGATGTGCGCATCAATGAAGCTAAGCGCTTAGGATTTGAGCACGTTGTCCTGCCGATGAAAAATTATCGCCAACTGGCTAAAGAAGTTAAAGGAATAAGGCTTTATGGGGCAGAAACCATCGGTGATGCGTTGAAATTGGCTATGCCAAGGGTTTAAAATAAAGAAAATATCCTGTTCTGAAAGAATTGCTTAAAAAATTTCTTGCCAAACAATGGCTTGCTATGCTATTATGTATGTTAGATTGTGAAAACGGGCTGAAAGTATAACTGTTTTTGCATAATAAAATCGTGGTGGTTGATGTATGGAAGTCATTTTAGCAGATTATCTTGGCTTTTGTTATGGCGTTAAGCGAGCCGTAACCATTGCACAGGAGAATGCTTCCGCTGATGGTACTTCTTCAACATTAGGGCCGATTATCCATAATCCCCAAGTGGTGGAACGCTTGAAAGCTCAGGGCGTTGGCACGGTAGATGCGTTAGCAGAGATGGATAAAGGAACTGTGATTATCCGTTCCCATGGTGTGGGCCCGGAAATTTATGAAGAAGCAGAGCGACGTGGCTTAAAATTGGTGGATGCGACTTGTCCCCATGTAAAAAAAGCCCAGCTTTCGGCAAAAAAATTGGCTGAGAGTGGTTGTAAGGTCGTCATTATTGGTGAAAAGAAGCATCCTGAGGTGCACAGTATTTTTGAGTGGTCGGGCGGAACGGCCGTAGTGGTCGAAACAGAGGAAGAGGCAGATGCGCTGGATTCCTGTGCGAAGTTAGGTGTTGTTTGCCAGACAACATTTTCCGGCGATAAATTCAAAAGTATTGTAACACATTTGTTGGATAAATCCAGAGATGTTCACATACAGCGAACCATTTGTACAGCTACAGATCAGCGCCAAAAAGCAGCTTTAGAGCTTGCAGCCAAGGTTGATATGATGTTGGTTATTGGTGGCAAGAACAGCGCAAATACGACAAGGCTTGCCCAGATTTGTGCAGAAAAATGCTTAACTTACCATATCGAAACTGCAGAAGAATTGCAGGACGAGTGGTTTGATAAAATTGAAAAAATTGGTATTACAGCGGGTGCTTCGACACCTGACTGGATTATCAAGGAGGTATATAAAAAGTGTCAGAACAGATGAATATGGAAGAACTCTTAGCAGAGGCCGAAAACGCAATGCCGAATATTGAGGAACGCACCGTTGTAACCGGTGAAGTTATCCAGGTTTCGCGCGATGAGGCTTATGTTGATATCGGATACAAGCAGGAAATTGCTATTCCGAAGCGCGAGCTAGCTTACCCGGCTCCGGAGTCCGCTGAGGACGTAGTAAAAGTTGGCGACAAAATCGATGTTTACATCGTTTCCCTCGGCGGCGACAACGGCGGCATCCTTTCCAAGGTTAAAGCTGACCGCATGGTTGCCTGGAAGGAAATGGAAGCCATTATGGAACGTGGCGAAACGGTACAGGCTACCATCAATCAGGTAGTTAAGGGTGGTCTCGTAGCTTCCGTAAATGGTCTCCGTGGCTTTATCCCGGCTTCCCAGATGGAACTGCATTTCGTAAAAGATCTGTCCGTATATGCTGGTCAGACGGTTGAATGCGAAATCATCGAAATCGATGTACACAAGCAGCGTCTGGTTCTTTCCCGCCGCAAGCTCCTCGAAGCTGTTCGCGCTGAGAAGGAAGACGAAGTATTCTCCACGCTGCAGCCGGATACCATTGTTCGCGGTACGGTTAAGCGTATCGTTGACTACGGTGCATTCATCGACATCGGCGGCGTAGATGGTCTGGCTCATATCTCCGATCTGGCTTGGAATCGCGTTAAGCATCCGTCTGATGTTCTGGAAGTTGGTCAGGAACTGGATGTATACGTGAAGAGCATCGATCAGGAAGCAAAGCGCATTTCCCTGTCTGTAAAAGACACCATGCGTGATCCCTGGCTCGACAATGCAGAAAAGTATGCGGAAGGCGACATCATCGAAGGCAAAATCATCAAACTGACGGACTTCGGTGCTTTCATGGAAATCGAACCGGGCTTCGATGGCCTGATTCCGATGGGCGAACTGGCTGAAAAGCGTATTGAACGTGCTGATGAAGCTGTTCATGTTGGCGATGAAGTTAAGGTTAAGGTTCTGCGCATCGACACGAAGCGTAAACGCATTTCGCTGTCCATCACGAAAGCTAACTAATAGCTTCGCTAAATAAACAGAATAAACTCAGGGGAGTGATGTTTTCCATCACTCCTTTGTTTAATTAGAACTAGAATGAAAGAGAAGATGTATGAGCAAGCTTAATGGACACGATGCGTGTCCACACGCCATTGCACAAAATCTAAGCGATAAATCGCCAAGATTTTGTAGCAAAGAATACGCTGGGGTAATATCGAGAGTAAATGAGGGGAGTCTGGCCGAGGAACTGGAGCTGGTTCCCGGTGATAAAATCATCGCCATCAACGAGCAGCCCCTGCGGGATATCATTGATGTAAGTTTTGCCATGGCTGATGAAGAAATCGATCTGACGGTAGAGCATGTTGATGGTGAACGGGAAATCATTTCCTTTGACAAGGATTTTGATGAAGAATTGGGCGTGGAGTTCGAATCGGCAGTTTTTGACGGCATTCGCAAGTGTGCCAATAACTGCTATTTCTGCTTTGTCAATATGATTGCCCCGGATATGCGGGACAGCCTGTCGATAAAAGATGATGATTACCGCCTGTCCTTCCTCTATGGTAACTTTGTGACCATGACCAATATGGGACCGGCGGATTTCAAGCGTATCGAGCAGTTTCATTTGTCGCCGCTCTATGTGTCTGTGCAGTGCATGAATCCGGAACTCAGGGCACAGATGCTGCGCTGCAAGGGGGCGGCGCGGATTACCGAGCAGCTTGAAAATCTCGAAAAGGCCGGCGCTGAATACCATACGCAGATTGTGCTCTGTGCAGGACTCAACGACGGAGAGGAATTAGAGCGCTCCATCCGCGAAATCGCCGCCCGCCGTCCCCATGCCCTGTCCATGGCTATTGTGCCTGTGGGTATCACGAAGTATCGTACAGACCCCTATCCCTTGCAGCAGTTTGACCGCGAAGGTGCCGCGAGAGTCATTGATATGGTGGAGAAGTGGCAGAAGAAGTTCCAGCAGGAGGAAGGACGCACGTTCCTTTACTTAGGGGATGAGTTCTACTTTTTGGCTGGCCGCGAAGTGCCGCCAACCGAATTCTATGACGGCTTCCCGCAGCTCGATAACGGCATTGGCCTGACCCGCAGCTTTATCAATGACTGGAATTTGACAAGTCAAAATTCTGACATGTCAAATGGCTATGACGAGCCCTTTGTGATTGATGTGGTGACGGGAACCGCCGTAGCACCGGTAATGGAACAACTGGCGAAATCCTTGCAGGTCAAAAATCTGCAGGTACGGATTGTGCCGGTAGAGAACAAACATTTTGGCTCAACGGTCAATGTATCGGGGCTTTTGACTGCGAAAGACATTATTGATACGCTGCAATCTATGCCGGAGGCAGATAAGCGTCAGGCGCTGATTATTCCGGAACCTGCGCTTAGAGCAGGGGAAGATATTTTCCTTGACGATATGACCCTGCAG